>DASRGT010000046.1:0-14706 GCA_035650895.1 Vicinamibacterales bacterium
GACGCAGTTCGTCTTCTCGTCGACGTGCGCGACTTACGGCGAGCCGATCGAAACGCCGATCACCGAGTCGCACCCGCAGCAGCCGATCAACGCGTACGGCGAGTCGAAGCTGGCGGTGGAGCGCGCGCTGCCGCATTTCGAGCGCGCGCACGGCATCCACTGGGTGGCGCTGCGCTACTTCAACGCGTCGGGCGCCGATCCCGACGGTGAAATCGGAGAGGATCATTCGCCGGAGATCCATCTGATCCCGCGCGCGATCGAGGCGGCGAACGGCGGTCCGGCGCTGCAGGTGTTCGGCGACGACTACCCGACGCCCGACGGCACGTGCCTCCGCGACTACATCCACGTCACCGATCTGGCCGACGCGCACGTGCGCGCGCTCGACGCGCTGGCCGAAGCCGGAAAATCGGGCGCGTACAACCTCGGGACGGGACATCCGCATTCGGTGAAGCAGGTGATCGACGCCGTGTCGACGGTGGTCGGCCGGCCCGTGCCGTGGACGCTGGGGCCGCGGCGCGCCGGCGATCCGGCCGTGCTGTTCGCCGCGCCACAGAAGGCCAAGACGGAGCTGCACTGGACGCCGAAGTACACCGACATCGAGACGATCGTCCGCACGGCCTGGAACTGGCACCGCGCGCATCCGCAGGGGTATGGCGATCGATAGCCAGCCGCCTCTCCAGCGGCTGTTCGGCTACGCGCGGCCGTACCGCAGCCGCATGTACTGGGCGGTCGTCGGCATGGTCGTCTACGGCATCGGCTCGGCCGGCCTGCCGATCCTGATCAAGGTCACCATCAACGACGTCCTGCCGGACCAGCGCTATCTCGCCTTCACGGCCTCGGCGGTCATCGTGCTGTTCCTGCTGAAGGGCATCGGGTCGTACGTCTCGTCGTACCTGATGGCCGACGTCGGCCAGCGGACGGTGATGGATGTGCGCAACCGCCTGTTCCGGCACATCCTCGGCCAGTCGGCCAGCTTCTTCGCGCATGGCGCCACCGGCAAGCTGCTCTCGCGCATCAACAACGACGTCGCGCAGGTGCAGCAGGTCGTCTCGGAGACGGCCGCCGATCTGGCGCGCGAAACGCTGTCGCTCGTCGGGTACGGCGCGGTTCTCGTCTACAACGACGCGCGGCTGACGCTCGTCTGCTTCACCAGCGCGCCGCTGATCGTCTATCCGCTGGTGCGCCTCGGACAGCGCGTGCGTCGCACGACACGACGCAGCCAGGAAGCGCTCGAGAACCTGTCGCACCTGGGCACCGAGGCCTTCACCGGACATCGCATCGTCAAAGCGTTCGGCACCGAGGACGTCGAGGCCGAGAAGTTCAACAGGGCGAGCTACTCGCTGTTCCGCACGAACATGAAGGTGACGGCGGCGCTCTCGGCGCTGCCGCCGATGATGGAGCTGATCGGCGGCGTCGGCATGGCCGTCGCGCTGTGGTACGGCAGCCGTCAGATCGCGCTCGGACGCCTCACCGTCGGCGATTTCGGCATGTTCGTGGCGACGCTGCTGCTGATGTACGCGCCGGCGAAGAAGCTGAGCCGCGTCAACGCGAACGTGCAGCAGGCGATCGCCGCCGCGGAGCGGATCTTCGAGATGCTCGACACCGCCTCCGAGGTCGTCGAGCGGCCCAACGCGCCGGCGCTGGCGCCGTTCCGCGACCGGATCGAGTTCCGCGACGTCAGCTTCAAATACGACGACAGCAACACCCGGATCCTGCGCAGCCTGTCGCTGACGGTCCGCGCGGGCCAGATGATCGCGATCGTCGGCCGAAGCGGAGCGGGCAAGACGACGCTCGTCAACCTGCTGCCGCGGTTCTACGACGTCACCGGCGGCGCCATCCTGGTGGACGGCGTCGACATCCGCGACGTGTCGCTGCGGTCGCTGCGCGGGCAGATCGGGATCGTCACGCAGGACACGGTGCTCTTCGACGACAGCGTGGCGCGCAACATCGCGTACGGCACCACCGGCGCGAGCGCGGCCGAGATCGAAGCGGCGGCGCGCGCGGCGAACGCGCACGACTTCATCGCCGCGCTCGACGGCGGATACGACGCGATGATCGGCGAGCGCGGCCAGCGCCTGTCGGGCGGCCAGCGCCAGCGGATCGCGATCGCGCGCGCGCTCTTGAAGAACGCGCCGATTCTGGTGCTCGACGAAGCGACGTCGGCCCTCGACACCGAATCGGAGCTGCTCGTGCAGGAGGCGCTGACGAACCTGATGATGAACCGCACGTCGTTCGTGATCGCCCACCGGCTCTCCACGATTCGGCGCGCCGATGCGATCGTCGTGCTCGAGCGCGGGCGCATCGTGGAAGTGGGCCGCCACGACGAGCTGCTCGCGCGTCCCGAGGGCGTGTACGCGGCGCTCTACCAGTTGCAGCTGCTCGAGGGCCGCAAGGCCGAGCGCCGCATGGTGCCGTCGTGATCAAATCGATGACCGGATTCGCGTCGGTGGCGCGCGAGGACGAGCGCGCGACCGTCACCGTGACGATTCGCGCCCTGAACCACCGCTACCTCGATCTGCAGCTGCGGGTGCCGCAGTCGCTCGCCGCGATCGAACCCGAGGTGCGGACGCTGGTCGGCCGGTACGTCGCGCGCGGCCGCGTCGAGCTCGGCGTGTCGCTGCAGTTTCGGCAGGTGCCGGGCGTCGACGTCGAGTTCAACGCGGAGTTCGGCCGTGCCCTCGAGACGGCGCTGGAGCAGGCGCGCGCCCGCGGCCTCGTCGCCGGCGCGCTGACGCCCGGCGACCTGCTGCGCATGCCGCAGGCGATCACCATCAAGGACCGCCAGCCGGACGACGACGAGGCGGCGCAGCGGGCGATCGCGGATCAGGCGCGGGCCGTGGCCGAGCAGGCGCTGCGCGATCTCGACGTGATGCGCGCGCGCGAAGGCGATCACCTGCGCGCCGACCTCGATCAGCGCCGCCAGCTCGTCGCCGATCTCGTCGAGCGCATCGCCGTGGCGGCCGACGACGGGCGTGTCGCGCTCGAGGAGCGGCTGCGCGAGCGCGTCCGGGAGCTGCGCGCCGAGCTGCAGGCCGACGAGAACGCGGTCGCGCAGGAGATCGTCCGGATCGCGGCACGCTCCGACATCAGCGAGGAGCTCGCACGCTTCCGCGGCCACGTGTCGCACTGGGTGACGCTGGCCGACAGCCCCGAACCGTGCGGCCGCAAGCTCGATTTCCTGCTCCAGGAAATGAACCGCGAGGTGAACACGATGGGCTCGAAGGCCGACGGTCTTCGCGTCTCCGAGCTGATCATCGCGGCGAAGGCGGAGCTGGAGAAGATGCGCGAGCAGGTGCAGAACGTTGAATAACGAGCGGTCCCGCGGGCTCCTGTTCATCGTGTCCGCGCCGTCCGGCGCCGGCAAGACCACCCTCGTCGAGCGGCTCGTCGAGCAGGTGCCGCAGCTCAAAATGTCACGCTCCTACACGTCGCGGCCGGCGCGCGAGGGCGAGACCGACGGCGTGGACTATAATTTCGTGAGCCGCGCCCGCTTCAAGACGATGATCGCCGCGGGCGACTTTCTCGAGTGGGCGGAGGTGTTCGGGAACCTGTACGGCACCTGCGCGTCGGACACCGAGACGCTCCTCCGGGAGGGGTGGGACGTCGTCCTCGTCATCGACGTGCAGGGCGCGCGGAAGGTGCGGCAGCGCGGGATCGCCACGACGACGGTGTTCGTGATGCCGCCGTCGTTCGCCATCCTCGAGCAGCGGCTGCGGGGGCGCAGCAAGGACGCCGACGCGGCGATCCAGCGGCGGCTGCAGGTCGCGCGCGACGAGGTCGCGTCGTTCACCGAATACGAGTACGTCGTCGTCAACGACGAGCTGACGGCCGCCGTCGACCGGCTGCGCAGCATCGTCATCGCGGAACGCGCCCGCCTCGGCCGCATGCGGCCCGAGGCCGATCTGATCGTCAGGACATTTGCATGAGCGAACAGCCCAAGGTCACCAACCGCTTCGAATTCGTCGTCACGGCTGGCGCGCGCGCGCGACAGCTGCTCGCCGGCTCGGTGCCGCGCGTCGAGGTCGGCCTGCACAAGAAGACGACGGTGGCGAAGCAGGAAGTGCTGACGCGCGCCGTCGAGAAGATCGAGGGGGAGACCCGGGTCACCGAGTAGTCGGGGCGTCTGGTCATTCCCGTTACCAGATCCCCGATTGCCCGTTCCCCGATTCGCCATGGCGCTCGTCGGCCTCGGCGTGAGCGGCGGCATCGGCGCCTACAAGGCGGTCGAAGTCGCGCGCGGATTGCAGAAGCGCGGCCACGACGTGGTCGCGATGATGACGCGCGCCGCGACGAAGTTCGTCGGCCCGCTCACCTTCGAAGCGATCACGCGGCGGCCGGTCGTCCTCGATCAGTTCGCGCCCGGCGCGAACGCCGAGATCGAGCACGTGTCGCTGGCGTCGACGATCGATCTGCTGCTCGTCGCGCCGGCCACCGCGAACATCATCGGCAAGTTCGCCAACGGCATCGCCGACGACTTCCTGTCCACGATGTACACCGCGACGCGGGCGCCGGTGCTGCTCGCGCCCTCGATGAACGTCAACATGTTCGCGCACCCGGCCGTCCGCAGGAACCTCGACGCGCTCGTGGCGCACGGCGTGCGCTTCGTCGAGCCGGGCGAGGGCTATCTGGCCTGCGGCTGGATCGGCAAAGGGCGCCTCGCGGAGCCGGACGAGATCGTCGCCGCGGCGGAGGCCATCCTGCGGCCCGACGCGTCGGCGGCGGCGGGGTCGGCGGGAGCGGACGCGAAGGGCGAGGGCGCGCTGCGCGGCAAGCGCGTGATGGTCACGGCCGGGCCGACCTACGAGGATTTCGATCCGGTGCGCTTCGTCGGCAACCGCTCGAGCGGGAAGATGGGCTGCGCGGTGGCGGCCGAAGCGGCGCGCCGCGGCGCCGAGGTCACGCTCGTGATGGGACCCAGCCGCCTGGATCCGCCGGCAGTGAAAGAGATCGTGCATGTGCGCACCGCCGCCGAGATGCACCAGGCCGTGATGTCGCGCGCCTGCGATCAGCACGTGATCGTCATGGCCGCGGCCGTGGCCGACTATACGCCGACGCACCGCGCCAATCAGAAGGTGCAGAAGGACGGCGAGACGCTGACGATCGTGCTCGAGAAGACGATCGACATCCTGGCCGACCTCGGGCTGCGGCGGCTGTCGTCGGCGCGCGGGCCGGTGCTGGTCGGCTTCGCCGCCGAGACCGAGAACGTCGTCACGCGCGCGAGCGAGAAGCGCGCGCGGAAGCACGTCGACTTCATCGTGGCGAACGACGTCTCGCGAACCGACTCGGGGTTCGACGTCGACACCAACGCGGTGACGATCGTCGGTCCCGCCGGCGCCGACACGCTGCCGCTGCAGCCGAAGTCGCGCGTCGCCGCCGAAATCCTGGACCGCGTGGAAGCCCTCCTCCGTGAGCCGCGATCAGCTGATCGACCATCTGAAGTTCGCGGCTGAGCTCGGCATCGACGGCGTCAGCCGCGATCCCGCGTGGCGCCGGCGAAGCGGCGAGGCCGCGCGTGTCGAGGCGGTAGGTCCCGCTGCGGCGCCGCAGCCGGCGGACGCGACCGCGGCGGCTCAATTCTTCTCGTCACAGGACGAGGCGCTCGTGGCGATCCGCACCGACATCGGGGACTGCACGCGGTGCAAGCTGCACGGCCTCGGGCGCAGGCAGGTCGTCTTCGGCGTCGGGAACCCGAACGCCGATCTGATGTTCGTCGGGGAAGCGCCGGGCGCCGACGAAGACGTGCAGGGGATCCCGTTCGTCGGCCGCGCCGGCCAGCTCCTCACCGACATCATCGAAAAAGGGCTGAAGATGCCGCGGGCGGAGGTCTACATCGCCAACGTCATCAAGTGCCGGCCGCCGGGGAACCGCAATCCGGAGCAGGACGAGGTCGAGACGTGCGAGCCGTTTCTGTTCCGCCAGATCGACGTCATCAAGCCGAAGGTGATCGTCGCGCTCGGGACGTTTGCGGCGCGCGCGCTGTTGCGGACGCTGGATCCGATCTCGCGGCTGCGCGGGCGCGTGTACGACTACCGCGGCGCGAAGCTGGTGCCGACGTTCCATCCCGCGTATCTGCTGCGCAACCCCTCGTCGAAGCGGGACGTGTGGGCAGACATGAAACTGGTCCTCACGCTCCTGAAGTCCGAAGCCGAAGGCTGACGTCGAAGTCTGATGACGTGCTGATTCACGTCGCCGTTCCGGTTCCCTCGCTCGATCTCCTCACGTACGCCGTTCCGGCCGACATGCCGCCGCCGCCGGTCGGCGCGCGCGTCGTCGTGCCGCTCGGCACGCGCGTGGTCACCGGCATCGTCGTCGACGCGGGGGTGCGGGACGAGGCGCGCAGCGTCAAGCCGATCGCGCGGCTGCTGGATCGCGAGTCGTTCGTGCCCGCCGACGTCGTGGCGCTGGCGCGGTGGACGGCGGAGTACTACGCGTGCGGCGTCGGCGATGCGATTCCGGCGCTGCTGCCGCCGATGGCGCGTGGGGCACGGGCGGATGCGCACAAGACGGTGCGCGTGGCGGGAATGACGGCGGCGGGGAGCGAGGCGCTGGCGGCCGGCGAGGTCACCGCCAGGCAGCGCGAGGCGCTCGAACTGCTGTCGGGGTCGCCGGAGGGGATCGGCACGGCAATTCTTGCCACCCGCGGCATCGCTCCCGACGTCGTTTCCCGCCTCGTTCGACGCGGATATGTCAGTTTGCGTCAGGACCGCGTCGACCGCGATCCATGGGGACGAATCGGGGACGGAGTGGGGACGGAGTTGACTCCGTCCCCACTCCGTCCCCACTCCGTCCCCAGACCGCTGACCCTCGAGCAGACCACCGCCCTCGCCCGCCTCCACACCCTCGCGCGGACCGCGGAGTTCGCCGTCGCGCTGCTCCACGGCGTCACCGGCAGCGGCAAGACCGAGATCTACCTCCGCCTCGCCGCCGCCGTCCGCGACGCCGGCCGCCGCGTCCTGATGCTCGTCCCCGAAATCGCCCTGACCCCCGCCGTCGCCGCCCAGTTCCGCGACGCCTTCGGCGACCGCGTCGCCATCCAGCACAGCGCCCTGTCCGACGGCGAGCGCCACGACCAGTGGCAGCGCATCCGCCGCGGCGACGTCGACGTCGTCGTCGGCACGCGATCGGCGGTGTTCGCGCCCCTGGAGAACGTCGGCCTGATCGTCGTCGACGAAGAGCACGACGCGTCGTACAAGCAGGAGGAGGCGCCGCGCTACAACGGACGCGACGTCGCCATCGTGCGCGCGCAGCGCGCCAAAGCGCTCGTCGTCCTCGGGTCGGCGACGCCGTCGATGGAGACCTACGCCAACGCGACGAGCGGCCGGTACGAGCGGATCGTCCTCGCGCGGCGCGTCCTCGATCGGCCGCTCGCAGCGGTCACCGTCGTCGACATGCGCGAAGAGTACGCGGTGGAAGGACCCGACGCGATCCTCAGCCGGGCGCTGCGCGACGCCGTCGGAGCGCGCCTCGCCCGGCGCGAGCAGTCGCTGATTCTCCTCAACCGCCGCGGCTTTGCGACCGCCGTGTTCTGCCGCCAGTGCGCCGGCACGCTCGACTGCCCGAACTGCAGTGTGTCGCTCGTGATTCACGGCGAGGGGCACGCCCGCCGCGCCCGCTGCCACTACTGCAACTACACGGCGCGCGTCCCGACGGCGTGCCCGCTCTGCGCCGGGCCGTACCTCGAGCAGGCCGGCTTCGGCACCGAGCGCGTCGAGGCCGAGGTGAAGCGGCTGTTTTCCGCCGCGCGCGTCGCCCGCCTCGATCGCGACGCGATTCGCCGCAAGGGCGCGCTCGACGCGCTGCTCGCGCGATTCGGCGCCGGCGACATCGACGTGCTGGTCGGCACGCAGATGATCGCGAAAGGTCACGACTTCCCGCGCGTGACGCTCGTCGGCGTCATCTCGGCCGACGTGGGCCTCGGCGTCGCCGATTTCCGCGCCTCCGAGCGCACCTTCCAGCTGTTGACCCAGGTGGCCGGCCGCGCCGGCCGCGGCGAGCAGGCCGGCGAAGCGTTCGTCCAGACGCTCTATCCCGACCACTACAGCATCCAGCTCGCGTGCCGCCAGGACTACGCCGCGTTCTACGAACACGAAATCGAGTTCCGGAAACGGATGCGCTATCCGCCGCTCGTCTCGCTCGTCAACGTCGTCGTGCGCGCGAAGACGTTTACCGCCGCCATGGACGATGCGGACGATGTGGCGCAAAGGGTGAGGCGGGAATCGAACGACGTTCGCGTGCTCGGACCGGCGCCGGCGCCGCTCGGCAAACTGCGCGGGGAGTACCGGGTGCAGCTGCTGCTGAAGGGAACGAACCGGCGCAGGCTGCGCGAGGCGCTGCAGCGCGGGCTCGCCGCGCGCGCGGACCTGCAGAAACGCACGATCGTCGATGTCGACCCGCTCAGCGTCCTGTAGCGCGGCGGAGTCGGCGCCGTCCGGCCCGACACCCGCGCAGCGCCACCGCCTATCGTCGTATCAGCTCGGAAATCGGCGCCGGCGTGAAGCAGAGCACGAAGATCAGCAGCGCGATCAACGCGAGAATCTTCCGCGATCGCGACAGCGGCACCTCTTCGTCGAACACGCGCGGATGCCGCGGGCCGAACATGATCAGCATCACGACCATCAGGCCGGTCCACACGATCCAGCTCGACGAGAACTTCGCGGCCAGCGCGATCGCGATCGCAATCGACGCGACCGTCACGTAGGTGGATCGCGGTCCGAGGACGGCGTACGAGATGTGACCGCCGTCCAGCTGCCCTATCGGGAACAGGTTCAGCGCCGTCGCGAGCAGCCCGAACCACGCGGCGAACGCCACCGGATGCAGGTTCAACGAATACGGGTCCTGGATCGGTCCCCAGATCACTCGCTCGGCAAGCTTGAAGAGCAGCGGCTCGCCCAGCTCGAAGCCCGAGAAGTCCGGCGGCACCGCCACGACGTGCGACATCCAGACGCCGAGGAACAGCGCCGGCACCGCGACGACGAACCCGGCGAGCGGGCCGGCGATGCCGATGTCGAACAGCATCCGCTTCTGCGGAATCGGCTCGCGGATGCGGATGAAGGCGCCCAGCGTGCCGGTGATCGAGATGGGAACGGGAAGAAAGAACGGCAGCGACGCGTCGACGTCATAATAGCGGCACGCGACGTAGTGCCCGAGCTCGTGGCAGCCGAGGATCGCGAGGATCGTCACGCTGTACCAGAGTCCGCGCGCGAACAGCGCGGTGTCGACGACGATCGGCCGCGACGTGAAGTCGCTGACGAACGACGCGTAGTGGTCCGCGCCGACGAGGGTCGTCGTCGCGATGGTCAGGAGAAAGAGCAGGACGTGCAGCCACACGCGATCCTGAAACTTCGGCCGCGGCTGCCACACGAACTCCGGCGGCGTGACGAGGCCGGAATCGTCGCGGAGTGGTTCCAACGAGATCGATTATCCGATGTTCTGGAGGTCTTTACCCGGCTTGAACCGGATCGTGCGGCCCGGCGGGATGCGGACTTCCTTGCCCGTTCGCGGATTGCGCCCGATGCCGCGCTTGCGGGGCTTGACCTGGAATACCCCGAAGCCGCGCAGCTCGATGCGCTCGCCGCGCTGCATGGAGACCCTCATCGCGTCGAACACCGCGTCGACCGCCACCTCGGCCTTGACCTTGGTGATGTCGGCGATGCGCGAGACTTCGTTCACGATGTCGACCTTGATCATTGCTTAGGGTCTCCTCGAATCTTCTAAATACTATAGATTGTGTAACTTACGCTGTCAAGGCTGAGGCTAACTGATTTCACAGAATGGCCAGGAAATCACGGTCTGTCGTCCTCGTCGGCCGCCCGAACGTCGGAAAATCGACCCTTTTCAACCGCATGACCGGGTCGCGGCGGGCGATCGTGGCCCCCCTGGCGGGCACCACCCGTGATGCGCTCGCCCGACCGGTGCTCTGGGGCGGCCGCAGCTTCGAGCTCTTCGATACCGGCGGCCTCTACGGGTCGAGCCTGGACCCGCTGCACGCCCTGGTCGTCGAGCAGGGCAAACGGGCGATCGAGGGCGCCGATCTCGTCGTGATGCTCGTCGACGGCCGCGAGGGGCTGGTGCCCGGCGACCAGCAGATCGCGCGCGAGCTCCACGAGACCGGGACGCCGGTCGTGCTCGCGATCAACAAGACCGACGACAAGCGCGCGCGCGATGCCGGCACGGACTTCTATTCGCTCGGCTTCGAACCGGTCATCGACATCTCGGCGGAGCACGGCGGCGGGGTGGCCGAACTGCTGGACGAGATCGTGCAGCGGCTCGATCGGTCGCATCCCGCCGGCAGACACCCGCCGTCAGCCACGACACCCGAGCCGGCACCTGCCGCCGCCGAGACGCGCATCGCGATCGTCGGCCGTCCCAACGTCGGAAAGTCGTCGCTGGTCAACCGCCTGCTGCGGCAGGAACGGGTCCTCGTCAGCGATATGCCGGGGACGACGCGCGACGCGATCGACGCGCCGCTGACGTGGCATCGCCGCCAGTTCCGCATCGTCGACACCGCGGGCATGCGCCGTCCGGGTCGTGTGGGCAAAGGCGGCAAGGTGGAAGTGGTGAGCGTCGCGCTCGCCAAGGAATCGATCGCGGACGCCGACGTCGTGGCGCTCGTCATCGATGCCAAGGAGGGCGTCACCGATCTCGACGCCGCGATCGGCGGCGAAGCCGATCGCGCGGGCCGCGGCATCGTCATCGTGGCGAACAAGTGGGACCTGGTGAAAAGCGACGACTCGACGTTCGTGAAGGGGTTCGACGACCGCGCGCGGCGGAAGCTGAAGTTCCTCGAGTACGCGCCGCTGCTGCACATCTCGGCCCTCACCGGCGAGCGGGCGCAGAAGGTGCTGGAGACGATCGACAAGGTGGCCGACGCGCGGCGGATCCGCATCCCCACGCCCGCGCTCAACAAGTTCGTCGCCGCCGTCACGGCTGCCAATCCCCCGGTGAGCCCGGGACGCCATCACGTGCGCATCATGTACGCGGCGCAGATCGGCACCGCGCCGCCGTCGTTCGTCTTCTTCACGAACGTCGCGACGACGTTTCACTTCTCGTACGAGCGGTTCCTCGTCAACCAACTGCGCGAGACGTTCGGGTTCGTCGGCACGCCCATCCGCGTCCAGGTGAGGCGGCGCAAGAAATAGGGAAGGGGCGTATACTCGGCGTTGGCCTAAGCGCTGCGCCACTCGCAGCGCGCGGGGGACCCAAGGTCAGGGGGCGAATCGAGGCGGACGCCTCGAAGGACACTTCCGAGTCCGAGCCCGTCAGCTAACCCCGCCGGCGTAGACACGGAAGGCGCGTGTGTCCACCACACCGTTGTCCCGCGACGGCCGCGTGCGCGTGGTCGTCGCCACCACCGTACTCCTCTCGTTCATCTCGTTCTGGCGGGCTGCCGCGATCGTTCTGAACGATCTCGGCTCGACGGCGTTCTACGTCGGCGGCATCGTCGAGCAGGCGGTCGGAAAGGCGGCGCCGTGGTTCATTCTCGGCGTGATGCTCTTCTCGTACACGGTCCGCGCCGTGTACATCGAGAGCTCCGCGATGTTCGTCCGCGGCGGCGTCTACCGCGTCGTCAAGGAAGCGATGGGCGGCACGCTGGCCAAGCTGTCGGTGTCGGCGCTGCTGTTCGACTACGTGCTGACCGGGCCGATCAGCGGCGTCTCGGCCGGGCAGTACATCGTCGGCCTGCTCAACGACCTGTTGCGGCGGTACGGCAGCACGCACGCGCTCCCGGTCGGCGCGACGGCGGCATTCGTCGCCGTCCTCATCACGATCTACTTCTGGTGGCGGAACACGCAGGGCATCCACGAATCGAGCGACGACGCCCTGCAGATCATGAAAGTGACGACGGCGATGGTCGTCGTCCTGATCGCGTGGTGCGGCCTCACCCTGCTCTGGCGGGGCGGAGGGCCGCTGCCGCCGGCGCCGGTTGCCGGCAACCTCAAGTTCTCCGACGATGCGCTCGGCTGGCTGAAGGGGACGGCGTGGCCGGCGTTCACCGCGATCGCGATCCTGGTCGGCTTCGGCCACTCGATCCTCGCGATGAGCGGCGAAGAGTCGCTCGCCCAGGTTTATCGCGAAATCGAGCACCCCAAGGTGAAGAACCTGCAGCGGACGGGGATGGTCATCTTCGTCTACAGCCTGCTGTTCACGTCGCTCGTCAGCTTCTTCGCGGTCGCGATCATTCCCGACGCGGTCCGTCCGAAGTTCTACGACAACCTGATCTCCGGCCTCGCGATGAGCGTGGTCGGTCCGCTGTGGGCGCGGCTGCTCTTCCAGGCCTTCGTCGTCATCGTCGGATTCCTGATCCTCGCCGGCGCGGTCAACACGGCCATCGTGGGATCGAACGGCGTGCTGAACCGCGTGTCGGAGGACGGCGTCCTCACCGACTGGTTCCGGCGGCCGCACGCGCGCTACGGCACGACGTACCGGCTGATCAACCTCGTCGTGCTGCTGCAGCTCGTGACCATCGTCCTGAGCCGCGGCGACGTCTACGTGCTCGGCGAGGCCTACGCGTTCGGCGTCGTCTGGAGCTTCGCGTTCAAGGCGCTGGCGATGTTCGTGCTGCGCTACAAGGAGCCCGACGCGCCGCGCGAATGGAAGGTGCCGCTGAACCCGAAGATCGGCGGCCGCGAGCTGCCGGTCGGCCTGGGCCTGATCACCATCGTGCTGTTCGCGGCGGCGGTGATCAACATCTTCACGAAACAGGTCGCGACGATCTCCGGCCTCGCGTTCACGCTGCTGCTGTACGGCGTGTTTCTCGTGTCGGAGCGGACGATGCGCAAGCGGCGCCAATCGCAGCGGGCCGAGCACACCGATCAATTCCAGCTCGCGCGCGAAGCCGACTTCGGGCCGGAGCAGCTGCACGTGCGCGCCGGATGCGTGCTCGTGCCGGTCCGCGACTACAACACGCTGACGCACCTCAACTGGGCGGTCCAGGAGACCGACACCGAGTCGCGCGACGTCGTCGTCCTGACGATTCGGCTGCTGCACGGCCCGGACGCGGGCGTCACCGACATCGAGCGCGAGGAGCTGTTCACCGACTACGAGCAGAAGCTGTTCACGCGCGTCGTCGCGATTGCGGAGCGGCACGGACGCGGCGTCAAGCTGCTGGTGGTGCCGTCGACCAACGTGTTCGACGCGGTGGCGCAGACGGCCGTGCGTCTCGAAGCGTCGATGATCGTCGTGGGCGAGTCGGCGAAGATGGACGCGGCGGCGCAGGCGCAGCTGCTTGGCGAAGCATGGGAGCGGACGCCGCACGACACGGCGATGGAGACGGACCTCGTGGTCCTCTCGGGCGACGGGCACGTCCGCCGCTTCTCGCTGGGCGCGCACGCGCCGCGTCTGAACGCGGAGGACATCGCGCGCATCCACCGGATCTGGCTCGACGCGGTCAGGACTGCGGGGCCCGACGTGCATCACCGCGACGTGGTCGTCGCGGCGCTGTCGACCTTCCAGGAGGAGCTCGCCCGCGATCCGCAGCGCGCCGTCGCGCGGCTGCGTCGGCCGTGAGGCTGCGCGCGGCGGGCGCTTTGATTTAACATCGCGCGTGATGAACGGGCTCACGGTGGACATCAAGCGGCTGCCGACGGCCGAGGGGCTGCCGCTCCCGACCTACATGACGGCGGGCGCGGCCGGGATGGATCTGCATGCGGCGGTGGACGAGGAGGTGGTGATCGCGCCGGGCGCGATCGTGCTGGTGCCGACCGGCTTCGCGATTGCGGTGCCGGACGGGTTCGAAGCGCAGGTGCGGCCGCGGTCGGGGCTCGCGGTGAAGCACGGCATCAGCCTGCCGAACACGCCGGCGACGATCGACAGCGACTACCGCGGCGAGATCCGCGTGCCGCTCATCAATCTCGGTCGGGAGCCGTTCCACGTCGTCCGCGGCATGCGCATCGCGCAGCTCGTGGTCGCGCCGGTGGTGCGTGTCGCGTGGTCCGAGCGCGACGAGCTGCCGCAGACGGCGCGCGCGGCGGGCGGATTCGGCCACTCCGGAGTATAATTTTCAATCGTTTACGTGATGCCGGAACCGGCCGCCGCCATCGAGATTCCGAACCGCGCGCTGTTCAAGGCGGCGGAGGTGTGCGAGCTGGTCAAGGTGCAGCCGTACGTGCTGCGCTCGTGGGAGGCCGAGTTCCCGGAGCTCGGCGTCTCGAAGACGGCGGGCGGTCCGCGCGTCTACCGGCGCGCGGACGTCGAGCAGGTGCTGAAGATCAAGCACCTGCTGCTCGTCGAGGGGTTGACGCTGGCGGGCGCGCGGAAGAAGCTGACGGTGGACGACGCGCCGGTGGCGGCCGATGCGCCGGTGATCGACGAGCTGCTCGGCCGCAACGCGCGCGAGCGGTTGACGACGATCAAGCGCGGGCTCCGGTCGATACTGGATCTGCTGTCGTCGGCGCCGTCGACGCGCGAGTTCCGGCTGGCGGCGCCGGTGGCGCCGGCGCGGCTGCGCGCGGTGCCGGCGAGCCGAGAGGCGGCGCGGCCGAAGGCGTCGCGGGGGAAGGTGGCGGCGGGACGCCGAAAGCGGGCGTAGCCGGTTCGGAGGGGTTCGACGACGAACGCGCACGACGTCGGATCGACGTTGCGTGTCGGGCGACGAGCTCTCGCACACGCAGCACGCAGACCGCACGATATCGGGATGTAGCGCAGCCTGGATAGCGCACCTGACTGGGGGTCAGGGGGTCGCCGGTTCGAATCCGGCCATCCCGACCA
>DASRGT010000047.1:0-120527 GCA_035650895.1 Vicinamibacterales bacterium
GCGTCGCCTCGTTCTTCTTCACGCTCGGCATGCGGTACCGCGGCACGAACGACCGCGCGTCGACGCTCGCGTTCGTCAACGGCGCGATGGTGCTCGGCATGTCGCTCATGACCGACTACCCGGGCGGGATCTGGCGCGTGCTCAGCTTCAAGACGCACCGCGCGCTGGACATCGTGCAGGCCGCGCTCACCGGCTTTGGTCCCGTGCTGCTCGGGTTCGGCGGCGATCCCGAAGCGCGCACCTTCTACGGACAGGCCGCGAGCGAGATCGGCGTCGTCGCGATGACCGACTGGGACAGGACGTCGATCCGGACGTAGACGAAACGGCCGTCGGGCGGATGCCACGACGCCTCGAGGTGGCGGCACAGGCGGATGCCGTTCCAGACGTGCTCGTTCGTGCCGACGGCGGACCACTCGGTTGGAATGACGCGCTTGCCGACCGTCATCGGACGGACGGCGCGGATGACGATCGGACGTCCGTCGTCGGCGATGTCGAGATCGACGAACGAACCGGTCGCGTCCTGGCGATCGCGGATGCGCAACGTGGTGAGGCCCACCGCGGCGAAGTCGAGAAACGGATTGTTCACGATCATCGACGGACAGTAGTTGACGTAGCTGAGGTATCGCTGCAGCTCGCCCTGGTCGATGTGCGGTCCCGTCATGTCGACGAGCGGCACCGGTCCCTTGCGGACCGCGAGGCGGCCGTGCCCGCCTTCGTACGCGTCGGTCACACCCACCGAGGCCAGGCCGCTGCCGATCTTCGCGTCCCACCAGAACGTCGTCCGCGTCGCATCGACGATTTCTTCGGCCGAGAAGGACTTCCACGCCGATTTTTCCGACGAGCGGATGTCGCCGGACTGAATCGTCCGGATCCCCGGGATCGCGCGTGCGGCCGTTTCGCCGTCTGGAAACAGGTACGTCTTGAGGCGTTCCAGCAGTGAGGGAGCCATATATCAAGCCGGGTGCCCGGAATTGTGCCGAGTTTGCGGCATGTCGATCCGCGACGCCCGCGTTCGACTACCCGGCGGAGGGGACGGCATGGATCGAACGACGGCGAGAGCGGTTGGCTACTGGGCGGCGACGATCTTCGGGCCGGCGAGCTTCGTCGTCGGCGGCGTGCTCCACCTCGCACACGGGCCGGACGTGATGGCGACGCTGCAGCACCTCGGGTATCCGGCGTACTTCGCGACGCTGCTCGGCGTCTGGAAGCTGCTCGGCGCGGCGGCGATCGTCGCGCCGGGACTGCCGCGCGTGAAGGAGTGGGCGTACGCCGGATTCGTGTTCGATCTCACGGCGGCCGCGGCATCGCGCGCGGCGGTCGGCGACGGGCTGGGCGACGTGATCGCGCCGCTGATCTTCCTGGCGCTCGTGCTGGCGTCGTGGGCGTTGCGGCCGCAGGGCCGCACGCTGGTGGCGCCCTCGCACGCCGCGTAGGTCACTCGAATCAGGCGTCGCGCCGATCCCGCCGCGGCGTCGGCTGGCGCGGCTGCCAGCGCGGGCACGCGCGGCACTCGTCGGTCGTCGTCACCGGCCGCGCGTCGGTATCGCGAACGCAGCTCCACGGACAGGTCCACGCATCGAGCCACAGCGGCGTCTCGAGCAGCAGCGTCTGCACCGCCCATCGGCAGCTCGCCGCGTTCTTGGTATGGATCATCTGGCGCTCCGTCCAGAGGGCGCCGGCAATCCGGCGTCCGGGAGATTCTCGCATCACCGTTGCAAAACGCCTGCGCGACGAAGCGGAGCCGCGTTGACGGCAATCCGGTAAAAAGCCGGGCACGGCGGTTGCGATGACCGGCGGCGGAGGGTTCGTATGACCATCGCGCAGACCGCGTCCATCACCCCGGATCGCGTCATCGAGCTGGCGCGCAGCGGAGAGGTGCCGAAGCTGCAGCTCGCCGATCTGCTCAACGTGAACGCGCGCAAGACGTTCCTGGATTTCTGCGCGTCCATCGAGAAGCGGTATACCGAAGCGTGCACGGCGCAGCACGAGCCGTGTCTCGAGGGCGGATGCGCGCTCGAAGGCGAGGTCTGTCTGCAGCCGCTCGAACGGGCGCATCCCGAGTACGAGCGCGCCTGCGGCAACGCCTTCGTCGAGCTCTATCTCGATCCGCGCAACCGCGCGTAGCCGCCGCCGTCTCCCGTCCGCCGGACCCGTCGCCACCGGCGCGATGGCGGCCACCGCTGCGATCGGTCGCCGACGCACGCGCGGGCGTCGCGACCCGCGAATGCCAGCGATCGCTCCGACCTCCGACAGCCGGCGCGTCGATGCAGACGAAACGGGTCCGGCGCCGCCGGTCTGCCGGCGGCCCCTTTGCAGCGACCTCACCTGAATCCCCACGATCGCCGTAAACCCGGGACGACCATGGTCATCATCGAAGGTGTGCCCATCGAACGAGACACGCTGCGTCTGCGCAACGAGTTTCTCGAGCTCCCCGGACTCTCCGTCACGGTGCCGCAGATCGCCCGCCTCCTCGGCGTGCGGCTCCAGCACGCGGAGGACATGCTCGATCAGCTCGCGCGCGAGGGGTTTCTGATTGTCGACGCGCAGGGCGCCTACCGGCGCGCCGGCGTCCGCTGAGGATCAGAAGATCTGCGCCGGGATTCGGAGCGCGTGGACGCGCTCCGCGATCTCGCGCAGCCGTCGCGCAGGCACCTTCCGCAGCGACCCGAGCGCCGGCTCGCGCTGCAACGTGTAGATGTGTACGCCCGTGGCGTGCACGCGCTCGAGGGCGCGCAGCCATTCCTCGACGGCGCCGTCGCCCGTGTTGTCCACGGCGCCGTTGGCGTCGGTGACGAACATCGCCTGCACGACGACGGAGGGCAGCGTCGACAGGCCGTCGAGCACGTCGAGGAACGACGCGCCGCCGTCGTTCACCTGCGCGAAGACCAGCGGATCGCCCGCATCGAGCTTCATGTAGCGCTCGTCGTAGCGGCCGAGCGCCGCGCGCACGTCCGTCCACCCGGCGGTCGTGGAGTTCGAGAGAATCGCCAGCGGCAGACCGGGCGCGACACGATCGCGCACGGCGCGCAGGCGCGTCGTCACCTCGTCGAAGTCCGGATGCAGCGTCGGCTCGCCGTGCCCGGCGACGGTCAGTCGGTCGAGCAGTTCGCCGCAAGCGGCCGCCTGCGCGAGCCGCGCGGCCAGCGCGTCCCCGACGGCCTGCGGGGTGGGCCATCCGCCGCCCTGTCCGCGGAATTTCATCACGGCCCCGCGGGTGAATCCGTACTGGCAGTACGCGCAGTTCATGTTGCACACCTTCATGCCGGCCGGCAGAAGGTTGATCCCGAGCGAGCGTCCGAGACGCCGGCTGGCGACCGGCCCGTACACGATCCGTCCGAGAGGCGCGAGGGTCATGCGCGATCGAAATGCAAAACCGTGTCCGCGGCACATCGCTTGCGTTCCCGACTGCCAGGAGTCGATTTCCGCCGGATTCCCGGTAATCCAACACGAAAGGATGGAGGGCATCATGCAGTCACGGATTTTCGTCAGCGCGCTCGCACTCGTCGGCCTGTTCGCGATCAGCGGCATCGCCTCGTCGGGCGACGCGGCGGGTCCGGCGCGGCGCTGGGCGATCGTCACCTTCGCCAGCCCGGTGCAGATCGGCGATCAGTTCCTGATGGGGAAATACCTGATCGTCCACGACGACGCGAAGATGGCGAAGGGTGAGGCGTGCACGTCGATCTACCGGTTCGACCCCGCGACGGGCCCGCGCGAGCAGGTGGTGGCGTTCCACTGCGTGCCGGCGAAGCGCGAGGTCTGCGCCACGGCGAAGCTGACGATTCAGGACCGCGGGCTCGACATTCCCAGGCTGGTGGAGTACCAGTTCGCGGGCGACAACGAGGGACACGGCGTCCCGGCGAAGTAGGCCTTCTTTCGGTGTACAGGAGGGGAACGTGATGCGATTCATAGCAGCAGCGGTGATCTGTCTCGGCGTGGCGGCGTCGGCGTCCGCGCAGGACGCGAAGGCAAAAGGCGAGAAGGTGTTCGCGGATCAGAAGTGCGCGCTGTGCCACTCGATTGCCGGCAAGGGCAACCCCAAGGGATCGCTCGACGGCGTCGGCGGAAAGCTGAAGGCCGACGAAATCCGCGAGTGGATCACCGATGCCAAGGGCATGACCGCGAAGACCAAGGCGCCGCGGAAGCCCGAGATGAAGCAGTACACGTTGTCCAAGGACGACGTCGACGCGCTCGTCGCGTACTTGAGCAGCCTCAAGTAGCGCACGGGCTCGTCAGGAGCCCTTATGTGGATTCGGTTCGGTAGTGTTGTCGCCGTCGCCTGGCTGCTCGGCAGCCAGGCGGCGGCGGGCCAGACCCCCAAGCCGCCCGCGAACGACGACTGTCTCGCCTGCCATGGCGAACACGTCGACGCGAAGGCGTTCGATGCCTCGACGCACGGTCCGATGGCGTGCGTCGATTGTCACGCCGACCTCGCCAAGGTCACCGACTTTCCGCACGCCGACAAAGTGGCGAAGGTCCGCTGCGCGAGCTGCCACGACGACATCGGCGCCAAGTACAAGGACAGCATTCACGCCTGGGCGAAGGAGAAGGCGGGGCTCGTCGTCGCGCCGGCGTGCGCCGACTGCCACGGCAAGCACGACATCCGCGCGAAGACCGATGCGCAGAGCCGCGTGTTCCGCGCGACGGTTCCGGTGACGTGCGGCACGTGCCACGACGGCATCAAGGAGCAGTACGACCGCGGCATCCACGCCGCGAAGCTGAAGATCGGCGATTCGCGCGCGCCCTCCTGCGCCGACTGCCACACGGCGCACGGGATCCAGCGCGTCGACACCGATTCGTGGCGACTGAAGGTGACGGCCGAGTGCGGCACCTGTCACGCGCCGGTCGTCGACTCGTTCCGGCGCACGTTCCACGGCAAGGTGACGTCGATGGGCTTCACGGCGGTGGCGACGTGCTCCGACTGCCACGGCGCCCACGACATCCTGCCCGCGGCGAACAGCGCGTCGCGGGTCTCGAAGGCGCGGCGGGTCGAGACGTGCGGCCGCTGCCACACGGGCGCGAACGAGCAGTTCGTCAAGTACGACCCGCACCCCAATCCGTCCGACTACCGGCGCAGCGCCGTGCTGTGGTGGGCCAACCGCTTCTACTGGGTGCTCATCCCCGGCTGCTTCGGGTTCTTCGGTCTGCACAGCGCGCTGTGGTTCTGGCGCGGAAGGAAACAGTCATGACGCCCGCGCTCGCGCCCGCCAGTCCGGCAGACGGCGCCCTCGCGCACGATCCGCGCGCCGGCCGGCCTGCCGCCGGTTTGCGCGCGACGGCGGACGTGCCGTCGCACGTGGTGCGCTTCGATCGCAAGACGCGGCTGCTCCACGGCGTCGTCATGACGTCGTTCCTCGGCCTCTCGGCCACCGGGCTGCCGCTGCTCTTCAGCGACGCGCCGTGGGCGCGCGCGCTCGCGACGATCTTCTTCGGCTTCAGGGCCGCCGGCTACGTGCACCGCTTCTTCGGCGCCGCGCTGTTGCTGGGGATCGTGTTTCACCTGGCGGATGTCGCCTGGCGGGCGTTCGTGAGAGGCGAGCGGGGGCTCTTCTGGGGACCGACCTCGATGGTGCCGCAGCCGAGAGACTTCGTCGACTTCTTCGGCATGCTGAAGTGGTTCGCCGGCCTCGGTCCGCAGCCGAAGATCGATCACTTCGCGTACTGGGAGAAGTTCGACTACTGGGCCGTCCTCTGGGGCACCGGCGTGATGGGCGCGGCGGGCCTGATTCTGTGGTTTCCCCTGACGGCGTCGCGGATCCTGCCCGGGTGGATGTTCAATCTGGCGCTCTTCGTGCATGGTGCGGAGGCGGCGCTCGCCATCGGTTTCATTTTCGCGGTGCACTTCTTCAACGGGCACTTGCGTCCGGGGAAATTTCCCATGGACCTGGTGATTTTTACGGGAAGGGTCACCGCGCGCGAACTGCAGCACGAGCGCGCCGCCGAGTTCGAACGGCTGCGCGATACGGGCGGGTTCGCGCCGCTGGCGTCCGACGCGCCGACGGAGTTCTCGGTTCGCCGCGGCTACGTGATCGGCACGATCGGCCTCAGCCTCGGGCTGGCGCTGTTCGCGCTGATTCTCTACGCGACGATCCGGTAAAGCGTTCATCGCGCCACGCGTGCGCGGTCGGCGCATCGCAGCGGAGGGCTGCGCACCATGGCGGTATCGGTCCGATCGATTCGCAATCCCATCTCGCTCGCCGGCGTCGCGCTCGCGACGATCGGCGCCGTGCTGTTCCTGGTCGTGTTCCTCGCGGATCTCTTCGGGCTCCACACGAACCCCTACATCGGCATCGTCTTCTTCCTGATGCTGCCGGGGCTGTTCCTGTTCGGCCTCGTGCTGATTCCGATCGGCGCGTGGCTGACGCGGCGGCGCGCGCATCAGGCGCCGGCGCACCACTGGCCGCGCTTCGATTTCAACGATCCCGTCCAGCGCCGCGGCGCGTTCATCGTCCTCGTCCTCACGCTGGCGAATGTCGTCATCGTGTCGCTGGCGGCGTATCGCGGAATCGAGTACATGGACTCGGTGCAGTTCTGCGGGCAGGTGTGCCACACGGTGATGCAGCCCGAGTTCACGGCGTACCAGGACGGCGCGCACTCGCGCGTCACCTGCGTGCAGTGCCACATCGGGTCGGGCGCCTCGTGGTTCGCCAAGTCCAAGGTCTCGGGCACGCGGCAGATCCTCGCGGTCACGTTCCACACCTACTCGACGCCGATCCCGTCGCCGGTGGAGAACCTGCGCCCGGCGCGCGACACGTGCGAGCAGTGCCACTGGCCCGAGAAGTTCCACGGCGACAAGATCCGCCGGGTCTACGAATACGGCGACGACGAGAAGAACACCGAGAGCGTCACGACGCTGCAGGTGCACGTCGGCGGCGGCAGCGAACGGCTCGGCATCGCGCAGGGGATCCACTGGCACATGAACGTCGCCAACGAGGTCGAGTACATCGCGACCGACGACAAGCGCCAGGTGATCCCCTGGGTGCGCGTGAAGGATCGCTTCGGCAACGTGCGCGAGTACACCGCCGACGGCGTCAAGCCCGAAGATCTCAAGAAAGGCGAGCGGCGCCGGATGGACTGCATGGACTGCCACAACCGGCCGGCGCATCCGATGGACGCGACGCCCGAGCGGGCGATCAACACGCGGATCGCGAACGGCGAGATCCCGAAGGAACTGCCGTTCGTCCGTCGCGAAGCCGTCAAGGCGCTGAAGGCGACCTACCCGACGCGCGACGCCGCGGAGCAGGCGATCGCGCGGGCCCTGCGCGACTTCTATCGGACGCAGTACCCGGACAGCTACATGACCAAGCGCCAGGACGTCGAAAAGGCGGTGCAGGCGACGACGGCCGTGTACCGGCGCAACGTGTTCCCCGAGATGAACGTCCAGTTCGGCACGTACCCGAACAACATCGGGCACATGGACTTTCCCGGCTGCTTCCGCTGCCACGACGACAGCCACAAGACGAAGGACGGCAAGAAGATCACGCAGGAGTGCGATACCTGCCACGCGATTCAGTGAGTTCGCGACGCGGCGGATTCGCCGCGTCGCACGTCGAGGGCCCGGGGAAATTTTCCGGGCTCTCGGTGTTTTTCCGCACCAAACGGCTCCGAACACTCCGCCACCGAATCTTTACTTCGCGATCCAGTTTGGCCGCTCCCTTGCTCTGACCGGGTCGGACCGGCCGATTGTGCCGGGTTCACGGCACTCTTCACGGGAGCAGAAACATGCCGAATCGTAGGGACGGTTTTCCGGCGCGCCTGATCGCGACTGCGCTGGCCGTTCTGTGTCTGGCCGTGATTGGGCTGGCTGCGGCCGGTTCCAAGTCGACGTCCGCACCGACGACCGCCGCACCGGCGGCACAGGCCACGGGGTTCGTCGGAGACGAAACCTGCGCCACCTGTCACGACACCGAAGCCAAGGGGATGCGGGGGACGCTGCACGGCAAGGCGCAGAATCCCCGGACGCCCGCGGCAAAAAACAGCCAATCGTGCGAGACCTGCCACGGCGCAGGCCAGAAGCACGTGGACTCGGGCAAGAAGGAAGACATCCGGCGTTTCACCGTCCTCTCGGCGCGTGAAGCGAGCGATGCCTGCCTGAGCTGCCACAACAAGAGCAGCCACGCTGCGTACCAGGGCGGCATGCACGACGCGCGCAACGTCTCGTGCGTGACGTGCCACAGCGTGCACAGCCCCAAGTCCGACAAGGCGCAGCTCAAGACGGTCACCGTCACCCAGACCTGCGAGAGCTGCCACAAACAGGAAGCGATGAAGGTGAAGAAGCAGGGGCACATGCCCGTCAGCGAGGGCAAGTTGGAGTGCACCTCGTGCCACAACCCGCACGGCTCGAACAACGTCCGCATGCTGAAGGCCGGCATGAGCGTCAACGAAGCGTGCGCGAGCTGCCACACCGAGAAGCGCGGACCGTATCTCTGGGAGCACGCGGCCGGCCGCGAGAACTGCACCAGCTGCCACGACCCGCACGGATCGGCGAACGATCGGATGCTCGTCGCCAAGGTGCCGATGCTCTGCCAGCGGTGCCACATCAGCAGCGGGCACCCGCCGGTGATGTACGACAAAACGCAGTTGAGCAGCGGCAGCAACCGCATGGTGGGGCGCGGCTGCGTCAACTGTCATTCACAGATCCACGGGTCGAACAGCCCCGCGGGCTATACGTTCCTTCGGTAACCGGCAGGAGAGTGACATGCGCACCCAATCTCTGATGGTGGTTGCCGCGGTCCTGCTGACAGCTGCAGGAGCGCGGGCCCAGGACGCGGCGAGCGCGGCGACGCCCGCGCAGCAGGACGTCCAGAAGACGACGGCACCGGCGGCGGGCAGCGAGTTCGCGCCCGCGAACGAAGTCGAAATCGGCGTCCGCGGCACGTCGTTCGCGACGGGCTCCGACCGCGCGCGGTATCAGCGCTACCAGGACCTCCGCGACGGCGGCACGCTCGACCGGTTCCGCTACGCGAAGGAAACCAACGGCTACGCGATCGGCCTGCAGGCGGATCACGTCGGCTACCTCGATCAGCGTTTCTCCGGTTCGTACAACAACTTCGGCAAGGTCACCACGACGTTCGAGTGGAACCAGACGCCGTTGTTCTACAGCGAGACGACGCAATCGCTCTACACGCAGACCTCGCCCGGCGTGCTCGTCGTGCCGGGTGCGGTCCAGAGCGGCCTGCAGAACAAGACGATCACGCTGCAGCAGGCGCTCGCGAGCGGCACGTCCGCCTTCGACCTGAAGACGCGCCGCGACGTGGCGAACTTCACCCTCGGCTACACACCGACGACGATGCTCGGGGTGAACCTGTACGTGAAGAACACGAACCGCAACGGCGCGCAGCCGTTCACGGCCGCCTTCGGGTTCAGCGGGGTGCCGGACGAGCTCGCCATGCCGATCGACACGCGCACGACGGAGTTCGGCGCCTCGTCGCAGTACGGCGGGGACGCGGCATTCCTGAAGCTCGCGTACGACGGCTCGTTCTTCCGCAACAACATCCCGACGCTCACCTGGTCGAACCCGTTCCGGGCCTCCGACTCGACGACGGCGGGACCGCTGAACGGACGCATGGCGCTCTGGCCGAATACCGACCAGAACACGCTGAGCGTCTCCGGCGCCCTGAACCGGCTGCCGGGACACAGCCATGCGACGGCGTTCGTCTCCTACGGCGCGCTGTCGAACAACGACCCCTTGATCCCGTTCACGATCAACTCGGCGATCGCGTCGCCCGCGCTGCCGCGCACGACGGCGGACGTGACGGCGCGCGTCACCGCGATGAACTTCACCTTCACCTCGCGGCCGGTGTCGCAGGTGTGGTTGAACGCGCGGTACCGTCAGTACGGCTTCGACGACCGGACGGAACCGTTCGACGTGATCAACTCCGTCAGCTACGACTACACGGCCGCGGCCGGCGTGAACCGCGAGCGCGAGGCGCTCAACATCACGCGGCACACCTTCGACGCGGACGCCGCCTACAGCCCGCTTCCGATGCTGGGGATCCGCGGCGGCTACACGCGCGAGCAGATCGACCGGACGGGCCGCTTCGGCGACTCGACCACCGAGGACACGGGGCGCCTGTCGGTGGACGTCACCGGCACGGCGTGGTTCCAGGTGCGCGGCATCTACGAGAACGCGAAGCGCGTGGCGAACGGCGTCGACCCGGCGGCGATTCTCGCCGACGGCGAGCAGCCGACGCTCGGGCAGTACGACATCGCGTCGCGCAACCGCCAGCGCGTCACCGGCCTCGTCATCGTCACACCGCTGTCGGCGCTGTCGTTCAACGCGTCGGCCGGCCGGGTGAAGGACGAGTACCCGAGCTCCGAATTCGGCCTGAACAACGCCGAGAACAACCTCTACTCGTTCGGCTTCGACGCGGTGCCGCTCGACAACAAGGTGACCTTCGGCGCCACGTACGGCTACGAGAAGAACGCCGCGCGTCAGGGGTCGCGGTACGCGGCCCACGTCACGAGCGGATTCGCGCCGACCTTCTTCGATCCGCGCGCGGACTGGTGGGATGACACGAACGACAATACCCGCAACGCCGAGGGGTCGATCGAAATCGTCAAGGTCATCCCGCGGACGGACGTGAAGCTCGGATACGACTACACGAGGGGCGAGTCGAGCTTCTTCTACACCACCGCGGCGAACTACACGGGCGGCGCGCTGCCGGTGCAGCTGCCGGCCGTGACCAACGAGCGCAACACGGGCACGTTCGACCTCCTCTATCACCTGTCGAACCACCTGGGCGCCGGGTTCACGTATCTCTACGAGAAGTACACGGTCAGCGACTTCGCGCTCGGCCCGCAGGTGAACGGCCTCGTGCCGTCGCCGGCAACCGTTGCGACGCCGTCGATCATGATGCTCGGGTACTACTACACGCCGTACACGGCGAACACCTTCTGGGGTCGCCTCACGTATCGGTGGTAGTCGTCGGTCGTCGGTGGTCGGTTCTCGGCACTGCGTTCTAGGGTCCAGGGTCGGTCGGCACCGACACGAAACCCGGAACCGACAACCGTCGCGAAGCGCCTGGCCGCGGTCCACCCTCCGCACCGTGGTCAGGCGCTTCGTTTTTCCCGCGCCCTGCGGGAAAATCCCCGCCGCGAACCCGCACGGCGCCGGTGAATTCCCCGGAAATCCTCGAAAAACCAGCGAAATCGCCGCGGCACCGCGCTTGCCTTCGTGGTGGGCACCGATGTCCTGTCACGTCGTTCACGAGCGCGCCGCCGAGCGGTCCCGGACGCTGACGCTGCGCGCGCATCCGCTGCGGGTCGCGCTGGTCGGCCAGCCGAACGTCGGCAAGAGCGTGGTCTTCGGCCGCCTGACCGGCCGCTACGTGACGGTCTCGAACTATCCGGGGACGACGGTCGCCATCACGAAGGGCCGCGCGCTCGTGGGCGCGGAGGTCTGCGACGTGATCGACACGCCGGGGGTCAACGCGCTCGAGGGGACGATCAGCGAGGACGAGCGCATCACCCGCGAAGTCGTGCGCAACGGCGAGGCCGACGTCGTCGTCCAGGTTGCCGACGCCCGCAACATCCGCCGCGCGCTGATGCTGACGAGCCAGATCGCGGCGTTCGGCAAGCCGATGGTGCTGGCGCTGAACATGATCGACGAAGCGTACGCCCGCGGCATCGCGATCGACGTCGACACGCTCGCCGGCGAGCTCGGCATTCCGATCATCGAAATGGTCGCGGTCGAAGGCCGCGGACTTCCAGAACTGCGCGACGCGCTCGCGCGTGCGGCCCGGCCGCATGTGCCGGCGCATCCCACCGCGAGCGATCGCGCGGTCTGGGCTCATCACTTGACCGACCGCGTTCGCCGCGTCAGCGCGCTCTCCCTGGCCCATGTCCAGGAAGCGCTCGCGCGTGCGACGCGTCGGCCGGTGACGGGCCTTCCCATCCTCGCCGTCGTCCTCTACGCGCTGTACCTGTTCGTCGGCGTGTTCGGCGCGCAGACGCTCGTCAAGGCGCTCGAGGACGGGCTCTTCGGCCGGTACATCAACCCCGCGTCGGTCTGGCTGGCCGACCGCTTCATCCCGGTGCCATTCGTCCGCGAGTTCCTCGTCGGCCAGTACGGACTGATCACGATGGGCCTCACGTACTCGATTGCCATCGTGCTGCCGGTCGTCGCGACGTTCTTCCTCGTGTTCGGATTCCTCGAGGACAGCGGGTACATCCCGCGTCTCGCCATCTTCTGCGATCGCATCTTCCGCGTCATGGGCCTCAACGGCAAAGCGGTGCTGCCGATGGTGCTCGGCCTCGGCTGCGACACGATGGCGACGATGACGACGCGGATTCTCGGCACGCCGAAGGAGCGGCTGATCGCGATCCTGCTGCTGGCGCTCGGCATTCCGTGCTCCGCGCAGCTGGCGACGATCATGGGGATCCTCGGCGGCATCTCGTTCTCCGCGCTCGCGACGCTCTTCGCCGTCGTCCTCGGGCAGATGTTCCTCGTCGGGTGGCTCGCCGCGAGAGTCCTCAAGGGCGAACGATCGGAGTTCATCCTCGAACTGCCGCCGATCCGCTGGCCGCGTCCTGGCAACCTCCTCACCAAGACGCGGCTGCGGGTCTGGTGGTACCTGGGCGAAGCGGTGCCGCTGTTCCTCGTCGGCACGGGGCTGCTGTTCGCGCTCGACAAGGCGGGCGCGCTCGTGTGGATTTCGGCGGCCGGACGGCCGGTCGTCACCGGCCTGCTCGGGCTGCCGGCCTCGACGTCGCAGATTCTGGTGATGGGGTTCCTGCGGCGCGACTACGGCGCCGCGGGCCTCTTCCAGCTCGCGCACTCCGGCCAGTTGACCGGCGTGCAGGCGGTCGTCGCCCTGACGGTGATGACGCTGTTCGTGCCCTGCGTGGCGAACTTTCTGATGATGGTCCGCGAGCGCGGGCTGAAAACAGGTCTGGCGATCCTCGGCGTCATCACGCCGGTCGCGATTCTCACCGGGGCGGGATTGAACTATGTCCTCCGTGCACTTGGCGTTCAGTTCTAGGACCCGCGGCCGGGCGCCGCAGGAGCCGGTCGGCGGCGCGCGCCCGCTGTCGTCGCTCGGCGAGGGCACGCGCGGTGTGGTCGTCGAGGTCCGTGCGGATGCCGGCGGGCGCACGGACCGACTGCTGTCGCTGGGCGTGACGCCCGGCGCCAGCGTCGTCGTGCTCCAGACTTTTCCCGGCATCGTGCTGCTGTGCGACCAGACGGAGCTCGCGGTCGAGCGGCAGGTCGCCGATGCCATTCTCGTGCGTCCGCAGGAGAGCCAGTCATGATCACGCCGTCGCTGCGCCTCGTGTTCTGGGAAACGACGAAAGCCTGCAATCTCAGCTGCCGCCACTGCCGCGCCGTCCCGCAGCGCAAGATCGGGCCGACCGAGCTGAACACCAACCGCGCGCTCGACCTGATCGACGCGATCAACGAGGTGACCAAGCCGGTCATGGTGCTCTCGGGCGGCGAGCCGCTCTTCCGTCCCGACATCTTCGACATCTGCGAGTACGGCGTGCAGAGCGGGTTCCGCATGGCGCTCGCCACCAACGGCACGCTCGTCACCGGGAAGGTGGCCGCGCGCATCGCCGACGCCGGATTCTCGCGCGTGGCGATCAGCATCGACGGTGCGTGCCGCGACACCCACGACCGCTTCCGCGGGCTGCCGGGCTCCCACGAGCTGGCGCTGCGCGGCATCCGCAACCTCCGCGGCGAGGGGGTCTCGGTGCAGATCAACTCGACCGTCGCGAAGCACAACGTCCACGAAGTGCCGGCGATGCTCGACCTCGCGCTGCAGCTCGGCGCCGACGCGCTCCATCTGTTCATGCTCGTTCCGGTCGGGTGCGGGGTCGAGATCGCGCCCACCGAGATGCTGCCGGCCGACGAGTACGAGCGCGTGCTCCACTGGTTCGACGAGCAGTCGAGGGACTGTCCGATCGATCTGAAGGCCACGTGCGCGCCGCACTACTACCGCATCCGCGCGCAGCGCCTCGAGGACGAACGCGCGCGCGGCGACTTCAGCGGCACCTTCATCGCGCCGGGGACGAAGGCCAAGGCGGCGCCGCAGATGATGGGCCACGGCCACGGCGCGGCGGCGGGCCACCCCGGCGGTCAGCAGGCGCTGTCGGCGATGACGCGCGGCTGCCTGGCGGGAACGAGCGTCTGCTTCATCTCGAACGAAGGGTCGGTGTATCCCTGCGGGTACCTGCCGGCCGCGGCCGGCGACACGCGCGTCCAGCGGTTCGCCGACATCTGGAACAACTCGCGCGTGTTCCAGCAGCTGCGCAATCCCGACGAGTACGAAGGCAAGTGCGGCGACTGCCGCTACATCTCCATCTGCGGCGGGTGCCGTGCGCGCGCGTATGCCGCGACCGGCAGCTTCCTCGCCGAGGAACCGTTCTGCACCTATCGTCCGGAACTCGATCAGCGGGTCGTCCGCCTTCAGGAGGTACGTCATGCGTCGCCACTTCATTAGTGCAGTGCTCGTCGTCGCGGCGTCGGCCCTGGCTGCCGCGCAGTCCGGCGCGAAATACGACCGCGCGACCGAGAAGGCGTTCAGCGGGACCGTCAAGACGGTCGTCAGCTTCCAGGCGCCCGACGGATCGGTCGGCGTGCACTTCGATCTGAAGACCGACGACGGGAAGATCGTGTCGGTGCACATCGCGCCGGCGATCTACGTCGGGATGCAGAACTTCTTCTTCTTCGCCGAGGACAAGGTCACGATCGTCGGCACGCGCTCGACCTACGACGGCAACACGTTCATCACCGCCAAGTCGATCCAGAAGGGCAGCGACATCCTGGTGCTGCGCGACGACGCCGGCAGGCCGAAATGGACCGGCGACGAGGGCATCGACGGCTGCGGCGTGAATCACATCCCGCTGCCGCGCAACACCGAGCGGAACTAACAACGCGGACTGCAGAGTGGAGGGAGCGATGAAGCAGGAGTCTCCGGTGTCACGGGTGTGGGCGATGTGGCTCACGGGGCTGACCGTCGCGCTGGTGGTCGGCGCCGCGGTCGGCTGGGCCGCGGGCGTCGCGGTGCTGATGGTCGGGGTGCTCCTCGAGATCGGCTACGTCCGCAACTTTCCCCATCTGTCGGGCCTGCTCGGCTTCGGCGGCGTCGACGACGTGCGGGCGCCGCACCAGCCGGCGGCGGGCGGCTCGGTGCCGCCCGTGACGCTCTACACCGCCATCGGCTGCCCGTTCTCGGCGATCGTCCGCGAGCGGCTGGAGCAGCTGCGTCAGGAGCTCTGGTTCGACCTCGACGTGCGCGACGTCACCTTCCGCCCGCAGATGGTGCGCGCGCGCGCCGTGGCGTCGGTGCCGACGGTCGAAGTCGGCGGCCGCCGCCTGGTCGGCAACGCGACGTCGGATACGCTGACGAGTTTTCTCACCGGCGGTCAGCGCAGCTGAATACGTGGCGGTGAGCGTCACCGCCGCGTCGTCGCGTTCCGGTTCGGCGCGCGCTGACGTCTTCCCGTCGAAAACCGCGGCCTCGATCGTGCAGCGGGCTTTCGGTTGGGGTCCACTTCGATGAAGACGATGAAAGCGGTCGTGTTCAAGGGACACGACCGCATTGCCATTGAAGACGTGCCGCGTCCGCGCGCACGGGCCGGCGAAGCGGTCATCCGCGTCACCACCACTACCATCTGCGGCACCGATCTCCACATCATCCGCGGCGAGTATCCGGTCGCGCCGGGTCTGGTTCTCGGCCACGAGCCGGTGGGCGTCGTCGAAGAACTCGGCGCCGGGCTCGAGGACGAGTACAGCGTCGGACAGCGGGTGATTGTCGGGGCCATCACACCGTGCGGGCAGTGCTTCTACTGCCTGAACGGCGCGCACTCGCAGTGCGGCGGCGCGCTCGGCGGCTGGAGGTTCGGCCACACCATCAACGGCGCCTGGGCGGAATACCTGCTCGTGCCGGATGCGAAGGCCAACCTCGCGCCCATTCCGCGCGGCCTCAGCGACGAGGACGTCGTGATGTGCCCCGACATCTTTTCGACCGGCCTCTCGGGCGTCGAACACGGCGGCGTCAAGGCCGGCGACGCCGTCGCAATCTTCGCGCAGGGTCCGATCGGGCTCTGCGCGACCGCCGGCGCGAAGCTGCGCGGCGCCGCGCTGATCGTGGCCGTCGACGCCAACCCGTTCCGGCTCGAGATGGCGCGCCGTTTCGGCGCCACCGTCACGTTCAACAGCGCCGACGCGGATCCGATCGCGGCGATCAGGCGGCTGACCGACGGGCGCGGCGTGGACGTGGCGATCGAGGCGCTCGGGCGTCAGGAGACCTTCGAGAACGCGCTGCGCGCGATCAGGCCCGGGGGCACGCTGTCGAGCCTCGGCGTCTACTCGGGCAAGGTGGTCGCGCCGTATCAGGCGCTCCACGCCGGCCTCGGCGACCAGCAGATCGTGACGTCGCTGTGCCCCGGCGGCAAAGAGCGGATGCGCCGTCTGATGACGCTCGTGGAGCACCGACGCGTCGATCTGACGCCGCTCGTGACGCACCGCTTCGCGCTCGACGACATCGAGGCCGCCCTCGACCTGTTTGCCGGGCAGCGCGACGGCGTGCTGAAGGTGGCGCTGCATCCGTCGCACGGCGCCGTGCGCCGGGGCGAGACGCTCATCGGCATCGGGGTCGACGAGGAATGCTGATGCGCGCGGCGGGAGCGGCCGACGCCGGCTGCCCGCCGCGTCGACGCCGACCGCCGCGGGGCGCCGGCAATCCGGCGCCTCGCCGCCAATTCGGCGCCTGTTGGTCGGTTCCGTCGCCAATTCTCACAGGAAATCGCCCGTCGCGCGTGGCACCCCGGTTGCTGAACAGCTGTTCAAACGCCGGAGGGGACGCGAGAGGAGTCGATCCATGCAGTCACGCCGTGACTTCGTTCGTCTCTGCACGATGGCCGCTGCCGCCATCGGCCTTGGCCCTGCGGCCGCCGAGCAGTTCGTCCAGGCCGCCGAAAAGGGCCGGAAGCCGTCGGTGTTGTGGCTGCAGTTCCAGGAGTGCACCGGCTGCACCGAGTCGCTGCTGCGCACCTCGCACCCCGCGATCGACGACCTGATCCTCGACCTGATCTCGCTCGACTATCACGAAACGCTGTTCGCGGCGGCCGGCCACCAGGCCGAGGCGGCGCTGAAGTCGGCGATGCGCGACAACGCCGGCAAATACATCTGCATCGTCGAGGGCGCGATCCCGACCAAGGAGAACGGCATCTACTGCATGATCGGCGGCCGCACCGCCATCGAGATCGTCAACGACGTCGCGGCGCATGCCGGCGCGATCATCGCGATCGGATCCTGCGCGTCGTGGGGCGGCGTCCCCTCCGCCGATCCGAATCCGACCGGCGCCTCTCCAGCGCACGACATCCTGAAGGGCAAGACGGTCGTCAACATCCCGGGCTGTCCGGCCAACCCGTACAACCTGCTGGGCACGGTGCTGCAGTACGCCACGTACGGCACCCTTCCCGCGCTCGACGCCGAAGGGCGTCCCAAGTTCGCCTACGGGCAGACGGTGCACGAGCACTGCCCCCGCCGCGCGCACTTCGATGCAGGACGGTTCGCCGAAAAGTACGGCGACGAGGCGCACCGCAACGGTTACTGCCTCTACAAGATCGGCTGCAAGGGGCCGGTCACGTACGCGAACTGCTCGGTGCAGCACTTCGGCGACGTCGACGGCGCGTGGCCCATTGGGATCGGCCATCCGTGCTTCGGCTGCACCGAGAAGGGCGTCGGCTTCACGATCCCGATGCACCAGACGGTCGACATCATCCGGCCGACCGGACCGTCGACGTATCCGCCGATCGTGCAGCCGCAGGGCACCGTCAGCCCGATCGCCACGGGCGTGGCCGGATTGATCGTCGGCGGCCTCGCCGGCGCCGGCTACATGGCCTCGAAGAAGCTGAACACGCTGCCGACCGATGCGTCGGGCACGGAAAAGCCGGAGGTGTAGCGTGGTGCGCATCTCGCGACGAACCGCGATCAAATCGGCGCTGTTCGGCGGCGCCGTCGCCGTCGGCGCCACGACGGCCTCGGCAACCGAGTCGGTCGAACCGCCCGCCGACGCGCGCGGGCTGCTCTACGACGCGACGCTCTGCATCGGCTGCAAGGCGTGCGTCACCGCGTGCAAGGACGCCAACGGCCTGCCGGCCGACACCGCCGGCCCGCACGGCCTGTGGGATCGTCCCGACGATCTGAACGCGAAGACCAAGAACATCATCAAGCTCTATCGCAGCGGCGACACGACGTCGTTCGTCAAGCGGCAGTGCATGCACTGCGTCGATCCGGCCTGCGTCGGCGCGTGCATGATGGGCGCCCTCAAGAAGCGCGAGTACGGCATCGTCTCGTGGGACGGCAGCAAGTGCGTCGGCTGCCGGTACTGCCAGATCGCCTGCCCGTACAACATCCCGAAGTTCGAATGGGAGATGGCGGGCTTCTACAACCCGAAGATCGTCAAGTGCGAGCTGTGCCGTCATCGTCTCGCCGAAGGGCGCGACCCCGCGTGCACCGAGGTGTGCCCGCGCCACGCCGTGATTTACGGGACGCGCGAGGAGCTGCTCAAGGAGGCGCACCGGCGCATCGCGGCGAATCCGACGCTGTATCAGCCGAACGTATACGGCGAGCACGACGGTGGCGGCACGCAGGTGCTGTACCTGTCGCACGTGCCGTTCGACAAGCTCGGGCTGCCGGCGCTCGGCGGCGAGTCGGCCGCGGCGACGACGCGCAAGGTGCAGGGGACGATCTACAAGGGCTTCGTGGCGCCCGTCGCGTTGTACGGCGTGCTCGCCACGATCGTCTCCCGCAACCAGCGCCGCGCGGGCGAAGAAGGGGAGCGGTCATGAGCAGATCCGAGACGCTCGAACCGGTCGGCGGCCCGCTCTGGACCCGGCCGATGCAGGTGCTGACCGCGCTCTTTCTCGCGGGCATCGCCGTGACGCTCTACCGCTTCGTCATGGGCATCGGCGCGATCGCCAACCTGAACGACGGCTACGCGTGGGGCGCGTGGAAGCCGATCAGCGTGATCGTGTTCACGTCGATGGCGTCGGGCGGCTACGCGACGGCGCTGCTGCTGTACGTCTTCAACCGCCGCAAGTACGCCGCGGTGTCGCGCACCGCCATCCTGACGAGCGCGCTCGGCTACACGACGGGCGTCATCGTGCTCGGCATCGACATCGGCCGGCCCTGGAACTTCTGGCGCATCGTCAACCCGGGGTGGTGGAACTTCCACTCGGTGCTGCTCGAGGTCGCCGTCTGCATCTCCACCTACATCATCTTCCTGTGGCTCGAGATGGCGCATCCGCTGCTCGAGGGCGCCGGGCAGAGCGGCCAGTGGTCGTTCCGCGAGCTCGCGCGGCGGCTGACGCCGGCGCTCGACTCGGCCTATCCGTTCATCGTCGCGATGGCGATCGTGCTGCCGACGATGCACCAGTCGTCGCTCGGGTCGCTGTTCCTGCTCGCGGGCGTCCGCGTGCATCCCTTCTGGCAGACGCCGCTCGTGCCGCTGCTGTTCCTCTTCTCGTGCTACGTGATGGGCTACGCGTTCGTCGTGCTGACGTCGCTGCTGTCGAGCCTCGCCTGGCGGCGGCCGCTCGAGATGGAGGCGCTGACCTCGCTGTCGCGCGTGATGTCGTCCATCGTCGCCGCCTTCGTGCTCGTGCGATTGGGCGATCTCGCCTGGCGCGGGCAGCTGACGCGCCTGTCGGTCGACGGCTGGTCGCTGCTGTTCTACGCGGAGCTGCTGCTGCTCGCCGTCCCCGCGGTGCTGTCGTTCGGGCTCGATCGGCACGCGTCGCCGCAGAAGCTGTTCCTGCTGGCGGCGTCGACGCTGCTCGGCGGCAGCCTGTATCGGCTCGACACGTCGCTCGTCGCCTTCATGCCGGGCGCGCAGTGGCGCTACTTCCCGTCGGTGCTCGAGATGCTCGTCACCATCGGCTTCGCGGCGCTGGCCGTCATGGGCTACATCGCCATCGTCAAACGCTTTCCGATTCTGCCCGGCGTGCGGCACGCCGGCGCGCACGCCTAGGAGAACGCGATGAGCACGCACATCACGGTCGACCCCATCACCCGCATCGAGGGTCACCTGCGGATCGACGTCGAGGTCGACGGCGGAGTGGTCAAGAAGGCCTGGTCGTCCGGCCAGATGTTCCGCGGGATCGAACGCATCCTGATCGGCCGCGATCCGCGCGACGCGTGGCTGTTCACGCAGCGGTTCTGCGGCGTCTGCACGACGGTGCATGCGATCGCGTCGGTCCGCGCCGTGGAGAACGCGCTCAAGCTCGAGGTGCCGCTCAACGCGCAGTACATCCGCAATCTGATCGTCGCCGCGCATGCGATGCACGATCACATCGTCCACTTCTATCAGCTCTCCGCGCTCGACTGGGTGGACGTCGTCTCGGCGCTGAAGGCCGACGTGCCGAAGACGGCCGCGCTCGCCGCCAGCCTGTCGGACTGGCCTGGCAACAGCCAACAGCAGTTCCAGGCGGTGAAGGACAGGCTGGCCGGCTATGTCAGCAAAGGGCAGCTCGGGATTTTCACCAACGGCTACTGGGGCCATCCGGCGATGAAGCTGTCGCCGGAAGTCAACCTGCTCGCGGTGTCGCATTACCTGCAGGCGCTGGACTACCAGCGCCGCGTCAACAAGGTGGTCGCGATCCTGGGCGGCAAGACGCCGAACATCCAGAACCTCGCGGTCGGCGGCGTCGCGAACGCGATCAACCTGGACAGCGATTCGGCGCTGAACATGGCGAAGCTGTACGAGGTGAAGGAGCTGCTCGACTCGGCCAAGCAGTTCATCGAACAGGTGTACTTCGTCGATGTCTGCGCGATCGGCGCGATGTACGCCGAGTGGCTCAAGTACGGCGGCGGCGTCGACAACTACCTCGCGGTCCCGGACCTGCCGGTCGACACCAAGGGCACGACGTTCGACATGCCGGGCGGCGTGGTGTTCAACGGCGACCTGTCGAAGGTGACGAAGATCGAGACGTTCGGCGACCCGTACTTCCAGAAGAACGTGTCCGAGTCGATCGCCCACTCGTGGTACGACGGCGACTGGCAGCGGCATCCGTACGAGGAGGACACGGTGCCGAAGTACACGTCGTACGAGGCCGACAAGAAGTACTCCTGGATCAAGGCGCCGCGCTTCGACGGCCACCCGATGCAGGTCGGGCCGCTGGCGCAGGTCCTCATCGCCTTCGCGCAGGGACACGAGCCCACGGTGAAGTGGGCCACACGCACGCTCGGTCTCGCCGGCAAAATCGCGGGTGCGACGCTGACGCCCGCCGTGCTGCATTCGACGCTCGGCCGGCACGCGGCGCGCATGATCCGCTGCGCCGTCATCTCGGATCTCGCCGATCAGCAGTGGACGCGTCTGGTCGAGAACATCGGCAAGGGCGACACGCGGATCTTCAACGAGCCCGTGTTCCCGAGCGGCGAGCAGCAGGGGTTCGGGTTCCACGAAGCGCCGCGCGGCACGCTGTCGCACTGGATCGTGATCGAGAACGGCAAGATCAAGAACTACCAGGCGGTGGTTCCGTCCACCTGGAACGCCGGGCCGCGCGACGCGAAGGACCAGCCCGGCCCGTACGAGGCGTCGCTCGTCGGCAACCCGGTTGCGGACACCGACAAGCCGCTCGAAGTCCTGCGGACGGTCCACTCGTTCGACCCGTGCATCGCCTGCGCGATTCACACCCTCGATGTGGAAGGCCGCGAGCTGTCGCGCGTGCGCGCCCTGTGAGTGTTGACGAGGTCGCCGGACGACCGGCGACCGATGATCGGCTGACGACGATGCGCTGCTACATTCTGGGTCTCGGCAACGTGCTGATGGGCGACGACGGGTTCGGGCCCGCCGTCGCGCGCGCCTTCGACGCGGCGTACGACCTCGACGGCGACGCCGAAGTCGTCGATCTCGGGACGCCCGGCCTCGACCTGATGCCGTGGTTCTTCGACGCCGAGCAGCTCGTCATCGTCGACACGGTGAAGAGCGACGCCGCGCCGGGCACGCTGCGCGTCTACAACAAGGCCGACATCCTCAAGCACCTGCCGTCGGTGCGCGTGGGGCCGCACGATCCCGGCGTGAAGGAGGCGCTGCTCACGCTCGAGTTCGCCGGGCGCGGGCCCAGCGAGGTCGTGCTCGTCGGCGTCGTCCCCGGCAGCGTCGGCATGTCGACCGAGCTCTCCGCGCCGGTCGCGAAGGCGGTGTCCGGCGCCGTCGCGCTCCTCGTCGACGCGCTGACCCATCTCGGCCACACGGTCCGCCGCCGATCCGCACCGGAGGGGGCCAGGCCATGGTGGTCCGCGCGCTGAGGCGGTGGAACCGCCTCGGCACCAAGGTCGCAGCCGCCATCACGCTCGCCAGCGTCCTCACGCTGGGCGCGTTCCTCGGACTCGTGCTCGCCTCGCAGCGCGCGCATCTCGTCGGACAGGCGGTCCGCAGCGGCGCGATGGTCAGCGACACGATCGTCAGCAGCATTACCGACGACATGCTGAACGATCGCCGCGAAGACGCCTACCGCGTCATGGACGCGATCGTGCGCGACGAGCAGGTCGACACGCTTCGCGTCCTCGACGGCCGCGGACGCATCCGCTACTCGACGCGATCGTCCGACGTCGGCCGGGTGGCCGACGTGCGCGCCGACTCCTGCACGCCCTGTCACGTCCCCGGACGGCGCGGCCCGAGCTACAGCGTCGCCGAGCGCGCGCGCATCGTCGCGCACGAGAACCGCCGCGTGCTCAGCGTCGTCACGCCCATCTACAACCAGAAGGCATGCTCGTCGGCGGCGTGCCACGCGCATCCGGCGGAGACGCGCATCATCGGCGTCCTCGAGCTGGGACTCGGCCTCGAGACCGTCGACCGGGAGACGCGGACGCTCGCGGGGACGACGGCGCTGCTCGCGGCGCTCGCCACGCTGACGCTGGCGGCGGTCACGTGGCTCCTGATGAAGCGCCTGGTGGTGGCGCCGGTCGCCCAGCTCGTCGACGGCACGATCCGCGTGCGCGCCGGCAGCTTCGCCGAAAACGTCCCGGTCGGCAGCGACGACGAGATCGGCGCGCTGGAGCGCTCGTTCAACGACATGGAAGAGACGCTGTCGACGACGCTCAAGCAGCGCGACGACCTGCTGCAGAATCTGGAGCAGCAGGTCGTCGACCGGACCGCGGCGCTGTCGCGCGCGCAGGAACAGTTGATCCAGACCGAGAAGCTGTCCTCGCTCGGGAAGCTGTCCGCGTCGATCGCCCACGAGATCAACAACCCGCTCGCCGGCATCCTCACCACCTCGAAGCTGCTGCAGCGCATCGTCGCCGACGACGGCCAGGCGCCGCCGGAACAGACGATCAAGTCGCTGAAGCTGATCGAGCGCGAGGCCAACCGCTGCACGGCCATCGTGCGCAACCTGCTCGGCTTCGCCCGCGAACGTCCGCTCGCGCTCGCGTCGGTCGACGTCAACGCCGCGCTCGAGGAAGGGCTCTTCCTCATCACCAATCAGACCGCGCTGCAGAACATCACGATCGACCGCGACCTGCAGCCGCTGCCGCCGATCGACGCCGATTTCGGCCAGGTGCGCCAGGCGTTCGCGAACATCCTGATCAACGCGTGCGACGCCATGCCGAAGGGCGGCGCGCTGCGGGTGCGCTCGCGCGCGGACCGCGCGTCGGGAACCGTGCGCGTCGAAATCGCCGATTCCGGCGTCGGCATCCCGAAGGACCAGTTGTCGAAGGTGATGGATCCGTTCTTCACGACGAAGGAGAAAGGGACGGGGCTGGGCCTGTCGGTGGTGTACGGCATCGTCAAGCGGCACGGCGGGCGTGTCGACATCGAGAGCGAGGCGGGAATCGGGACGACGATCGCCGTCGTGCTGCCGGAGCGTGCGCCGGCCGCGGCGCCGGCGCAGGCGCCGGCGGAAGCGGCCGCGACGTGAGATGTCGATCTACGTGTGGTGGATCGGGGAAGGGGCCGCCGATCCGCGGGTGCTCGAATCGGTGCGGGTGCACGTCGAGCGCGAGTTCGAGCGGGCGGCCACGTTGTGGACCGGCGACGAACGGCCCGCCGGCACGCTCGACGAGCGGCGCAAGCAGCACTCGTCGCGCGGGCTGCTCGCGTGGCTCGGCGCGCGCGTGCCGGCGCCGGCGTCGCGCGTGATCGGGCTCACGGACGTGGACCTGTTCATCCCGATTCTGACGTTCGTGTTCGGCGAGGCGCAGCTCGACGGCGCCGCCGCGGTCGTGTCGACGCATCGGCTGATGGGCGCGGGGCGCGCGTACGGATCGCTCGCGCGCGTGATCAAGGAATGCGTGCACGAGCTCGGCCACACGTTCGGCCTCGTCCACTGCGGCACGCCGGGATGCGTGATGAGCCGGTCGTCGAACATTCGCGCGATCGACGTCAAAGGCGCGCGGCTGTGCCGCAGCTGCCGCGAGCGGTATCGGATCGTGTCGCAGGGTGACCTATGAACAGCGCCGCTACGAGGATTCTGATCGTCGACGACGAGGAGATCATTCGCGAGTCGCTCTCGGGCTGGCTCGAGAAGGACGGCTACACGGTCGCGACCGCGGTCGACGGCCCCGCGGCGATCGCGCGGCTGACCGGCGAGCCGTGGTCGATCCTCGTCGTCGACATGAAAATGCCGGGCATGGACGGCCTGCAGGTCCTCGAGCAGGCGCGAAAGATCCGGCCGACGACGGCCGTCGTCGTCATGACGGCGTATGCGACGGTGGACACCGCGGTGTCCGCCATGAAGCTCGGGGCCTACGACTACCTCGTGAAGCCGTTCGATCCCGAAGAACTGAGCCTGATGATCCAGAAGATCGTGCGCGAGCAGGCGCTCGTCCGCGACAACGAAGAACTGCGGCGCGCCCTGAAACGCGAGTGCCGCTTCCGCGATCTCGTCAGCAAGAGCGCGGCGATGCACGCCGTGTTCGAGCTCGCGCGGACCGCGGCGCGCACGCAGTCGACGATTCTCATCACCGGCGAGAGCGGGACCGGCAAGGAGCTGCTCGCGCGCGCGATCCACGCGGAGAGCCCCCGCGCGAAGCGGCCGTTCGTCGCCGTCTCGTGCGCGGCGCTGACCGAGACGCTGCTCGAATCGGAGCTCTTCGGTCACGAACGCGGCGCCTTCACCGGCGCGACGGTGCGCCGGCGCGGCAACTTCGAGACGGCGGACGGCGGCACCATCTTCCTCGACGAGATCGGCGACGTGAGCCCGAAGCTCCAGGTCGACCTGCTGCGGGTCCTCGAGGAGCGCCGCTTCTGCCGCGTCGGCGGCAGCGAACCGGTCACGGTCGACGTCCGCGTCATCGCGGCGACGAACCGTGACCTCGCGAAGGCGATCGCCGACGGCTCGTTCCGCGACGACCTGTTCTACCGGCTGAACGTGATCCCGATCACGATGCCGCCGCTCCGCGATCGGAAGGAAGACATCCCGCCGCTCGTCGAGCACCTCGTCGAGCGCATCGGCGCGGAGCTCGGGCGGAAGATCGACGGCGTGGCGCAGGAGGCCATGGCGCGGCTGACGGCGCATGACTATCCGGGCAACGTCCGGGAGCTGCGCAATCTCGTCGAGCGCGCGGTCGTCTGCGCGCGAGGATCCGTCCTGCAGGCGTCCGACTTCACGCTGCCGGTCGCTCCCGGCCTCTCCGATCTCACCAGCCAGCCGGCCTCCCTCGAGGCGGTGGAGAAGCGGCACATCGCGGCGATTCTCGCGCAGTCCAACGGCAACGTGTCGGCGGCCGCGCGCATCCTCGACATCGACCGCGTCACGCTCTACAACAAGATCCGCAAGTACGGACTGCGCGAGGTCGATTCGGCGTTGGAGAGTTCAACGACCCGTTGAGGAACTCAACACCGTTTCGGCCGCGCCGCACGCCGCCCGTTCGCCGCCCGCTCTCGTAACCCGCACGGCGCACAGCACTTCGCAGCCCGCACGCCGCACGCCGCCACGCGGCCCCCGGCTTGCCTTTCTGGTGGGCATGACAACGTGCCCATACCTCAAAGAAGTCGTGATGCTCTCATGCGAGGCGACGCCGGTGCGCAAGATGCTGCCGCTCGATCGCGTCGCGACCGGCCACCCCTGCATCGGCGGGTTTCACGGCTGCCCGTTCTTCCGCGAAGTGACACGTCTGTCCGCAACCGACCGCGAACGTGCCCCGGCGCCGCTCGCCGCGATGGCAGGAAAGGATGGACGGCAATGATCATCGGAATCCCGCTGATGCTGGTGTGGTCGCTGATCGTCGGCGTCTACGCGCTGAGGATGTCGAGGAGAGCGTCATGACTCTGAGCCGCCGCACGTTCTTCAAGATCAACGCCGTCGGCGCGGCGGCGCTCGCGGGTGCCGCGCGGCCGGCCGAAGCGAGCGCGCGGATGGCGTCGCACGACGGTCCCGCGATGCTCGTGGACACGACCAGGTGCATCGGGTGCCGCGGCTGCGAGACCGCCTGCGCCGAGGCGAACGGCAACGGCGCGCTCGAGCTGCCGGGCGACGATGCGATCTTCGATCGCCATCGCGCCACGGACCCGTATCACTACACCGTCGTCAATCGGTACGCGGCGGCGCTGTCGGCGCCGGGCGGGGAGCGGTTCATCAAGACCCAGTGCATGCACTGCGTCGAGCCGGCGTGCGCGTCGGCGTGTCCCGCCAAGGCGCTGGAGAAGACCGCGGCGGGGCCGGTGGTGTATCACGGCGAACGCTGCCTCGGCTGCCGCTACTGCATGATGGCGTGCCCGTTCGACATTCCGAAGTTCGAGTACTCGAAGCCGATCGCGTACATCAAGAAGTGCAGTTTCTGCGCGGAGCGTCAGTCGCGGGGGCTGCTGCCCGCCTGCGCCGAGGTCTGCCCGAGCGGCGCGCTGCAGTTCGGCCGGCGCGAGACGCTGCTCGAAGAGGCGCGCAAGCGGATCTACGACCGTCCGAACGACTACGTGCACCACATCTACGGCGAGGCGGAGGCCGGCGGCACCAGCTGGCTGTATCTCTCCGACACGCCGTTCGAGCGGCTCGGGCTGAAAACCGACCTGAGCACGACGCCGTATCCGGCCCTGACCGACACGGCGCTGTCCGCGGTTCCGGTGGTGATGACGCTGTGGCCGCCGCTGCTGATGGGGCTCTACACCTTTGCGAGAGAGCGGAAGGAGGAGCGCCATGAGTAACGTGGCCCGCACGCTGCCCGCGCACGACTGGCTCGTCGAGAAGATCTTCATGGGGTACCGGCCAGGCGCCTACGTGCGCAGCTTCTTCACGCCCGCGAACGCGCTGGTCGCGTCGATCGTCGGGCTCGGCGTTCCGGTGATCGTCTACCGCTTCCTCTTCGGCCTCGGATCGGTGACGAACCTGTCGCAGGCGAGTCCGTGGGGCCTGTGGATCTCCTTCGACGTGCTCTGCGGCGTGGCGCTGGCGGCCGGCGGCTATTCGATGGCGCTCGCCGTGTACGTGTTCGGCCTGGAGAAGTACCACCCGGTCGTCCGGCCCGCCGTCCTCACCGGGTTCCTCGGCTACTTCTTCGTCGTCATCGGGCTGCTGTGCGATCTCGGCCTGCCGTGGCACCTGCCGGTGCCGATGGTCTACTCGTTCGGCACGCTGTCGGTGATGTTCGAGGTCGCGTGGTGCGTCTGCCTGTATCTGTTCACGCTCGCCTTCGAGTTCACGCCGCCGCTGTTCGAGTGGCTGAACTGGCCGCGCGCGCGGGCGCTCGCGATCAAGGCGACGATTCCGCTGACCATCTTCGGCTTCATGCTGTCCACGATGCACCAGTCGTCGCTCGGCGCGCTGTTCCTCATCGCGAAGGACAAGGTGCACCCGCTCTGGTACTCGCCCTACGTCCCGCTGTTCTTCTTCGTCTCGAGCATCGCGGCGGGCCTCAGCATGGTGATCTTCGAGAGCGCGCTGTCGCACCGGATCTTCCACGACCGGCTCGATCCGTCGGCGCACGTGGATCTCGACGGCATCACGGTCGGGCTGGCGCGCGGCGCGTCGATCGTGCTGTTCGCCTATTTCTTCCTGAAGGTCCAGGGGTTCATCGCGAGCGAGCGCTGGGACCTCGTGAACACGCCGTACGGCTACTGGTGGCTGTTCGAGATGCTGGGATTCATCCTGGCGCCGTCGCTGCTCTACGCCTACGGAGCGCGGCACAAGCACGTCGGCCTGCTGCGCGCCGTCGCCGCATGGACGGTGATCGGGGTCGTCGTCAACCGCCTGAACGTGTCGCTCGTCGCCGTGAACTGGTCGCGGCCGACGGCGTACATCCCGACCGTCTACGAGGTGCTGGTGTCGGTGACCATCGTCACGATCGGCATCCAGGTGTTCCGCTGGATCGTGAACCGCATGCCGGTGCTGCGCGACGATCCCGCGTTTCCGGTCACGCACTGAGGAGGCGGCCATGTTCACTTTCGATCCGTACATGCTGAAAGCGGTCGAATACCTCACGTGCGCGGCGTCGGTCGCCCTGTTCGCGGCGTTCTGGAAGTTCGCGCAGGGCGACGCGACGCCGGCCGGTGCCCGTGCGCACGTGCGTGCAGGGGCGGCGGCGTGGACCGGACATCTCGTCGACTGGTTCCGCCTGCCCGACGGCTACGCGTTCCATCCAGGACACGCATGGGCGAAGCGCGAGCTGCCGTCGGTGGCGCTCGTCGGGATGGACGATTTCGCGCAGCAGCTGGTCGGGCCGCTGAGGGGAATCGATCTGCCGCGGCGCGGCGAGACGATCCGGGCAGGGCAGCATGCCATGCGCCTGCGTGCCGATTCGAAGACCGTCGACATGCTCGCGCCGATCTCGGGCACGGTGCTCGCGGTGAACGAACTGATCGAGGCCAAGCCGCAGCTCGCGAACGAGGATCCGTACGGCCGCGGGTGGCTGTACGCGGTGAAGCTGAATCCAGCCAGGGACGGGTTCGACGAGCTGATTGGCGGCGCGACCGCCCGCGCCTGGATGGAGCAGGTGACGCACGAGCTCGAGATGACCTTCACGCCCGAACTCGGGCACGTGCTGCAGGACGGCGGACACCCGGTGGATGGCTTCGCGCAGGCGATCGACCACGCGCGCTGGGATCGCGTCGCGAAGAAGTTCCTGCTCACCGCGGTCCTGCTCGGCGCGGCGCTGTGGGCGGGAAACGTCAGCGCCCAGTCGCTGCCGAAGCTGCCGAAGGAGATTCGTCTGGAGCGCAGCTCGGACAGCCCGGGGCAGGTGACGTTCGACCACGCGACGCACGTCGACAGCTCGAAGCCGAACTGCACCGTGTGCCACTCGCAGCAGTTCAACATCCTCAAGGCGAGCGCGCGCCGGCCGATCACGCACGAGAACTTCGATCACGGCCGGCAGTGCGGCGCCTGCCACGACGGCAGGAAGGCGTTCAAGATCGACGACGACTGCACGAACTGCCATCGCAGCTGATGGAGGCGGTTATGACCAACATCCTCGCCGTCGCCGGCGGCCTGCTGCTGCGGGTGCTGATCGGGATGGGCGCGATGCTCGCGCTGCTCGTTCCCGTCGCGCTCGTGGTGCTCGCGCGGCTGACCTGGGACCGCGTGCACCATCGGCACGCGTAGGCGCACGCCCCACGAACCATGACGCTGCTACGCGTAGCGCAGCAGCGTCATGAACCCCATGTCCATGTGGAACTGCTGGTGGCAGTGGAAGAGCGACGCGCCGGGCTGATCCGCCCGCACGTCGATCTCCACCTGCCGCCACGCCGGCACGACCACGACGTCCTTCATCAGCCCCGACATCGCCGTGCCCGCGACGCCGACCACTTCGAAGGTGTGCCGGTGCAGGTGAATCGGATGGTCGTTGGCGCTCTGGTTGTCAAGCGTCCAGCGATACCGCCGGCCCTCTCGCACGACGATGGGATCGATCCTGGGCCACGCCTGGCCGTTGATCGTCCAGTGGTGCCCATCGTCCTTCGCCTTGAACACGAGCGTCAGCCGTTCGTCCGGCGGCGCGGCCGCGTCGGTCGCGGCGAACACGGCGTAACTCCACGGAAACGGCCCGGGAGGCGACCAGCGCGGTTCGCCCGACCGTCCGGCGTACTCGACGACGATGCCCAGGCCGGACGTCCGTTGATCCGTGTCGGCCTCGCCGAGGATCCACACCCCCGGGTTGTTCATGTCGACGAGCGCATCGACCCGCTCGCCCGGCGCGACTTCGACGACGCGCACCGGCGTCGGCCGCGGCACGGCGTTGCCGTCGAGCGCGACGACGCGGAAGGTATGGCCGGTGAACGCGATGCGATGCGCGACGGTCGCGCTCGCGTTGACGATCCGCAGCAGCGCACGCTGGCCCGCGCGGACGCGGACCGGGTCCCCGAATCCGAGCATTCGTCCGTTGATCGATCCGGTGCGGAACTCCACGTCCAGCGGCCCGCTCCGGGTGAACCGCGGCTCCCACTCGTGGAGCAGCAGCGGCACCTCGAGATCGTACGCGCCGGCGTCGTTCGGATCCTCGACGATGAACATGCCGAACTGTCCGGAGTACGTGCCCCTGGCGAGGTCGCGCATCGGCATGTCGTGGCTGTGATACCAGCGCGTGCCGGCCGGAGTCGGCTCGAACGCGTACCGTTGCCGCCCGTGCGGCGGCACCGGCGGCGTGCCTTCATCGTACGCGCCGTCGACCTCGGGCGGAATGTGCAGCCCGTGCCAGTGCACGATGTCGCGTGCGGCCGTCTCGTTGACCACGTCGACCACGAGGCGTCGGCCGCGGCGCGCCCGGAGGAGCGGCCCCGGCACCTGGCCGTTGTAGGCGAGCGTGCGGACGCTGCGCTTGGGCCCGAGCTCGATGGTCGTTTCCGCGATGCGCAGCGTGATGTCGGCGGCGCCGTCCGTCTGCGCGGGCGCCGAACGGGAAGCGGCCGCGGCGCACGTCCATGCGCCCGCGGCCGCGAGGAACTGACGACGGTTCATCCGTCCGAAGGTTACTGCACCTGGATCGACTTCAGATAGTTCACGAGATTCGTGACGCGCAGCTGCACGACGGCCTTGTCGTTGCCGTTGATCGCGTCGAACACCGGACCCCACACCGGCATCTCGCGCGACCCGTGCGAGACCATCTCGTTGCTGCCGCGGATCGCGTACTCGATGTCCGTCGTCGAGAAGGCGCCGCCGTGACGCTTGGCGATCGTCGTCAGATCCGCCGGCGCCTTGGCCAGCGCTTTGGCCGCCGGTCCGTTGCCCTTCGCTTCCGGACCGTGGCACGACGCGCAGTACGCCTTGAACGTGTCGGCGCCCTGCACCGACGCGATCGGCTTGGCGGCCGTCCGTTCGATCTTCTTCGTCTGCGCCTGCGCCGGGCCTGCCGCGAACACCGCCGCCAGAACACCGATTGCCGCACACATCGAGAACCGTCTTCCGTTCATAACGCGCTCCTTTGCAACGCTGACCGCTCGTCTGTAATCCAGATCCGTGCCGTCCGGATTTGCGGGAGATTTCCGGCGCGCGCGTCGACGCCGTCATCGGGTGCCGGATTTCCGGCAGAGAAGCTGGCAGCCCTCTTGCCTCCTCGCTCCATACACGCCAATGCCTGTTGCGCATGTGGAGGGAAGGCGCATTCGGATTCAGGGCACCGTTCAGGGTGTCGGATTCCGGCCGTGGGTCTACCGAGCGGCCCATTCGGCGGGCGTGACCGGTCGTGTGCGCAACGATTCGGCAGGCGTCGTCATCGAGGCGTTCGGCGACGGCGACGCCCTGGAGCGCTTCGCCGAAGCGCTCAAATTTCCCCCACCGGCTGCGCGAATTCTCACATGCCAGTCGACGCCGATCGCGCCGGAACCGGCAGTCGCTTTCGAGATCGTTCAGAGCGCCGCGTCCGCCGAGCGTCGCGTGTCCATCCCGCCGGACCTCGCCACGTGCCGCGACTGCGTCCGCGAGATCTTCGATCCGTCGGACCGCCGCTATCGGTACCCGTTCACCAACTGCACGAACTGTGGTCCGCGCTTCACCATCGCGGTGGACATCCCCTACGACCGCGCGACGACGACGATGGCGCCGTTCGAGATGTGCCCGGCGTGCCGGCGCGAGTACGAGGATGTCGGCGACCGCCGGTTCCATGCGCAGCCCAACGCCTGTCCCGTGTGCGGACCGCGGCTGACGCTGCACGCCGCGGACGGCGTCGCCATGGACAGCGCCGACGCGATCGCCGCTGCGGCCGCGGCACTGCGGAACGGACGCATCGTCGCCGTGAAGGGGCTGGGCGGGTTCCACCTGGCCTGCGACGCGACCTCGGAAGCCGTCGTGCGTCGGCTGCGCGCGCGGAAGCATCGCGAGGAGAAGCCGCTCGCCGTCATGGTCCGCACCGTCGCGGATGCCGAGGCGATCGCGCTCGTCGGCGCGATCGAACGCGAGCTGCTGACGTCGGTCGAACGACCGATCGTGTTGCTCGACAAGAACAGCGCCACGGCGCTCGCGCCGTCCGTCGCGCCGCGCAACCGCCAGGTCGGCGTGATGCTCGCGTACTCACCGCTCCACCATCTGCTGCTCGCGGATGCCGGCGTGCCGCTGGTGATGACGTCGGCGAACCTGAGCGACGACCCGATTGCGTACCGGAACGACGAAGCGCTGCGCCGGCTGGCCGGGATCGCCGATCTCTTCCTGCTGCACGATCGCGCGATCGAAACGCGGTGCGATGATTCGGTGGCGGCCGTCGTGGCCGGCGCGGGCAGCCTCGTGCGTCGCTCGCGCGGGCACGTGCCGCGCGCCACAGCGCTTGCGCGCGGCGTGTCGCGTCCCGTCCTCGCCTGCGGCGCGCTGCTCAAGAACACGTTCTGCATCGCCTCCGGCGAGCAGGCGTGGCTCGGGCCGCACATCGGCGACCTCGACAGCGTCGACAGCTTCGATTCGTACGGCGAGGCGATCGCGCGCATGGAGCGGTTCCTTCAGGTCCGGCCGCAGGTGATCGCGTACGACATGCATCCCGAATACCTGTCGACGCGATACGCCGTTCGCCGGAGTGAAACGGTGAAGGTCGCCGTCCAGCACCATCACGCGCACGTCGTCAGCGCGATGACCGAGCACGGCATCGACGGCCCGGCGATCGGCCTGGCCTACGACGGGACGGGCTACGGCACCGACGGCACGATCTGGGGCGGCGAGATTCTGGTCGCGACCGCGTCCGGATTCCGCCGCGCCGCGACGTTTCGCGCGCTGCCGCTCGTCGGGGGCGACCGCGCGATCCGCGAGCCCTGGCGCATCGCCGTCGCGCTCGCGGCCGATGCGTTTGGCGGCTCGGTGCCGGACGTCGTCCGGTCGATGCTGCACGCGGTCGACGCGAACGAGCTGGCGTTCGTCGAGAAGCTGCTGGCGAGCGGCTTTCCCGCGCCGCGCGCGCGGGGCGTCGGCCGCTACTTCGACGCGTTCGGGTCGCTGTTCCTCGAGCGAACGCGGGCGGCGTTCGAGGGGCAGATCGCCCTGGAGTGGAACCAGGCCGCCGACGCGGCGACGCACCGGTCGTACGGCTTCGACGTCGGCGACGGCGCGGAGTGCCCGGAGATCGATCTGCGTCCGGCGTTGAAGGACGCGCTGCGCGATCGGGCGGCGAACGTCGGCGTCGCGACGATCGCAGCGGCGTTCCACAACACGATCGCGGACGCGACGGCGACCGTCGTCCGCCGCATCGTGTCGCGTCTGGGCGCGATGCCGATCGTGGCGTCGGGCGGCTGTTTCCAGAACGCGCGGCTCGCCGAAGCCGTCGTGGCGCGGCTCGCGCCGGAACACGACGTGCTGCTGCAGCGGCAGGTGCCGTGCGGCGACGGCGGCATCGCGCTCGGCCAGGCGGTCATCGCCGACGCGCTGACACGAAGGTAGAACCGAGCCAGTTATGTGCCTAGGCGTTCCCGGACAGGTCGTTGAAGTGGACGAGCTCACCGCGGTGGTCGACTTCTGGGGCGTGCGCCGACGCGTGCGGCTCGAGCTCGTCGACGAGCCGGTGCAGGTCGGCGACTACGTGCTGAACCACGTCGGCTTCGCGATCCGGCGGATTCCGCCGGAGGACGTCGCGCTGACGCTCGAGATGTACGAACAGCTGCTGAAGGAATCGCGCGACGACCTGATGGCCGCCGACGTGCGCGGGGAAATGGACGCCGGCCGTGAGCGTTAAGCCGATGGAGTTCCGCGACCCCGCGCGGGCGCGCGCGCTGGCGGAGACGCTGACGCGCCTCACGGATCAGGTCGGCCGCGAGGTCTCCGTGATGCACGTCTGCGGCAGCCACGAGCAGGCGATCGCGAAGTTCGGCCTCCGCGCGGCGTTTCCGCCGATGCTCAACGTCATCATGGGCCCCGGCTGCCCGGTGTGCATCACCGACCTGCCGGAGATCGACGAGGCGATCGCGCTCGCGCAGCAGCCCGGCGTGCGGATCGCCACGTACGGCGACATGGTCCGCGTGCCAGGCACCGCCGGTTCGCTCGCCGACGCGCAGGCGCGCGGCGCGCGGATCGACACCGTGTACAGCGTCGCGCAGGCGGTCGAGCTCGCCGCGACCACGACCGACGAGGTCGTGTTCTTCGCGACCGGATTCGAAACGACGGCCGTGGCGACGGCGGCGGTGCTGATTGCGGGCGTGCCGGAGAACTTCTCGGTGCTGTCGGCGCACAAATACATTCCGCCGGTGATGGAAATCGTATCGGAGATGCCCGGGACGCGCGTCGAGGGCTTCCTGGCGGCAGGGCACGCCGCCACGATCACCGGTTCGGCGATCTTCGAACCGTTCGTAGAGCGCCACCAGAAACCGGTGGTGGTCGCCGGCTTCGAGCCGCTCGACATTCTGGCGGCGCTCGCCAAGCTCGTGGAGCTGATCCGCGACCGCACGCCGGCGGTCGTCAACACGTTCCCGCGCTGCGTCTCGCGCGAGGGCAACCGGAACGCGCAGCGGCAGCTGTGGCGCGTGTTCCGTACGATCGGCGGACGCTGGCGCGGCATCGCGCACATCCCCAACGGCAACCTGCGCCTGCGGGACGAGTGGGCGCGCGTGGACGCGCGCCGGCGCTTCGCCATCGACGTCGCGTCGCTCTGGCAGCGCGCGCCGTCGACGCTCGTCCGCCAGTGCATCTGCGGCGACATCATGGCCGGCATCAAGGCGCCGTCCGACTGCGCGCTCTTCGGCGGCGCGTGCGTCCCCGATCAGCCGGTGGGCGCCTGCATGGTGAGCAGCGAGGGCACCTGCCGCATCTGGCATCAATACGGCGGCATCCCGAACCTGAGAGGCGTGTCATGTCCGGTGTAACCACGACCGACCAGCAGATCCTGCTGAAACACGGCGCCGGCGGCCGCGCGATGCGACGGCTGATCGAGGAGGCCTTCCTGCACGCGTTCGAGACCGAGCCCGAGCTGCGCCCGGGCGTCATCGGCGTGTCGGCGATGGACGATGGCGGCGCGGTGCGGATCGGCGATCGGTGGCTGGTCCTCACGACCGATTCGCACGTGATCCAGCCGCCGTTCTTTCCCGGCGGCGACATCGGCCGCCTGTCGATCTGCGGCACCGTCAACGATCTCGCGATGATGGGGGCGACCGACGTGCTCGGCCTCACCTGCGCCGTCATCCTCGAAGAAGGCTTCTCGCGCCCGGACCTGCAGCGGATCCTCGCGTCGATGCACGACGCGTGTCGCGAGGCGTCGGCGACCGTGATCGCGGGCGACACCAAGGTGATGGGCCGCGGCGAGGTCGACGGCATCGTCATCAACACGTCGGGAATCGGCCTCACGTCGCGGCTCATCCGCGACTGCGGGCTGCAGGCGGGCGACCGCCTGATCGTCACCGGGACGATCGGCGATCACGGCATGGCGGTGATGGCGCGGCGCCACGGGCTTGAGCTGGAGAGCAGCCTCGAATCGGACGTCGCCCCCCTCAACGGCCTGATCGCCGCCGCGATGGACGCGGCGCCGGACGCGATCGCGGCGATGAAGGACCCGACGCGCGGCGGCGTCGCCGGATCGCTGCACGAGATGGCGAGCAAGAGCGGCGTCGGCGTGCTGCTGGACGGCGCGATGCTGCCGGTGCGGGACGCCGTGCGCGGCGTGTCCGAGCTGGTCGGGATCGATCCGCTGCACGTCGCGAACGAAGGCAAGGCGGTGATCGGCGTCCGCGGCGAAGCCGCCGCCGCGCGCGTGCTCGCCGCGCTGCGCGCGCATCCGCTCGGACGCGACGCGGCGCTCGTCGGCGTGTGCACCGACGATCACGCCGGCATGGTGGTGCTGGACACGGGAATTGGCCGCCGGCTCGTGGCGGAGCCGGAAGGGGAGCTGCTGCCGCGCATATGCTGAAACGAATCGCCGTCCTCTGTTCGCAGCGGGCGCCGGGCCTGCTGTACCTGCTGAACCGCTCGGCCGACCGCGGGGTCAGCTTCGAGATCGTCTGCGTCGTCACCAGCGAAGCGTCGTTCGCGGAAGAGAACCGCGTCGAGCGGCGCGGGATCCCGACGCTGTCGCATCCGATCCACGGCTTCCCGGGCTCGCGCCGCGACTACGACGCCCACACGGTGCAGCTGATCGAGCCGTTCATGCCGGACCTGGTGCTGCTCGACGGCTACCTGTTCCTCGTCACCGAGCCGATGCTGCGCGCGTTCCCGTCGCGGATCGTCAACCTGCACTTCGCCGATCTCACGCTGCGGCAGCCGGACGGCTCGCCCCGATTCCCCGGCATCCGCGCGGTGAGGCGATCGCTCGCCGCCGGGTGCACGGAAACCCGCGCGACGGTGCACCTGGTCGACGAGGATGCCGATGCCGGCCCGCCGATCGTCCTGTCCTGGCCGTTCGCGGTGTCGCCGCTCGTGGAGGAGCTGCGCACGCTGGATGCGAGCGACGCCCTCAAGGCATACGCCTACGCGCATCAGCAGTGGATGCTCCGGACGGTTTCGGGTCCGCTGATCGCCGCCGCGCTGCGCCTGATCGCGAGCGCGCGGATCGATCTCGACCGGCTGTCGCGCGAGGACCCGGCGCGGGTGGCGCCCTGGCAGCTGGACCGCGCCGGCTGTCTCCTGCAGCCCGACGCCGCGATGGCGACGGTGGCGGCGAGATGACGCACATCCGCGTCGAGCGCGCCGGGGGGATCGGCACGATCACGATCGATCGCCGCGAGCGCTTCAATTCGCTCGACGTCCGGACGGCGCAGGATTTCCGGCGCGCGGGACTGCAGCTCGCACGCGACGCCGCCACGCGCGTCGTCGTGCTGCGCGGCCTGCCCGGGATGTTCTGCAGCGGCGCGGATTTGAAATTCATCCGCGACGGCGGCGACGCAGACGACCTGGCGTATCTGACGACCGCGGCCGGCCCCCAGCCGGCGGCCGCGGGGTTCGGCGCCGTGTTCAAGCAGATCCTCGAGTACATCCACAGCACGATCTCCGAATTCCGCCGCGCGCCGAAGCCGGTGATCGCCGCGGTCGACGGCATCGCCGCCGCCGGCGGATTCGGGATCGCCATGTCGTGCGACCTGGTCCTGGCTTCGACGCGCGCCGCGTTCGAGTGGGCGTACGGCAAAACGGCGCTGACCGGCGCCGAGAGCTCGACGTTCTTTCTGCCGCGCCTCGTCGGCCTGCGCCGCTCGCTCGAGCTGATGCTGCTCAATCCGCGGCTCACCGCGGAGCAGGCGCGCGACTACGGACTCGTGACGGCGGTCTTCGACGTCGACGCATTCGACGGGAGTGTCGACGCCATCGCCGCGCGCCTGGCCGACGGTCCGCCGCAGGCGTTCGCGACGGCGAAGGAGCTGCTGAATCAATCCGCGGGCATGGATCGGCTCGACGCGCATCTCGATCGCGAACTGCAGGAGCTCGCGCGCGCGGCCGACGGCGCTGAAGTCGCCGAAGGCGTCGCCGCCTTTTTCGAGAAGCGGCAGCCGCGCTATGCATGAGTACAGCATCGTGCAGGCCATGTTCGACCAGATCGAACGCGTGGCGGGCCGGCATGGCGCGCGCGCCGTGCGGCGCGTCCGCGTCCGCATCGGCGAGTTCGCCGGCGTCGATCCGACGCTGTTCCAGAGCGCGTACGAGGTCTATCGCATCGGCACGCTGTGCGGCGATGCGCTGCTGCAGATCGAACACGTGCCGGCGGGCGACGATTTGATTCTCGACCAGGTGGAGTTGGAGGTGCAGTGATGTGTGGCGACTGCGGCTGCGGCGACGAGAAAGTCATCCCGGTGGACGTGCACGAGCGCATGCTGGCGGGCAACGACCGGGACGCCCGGCACAACCGCGAGCACTTCCACGCCCAGGGCGTCATCGCGATCAACCTGATGGGCTCGCCCGGCGCCGGCAAGACCGCGGCGCTCGAAGCGACCGCCCGCGCGCTCGGCCGCGACTTCACGCTGGGCGTGCTCGCCGGCGACCTGGCGACCGACAACGACGCCGCGCGGATCCGCGCCGCCGGCATCGTCGCCGAATCGATTACCACCGGCACGGCGTGTCATCTCGACGCCGACATGGTGCATCACGGGCTGCACCACCTGCCCTGGCGCACGCTCGACTACCTGTTCGTCGAGAACGTCGGCAACCTCGTGTGCCCGGCGGTCTACGACCTCGGGCAGGACGCGAACGTCGTCGCGCTGTCGGTCACCGAAGGCGAAGACAAGCCGCTCAAGTACCCGACGATGTTCCGCAAGGCGGACCTCGTGCTGCTGACGAAGGTGGATCTGCTGCCGGCGCTCGAGATCGACGTCGCCCTGATCGAAGAGAACCTCGCGCGCGTGATGCTGCGGCCGGCGATGATCAAGGTGTCGTCGAAGACCGGCGAGGGCATCGATCGATGGGTGAAGTGGCTGCGCGGCGTCGGCAAACCGCGCGGCGCGGCCTGCGCTACCGGCGCGGGGCTCGAGGGATGAACGCGACGCTCGCGCTCGTCGCCGCGGCGGTCAGCGTCGGGTCGCTGCACACGCTCGCGCCCGACCACTGGCTGCCGTTCGCGGCGCTCGCGAGGGCCGAGCGGTGGTCGCGCCCCCGTACGGCCGGCATCACGGCGTTGTGCGGCCTCGGGCACGTGACGGCGTCGGTCGCGCTCGGCTTCCTCGCCCTGGTCTTCGGGCTCGAGCTGCTCCAGACGTTCGGCCATCGTCTCGAAAGCGTGTCCGGCCTGCTGCTGATCGGATTCGGCGTCGCATATGGCGGGTGGGGGCTGCATCGCACGCTCGCCGCACGCGCGCACGACCACGCGCATGCGCACGGGCACGCGCACGTGCATCTGATCGCGCACCAGTCGGGCGAGGGCCACGCGCACCGCCGGCTCACCGCGTGGTCGCTGTTCCTGCTGTTCTCCGCCGATCCATGCGTTGCGGTCATCCCGCTGCTGTTCGCGGCGGCGCCGCTCGGGTGGACGAGCACGCTCGCGATCGTCGCCGCGTACGAACTGGCGACGATTGGCACGATGGTCGTCCTCGTGATCCCGACGCGCGAAGCGGCCGGCCGCCTCGCGGGCGCCTGGGCGGATCGATGGGGCGACGCGCTCGCCGGCGGCGTCGTCGCGATGGTCGGACTGGCGGTGACGATCCTCGGCATCTGAACGGCGCACGCGCGCAGAGATCGACGCGGGGTCGCGGGCGAGGCGCCGGTCGTCTCTGAGATGTCGCGGCGCGAAAAGATCGCCCACGCGATCGCGGCGCCGATCACCCCGATCCCGGCGAGCACCGCGACGTTCGCGGTGCTCAGCGGCGCGCCCATGACGAGCGCCGTCGGCTCGAAGAAGTGGAAGGGCGACACGGCGCTGATCGCGCGCGCCGGCTCCCACGCCCGGCCGACGTAGTCGAGAAGAAACGCCGCCAGCGCGGCGATGCCGACGGCGCCGCCGGCGATGGCGCGCCGCCGGCTGGCGACCGCGACCGCGAGCGTCACCCCCGCCCAGCACGTCATCACGCTGCCGAGGCTCGCCGCCAGCGCCGCGATCGTGCGAGCGCCAGGCGGCGCGACCCCCGGCGGCGTGCAGCACGCGAGCCCCGCCGACGTTCCCAGGATCATCAGCCCGAGCACGACGGCTGCGGCGATGCCGAACACCACGATCGTGCGCACGAGCAGCGCTGCTCGCGTGAGCTCGCGCGCGAGCGTCAGGTCGACGAACCGCGTTTCGACTTCAGCGGCCGGCTCGGTCGCGATTGCGATCGTCAGTCCAACGACGGCCGCGATGACGATCGGATGGAAATACCCCAGCCCGACGATGCCGGTGAAGGACATGAAGGCGAGCGCGGACGGGCCCGCGACGTTGCGCACGAAGTCGGGCATCAGCGTCGAGAGCTCTCCGAACGCGCTGTGGCGAACGAGATAGCCGCCGACCTGCGTCAACAGGAACTGGAACGCGGCCAGCAGCAGGCCGAGACCGAGGAGAATCGGCCGGATGCGGCGCAGCGAGTGGCGGCAGAGCACGACCACCGTCCGGCCGCTCACGACGCCTCCTCGGCATAGTAGCGCCGCAGCACGTCTTCGAGGCGCGCCTCGCGAACGTCGACGTCGGCGATCGGCAGTCCGCTGACGCGGGCCATCACCGATCCCATCGGGCCCGACACGCGGAGCGTCCACGCCCGTGGCGTCAACGTCACGGGCTCGCATCCGTCTGGCCACGGCGTCGACGGCACGGGCACGTCTTCGGCGAACGCGATCGTCACCGTCCGCGCCGACATGCGGCGCACGTCGGCGACGGGCGACACCAGCACGAGCCGGCCGTGCCGCAGCAGCGCGATTCGATCGCACACGCGCTCGACCTCGGGCAGGACGTGCGACGACATGAACACCGTGCGACCGTTCGCGCGCGCCTCGGCGAGCAGCGCGTACACCGCGTCCTGCATCAGCGGATCGAGACCGTCGGTCGGCTCGTCGAGGATCAACAGCGGCGGGTCGGCCTGGAAGGCCTGGATCAGTCCGAGCTTTCGGCGCATGCCGGTGCTGTACTCGCGAATGCGGCGCCGCAGATCGGCGGTGGAGAGGTGCAGGTGGTCGAGCAGCGATCGTTGACGCGCCGGGTCCACGGGCCGACCGGACAGATCGGCGAGCAGATCGAGCATGGCCCGGCCCGTCATGTCGGCATAGAACCCGAGCTCGCTCGGCAGGTACCCGACGCGGCGGCGCACCTCGACGCCGTCCGTCCGGCAATCGTGGCCGAAAACGGCCGCGCGGCCCGACGACGGCCGCACGAGGTCGAGCAGGATGCGAATCGTCGTCGTCTTGCCGGCGCCGTTCAGGCCGAGGAACCCGAAGATCTCGCCGGCGCGGACGTCGAGCGACACGTCGGCGAGGGCGTGGACGTGCCCGTACCGTTTGGCGAGATGGTCCAGGCGGACTGCCGGCGCGTCGGCGGTCACCTCGTCATTCTCCGTCTTTTTGCGGCGGCTGCGCGCGGCACGCGAGGTGAATGTGTGTGTCGGGGCTGCTGCCATGACAACCACCACGAAGTCGGACCGCGTCGACGCCTTCGTCGCACTGCCGGCGCTGGCGCTCGTCGGCGTGTCGCGCACCGGCAAGAAGTTCGGCAACACGGCCGTCCGCGAACTGCGCGCGAAAGGTTATCGCGTGTATCCGGTGCATCCGGAGGCGACCGAGATCAACGGCGTCCGCTGTTATCCGCGGCTCGCCGATTTGCCGGAGCCGGTGACGGGACTCGTCGTCGTCGTGACGCCGAGGGCGGCCATCGGCGTCCTCGCCGAGGCGGCCGCAGCGGGGATTCGCGCCGTGTGGCTGCAGCAGGGATCCGACTCGGCGGACGTGGTCGCCCGATGCCGCGAGCTGGGCATGGAGCCGATCGCCGGCGAGTGCATCCTGATGTACGCGCGGCCGACCGGCGTGCATCGGCTGCACGGCTGGATTCACCGCACGTTCCGCGCTACGTCCGCAGGTAGTGCCGCCGCCAGGTGAACGCGTCTTCGAGCGCGCGGCGGATGTCGTAGACGCGCTCGCTCAGCGTCTCGCGGTATTTCGCGTCGATGTCGCCGTCGAGGCGATGCTCGATCTCCGAGATGACCTGCTCGGCGAACGCGTTGACGCGCGCGAACGCTTCGTTCGACATCGCCGCCGCCGGATAGTCCGGGAGGCGCTGCAGCGCGAAGGTGAACCCGTCGACCGCGGCCGCGAAGGCCTTTGGTCGCTGCGCCGCCAGCGCGTCGCCGGCTTCCTGTCCAAGGCGGTGGAGGAGCTCCATCATCGGCGTTCAGATCCTGCGCACGTGCACGCGCGCGTCGACGATACGGCAGCCCTGGCCGGGCGACAGGGCGATCACGGGGTTGAGATCCAGCTCGGACATCTCGGGCACTTCGACCGCGAGCCGCGACACGCGCAGCAGCAGATCGCGCAGGCCGTCGAGATCGGCGGGCGCGTGCCCGCGGTAGCCGCGCAGCAGCGGCAGCCCGCGGATGCCGTGCAGCAGCTCGTCGACGTCGCGGTCGGTCAGCGGCGCGACGCGGAACTGGACGTCGCCGAGGATCTCGACGTGCACGCCGCCGAGGCCGAAGGCGACGAGCGGGCCGAAGAGGCGATCTTCGGAGACGCCGATCATCGTTTCGACACCGCCGGCGATCATCGCCTGGATCAGCACGCCGTCGATCTCGTCGGCGGGCGCGAACGCGAGGCCGCGCGCCATGATGTCGTCGAAGGCGCGGCGGACGGCGGCGTCGCTGGTCAGATCGAGGCGGACGGCGCCGAGATCGCTTTTGTGCGGCAGTCGTCGTGCCGCGAGCTTGGCGGCGACGGGGAAGCCGATGACCTGCGCGAGGGCCGCCGCTTCGTCGGCAGATCGGGCGATCGTGCCGGCCGCGAGCGGGAGCCCGAAGGCGCCGAGGACGGCGCGCGTGTCCTCGCCGCTCAGCCAGCCGTCGCCGTGGCGGTCGATGGCGCGGCGGCACACGTCGCGGGCGTCGTCGGCCTTGATGTCCTCGAAGGTCCAGAGCAGGCCCGGCGCCTGCGCGCGCCAGTCGGCGTAGGTGGCGACCTTACCGAGGGCGCGCGCGGCGTTTTCGGGGAAGCCGTAGGCGGGAACGTGTTCGTCCCGGGGACGGAGTAGGGACGGAGTCGACTCCGTCCCCACTCCGTCCCCGATGGCGTCAGTCGTGGACCGTGCCGGCTGTTGGTGTCCGTTGGTGTTCGTCGGGGACGGAGTTGACTCCGTCCCCACTCCGTCCCCAATCACCAGCGGTTTCGGGCGACCGCTCCCCGCCATGACGCACGCCAGGATCGGCTTCGCCGTCGCCCCGGCGCGTCGCCCCGCCGCCAGCCCCTCCTGAATCGCGGTCAGCGTCGCCGCCGCGTGCTCCTGATCGACCGGCGTGTAGATGACGATCAGCGCGTCGATGTCGGGCGCCGTCAGCACGATCTCGAGCGCCCGCCGATACTCGTCGGGCCCCGCGGACGCCACCATGTCGACCGGATTGCCGATCGCCGCCTCCGCCGGCAGAAACGCCGCCAGCTGCTCGCGCGTCTCGGCCGAGAACTCCACCACCTTCAAGCCCGCCGCTTCGCACGCATCGACCGCCAGAATGCCCGGACCGCCCGCATTGGTCACGATCGCCACCCGCCGCCCCGGCGGCAGCGGCTGCGCCTCGAGGCACGCGGCGATGTCGAACATCTCGTCGAGCGTCTCCGCGCGGATGACGCCCGACTGCCGGAACAGCGCGTCGACCGCCGTGTCGCTCGCCGCCAGCGCCGCCGTGTGGCTGCCCGCGGCGCGCAGACCGGCGCGCGTCCGCCCCGCCTTGACGCAGACGATCGGCTTGCTCCTCGCGATGCGCCGTGCGAGACGCCCGAACCGCCGCGGGTTCCCGAACGACTCGAGGTACAGGAGGATCACCGACGTGTGCGGGTCCGCTTCCCAGTACTGAAGCAGATCGTTGCCCGACACGTCGGCCTTGTTGCCGACGCTCACGAACGTCGACAGGCCGACGCCGCGCTCGGTGGCGAGCTCGATGATCGCCATCCCGAGGGCCCCGCTCTGCGACGACAGCGCCACCGATCCGCTCGGCGGCACGATCGGCGAAAATGACGCGTTCAGCCGCAGTGCCGGGTCGGCGTTCAACACGCCCATGCAGTTCGGTCCGATCATGCGCATGCCGTACGCGCGCACCTTGTCGACGAGCGCCTGCTGCCGCGCGCGCCCCTCGGCGCCCGCTTCCGCGTATCCCGCGGTGATCACGACGAGCGACTTGATTTCGGCGGCCGCGCACTCGTCGACCACGTCGAGCACACGCGCGTGCGGGACGGCGACGACGGCCAGGTCGACGCGGGCGGGGATGTCCGCGAGACGTGCGTAACATCGCAGGCCGTCGAGCTCGTCCGCCTTCGGATTGATCGGGTAGATGGATCCGGTGAAGCCGTTCGAGGTCAGCGCCCGGAGGATCCGCCGACCGATGCTCCGCGGGTCGCGCGACGCGCCCACCACGGCGACCGACGCGGGCTCGAGCAGCGGCCGCAGCGATGCCGCGGTCGCCATGCCCATGCGCCGCTCCGCCGAGGCGATCGTGTCGCTGGTCGGATCGAGCGAGAGCTGCACGGCGATCGTCCCCGCCTCCGTCTTCGAACGGATCTCGAATCCCGACTCGTAGAACACCTCGAGCATCTGCGCGTTCTCGGGCAGCGTCGTCGCATCGAACCGGCGGACGCCGTACGCCGCGGCCATGCCCGCGAGGCGCTCGAGCAGCACCGTTCCGAGGCCCTTCCCCTGGAACGCGTCGGCGACCGCGAACGCCACTTCGGCCGCGGATCCGCCTTCGCCGATGTAGGAGCCGATTGCGATCGGCCGCACCTCGCCGCCGACCTGCCGCAGGCAGAGGAGCGTGGCGGCTTCCGCCGGACGGCTGGCGTCGCAGAGGCGCGCGACGAGCGCGTCGGACGGCTCCGCAATCGCGAAGAAGCGGCGCCGCCGCGACTCGGGCGACAGATCGTGGAAGAAGCGGCGCACCGCGTCGCGGTCCGCCGGCTCGGCGATTTTGAGCGTGACGACGGACCCGTCGCGCAACACCGCGCGGAGCGCGGCGTCGTCGAGCGACGGGAGCGGCGGCGTCAGGCGCTGCATCGGATCTCAGGCTTTCGCGACGGCGACCAGCGCGTCCGGCAGCACGAACTCGTGCTCCGGATGGCGCACGGTCAGCACCGGGCACGGCGCCGTGCGGACCACCCGCTCGGCGACGCTGCCCATCAGCAGGTGCGCGATCGCGCCCCGGCCGTGGGTTCCCATGATAATCAAGTCGACGTCGTGTTCCTTCGCGTACGCGATGATCGTGAACGCGGGCGAATTCGACTTCAGCAGCCGGGTCGTCGCGTTCAACAGTTGACGGTCCTCCGCCGACACCAGGGAGGTCAGCTGCCGGTCCGCGGCGTCCTCGACCTCCTGCTGGAGCTCGGGATACGACGCGACGTAGCCTTCCGCGCCGAACCCTCGGGTCAGCACGTTCTCGACCACGTGGACGACGTCGAGCTGCGCGTTGAACGTGCGCGCCAGCTCGCGGCCGTACGCGAGCGCCGCGTCGGCGGCCTCGCCGAAATCCGTGGCCACGAGGATTTTCTTGAGCGACATCATGACTCACCTCCATGCCACGCCTGCAGCATGCGCATGTAATTGCCCCGCTCGAAGGCGGCGGGGTTCGACGCGCGCGCGAGACTGACGCACCCCCGCATGTCACCGATCGACGAGTACCGATGGTCGGCGGCCCACCGCACGAACTCTTCGCGGATGCCGGCGAGGCGGCCCGGCCCCATCGCGATCAGCGCCGACACCACCTGCACGGCGTCGGCGCCGGCCATCACCGCCTTCACGGCGTCGCGCCCCGTGTGCACGCCGCCGGACACCGCGAGCGACGCGCGCAGGCGCCCGTGAAGAATCGCCAGCCACCGCAGCCGGACCAGCAGCTCCGACGAGGTCGACAGCTCCAGCTCCAGCGGGATCTCCAGCGTCTCCGGGTTGATGTCCGGCTGGTAGAAGCGGTTGAAGAGCACCAGGCCGTCGGCGCCGATTCGATCCAGCTGTTGGGCCAGGTGCGGCAGCGACGTGAAGAAGGGGCAGAGCTTGACGGCAATCGGAATCGCAATCGACTCCTTCAGCACCGCCGTGATGTCGATGATGCGGCGCTCGACGGCGAGCGCGTCCTCGAAGAGATCGGTCGCGACGAAGTAGAAGTTCAGTTCGAGCGCGTCCGCGCCCGCGCGCTCGAGCAGCCGCGCGTACTGCAGCCATCCTTCGGCGGTCGTGCCGTTGAGCGACGCGACCACCGGCAGATCGATCCGCTGTTTGATCCGCAGCAGGTGCTCCAGGTACCGCTCGGGGCCCGCGCCGTGGCGAGCGATCTCCTCCTCGAACAGCGAACTGAGGACGATGGCCGACGCGCCCGCATCTTCGAGACGCAGAACCGCGTCGATCGAATCGACGAGCGGCGACGCGCCCGGCATGAAGGGGTGCGGCAGGTCGAGGCCGAGATACCTGGTGCGGAGATCCATCACCGTGCGCCCGCCAGCTCCTTGTACAGCGCCAGCCGCTTGGTAATCTGATGCCGCGCGCGGTCGACCAGTTCGTCGTAATGCGGCTGATCGTGCTGCGCCACGCTCTGGAACCGCGACTCGAGCTTCATCAGCTCCGCCACGTCGGACTTGATCGACGGCGAGTCGACGACGAGCGCCGGCTGCCGCGCGGCCTCGCGCCGGGGATCGAACCGGTAGAGCGGCCAGTAGCCGGATTCGGCGGCGAGCCGCTGGTGGTCGAGACCCTGTGCCATGTCGTAGCCGTGCGCGATGCAGTGGCCGTACGCGATGATGAGCGACGGCCCGTCGTACGACTCGGCCTCGACAAACGCCTTCAGCGTCTGCGAATCCTTGGCGCCGAACGCGACCTGCGCGACGTAGACGTTCCCGTAGGACATGGCCATCAAGCCGAGGTCCTTCTTGCCGGCGGCCTTGCCGGCGGCCGCGAACTTGGCCGCGGCGCCGGTCGGCGTCGCCTTCGACGACTGGCCGCCGGTGTTCGAATACACCTCGGTGTCGAGCACGAGGATGTTGACGTTGGCGCCGCTCGCGAGCACGTGATCGAGCCCGCCGTACCCGATGTCGTACGCCCAGCCGTCGCCCCCGACGATCCACACGGTCTTGTTGACCAGGTAGTCGAACAGCTCCAGGTCGCGCTCGCCGAGCGGCCACGCCGCGCGTTTGAGCCGCTCGATCCGTTCGCGTTGCGCCTTGATGCCGGCCTCGGACGTCTGATCCGCGGTCAGGATGTCGTGCGCGAGCCCTGCGGGCAGCTGCGCCGCGAGCGCCTGGACGCGCGCGCGCCCGCGCTTCTGGTGCTGATCGATCGACAGCCGGATGCCGAGGCCGAACTCGGCGTTGTCCTCGAACAGCGAATTGGCCCATGCCGGCCCGCGGCCGTCGCGGTTGGTCGTGTACGGGGTCGTCGGCAGGTTGCCGCCGTAGATCGACGAGCAGCCGGTGGCGTTGGCGATCACGGCGCGGTCGCCGAAGAGCTGCGTCATCAGCTTGATGTACGGCGTCTCGCCGCAGCCGGCGCACGCGCCCGAGTACTCGAACAGCGGCTCGAGGAACTGCACGTTCTTGACGTCGGCTTTGATCGTCGCGCGGTCGACTTCCGGGAGCGCCAGGAAGAACCGGTAGTTGGCGCGCTCGGCGTCGCGGAGCGGCACCTGGGCCGCCATCTCGATCGCGCGCCGCCCGGTCTGCTTGTCGTGCGCCGGGCACATCGCCACGCACAACGTGCAGCCGGTGCAGTCTTCCGGCGCGACCTGCACGGTGTAGGTCGGCGACGGGCCCCCGCCGAGATCGTTCCCCGGTCCGCTCTTGAACGCGACGTGCTTGAAGGTGGGCGGCGCCGACGCGAGCCTCGAGGCGTCGTACACCTTCACGCGGATGGCGGCGTGCGGGCAGACGAGCGCGCACTTGTTGCACTGGATGCAGAGCGCCGCGTCCCACACGGGGATCTCGGTCGCGATGTTGCGCTTCTCCCACTTGGCCGTGCCCACCGGCCACGTGCCGTCGATCGGAAACGCGCTCACCGGCAGGCGATCGCCGTGATTGGCCAGCATCAGCGCGGTGACGCGCTTGACGAAATCGGGCGCCGCGTCGGAGACGATCGGCGGCACGTGGCGCCGCGCGCTCGCCGCGGCGGGCACCGCCAGTTCGTGCAGGTGCGCCAGCGTCGCGTCGACCGCGTCGAAGTTCCGCTGCACGACCGCCTGCCCGCGCTTCTTGTACGTCTTCTCGATCGCGCGCTTGATTTGCGCGATCGCCTCGGCGCGCGGCAGCACCCCCGAGATCGCGAAGAAGCACGTCTGCATGATCGTGTTGATCCGCGTGCCGAGCCCTGCGCTCTTCGCCACCGCGTACGCGTCGATGACGTAGACGCGCAGCTGCTTGTCGACGATCGTCTGCTGGACCTCGAACGGCAGCTCGTCCCACACCTCGTCGGGTCCGTGCGGCGAGTTGAGCAGGAAGGTCGCACCCGGCGCGGCGTACTCGAGCACGTCGAGCCGATCGAGGAAGCTGTACTGATGACAGGCGACGAACGACGCGTCCGAGATCAGGTACGGCGCTTCGAACGGCGTGGGGCCGAACCGCAGATGCGAGATCGTCACCGCGCCGGACTTCTTCGAGTCGTACACGAAATAGCCCTGACCCCAGTTCGGCGTCTCTTCGCCGATGATCTTGATCGAGTTCTTGTTCGCGCCGACCGTGCCGTCGGCGCCCAGGCCGTAGAACACCGCGCGCACCGATCGCTCGGGCTCGACCGAGAAGCGCGCGTCCACCTTCAGCGACAATCCGGTCACATCGTCGACGATGCCGACGGTGAAGCGCCGTTTCGGTTGCGGTCGCGCGAGCTCGTCGAACACCGCCTTGACCATGGCCGGCGAGAACTCCTTCGACCCGAGGCCGTAGCGGCCCCCGATGACCAGGTCGGGTCGCCGGTCCGCCTCGGCCAGCGCGGTGACGACGTCCTGGAAGAGCGGCTCGCCGATCGCGCCCGGTTCCTTCGTCCGGTCGAGCACCGCGATGCGCTTGACCGTCCGCGGCAGCGCGGCGACGAAGTCGTCGACGCTGAACGGCCGGTACAGCTTCACCACGACGACCCCGAGCTTCTGATCGCGCCCGAGCGCATCGATGGTCGCGCGGACCGTTGACGCCCCCGATCCCATGATGACGACGACGCGCTCGGCGTCGGGCGCGCCGTAGTACTCGAACAGGCGATACGCCCGGCCGGTGGCGAACGCGAACCGCTGCATCGTCCGCTGGACGATTTCCGGCGTCAGGTCGTAGAAGCGATTCACCGCTTCGCGGTTCTGGAAGAAGACGTCGGGGTTCTGCGCCGTCCCGCGGACGACCGGGTGCTCCGGCGTCAGCGCGCGCGCGCGATGCGCCTGCACCTTGAGCGCGTCGACGAGCTGCGCGAGCGTGTCTGCGTCGATCGGCGAGATCTTCTGGAGCTCGTGCGACGTGCGGAAACCGTCGAAGAAATGGAGGAACGGAATGCGCGCTTCGAGCGTCGCCGCGTGCGCGATTGCCGCAAGGTCCTGCGCCTCCTGCACCGAGGACGAGGCGAGCATCGCCCAGCCGGTCTGGCGCACCGCCATGACGTCGCTGTGGTCGCCGAAGATCGACAGGGCATGGGTCGCCACGGCGCGGGCCGACACGTGGAAGACCGCGGGCGTCAGCTCGCCGGCGATCTTGAACATGTTCGGGATCATCAGCAGCAGGCCCTGGCTCGCCGTGAAGGTCGTCGCCAGCCCGCCTCCCTGCAGCGCGCCGTGTACGGCGCCCGCGGCGCCGGCCTCGCTCTGCATCTCCACGACCGTCGGCACCGCGCCCCACACGTTCGGCCGTCCGGCCGCCGACCACGCGTCCGCCGACTCCGCCATGCTCGACGAAGGCGTAATCGGATAAATCGCGATGACGTCGCTCAGGCGGTACGCGACCTCTGCACAGGCTTCGTTTCCGTCAACCGTCGTCCACACACCCGGCATAAGGTTCCCTCCCCCGACGATCGGTGAGTGCTGCAACGTGTGTGCTGTCGGGAAACGCACGGAAATCCCGCGATCCTCCCGGCGGCTGCCGGAAATCCGGCGGAATGCCCCCTGATACGTCGGGAATGACCAAGAAACGCGCTGGCACTCCGATTGCGGATCGGACCGCACGACGCGGAAGCGATGCCTCTGAACGCCTGCGAACTCGAGATCGACCTGTTCTGTCGCGGCATGCGCGTCCCCGACGATGTGCCGCTCGACGGCGTCCGCGGGCTCGCGCGCACGCGCGCGGGGCTCGGTTCGGGGCTCGACGTCGCGCTGGTCACCGGCTCGCGGCTCAAGCCGGAAGTGTGGGTGAACGTGCCGGTCCTCGAACCGTTCGCGCGATCGTCGCCCTACCGGCTCGCGGCCGATCCCGAGAGCGGGTACCGCATCGTCGACGAGCGCGTGTCGATCGACTATCCGGTGCGGCTGCCGAAGGAACCGGCGTGGTACCGGCAGCTGACGTCGCGCGGCGTGCCGATGCAGCGCGTCGGTGTGCTGCAGGGCACCTATCTCGCGATCTACGTCAATCCCGTGTGCGCCTTCTGGAACGCCACGCCGTCGCTGCAATGCAAGTTCTGCACGACGGGCCGCAACGTCGGTCCGGCCGAAGCGGTCGTCAAGACCGTCGACGACGTGGTGGAGACGTGTCGCGCCGCGAAATCGGAATCGGGCATCACGTTCGTGCACCTCAACGGGGGATTCGAAGGGGAGCACGGCATCGAGCACGTGATGCCCTACGTCAAGGCGATCAAGGCCGACGTGGGCCTGCTCGTCGGCGTGCAGCTCGCGCCGGAGCGCGACTTCCGCCGCTACGACGAGCTCGTGGCGCAGGGCGTCGACCACATGTCGTTCTGCGTCGAGCTGATGGATCCGCGCTGGTTCGAGCGCGTGTGTCCCGGCAAGGCGCGTGTCCTCGGGCAGCAGATCTTCTTCGACGCGATGCAGTACTGCGTCGAGCTGATGCCGTACGGCGCCGTGTCGGGCGAGGTGATCGCCGGGCTCGAGCCGGTGGACCAGACGCTGGCGGCGATCGATCGCATCACGGCGATCGGCGCGTTCCCCACGGTCTGCATCTTCCGGCCGACGGTCGGATCGGATCTCGAGAACTGGCCGACGCCCACTTACGGCGAAATGCGCCGCGTGATGCAGCACATGTACGACGCGTGCCGGCGCGCGCTCTTGCCCGTCGGCGTCGCGCCGAACATCGAAGTCAGCCTGGTCGTGAACCCGGACGACGCCGCGCTGCTCGCCGAGCCGACCATCGGGTTCTACGGATACGAGGCATACCGTCGGATGCTTCGTGTGGCCGCGCGTCGTGCGTTCCGGCGGCGGATGACATCGAACTGAAGGAGCAGACTATGCGGATTACACGCACGGCAGACTACGGCGTCCGGGTGATGACGCGGCTCGCGGCCGCCCCTGCCGGCACGCGCATGACGGTGGCCGAACTGGCACAGGAAAGCCAGTCGACGGTGGCGTTCACCGGCAAGATCCTGCAGCGCCTCGTCGGCGCGCGGCTCGTCGTGTCGCATCGCGGCTTCGAGGGCGGCTTCGAGCTGGCGCGCGCCGCCGACACGATCACGCTGCTCGACATCGTGACGGCGCTCGACGGCAAGTTGTGCATCAACGAGTGCATGCCCGAGGGCGCCGGCTGCGATCGGGCGCCGACGTGCGCCGCGCATCGCGTCTGGCTGAAGGCCCAGGAGGCGCTCGCGCAGGTGCTCGGCTCGGAGAGTCTCGCGCAGATGGCGGCGGGACAAGTGGGGTAACGGCGATGATGGACCGTCAAAAGCTCGAAACGCTGCTGACCCGACGATTCCCCGGTGCGTCGTCGCATCAGGTCGCGTCGGCAGCGAACGCCATCATGGGTCTCGAGGACGAATGGGAGGAGGTCGCCTCGGAGACCGCCGACTTCGGCTTCCACTTCTCGGCCCGGTGCGTCGACATTTGCGCGGTCGCCCGTGAAGCGGAAGACGGAGCCGAATTCCGAATTCTGAAGCGAAGGAACACCTAGCCGGGCGCGGCGACTCGGCGATCGAACGGGAGCAGATCACATGAGCGGCGGAGTGGTGTCGCAGGCGCTGCGGGATCGATTCGAGACGATCCGGCAATCGGAGGTCGAGCGGCTCGAGAAGAAGCTGCGCGGGTTGAGCGCCGACGATCGGCGAATCGTCGAAGCGGTCACCGCGGAGGTCGTGCGGGCGATCGCCGGCGTGCCGGCGCGGGCGCTTGCCGGCGACGTGTCCGAGCCGGCGCTCGACGCCGTCGTCCGGCTGTTCGGCCTCGACGGCGTCTGAGGGCTACGTCCGCAGTTTGCGCTGCGCGTCGCCGATGAGCGACCGCACTTTGTCGGCGGCCGGATAGGCGGGGTTGGCCCTCAGCAGCGACTCCCACGCATCGATCGCGCCCGCGTAGTCGTGCTTCCCGTCGGCGCGCACCACGCCCACGTTGAAGAGCGTCTGGGCATGCGTGCGATCGAGCGACAGCGAGTGATCGTACTGCGCCAGCGCGGCGTCGGCGCGGCCGACGTACCACAGCGCGGTGCCCAGATCGGTGCTGACGTTGACGTCGTTGGCGTTGAAGCTGAGCGCCTTCTGGTAGTAGGGGATCGCGTCCTCGTACCGCTGCGCATCGTAGAACCGGTTGCCCGCGTCGACGGCGTCGGCGAAGGTGGTCATCGACGCGGCGGGAGCGACGACCGGCGCGGGCGCTTGCGGGTTGGGTAACGACGATTGCGGGGTGGCGCCGGTCGACGGTCGGCTCGCGGCGTTCGCGAGGATGTAGCCGGCGAGGCCGCCGATGATCAGCATGGCGACCGCGTAGACGATCCACGAGTAGTGAGACGGACTTTCGACACGTTCTCTCATGATGTCGACCGGGGAGCACAACCTGTGCCGCCGCGGTGCCAGGTACGTGCCAGGTAGGTACCAGGTACGTGCCAGGTACGTACCTGGTACCTACCTGGTACGGGCTAGGCCGCTTCCGCCGTCGGAATCTGGATCGACACCACCGTCCCCCCGCCGTCCGCCGGCGCGATGTCGATCACCCCGCCGTGCGCTTCGACGACGCGTCGCGCGATCGGCAGCCCGAGCCCGGTCCCGCGATGTTTCGTCGTGAAGAACGCGTCGAACGCCTTCGCGCGCACCTCCGGCGGCATCCCGGGACCATGATCTCGAATCGATATGCGGCAGCCCTGCGGATCCAGCCGCAGGCTGACGTCGATCGCACCCGATCCGCCCATCGCCTGCGCCGCGTTCATCAGCAGGTTCTGGAACACGATCCGCAGTTGCTCGGGATCGCCCAGCACCGGCTCCGGCCGCCCGGAGATGTTGAACATCGTCGCGGCGATCGCCGGATCCTTCCGCAGCAGCTCCGACGTGTTTTCGATCAACGACCGCAGATCGACCGCTTCGCGCTTCGGCGCGCGCGGCCGCGCGTAGAGCAGCAGGTCCTGGACGATGCCGTTCAGCGCGTCGAGCCGCGCGATGATGTCGACAATCACGCCGCGGTCGCGCTGCTCGGCCGGCATGCGCGACATGATCACCTGCAGCGCCCCGCGAATGCCGGCGATCGGGTTCTTCACTTCGTGCGCGACGACGGCCGCCATCTCGCCGAGCCGCGTCAGCGCGGCCTGCTCGCGCAGCTGCTCCTCCTGCCGCTTCTGCTCGGTGATCTCGTAGCGAATCGCCATGTACTGATACGGCTTGCCGCGCGCGTCGAGGAACGGCACGATCGTGGTCGCGACCCAGTAAATCGACCCGTCCTTCGCACGGTTGCGGAGGTCGCCGCGCCAGACCCGGCCGTTGGCAATCGTCGTCCAGAGATCGCGGATGAACTCTTTCGGGTGATAGTGCGAGTTCAGGATCCGGTGGTCCTGGCCGAGTAATTCCTCGCGCGAGTACTTGGAAATTTCGCAGAACTTGTCGTTGACGTAGGTGATCGTGCCATGGGTGTTGGTCGTCGCCACGATCGCCGACTGGTCGATGGCGTACTTCACGTCGGTGACGTCGCGCGCCAGCGTCGCGAGCTCGAGCGACGTGAGCCGCAGGCGCACGATGACCGATGCGATGGCCCACACGACGCAGACCGCGATGATCCGGTTCGACAGGACGAACGGCGACAGCTGCGACAGCGGCACGGCGAGCGGGTGCAGCGCGATCAGCAGCGTCGCGATCCAGGCGGCGTAGATTGGCAGGCGTTGCGGTCCGAAATACGAGACGACGAGCAGCGGGATCGCGTACAGTGACGCGACGCCGCTGCCGAGCGGCAGCCACACGTCGAGCGCGAAAACGGCCACCGCGAGCAGCGCGGCGGCGAGCAACGCGGGTTTGTGCTCCCGAAAGGCCGTTTTCATGTGGCGCGGCTTTTGTAATGTGACTGATTGGCCGCGCACACGTCAACGAGGTATCGCGGCAAGGTCGGAAAATTTTCCCAGATGGCGAGAAATTCCCCAGCCCCCCACGTCCTCGTCGTCGACGACGAAGCGCTGATCCGTTGGTCGGTGGCCGAAACCCTGAGCGACCGCGGCTACGATGTGGTCGAGAGCGGCGACGGCGCCGCCGCCCGGCTGGCGGTGCGCGACGCGACCACGACTTTCGACGTGGTTCTCCTGGATTTCCGGCTGCCCGATTCCGAGGATCTGGGCCTGCTGGCGTCGCTGCGCAAGGCCTCGCCCGACACCCGGATCATCCTGATGACCGCCTTCGGGACTCCCGAAGTGGTGCGGGGAGCGCTGGAACTGGGCGCCTACCGGGTGGTCAGCAAGCCGTTCGAGATGCAGGACGTCGCCAACCTCGTCGCCGAAGCCGCCGCCGCCCGATAATCACCCCAAATCGATACAATACCCTGCATCCATGCAGGCACCGACCATTCTCGTTGTGGACGACGAGCAGCTGATCCGCTGGTCGCTGAACGACCGTCTCTCCCAGGAGGGCTACCGCGTCGTGGAGGCGGGCACGGCCGCCGAGGCGCTCGAGCAGCAGGCCGAGGGGGTCGACCTGGTCCTGCTCGACTACAAGCTGCCGGACGGCGACGGCTTGACCGTGCTGAAGCGGATCAAGGAATCGGATCCCGACACGCTGGTCATCCTGCTGACGGCGTACTCGACGGTCGACACGGCCGTCGAAGCGATGAAGGCCGGCGCGTTCCACTACGCGAACAAGCCATTCAACCTCGACGAGATCGCGCTGCTGGTGGAGAAGGCGCTCGAAACCACGCGGCTGCGCCGCGAGGTGCGGGCGCTGCGGCAATCGCAGGCGCAGCCCTACAGCCTCGATCGTGTCGTCGGCAAGAGCCAGCCGGTCAGCGAAGTGAAGGCGCTGATGCAGAAGGTGGCGGCGAGCCCGGCGTCGACGGTGCTGTTGACGGGCGAGAGCGGCACCGGCAAGGACCTCGCGGCGAAGGTGCTGCACTACCAGAGCGACCGCGCCTCGCGTCCCTTCATGAACATCACCTGCTCGGCGCTCCCCGAGAACATCCTGGAAAGCGAGTTGTTCGGGCACGAGCGAGGCGCGTTCACCGACGCGCGTCAGCAGAAGCGCGGGCTGCTCGAATCGGCGGACGGCGGCACGGTGTTCCTCGACGAGATCGGTGAGATGGCGGCGGGCCTCCAGGCGAAGCTGCTGCGGTTCCTCGAGGAGAAAGCATTCAAGCGTGTCGGCGGCGTCGCCGACATCCGCGTGGACGTGCGCGTCATCGCCGCGACCAACCGCAACCTGGAAGAGGAAGTGAAGAAGGGGCGGTTCCGCGAGGATCTCTACTACCGCCTCAACGTGCTGCCGATCCACCTGCCGCCGCTGCGCGCGCGCACGGAAGACATCCCGGCGCTGGTGCACTACTTCGTCGACGCGTACAACGGCGAGTTCCGCAAACGCGTGAAGGGCGTCAGCGACGATGCGATGAAGAAGCTGCAGCAGTACGGATGGCCGGGGAACATCCGCGAGCTGCGCAACGCCGTCGAGCGCGGGATGCTGCTGGCCGAAGGCGACGAGCTGACCGCGGCGCACTTCCCCGTCGTGTCCGGCGCCGCGGCGGGGAAGCTGACCGAAGGCGTCGAACTGCCGCCGAACGGCATCGATCTGGAGCAGCTGGAGCGATCGCTCGTCGTGCAGGCGCTCGAACGCAGCGGCTGGAATCAGACCCGGGCAGCGGCATTACTCGGCGTCAACCGCGATCAAATCCGCTATCGGATCGAGAAGTTCAATCTCGAAAAGCCGGCGGCCTCCTGAGCATTCGCAGGATTTCTCCCCCGCCCGGGGAATAATCCCCACCCGCACCCGCGTCGTCTCCCGACAATCCGTTAGTTTTCCGGGATTCCGGCGGCGCGTCGTCTGGCACACCCGTTGCCCTCTCGGCCGTCATGGTCACACGAGAGCGCGTAGAGGCGGTGCTGGACCGGATTCGCCCATTCATGCAGGCCGACGGCGGTGACATCGAGCTGCTCGACATCACCGGGAATTCGGCAGACGTGAAGCTGACCGGGATGTGCGCGGGATGTCCGAGCGCGCACATGACGCTGTACCTCGGCGTCGAAACGGCGCTTCGCGAAGAGATCCCCGAGTTCGAGAACCTGCGGCTGCTCTGAAGGAGCGCTCATGACACCCACGCCCGTTTCCCTGGATTCGGTGGTCGTCGGCCGCAGCACACGCATGCGGGCGGTCTTCGAGTTCCTGCGCGTGATCGCGAACAGCGACAGCACCGTGCTCATCACGGGCGAGAGCGGCACCGGCAAGGAAGTGACGGCGACGCTGATCCATCAGCAGAGCCGCCGCAAGCATCACCCGTTCGTGGCCGTGAGCTGCGCGCTCTTCTCCGAGACGCTGATCGAGAGCGAGCTGTTCGGCCACGAGCGCGGCGCGTTCACCGGCGCGATCAAGGACCGGCCGGGACGCTTCGAGCTCGCCGAAGGCGGCACGATCTTCCTCGACGACATCGACGACGTGCCGCTCGGCATGCAGGTGAAGCTGCTGCGCGTGCTGCAGAACCGCACGATCGAGCGCCTGGGCGGCATTCGCACGGTGCCGGTCAACGTGCGGGTCCTGGCAGGCAGCAAGAAGGATCTGAAGCAGATGGTGGCGGACGGCAAGTTCCGCGAGGACCTCTACTACCGCCTCAACGTGCTGCCGCTGGTGCTGCCGCCGCTTCGCGAACGCCGCGAGGACATCCCGGTGCTGATGGAGCACTTCCTCCAGCGCTACTTCCGGCGCGCCGGCGAGGACATGCCGCAGATCTCCGACGTGGTCAAGCAGGCGTTCATGCGGTACGGGTGGCCGGGCAACGTTCGCGAACTGGAGAACGCGTGCGAGCGCGTCGCGCAGACGTGCACCTGCGGCACGGTGCGCGTCGGCTGCACCTCGTCCCACATCCTGTTCCGCGCCGGCGCGCAGCCGGCCGACACGCCGGCGGCCGAGACGTCGGCGCCGCACGAAGCGGCGCCCATCGCGCTCGACGATCGGCTGCGGGCACTCGAGTCGAATCTGATCGCGTGGGCGCTGAAGGTGAGCAACGGCAACAAGTCGCGTGCGGCGGAGCTGCTGCAGATCAAGCGCTCGACGCTGGGCGATCGCATCGCGCGCTGCGGGCTCGGCAAGGCGCACGCGCCGGACGAACACGAGGCGGAGATGGCCGCCGAGTCATGAAGATCGCGACAATCCTCTATCCGACCGATTTCTCGGACGCGTCGCGCCACGCGACCGACTACGCCACGACGATCGCGCAGTGGTACGGCGCCGAGGTGATCCCGCTTCACGTGCAGGCGCCGGCGTATGCGACGGTGCCGGCGCTGATGGGGGAGGCCGACGAGGCCGAGCCGGCCTTCGCCAACGGCGCGCATGTCGTGTACAGCGCGTCGCCGGCCGCGGCGATCGTCGAGTGCGCCGCGACGGCGAAGGTGGATCTGATCGTGATGGGCACGCACGGCGTCGGGGGCTTCCGCCACATGATGCTCGGGTCGGTGACCGAAACGGTGCTCCGGCAGGCCGAGTGTCCGGTGCTGACGGTGCCGCCGCGCGCGGAGTCGACGGCGCAGCTGCCGTTCAAGCGCCTGTTGTGCGCGGTCGACTTCTCCGCGTCGTCGATTGCGGCGCTCCGGCTGGCGGTGACGCTGACCGAGGAGAGCAACGCGATCCTCGAGGTGCTGCACGTGGTCGACGAGCCATCGGAGCACGCGCTGTTCGTCGCGCGCCCGTACGACGTGCACCATCATCGCGCGCTGTACGATCGGCACGTCCTCGAACACCTCGATCGGCTGCTGCTGCCGATCGCGTGCGATCGCGTCCACGCGCGCCTGCGCACGGCGCGGGGCAACGCGGACGCCGAGATCCTCCGGGCGGCCGACGCGGGCATCGACGTGGTCGTGATGGGCGTGGGGCGGTCGAGCGACACCTCGTTCGGGTCCACGGTCAACGCGGTGGTCCGCGGGGCGCGCTGTCCCGTGCTGACCGTTCGCCACTAGCGTTTCGGAAAAGTACCTGGCACGTGCACGTACCAGGTACGTGCCAGGTACGTACCAGGTACGTGCCTGGCACCGCGGTGTTGGCGGATTCCGCATCGCTGCCGAGAATTCCAAAGCGCGGCGCCGCGACGACTCCAGAACTAACGCAAATCCACGCGCGGCGATTGGCACGGCGATGGCAGATAAGTGATACTGAGACTCAATCTCAGTATAGGCTCTGGAGGCCGCCATGCGTCGCCGACCGTCCCTGCTGCTCCTCGCCCTGACCCTGATCGCCGCCCCGGCGTTCCCCCAATCCGGACCCGCCGCCGCACCCGACCCGCCGTTTCTCCTGCGCGGCACCGTCTGGGACACCTCGCACGCCGCCATCGCCGGCGCGCGGATCTCGACGACGACCGAGCTCGGGACCGCGGGGCCCTCGGCGACCACCGACGCGCGCGGCGCCTTCGAGCTCGCGCTCGGCGCCGGACGCTACACGCTCACCGCAGCGTCGGAGGGATTCCTCGACGGCTCGCTGGCAATCACCGCCCGCCGCGGCGCCGCGCAGACCATCGACATCGTCCTGACCGTCGCCGGCTTCGAGGAGACGGTCAGCGTCACGGCCGATCGGGCGCCCACCCCCTACCAGGTGCCCGCGATCAGCAGCAGCACGAAAACCAGCACGCCGCTGCGCGACGTGCCCCAGTCGGTGACCATCGTCAGCAAGCAGCTCATTCAGGACCAGCTGATGACCAGCGTCGCAAACGTCGTCCGGTACGTGCCCGGCATCACGGCGCACCAGGGCGAGAACAATCGCGACCAGGTGATCATCCGCGGCAACAGCTCCTCGGCGGATTTCTTCGTCGACGGCGTCCGCGACGACGTGCAGTACTACCGGGATCTCTACAACCTGGAGCGGGTCGAAGCGCTGAAGGGACCGAACGCGATGATCTTCGGCCGCGGCGGCGGCGGCGGCGTCATCAACCGGGTGACCAAGTCGGCCGGCTTCACGCCGGTTCGCGAATTCTCGATCCTCGCCGGATCGTTCGGCCAGCAGCGCGTCACCGCCGACGTGGGGCAGGCCGTGTCGAGCGCGGTCGCCATCCGGCTCAACGCGATGTACGAGAACGGCGACAGTTATCGCCAGTCGGTCGATCTCGAGCGCTACGGCATCAGCCCGTCGATGACCTACATGCCCGACTCGCGAACGAAGCTGACGATCGGCTACGAGCACTTCCGCGACGACCGCGTCGCCGATCGCGGCATCCCGTCGCTCGGCGGCCGACCGGTCGGCGTCGACATCTCGACCTACTACGGCAACCCCGCAGACAGCCACGTCAACGCGCGCGCCGACGTCGCGACGGCATCCGTGGAGCGGCAGTTCGCCGCGTTCAACGTCCAGAACCGGACGCTCGCGGGCAGCTACGAGCGCGGTTACCAGAACTACGTTCCCGGAGCCGTCACCGCCTCGCAGGCCCAGGTGTCGCTGTCGGCGTACAACAACGACACGCAGCGCGTGAACGTCTTCAATCAGACCGACGTCACGACGACGCTGTCGACCGGCGCCGTCCGCCACACCGTGCTCGTCGGCGGCGAATTCGGGCGCCAGTTCACCGACAACCTCCGCAACACCGGCTACTTCAACAACACCTCCGCGACGCTGCTCGTGCCCTTCGCGAACCCCACGATCACGACGCCGGTGACGTGGCGCCAGAGCGCGACCGATGCCGACAACCACCTCCGCACCGCGGTGGCCGCCGCGTATGTCCAGGACCAGATCGATCTCACGAAGATGGTGCAGCTCGTGACCGGCGTGCGGTTCGACCGCTTCGACCTTGCGTACCACAACAACCGGACGGGCGAGGATCTCGAACGGGTCGATCGCCTCGTCTCGCCGCGTGCCGGCGTCGTCGTCAAAGCGACGCCGCAGCTGTCGATCTACAGCAGCTACACCGTGTCGTTCCTGCCGAGCTCGGGCGATCAGTTCTCGTCGTTGACGAGCGTCACCGAACAGGTGAAACCGGAGCGGTTCACCAACGACGAGGCCGGTGCGAAATGGGATCTCGCGCGCGGGCTCTCCGTGACGACCGCGGTCTATCGGCTCGATCGGACGAACACCCGCGCGACCGACCCGAACGATCCGACGCGGATTCTGCAGACCGGCAGCCAGCGGACCAACGGCTTCGAGCTCGGCGTGAGCGGCCGTGTCACGTCGGCCTGGCAGGTCGCCGGCGGCTATGCGCTGACCGACGCGTTCGTGACGAGCGCCACGACCGCGGCGCAGGCCGGCGCCAGCGTGGCGCAGGTGCCGCGCCACACCGTGTCGCTCTGGAACACGTATCAGGTGCGGCCCGCGCTCGGGTTGGGCCTCGGCATCGTCCGGCGCAGCGACATGTTCGCGGCGATCGACGACAGCGTGACGCTGCCGGGCTATACGGACGTGGACGCCGCCGTGTATCTGTCGGTGACCGCGAGGATGCGCCTGCAGGTGAACGTCGAAAATCTGTTCGACCGCAGGTTCTACGTCAACGCCGACAGCAACACGAACATCTCACCCGGCACGCCGCGCGCGCTGCGCGTCGCGCTGGTCACGCGCTTCTAGGGAAAGAGCGTCGAGAGCCGCCACGTCGATCCGGTCCGTTCGTACCGCTCGCGGACGTGCAGGCGGGCCGGGTCGCGCGTCCAGAACTCGATCGCGTCCGGGACGACGCGAAAGCCGGACCAGAAGGGCGGCCTCGGCACCGTGACGTCCGCGAACTTCGACTCGAACTCGCGGACCCGGTCGCTCAACACCTCGCGCGACGCGAGGACGTCGCTCTGCGACGAGGCCCACGCGCCGATCTGGAACGGCCGCGGCCGCGTCGCGAAGTACGCATCGGCTTCCGCGTCGGTCGCGTGCTCGACGCGCCCTTCGACGCGGATCTGCTTCTCCGGCGGCCAGTAGAAACAGAGCGACGCGAGCGGGTTGGCGGCGAGCGCCCGCGCCTTCCGGCTGCCCAGGTTCGTGTAGAAGACGAAACCGCGCTGGTCGACCGCTTTCAGCAGCACGTAGCGGCCCGACGGGCGTCCGTCCGCGTCGACGGTGGAGAGCACCATCGCGTCCGGCTCCGCGCACGTCAGCGCCGCCCGTTCGTACAAATCGCGAAAGAGGTCGATCGGATCGGTCATCACCTGAACTCTGACATAGAAGTCGCATCCTTGTCATAATCAGGACGCTGACGTGCATCCACGCCTCCTGACGACGCCGTTCTTCACGGTCCACACGTTCGGTGTGCTGCTGGCCGCCGCGTACCTGACCTCCCTGTGGTGGCTGCTGCGCGGCGCGAAGCGGACGAACGTCGACGTCGAGGCCGTCACCTCGCTCGGGACGTGGGCGATCGTCGGCGCGATCGCCGGCGCGAAGCTGCTGCTGATCGCGCGGTCGATCGGCGACTATTCGTGGACCGCCGCCGACCTGAAATCGATCCTGACGAGCGCCGGAGACTTCTACGGCGGGTTCATCGGCGGCGTCGCGGCGTCGGCAATCTACTTCTGGCGCCACTCGAACCTGAGGTTCTGGGTCGTCGCCGACCTCGCCGCTCCCGCGATCGCGCTCGGTCAGGCGATCGGCCGAATCGGATGCCTGATGGCGGGCGACGATTACGGACGCCCGACGAATCTGCCGTGGGCAATCACCTTCACCGATCCCGACGCCGCCGCGGTCGGCGGCGCGCCGCTCGGCGTGCCGCTCCACCCGGTGCAGCTGTACGAATCGCTCGTCTGCCTCGTCCTGTTCGCCGTTCTCGTGCGGCTGGCGCGCCGCAAGCATGCCGACGGCGACATCATCATCGCGTACACGCTCCTTTACGCGATCGCGCGGTTCGTCCTCGAGTTCTTCCGCGGCGACGCCGATCGCGGCTTTCTCTTCGGCGGCGCGCTGTCGACGTCGCAGTTCATCGCCATCTGTCTGGCCGGCGCCGCGCTGCTAGCGCATCGGTTGCGACATGCGCATGTTCCACATGCGCCCCATGTGTCCGGCCGGCGGTCGAAGTCGGAAGAACAGGTGAAACGACGTCGGGTGCGCTGAGTACGCCGGCTGCAGCGCGGCCGGCACACCGTAGAACGTCACGTCGCCGCCGACGCCGCCTTCGAACCCGCGCCAGCGCCAGACGTCGTGCGCCCCGCCGACGGTCAGCGCAACCACCGTGTTCGCCACGTACTCCTGGTCCACCACCTCGAACCGCCCGTACACCGTCGTCTTCTCCTTGTGCCGCGCCGCCTCGACGAAGAACGCCGGGCGCGCACGATGGTCGGTCTCGTTGACGCCGAACCCGGCAGTCACCGATTCGATGTCGAAGCCGCGCTTCCGCGTCCACGCGCCGGTGACGGTGGTGCGCACGACGTTCTGTCCCGGCTCGAGTTGCTCGGGACTCGTCAGCCGTCCGCTCGACGCCTGGAACTCCCACTCGTCGCTCGGCCGGTACCAGACGCGGGCGGAGAACGAATCGAGCCGTCCGAAATCGAAATCCCAGCGGCGGTCGTCGGGCTCGCGGCCGTTGAACAGGGACCCTTCGAGGACGAACGGCCCGTGATCCGCGGCGACCGTCACGACGCCGAAGGCGATGTGCGTGGAGTCGAACGTGTGGTGGCTGAGCGGCGCCGTCGGATTGTCGATGGCCGACGCGCGGTGCATGAACGCGACCGGGCCCAGCGCCGGTTCGCCGACGGGACCGCCGGCGATCGTCAGACCCATCGCGTCGGTCAGCGGGACGCGCCAGACCGCCGCGAGCTGCATGAACGCATCGTGGGGGTGCTGACGATCGACGAGCGGGTGGCCATCCAGCGCTTCGCCCGCCTGGAACAGCTCGCCGTATCCGCTGCGGCCGACGGTGGCCGGATCGAGGCTCAACATCGCCTCGAACGTCAGCCGGCCGGCCGACGTGTCGCGGCTCGCCATCCCCATCCACCAGTTCGGCACGACGGCCTCGTTGCCGCCACGCGGTCCACCTTGATGGTCGAACTCGGCGAACACGATGCCGTCCTGCATCAGCATCCAGTCCGCTTGCTCTTGCGCGCGCGCAACGCCGCACCACGACGCGAGCGCCGCGACGAACAGACCCGCCCGTACAGTGCCAGACACACGCCCTCCCTCGGCGAAACCCGATGTTGTCGATCGTCAGCAGCAGTTCGTTGGGGACGGGCCGATCAGAGGCGAAGCGAGGCGGCGAGCGCGAGGGTCAGGGAAGGCGCGTGTACGCAGCGGCGATCGGGACGGGTATCGCCGGAAGCGGAACGCGATTGCGTGGCCCACGCGGCCGCGGTCGAGCACGCGAGGACGGGCACGGCCCTGACGCCGGCGAGGCGTGTCGCCGCGGCATCGACGACGACAGGGTGATGGTCCTGTCCACACGGTGCCGGGACACGGCCCATCGTCGGCGCGGCAGGCGGGGCGTGGTGACAGGCGGCCGCCGGCGCAGCGGGCGCGTGCGTCGCTTCGCACGCCACGGCGCACCAGTCGGCGACGAGCGGAACGGTCGCGACGGCGAGCGCCAGCGCGACAGCCGCTATGGTCCGAAGGGATCGGCGCACCAGCGGATCGTAGTTCAGATCGCGGACGCGAGATCAGTCGGCCGAATGCTCGTGGCGCCGGACGTCGTTCGCCGCGTCGCCGGCCGCGCGATCGATCCGCCGTTCGTCGGCCGTCTTCGGCTCGGCTGTCGTGTCGGTGATGTCCAGTTTCACCGGCGGGTTGCCGTCCACCGCTTCGTCGTAGCCGCGGTTCTGCCGCTCTTCAGCGGTCTCGTGCTGTTTCTTGTGTTGAGGGTTCATCGCGGCTCGACGTCGCAAGGTTCGCGCCGGCCGCGCGCATCTCGTCCACGGCGCGCGCCGAATCGCCGGGGTGCACGTCGATGCCGGTAATCGCGTCGGTCAGCACCGTCACGCGGAGTCCACGACTCGTCGCGTCGAGAACGGTCTGCTTGACGCAGTAGTCGGTCGCGATTCCGCCGACGAACAGCTGATCGATATCGCGCGCGCGGAGATCGTCGGCGAGCGAGCGTCCCTCTTCGGTATGACCGTCGAAGGCGGAGTACCCTTCGCGATCGCTCACGTCGCCCTTGCTGACGACGATCGTGTCGGCGGGCAGCTCGAGCGCGGAGTGGAACGCGGCGCCCTCCGTCCCTTGCACGCAGTGCGGCGGCCATGTGCCGCCGAATGCCTTGAAATGGGTGGTCTCGGCGGGGTGCCAGTCGCGTGACGCGTAAACGGGCATGTGGCGCGCCCGTGCGTCAGCGAGGTGACGGTTCAGCGCCGGCACGATCGCCGCGCCGCCTGGCGCGGCAAGCGCGCCGCCGGGACAGAAATCGTTTTGCACATCGACGATCAGCAGGGCGGCACGGGACATGTCGTCGATCGTAACAAACCGAGCCGACTCGTCCGGCATGGCCGGCCCATCATTTGCGTAGAACTCTCGTGAGAAGCCATGGGTGTGGTCGACTGGCAGGAACCGGAAACTCAGCTTGACACGCTGAACTGGAAACGGCGTGCGAAGCACTTCGATCTCGCGCCGCTCGCCGGCGATCGGCGTGCGCTCGACGTCGACGCGATCCCGTTTGCGCCGCCCGACGTGCTCGTCGCCGAGGAAGATCCCGAAGCGGCCGAAATTCAGGCGGTGGACGGCGACGAGGGGCTGGCAGACGACGATCGCGGTGCGGAGGACGCACCGGAAGACGCGGCAGCCGCCGATTCGGATCCGGTTCGCGTGTACCTGCGGCACATCGGGCGCACGCGCCTGCTGACCGCGGCCGAGGAAGTCGAAATCGGCGAGCAGATCGAACGTGCGCGCAACGAGCTGCTCGCGTCGCTGGCGGCGGTTCCCGACGCGGTCGACTGCCTCATCTCGCTGGCGAACATGGTGCGCGAGGGGCGCACGCCGGCCGCCGAGCTGATCCTGCTGCCGGACGGCGGCGAGCTGAAGCCGGAGCGGATCGAGCCGGTGCTCGAGTCGTTTGCGAGGATCGAGCGCGAGAACCACTGGAAGGATCGGCGCCGCGCGCAGCGCGCGATCGCGAAGCGGCTGTGCGGGCTCCCCATCCGCCCGTCGGTCGTCGACGAGATCGTCGCAAAAGTCGACGATCCGCAGGTGAAGGCAGCGGAGGCGCGCCTCACGGACGCGAAGCGGCGGCTGATCGAAGCGAACCTGCGCCTGGTCGTGTCGATCGCGAAGCGCTATGTCGGCCGCGGCCTGTCGCTCCTCGACCTGATTCAGGAAGGCAACATCGGCCTCATGAAGGCGGTCGACCGGTTTCAGTTCCGCCGCGGGTTCCGCTTCTCGACCTATGCGACGTGGTGGATCCGCCAGGCGGTCGCGCGCGGCGTCGCCGACTACGGCCGCACCGTTCGCCTGCCCGTCCACGTCGTCGAATCGCTCGCCAAGCTGGAGAAAGCGCGCCGCGCGCTGGTCGAGCGCACGGGGCAGGAGCCGAGCGAGCACGAGCTCGCGCGCGCCGCGAAGATGGACGACGAGAAGGTGCGGCTGCTGCAGATGGCGGCGAAGCTGCCGATGTCGCTCGACGCGCCGGTCAAGGCGGAAGAGGAGACGCCGTTCGGCAACCTGATGGCCGACCGCGCCGCCGAGTCGCCGGAGGAGGAGCTGGTCCGGCGCAATCTCGCCGAGCACCTGGAGCGCGCGCTTGCGCCGCTCGACTCGCGCGAGAAGGAGGTGCTTCGGCTGCGATTCGGCCTCACCAACAGCCAGGAGCACACGCTCGCCGAGATCGCGCGGCGGCTCGGCCTCTCGCGCGAGCGCGTGCGGCAGATCGAACAGCGCGCGATGCTAAAGCTCAGGAAAGCGAGTTAGCCGCCGGGCGATCCAGGCGCTGGCGAGCCCGACGAGCGCGCCGGCGATCACGTCGAGCGGAAAGTGGACGCCGAGGTACACGCGCGAAAACGCGATGGCGACCGCCAGCGTCCACCACGCCGCCGCGCCTGCCGGCGCGACGCGCGAGAGCGTCGCGGCGCCCGCAAACGCGTTGGCGCTGTGGCCCGACGGGAACGACGGGTCCGCCGGCCGGCCGCCGATCACCTCGCCGCCGAGCACGTCGAACGGTCGGGCGCGATGCACCGCCGGCTTGATCGCCTGGTCGGCCAGCGCGCTCGCGATCAGGACGGCCAGCAGCATCAGCGTGAACACGTGCAGACGGCCGCGCGCCCAGGCGAGCGCTGCGGCGACCGCGAGCCACACCATGCCGCCGCGCCCGACGGCGCTGAGGAGCCAGAAGAACGAGTCGAGCGCGGCGAGGCGGTGGGTGACGACCCACGTGCGCACCGCGTAATCCAGGGTCAGCACGTCCTACGGCTGGCGTTCCTGGAACCGCGCGCCGCGCAAGATGTCCATCAGCGCGTAGTTCCCTTCGTGGCAGGCGTACTCGAAGAGCCGATCGTCCGTGCGCGTCATCGGCAGGAGCGCCGTCCACGGCCGGGCATACGCAGTGGGGTCGTCCACCGTGAACTCGTAGTGCAGCGTCCTCTCGTCGACGCGTGTGAACCGTTCGCTGAGCCGCAGATGCTCGTCGGCGCCGCGCAGGTTCATGTTCGGCCCGAAGTTCGTCGACTCGACGACGAGCGTGTCGCGCTCCCAGCGACCGCGCGGCTCGCCGAGCCGCTGCTGCACCCAGGCCGGCGGACGTGGCCGGCCGTCGAGCGGGACGATGCGCGCGTCGTGGATCATCTCGTTGAAGATGACCACGGCGCCCGGCATGTCGAAGATCTCCACGTAGTTGTTGTACGGGCCCGGCAGCATCGGCGGTCCGGCGTTGAAGCTGAGGCAGCGCTCCTGCAGCGAGCGGTTCTCGGGCCCGTCGGCGGGGTGGTCGCGCGCCTCGGCGGCGCGCGCCGCCAACGTCGCGCGCGCAGCCGGCGTCAGCGGCGGCAGACGTCCGTCAGGCGGATCGACGACGAGCGAGGTCATGCGACGGCCGTCGCGCGCCGACAGCTCCGTGCCCCGTTCGAACCAGTAATCGTTCACCGCGCGCGCCACGTCGACGTCGGCCCCGCCGTCGCGGCGGTCGCGGTTGTTGCGTTCGAGATTCTGCTTCACCCATTCGGCCGCCTGGGCGTCGCTGATCAGCGGACGGTCGGCGAACTCGGGCGGACGCTCGAGCGGCGTGAGCGTCGAAAAGCTCCAGACGCCTTCGATCGATCGCGACGCGGCTGCCGGCTCGTGTCCGGGACCGGCATGCTGCGCGACCGTCCACGCGGCGGCGAGCAGCGCCGCAAGGGCGAACCGCGTCACCGCCTGCGGCGCTCCTCGTCGCGCGCGCCGCTGAGAATGTTCGCGAGCGCGTAGTTCCCCTCGTGGCAGGCGTACTCGTAGACGCGGTCGTCGCTGCGCGTCATCGGCAGCGACACGGTCCACGGACGCGTGAACGCGGACGGATCGTCGACGGTGAACTCGTACAGCAGCGTGCCGGCATCGATCCTCGTGAACCGCTCGACGAGATGCAGCTGCTCGTCGGTGCCGCGGAAGCTGGTCTTGTCCGTGAAGTTCGTCGTGTCGACGACGAGCGTGGCACCTTCCCAGTGCGCGCGCGAGTCGCCCTGCCAGCGGCGGATGGCGGCCGGCGCATGCGCCTGCGGCGTGCGATCGATCGGCACGACGCGCGCGTCGTGGATCATCTCGTTGAAGATGACGAGTTCGTTCTCGCGCTGGAAGATCTGGACGTAGTTGTTGTACGGGCCGGTCATCATCGGCGGCCCGGCGTTGAACGACAGGCAGCGCTCGCCGAGCGATCGATCCTCGGGCCCGTCTGCGGGATGCTGCCGGCGCTCCGCCGCGCGCGCCGCCGCTTTCTGCATCGCGTCCGGCGTCTGCGCCGGCAGGCGGCCGTCGGGCGGATCGACGATGAGCGACGTCTGATGCCGGCCGCGGACGGTGGCGACGCCGACGCCGCGGTCGTACCACGCATCGTTGTACGCCGCCGCGACGTCCGCGTCGCGCGATTCCGGACGCCGGTCCACGTTGCGTTGATCGACGACGCGCGCCGCATAGGCGCGCGCCTCGGCGTCGGTCATCGTCGCGCGGCCGGCGAACTCGGCCGGACGCTCGAGCGGCGTGACGGTGGAGAAGTTCCAGGTCCCGTCGAGCGCCGCCGGCGGCGCCTCGCCGCCGGCCGCCCGTCGCTGGCCGTACCCGGGACGGTAATGCTGGTGGCACTGCACGCACGACTGATACAGCGCGTCGTTCAGCGCGCCCAGCGCCGCGACGTCGTGCCGGCGAATCGCGGCGAGCGCGGACGCGGCGGCGTCGACGAGCAGCCGCGCGTCGGCGGTCCACTGGTCGCGTCCGCGCGCGCGACCGGGCTGCATCAGCTCGGCCGCAGCGGCCGCCAGCGTCTCGGTCTGCCGCTCCAACGCCCTCCACGCGGCGGCGTCCGACGGCGTTCGGGTGTCGATGTAGAAGATCGCATCCGACGCCGGATAGATCGTCTTCACCATCAGGTCGCTGATGGACGGGGGCTGCGCGGCAGGGTTCGCGCCGCCGGCGACGAGGACGAGGGCCAGGACGGTCCACCTCATGGCCGTATAATAGCGACCACACCGTGTCCTTGTTACCGTTTTGTCGCTGGCTCGCGGAGACCCGCGGCAGCATCGCGCTCCACGAATCGCTGTACATGTATCCGCTGGTGGAGTCGGTTCACGTCCTGACCCTCTGCCTGTTCGTCGGGATGTCGGTGCTGCTCGATCTGCGGCTGCTCGGGATCACGCTCACGCGCGTGCGGGTGTCCGAGGTGACCGAGCGACTGCTGCCGTGGATGATCGCCGGCTTCGCCGTGATGCTGGTCACGGGCGTGCTGTTGTTCTACGCGATCCCGGTGCGGTCGTACCAGAACATCTTCTTCCGTCTGAAGCTGATCACGCTCGCCGTCGCCGGTCTCAACGCGTGGTACTTCCACGAAGGCATCCACAGGCGCGTCGCCGATTGGGACCGCGACGTCCGGACGCCGAGGCCGGCGCGCATGGCCGGCATCCTGTCGCTCGCCTGCTGGGCGGTGATCGTCGTCTCCGGCCGCATGATTGCCTACAACTGGTTCGACTGCGACATGCAGCCGCAGCGCGCGATCGTCAACACGCTGGCCGGCTGCGTGCCGGGGCAGACGCGGTGATGTTGTCGGTCTTCCAGTCGATCGAGTTCTCGGCCATCGGACAGGCGCTCAAGAACTCGTCGTGGGCGTTCGCCGTCATCGAATCGATCCACCTGCTCGCGCTCGCCGCGATCGGCGGCGCCGTGCTCGTGGTCGACATGCGGCTGCTGGGGCTCGGCCTGAAGCGGCAGACGGTGGTCGACGTGGCGCGCGACGCGCAGCCGGTCTTCGTGTGGAGCCTGCTGGTGATGCTCGTCACCGGCGCGGCGCTGTTCGTCTCCGAGGCGATCAAGTGCTACTACAGCACGCCGTTCTGGGTGAAGATGACGTCGCTCGCGCTCGCGATCCTCTTCACGTTCACCGTCAAGCGCCGGGCGACGCTGTCCGACCACGCGCCGGCGAGCCCGGCGATGCTGCGGCTGATCGCGCTGGTGTCGCTGACGCTCTGGTTCGGCGTCGGCGCCGGAGGGCGCTGGATCGGGTTCTCGGGCTGAATCCAACTCGCGGCTATCGACGTCTTAGGGTCTGCCATTCATCTGGAGGGAGTCGAATGAAACGTGCAATTGCCATCGTGCTGGGGGCGCTGACGCTCTCGGCTGGCGCGTTCGCGCAGTCGAACGACGCCGAAATCGAGCGTGCGCTGATGCCGGCGCCGCGCAACTTGAAGGACGGAGCCACCGTCGTCCACTGGAAGGCGGACGGCACCTACGACACCCTGAAGAAGGGGACCAACACGCTGGTGTGCTACGACTGGTCGGGCATGCCGGGCAAGCAGCCGTTCGCGGTGCAGTGCACCAGTCTGAAGAACCTCGATCGCGTGGCGCAGAACCTCAAGCTCGCGGCGATCACGGATCAGAAGGCGCGCGCGGCCGAGATCGAGAAGATGGACAAGGAAGGCAAGCGGGCGAAGCCGGAATTCGGCTCCGTGTGGCTGACCATGAACGCGGCCAGCAAGGAAGCCGCGAACCGCGTCCACACCACGATCGCGGTGCCGAATGCGACCGCCGCGTCGATGGGCCTGCCCGACAACAACAAGCAGGGTGGAATCTGGATCATGGCCGCCGGCACGTCGGAGGCGCACCTCATGATCCCCGGCATGTAAGAAGGGGAAGGCTCATTGCCAACGCGGTTGGCAATGAGCCTGTTGCGCGGTCGACGCGGCTACTGACCGCCGCGTCCGCGGCCGCGCCCTTCGGTCGGGTCTGCGCCGTCGAGCGGCGCGCCGGTGCCGGACGATCCCAGGAACAGCTTCTTCCCGTCCGGGAAGGTGACGTTGCGGCCGTTGGCGCGGTTCTGCGAGTGGTCGCGCGCCTGATAGCCGTCGATCACCAGGTCGGTCCCCACCTTCAGCGATTCCTTCGTGATGCCGCGGCGGAGCAGCGTGTTCGGCGTCCCGCCTTCGACCATCCACTCCTCGCATTTCGCGTTCGGCGTGAACTGGCACGGCACGGTCGCGTCGCTCTTGGGCACTTCGACGTGAATCCACGCGTGCGGGTTGACCCACTCGACCTTCGTGACCTTTCCCTTGAGGAGTACGGGTCGGTTCGGATCGAATTCGCCGCCGAACGCATGATGCGCGACCGCGGGGACGGTGGCGACCGCGATCAGTCCGAGTAGGGCAATGGCTCTGCGCATGGGCTCCTCACTGCTGTGACTTCTTCTTGGCGTCCTCGGCTTCTTTCAGCCGCGCGCCGCGGAGAATGTTTTCGAGGGCGTAGTTCCCTTCGTGGCACGCGTACTCGTACACCTTCTCCTGCGTTTCCGGCCACGTGTACTCGCCGGTCCACGGACGCGTCCACGTCTTGGGGTCCTCAATTGTAAACCGGTAGAGCAGCGCGTGGGGCCCCGTTCGTGTGAACCGCTCGACGACGTGCAGATCGGAAGAGGAGCCGCGGAATCTGGTTTTGTCGGTGAAGTTCGTGGTGTCGACCACGAGCGTGTCGCCTTCCCAGTGCCCGACCGAGTCGCCGTTCCACTTGCGGATATTGGCCGGCACGTGCGGCTGGTTCATGCGGACGACGCGCGCGTCGTGCACCATTTCGCTGAGAATCACGACCGAGTCGCGCGTCTGCACGATCTGGTGCAGGTTGTTGTAGAAGTAGGTCGGCAGCATCGGCGGCCCTGAGGTCGAACCGAAGCCGAGCAGACACCGTTCGCCGAGCGGGCGGCGCTCGGGGTCGTCGTACGCGCCGGGCGCTTTCTCGTAGCCGGGATCGTTTTCCGACTCCGTCTGATCCGACGTCGCCGCCTGGTTGCGAGCCGCCATCGCGCGCTGGCGCGCTTCGGCGGTCAGCGCCGGCACGCGGCCGTCCGCGGGGTCGACGACGATGGAGGTGCGCTTCTGCCCGTCGACGACGGTGTAGGTGGATCCCGCGTCGATCCAGAAGCTGTTGTAGCCCCCCACGTTCCCGGCGGCGCCGGCCGATCCGTCGCCGCCCTTCGGCGGCGCGTCGCGATCGCCCTTGATCGCGCGGTCCCCGTACTCCTTCCGCACCTCGGTCTGCTGTTCGAGCTTCTTCGCCTCGGCGGCGGTGTAGACGGGCGACGTCAGCCCCGCCGGTCGCTCGACCGGCGTGAGCGTCGCCAGATCGTAGATGCCCGACAGGTCGGGGCGGCCCTGCGCGCCAAGGCCGACGGCGGCGAGCGATGCGGCAAGCGCCGCGGAGAACACGGTGCGCATCTGATCATCCCTCCGTCGCCGTTACTGGCTCAGCGGCTTCTTCCGGTACTTCCCGTACAGCAGCTCCTCGACGAACTCGACGCACTTGAAGTCCATGATCTGCGCGTTCTTGTCGAGCCGACGATAGAGCGGAAAGCTGATCTTCCACGGCCGCGTGTAGACGTTCGGGTCTTCGATCGTCGCCTCGTAGTTGATCACGTCCGGCTGCACGCGCGTGTAGCGCTCGACCACGTGCAGCGCGTCGGTGTGGTAATTGCCGGCGCGATCGAACCAGGTGGAGTCGTTGAAGCCGGTGACGTCGATCACCAGCGTGTCGCCCTCCCATTTCGCGACCGACTGGCCCATCCACGAGTCGACCGGCGCCGGACCCGGATCCTTCAGATACACGTTCCTGACCGCGCCGTCGTACTCGTAGGCGAAGAAGATCGCGCTCGCACTCTGGAAGATCTGAAACGGATACGGCATGTAGTTCGCGCGCGGCACGCCCGGGAGGTAGCACTTGATCTCGGGATCCCGCTCGACCCAGTGCTCGAGGTTCTCCTTCTTCTTCGCGCGCGCCTCGGGCTTGTACGGAATTTCGCCGCCGTCGACGATGCCCATGCCGGGCGGGACCGATCCGACGGCGCCGAGCGCCAGGACCGGGGGCGCCGGCACCGGACCGTACGGACCGGGCCGCAACTGCAGCGCCGCGCGCGCCATGTGCGGCTCGATGTCCCAGTTGGCTTCGTTGATCGCCTGCCAGATGCCGTTGAAATCGGCGTGGCCGTCGGCGCCGCGCGGCGCGCGATACGCCGTCGGGGCCTGGCCGGCGAGGGGAATCGCCGCCGCCGTGACCATTGCGCCGCAGACGGCCGCAGCCGCCGCGATGAGCACCGTGTTCAGCCGTTTCATGCGAGCAATAGTCAGGTGAGGAGGGGCGAAAGTCAAGAAGTCGGCGTAGTATGTCGCTCATGCTTTCACTGGTGTTCGCCCTCGCGTTCCTGCAAACGCCCGCGACATCGGCGTCGCCCGCCCAGGGGGCGGACGGCGCGAAGGTGTACGACGACCACTGCGCCGTCTGCCACGCGCGCAACGACCCGCGGACCCCGCCGGTGGCGGCGCTGCGTCAGCGCGCGGCCGACGACATTCTGGCCGCGCTCACGAGCGGCAAGATGCGCGAGCAGGGCGCGGACCTGAGCGACGCCGAGCGCCGCGCCGTCGCCTCCTACCTCGGGGTGCGGAACGCCGATGGCGCCGCGGCGGACGCGGACGCGATGCCGGGACGCTGCGAGGCCGTGCCTCCCTTCGATCCGTCGAGCGGCGCGTCCTGGACCGCGTGGAGCCCCGACAGCGCGAACACGCGCTACCAGCCGCAGCCCGGCATCGCGCCGGACCAGGTGTCGAAGCTGACGCTGAAATGGGCGTTCGGTTTCCCGAACACCACCTCGGCGCGCGCGCTGCCGACGCTGGCTGGCGGACGCGTGTTCGTCGGCAGCAACAGCGGCACCGTGTACGCGCTCGACGCGAAGACCGGCTGCACGATCTGGACGTATCAGGCGAAGGCCTCCGTCCGATCGGGCATCGTCATCGCGCCGCGGCCGGGTGCGGCGGGCAAGTACTCGGCCTACTTCGGCGACGGCCGATCGAACGCGTACGCGATCGACGCGGCCACCGGGCAGGAGTTGTGGACCCGCAACGTCGAGGATCACAAGAGCGCGAACATCACCGGGACGCCCGTGGTCTACAACGACCGCCTCTACGTGCCGGTCGCGTCGATCGAAGAAACGCAGGGGGCGAATCCGAAGTACGAATGCTGCACGTTCCGCGGCAGCCTCGTCGCGCTCGATGCGGCGAGCGGCTCGCTGGTGTGGAAGACGTACACGATCAACGCCGAAGCGAAGCCGGTCGGCACGAACACGGCGGGCGTCACGCGGTGGGGGCCGGCCGGCGCCGGCATCTGGTCGTCGCCGACCGTCGACGCGAAGCGCAAGGTGGTGTACGCGGCGACCGGCAACATGTACACGGAGCCGCAGCAGCCGACGAGCGACGCGATCATGGCGTTCGACCTCGACACCGGCGCCGTGAAGTGGGTGTCGCAGGTGACCGACAAGGACATCTTCGTCGTCGGCTGCGGCGGAATTGCGATTGCGGGTTCGGGCGGCGCGAACTGCCCGGCGGAGGCGGATCTCGGTCCCGATCACGACTTCGGCAACGCCCCGATTCTCGCCAGCGCGAACGGGAAGGACATCATCGTCGCGGGTCAGAAATCGGGCATCGGCTGGGCGTTCGATCCCGACAACCAGGGCAGGATCCTGTGGCAGTACCGCGCCGGACAGGGGAGCGCGCTCGGCGGCCTGGAATTCGGGTCGGCGGCGGATCGCGAGCAGGCGTACTTCGCGGTGTCTGACACCTTTACCGACAAGCCGGGGGGGTTGCACGCGGTCAAGCTGACCACCGGCGAGCGCGCCTGGTACACGCCGCCGCCCGCGCCGGTCTGCGCCGCGGGTCGCGGCTGCAACGCCGCGATCCTCGCGGCGATTACCGTGATTCCCGGCGCGGTGTTCACGGGGTCCAACGACGGCGGCGTGCGGGCGTTTTCGACGACGACCGGCGCGCTGCTCTGGGAGTACGACACGAACCGCGACTTTTCCACCGTGAACGGCGTCGCCGCCAAGGGCGCGTCGATCAGCGGCCCGGGCCCGGTCGTGGCCGGCGGGATGGTCTTCGTCAACTCGGGCTACGGCTCACTCGGCGGCCGGCCCGGCAATGTCCTGCTGGCGTTCGGATTGCCATAACAAGCTGGGGAGTTCGGGAGTTGGGGAATTGGAGAGTTGAAACGGCTCCAATTCACCAACTCTCCAATTCACCAATTCACCAACTCTCCAATCCACCAATTCACCAACTCTCCAATCCACCAATTCTCCAATTCTCCAATTCTCCAATTCCGCCATTCGTCCGCGACCTCGTTTCTCGATTTCGCGGAATCGGACTGGGATCGAACTATTTCCCCGTTTTGCGTGTCTAAGGAGGGAATCGCCCTCGGAGGGAGCTGATGGCGCGGATCGCGCGGTCTCTGCCGCTGGTGCTCGCGGCCGGTGTGCTGATGGGAAACCCCGCTGTGCGCGGACAGGCGCGCGACGCCGCTCAGGTGCTCGCCGCGGCGCGCATCGCCCTCGGAGGCGAGAAGAACCTCGCCGCGGTCGCGACGTTCGTCGCCACCGGACGGACGCGCCAGCTCCGCGGCAACAACCTCGTCCCAATCGAATTCGAGATCGCGTGCGAGCTCCCCGACAAGTACGTCCGCCGGGACGAATTCCCCGCGCAGGACGCGCCGCCGGCGATCAGCGGGTTCCGCGGGGACACGGCGCTCGGGCCGCAGCCGATCGACGTCACGCGCCTGGACCTCGTCCGGCTGATGCTCGGCGCGTTCGCCGCGCCGCCCGCATCCGTGCCGCTCGCCTTCAAGTACGACGCCGAGGGTGACGCACCCGAAGGCAAGGCCGACGTCCTCGACGTGACCGGTCCTGCCAACCTCTCCGCGCAGTTCGTCGTCCAACGGGACACGCACTTGCCGGTGATGCTGATGTGGAGGGCACCGTCCGGCGGTGGACCGGCGTTCGGAGGCGGACGCGCCGCGCCAACGCCGCCCCCGGGCGGACCGCCGCCCGGCGCGCGCGCCGGCGGACCGCCGCCGCCCGCGGACCATCGGCTGTACTTCGCCGACTACCGGGGCGTGAACGGCGGCGTCAAGTGGCCGTTCCGCGTGCGGCACGCCGTCGCGGGCACGACGATCGAGGAGACGACGTTCGATCGCGTGACGATCAACGCGAAGATCGATCCGAAGAAATTCGAGGCGCCGAAATGAGCGTGCTGATCGGGCTTCTGCTCTTCGCACAGGCCGCGTCGGGCGGCACGCTGCGCGTCACCGTCGTCGATCAGACCAACGCGATCGTCGTCGGCGCCACGGTTCGCGTGATCGGCGCCGAGGACGCGACGCGGGCGGCGACGATCGCGCCGGTGCAGACGGCCGAATCGGGCGTCGCGGTCGTCCCGTCGCTGGCACCGGGACGCTACACGATCGAGGCGGAGTTTGCCGGCTTCGAAAAACGCGTCCTCAACGACGTCCGGATCCGCAACGGCGAGAATCGCCAGGTGGCGGTCCTCGCGATCGAGAAGCTGGAAGCGGCGGTCACCGTCGAGCAGGACAAGCAGCAGGCCGCGTCCGACCGCAACGGGCCGTCGTTCGGCACCGTGCTGACGCGCGATCAGATCGAGGCGCTGTCGGACGATCCCGCGACGCTGCAGCAGCAGCTGCAGGACATGGCCGGGCCCGGGGCCGTCATCCGCATCGACGGCTTCGAGGGGGGCGCGCTGCCGGCGAAGGCGATGATCCGTTCGATCCGGATCGCGCGCGATCAGTTCGCGGCGGAGTTTCACAGCGCCGGCGGCGTCTCGATCGAGATCATCACGCAGCCCGGTGTCGGGCCGCTGCGCTACTTTTCGAACGTGCAGATGCGCGACGGCGACCTGAGCGGCCGCAGCCCGTTCGTGCCGGTGAAAGGACCGGAAGGCAACGTCAACTACGGATTCGGGTTCGGCGGGACGCTCAAGGAGAACAAGAGCTCGTTCTTCGTCAACGCGTTCGGGACGAGCGCCTACGACACGCCGAACCTGAACGCCGCGGTGCCCGGCGGCACGATCGCGCACGCGCTCAACTTGAAGGCGCCGCGCGACAACGTCTTCGTCAACGGTCAGCTCGATTACGCCGTGACGCTCGATCAGACGCTCCGGTTCAGCTACAACCTGACGCGGGTGTCGAACGACAACCAGGGCGTGGGCGGCTACGACGAGCCGGAGCGCGGGTTCGGCACCGAGAACCGCGTGCATACCTTCCGCGTCCAGCACTTCGGGCCGCTCGGACGGCGGGCGTACACGCGCACGCGCGTCCAGCTGTTCGTCAACGACAACAGCGCCCACTCGGATACCGAGGCGCCGACCATCCGCGTGCTCGACGCCTTCACCAGCGGCGGCGCGCAGCGCGCCGGCGGCGATCACTCCAAGACGATCGACGTGGCGTCGGACCTCGACTACGTGGCCGGGCGTCATTCCGTTCGCGTCGGCGGCGTGTTGAACGGCTCGTGGGTGCGATCGGACGCGACGGCGAACTATCTCGGCACCTACACGTACGAAAACCTCGACGCGTACCTCGCCAACCAGCCGATGAACTTCTCGCGGCGGCTGGGCGACCCCTCGATCGCGTACGGCACGTTCCAGACCGGGTTGTACGTGCAGGACGACATCCGCGTGCGGAAGAACCTGACGATCACGCCCGGGGTGCGCTACGAAGCGCAGGCGCACGTGCACGACTGGACCAACTTCGGTCCCCGCTTCGGCGTCACGTGGGCGCCGACCGCGACGGGCCAGACGACGCTGCGCGCCAGCGCCGGGATCTTTTACGACTGGCTGCCCAACGCCACCTACGATCAGGTGGTCCGCGTCGACGGGTTGCACCAGCAGGAGATCAACGTCCTCAACCCGGCCTATCCGTTCGTCGGCGGCGCCGGCACCGTGCTGCCGGCCAACCGCTACGTCCTCGGCGACGGCTTCAGCGTGCCGCGCATCGAACGCCTGAGCGCCGGCGTCGACCAGCGATTCCGCAAGGTCAACACCGTATCGGTCACCTACAGCTACCTGCGCGGGGCACGCCTCGCGCGCGGTCTCGACGCCAACGCGCCGGTCGACGGCGTCCGCCCCGACCCGCGCTTCGCCAACGTCATCGACGTCGTCTCCGACGCCGCCTCGCGGCAGCACGAGCTGCGGTTCGACGCCAGCATCAACCCCGGCGCGATGCTGCCGCTGCCGAAAACGGCGCCGCGCGTCAGCTGGAAGCGGACGACGGTCTTCGCCAACTACACGCTCAATTCCGCGCGCAACAACACCGACGGCCCCTTCAGCGTCCCGCCGACCGGCGATCTCTCGACCGAGTGGGGTCCCGCACTCGGCGGAGGCGGGGGCGGTCTGCCCAACTTCATCCCGGGCGTGGCGGTGTTCGGCGCGAGCGCGTCGGCCGTCGACGTGCGCCACCGCCTGAACGTGTCGCTGAACAACCAGATCGTCCGCAACGTCGTGTTCGCCCTGAGCGTCAACGCGAGCAGCGCCCCGCCGTATTCCATGCTGAGCGGCAGCGACGACAACGGCGACGGCATCTTCAACGATCGTCCCGCCGGCGTCGGCCGCAATACCCTGCGTGCGAGCGGGCAGTCCACCGTGTTCCTGATGGCCGGCTACAACTTCTCGTTCGGGCAGGCGAAGGGCGGCGCGCCGCCCGGCATCGGCGTGTTCGGCACCGGCGCCGCGGCACAGGTGCGCACCGTCGATCTGACCCCCGCCCGCTACCGCATGCAGATCTACGTGCAGGCGCAGAACCTGACCAACGAGCGCAACTACCTGGGGTACAGCGGCACCCTGACCTCGCCGTTCTTCGGCCGCCCGACCGCAGTGGCCGGCATGCGGAAGATCGACGTGGGCATCAATTTCGGGTTCTAATCGATGGCCAGTGACGACGCGCGCCCGATGGGCGGCCGCCATTCTGGCCCTCTTCGCCTTTAGATTGTTCTTCGGCTTGTCCTCGTCGTTCTTCGGCGAGGACGAGACGCAGATCTTCCTGATCGGGTTCCGCTACTACGCCACCGGCGCCTGGCCCTATTTCGGCCCCGACGTCGTCTGGACGCGCAGCGAGATTCCGGGCGCGCTGCAGGGGCTGCTGGTCGGGATCCCGCTGCGGATCTGGCCGGCGCCGGAATCGGCGTACCTGCTGATCAACCTTCTCTCGTTCGCCGCGATCGCGGCGCTCTGCTGGTACATCGCGGCGCGCCTGCCGCAGCTGCCGCGATGGCTCGTCTGGGGATGGATGATGACGATCCCCTGGACGCTGCAGTTCTCGACGCACATCCTCAATCCCGACTACGTGCTGCCGGCGGCAATCGCCTTCTACATCGGCTTCTTCGAGGCGGTGCCGGCCCTGCGCCTCGGACGCGTGCCGCTGCCGCTCGCGTTCGCGCTGATGGGAGCGGCCGTCGGGTGGGTGGCGCAGGTCCACATGTCGTATCCGCTGCTCGCGCCGTACGTCGCCGTCGCGCTGCTGACGGCGTCGCGACGGCCGTCGCGGATCGCGATCAACGTCGCCGCGCTCGCCGCCGGGGCGCTGGCGACCGGCGTGTTCCTCATCCCGACGTGGCTGCACTACGGCGTGTTCCGCGGGCTCGGCGGCACGCAGGCGAACCTGCAGCCGCATGTCGTGTCGCCGGCCGTCGCGCTCTCCACGCTGGCGCGCTTCTTCTCGTTCGCCAGCCTCGAGGTGAACCGGTTCATCGCGACGGACGAAGGGAAGCGCCTCGTGTTCTTCGAGCGCCGGCTCTGGCTGCTGCCGTTCGCGGTCCCGGTGATCGTCGCCGGGCTGATCCAGCCGTTCTGGATGCTGCGCGAATGGTTCCGCACCGCGGCGCCGTTCCGCGAATGGCGCGCGATCCGGTGGCTCGTGGCGGGCACCGTGCTCTGGGTGTACGCCTGCTACTGGTTCGTCATGGAGCCGGCGCAATCGCACGCCTTCTACGTCGTCGCGCCGATCGCGCTGATCTTCGCCGGCTACTGCTGGACCTTCATCGACAGCCCGGGCTGGCGCCGCGCCGCCGCCGCGCTGATGGCGATCAACATCGTGTTTCAGATCGGCCTGATTCGCGGGCATGCCGATCGCGCGCTCTACCACGACCGCGCGGTCGTCGCCGCCGCGGTGCGCGCCAGGCAGCCGGAGATGCTCGCGCACCGCCGGCCGTTCGCGATCGACGCCGGGCCCGCCGCGCTGCACGATCCGACGCGCCCGTACGACGCGCTGCGCGACCTCCAGCTGTCGAATCCGGTGTGCACGATCGGCCGCGACGACGTGATCCTGTGGACGTTCGGGATCGCGAACACCAACCCGCGCGTCGCCTACCGCGACGTGCTCTACGGCACGACGTACGGGTTGAGCGACCAGCGGCACGAGTTCATCAGGGAGGTGTGGCAGCCGGGCGACGCGAAATCGATCGAGGTGAACGACGACTTCGCGCGAGGCGCGTCGTGCACGGGCGCGACGCTGCGGATCCTAGGAGCGGAGGCGCTTCTCCCGATCCGATGACGGCCGCCGGGGGCGGCGCCGGGCGATCACTTCACGGTCATGCCGAGCGGCTTGCCCTGGCGGTCGCCGTACAGCTCGACCAGCTTGCGATCGAGCTTGTTGAGGAACGCCTTCTCGCCCGGATACCAGTATTCGAGGTGGCAGCCCTCGCACGCCTGATCGAGGTTGTCGGCCGCGTCCCACAACTCGTTCGCCTCCTTCTTCTTGACGATCTCGAGCACTTCGAGGCCGACGTTGCGGAGCGCCTCGATTTTCGCGTTCCAGAGCACCGGGTCCTTTTCGAGTTTCGCCGTGATCTGCGCGGGCGACAGCTCCTCGGGCTCGGGGCCGGTGCTGTTGTTCTCGTCGCCGGCCGGGGCGAACGGGCGCGGCACCTTCAGCAGGTACACGCCTTCGGCCAGCATGACCGCGCCCATCCGCACCTTGTCCCAGTCGGCGTCGGTCCGGGGCATCGTCTCGACGACTTTGCCTCTCTGGATGACGGTGCCCACCGAGTCGAAGACGTAATCGGACGCGGGGTCGATGAAGTCGCGCATCAGTTCCTTGACCGACACGATCGGCTTCATGTCGCCCCAGAGCGTGGACGCGTGCGCGGCGGCGGCCGTCCGGGCGGGCGGCGCCGACGAGTTCGGCGACGAGCAGGCGGCGACGAGCGCGCCCGCGTACGTGCCGACGCACACCACGAGCAGGAGACGGCCGCGTAAAGATGACATGTGTGTCGCGGCAGTCTACTATGGTTTGGCGGCGGGGATGTCCTTGATGATGAAGACCCGTTCGCCGGGCTTGATCAGGCCCAGTTCCCGGCGCGCGACTTCCTCGATGGCGCCCGGGTCGTCCTTCAGCCGTCGCGCTTCCTCGCGAAGCCGGGCGTTGTCGGCGCGCTGCTTGGCGATCGTGGATGCGAGCTGATCGTACTGCTGCCGCGCGCGCAGGATCGCGAGCAGGCCGCGGTCGCCCACGAGACCGTCGACGACGATCACCGACGCGACGAAGATGAGCAGCCAGTGGACGATGCGCCGCGCGCGCGCCGGCGGTTTGGCCGCCTTCGTCTTCGTCGCGCGTCGTCTGGATGGAGCGGCCGCGTCCTTCGCCACGCGGTGAAAACAGTACAACAACTTCGATCGATGTACAAGGTCCTTCTATGACGAATGTCGTCGTGATCCTCACCACGATGTCCGACGCCGCGCAAACGGACGAGCTCGCGCGCGCGCTCGTCGACGAGCGGCTCGCCGCGTGCGTGAACGTCGGCGCGCCCATCACGTCCATTTACCGGTGGCAGAACGCCGTCGAGCGCGAAGGGGAGCGCCAACTGCTCATCAAGACGACGCGCGATCGGGTGCGCGACGTCGAACGGCGCCTGCGCGAGCTGCATCCGTACGAGTTGCCGGAGTTCCTGGTGCTGCCGGTCGAGAGCGGCAGCGAGGCCTACCTGCGATGGGTCAGCGAGTGCGTCGCCGCAGATACTCGATGAGCATCGGCAGCAGCGAGACGAGGACGATCCCGATCGTCACGAGCGAGAAGTTCTGCTTGATGATCGGGATGTTGCCGAAGAAGAAGCCGGCGCCGAGGCAGAGCGCCACCCACCCGACCGCCCCCACGAGGTTGTAGGCGCCGAACGCCGGCGCGCGCATCGCCGCGGCGCCCGCGACGAAGGGCAGGAACGTCCGCACGATCGGGACGAAGCGGCTGAGGACGACGGCTTTGCCGCCGTAGGCGTCGAAGAATTCGTGCGCCCGGGCGAGATGGCCGCGGTTCAGCAGCCGGTGCGACAGGCCGACCGAATCGCTCGCGTTGAACACGCGCGCGCCGACGAACCGGCCGATCGTGTAGTTGACCGCGTTGCCGAGGAACGCCGCCGCCATCAGCAGGCTGGCAGTGGCGCCGAGGCTGAGGCCGCCCGTCGCGCACAGTGCGCCGGCGGCGAACAGCAGCGAGTCGCCGGGGAGGAACGGCGTCACGACGAAGCCGGTCTCCGCGAAGATGATGGCGAAGAGCAGGCCGTAGACCCACGACCCGTACGCGGCGACGAAGTCGAGCAGATGCTTGTCGAAGTGGAGGACGAACTCGATCACGGCGTGATGCCCCACGACATCGCGCGCGCCGTCCCCGGTGCCAAGGCGTCCGAAGACCTCACGCGCCGTCAAGCGCCTGCGCGAGATCTTCCTTCAGGTCGTCGATGTCTTCGATGCCCGCGGAGATCCGCACCAGTCCGTCCGTGATCCCCAGCGCGGCGCGCCGCTCCGCCGGCACCGACGCATGCGTCATCGTCGCCGGATGCGAGATCAGCGTCTCGACGCCGCCGAGGCTCTCGGCGAGCGCGAGGAGGCGGACGCGGTTCAACACGGCGCGCGCGGCCTCCAGCGATCCCAGCTCGAAGGCCAGCATGCCGCCGAAGCCGTTCATCTGCCGCTTCGCCAGCTCGTGGTGCGGATGCGTCGGCAGGCCCGGATAGTAGACGTGCTGCACCTTCGGGTGCTGCGACAGGAATTCGGCGAGCGCCGCGCCGTTCACGTTGTGCTGCCGCATCCGGATCGGCAGCGTCTTCGTTCCGCGCAGCACGAGCCACGAGTCGAACGGTCCGAGGATCGCGCCCTCGGCGTTCTGCACGAATTTCAGCCACTCGATGTCGTCGTCGCGCTGCGCGACGACGATGCCGCCGACGCTGTCGCTGTGGCCGTTCAGATACTTCGTCGTGCTGTGCGTCACCAGGTCGGCGCCCAGCTCGATCGGGCGCTGGATGTACGGGCTCGCGAACGTGTTGTCCACGGCCAGCCGTGCGCGGTGCGCGTGGGCCAGCTCGGCGGCCGCGCGCAGATCGGTCAGCCGCATGATCGGGTTGGTCGGCGTTTCCACGAACAGCATCTTCGTGGCGGGCGTGAACGCGCGCGCCGTGGCGGCGAGATCCGACGTGTCCACGTAGGTGAACGCGAGCTGGTAGCGCGACAGCACCTTGTCGAACAGCCGGAAGGTGCCGCCGTACGTGTTGTCGGAGACGACCACGTGGTCGCCGGCCTCGAGCAGCGTGGCGATGGCGCCGATCGCGGCCATTCCCGACGCGAACGCAAAGCCGGTCTTGCCGCTCTCCATCGCGGCGACGTTCCGCTCGAGCGCGAGGCGCGTGGGGTTCTGCGTGCGGGCGTACTCGAACCCCTTGTGCTTGCCGAGCGCCTCCTGCACGTAGGTGGACGTCTGGTAGATCGGCGTGATGATGGCGCCGGTGGCCGGATCGGGTTCCTGTCCGGCGTGCAGACAGATGGTGCTGAAACGTGCGCGCGATGTGAGCTTCACGAGCCGATTACGATAGCATGGTCTCTGGATGCGGCGGTACTTCCTGCAGACCCTTCCGGGCCGCGCGATCGTCGTCGGGCTGGCGATCAAGCTGGCCCTCTTCCTGGTCTCGAAGGTCGCCGGTGCGCTGCCGCCGTTCCTCACCGTCGTCGATACGGTCGCCGGGCTCGCCGTCGCCGCGGGCGGCGCCTACTTTCTCTTCCGGCTCGGCGTGCTCACGCAGCGGCGCTTGTTGTGGCGCGTTCGACGCAAGCTGATCCTCTCGTACATCTTCGTCGGCTTCGTGCCGGCGCTGCTCATCGTCGCGTTCTTCCTGCTGTGCGGCTTCCTGCTCTTCTACAACTTCAGCTCGTATCTCGTCCAGAGCCGGCTGCGCGCGATGGCCGAGCAGGCGCGCTCCGTCGCGCAGAACACGGTGCTCGACATCCAGCGCGCCGGCGGACGCGACGTCGCGGCGATCGTCGAGCGTCGGCAGGCGGCCGCGGCGGAGCAGTTCCCCGATCTGTCGATCGCGGTCGTTCCGGCGACGCGGGCGTGCGCCGGCGCGAGCGGTGCGTCCGCGGCGCTGCAGGGCAGCCCCGACGCGGGGTACGTCGCAGGTCCGTGGGCGCACCTCGATCCGCCGGCGACCATTCCCGCGTGGATCGATTGCCGCGGGTTCGCCGGCCTGCTCGCCTACACGCACCCGGACGCGCACCTGCTGCTCCGCGGCGTCGCGTTTCCCGATTCGCCGCGGGCGCGGTATGCGGTCGTCGTCGACCTGCTGGTGAACGGCGCGGTGACGCAGCAGCTGCGCGACGAGACGGGCGTGGAGGTGAAGAACATCACGCCGGCGCCCGCGAGCGACGCGAACCAGGCGCGGCCGCTCGCCGGACACCCGGCGCCGGACCAGCCGCGTCCGTCGCTGTCGACCGCCGGGTTCCTCAGCAACGTGCCGAGCCTGATGGAGTACCGCGACTGGACCACCGGCGCCGCCGGCATCCTCAACGTGACGTCGGCGGTCAGCATCCCGGAGCTGTACGACAAGATCTCGGCGGCCGAGGGCAACGTGGGCCGCACCTTCGGGCAGGGGCTGCTGCTCGTGCTGTTCGTGATCGGCGCGCTGTTCCTCATCATCGAAGTCATCGCCGCGCTGGCCGGCTTCGCCCTGGCCAAATCGATCACCGGATCGGTCCACGAGCTGTTCACCGGCACCGAGCGCGTCCGCCAGGGCGACTTCACGCACAAAATCGCGGTGCGCTCCGACGATCAGCTCGGCGAGCTGGCCGGGTCGTTCAACCAGATGACCGCCAGCATCGAGGATCTGCTGCGCGAAGCCGCGGAGAAGAAGCGGCTCGAGGAAGAGCTGCGCATCGCGCACGAGATCCAGATGTCGCTGCTGCCGCAGGGGCCGCTGCGGATGCGCGGCGTCTCCGTCACCGCGCTGTGCGTCCCGGCGCGCGAAGTGGGCGGCGACTACTACGATCTGCTGCCGCTCGACGACCACCGCCTCGGCGTGCTGATCGCGGACGTCTCGGGCAAGGGCACCTCCGCCGCGCTCTACATGGCGGAGCTGAAAGGGCTGGTCCTGTCGCTCAGCCGCATCCACGCGTCGCCGCGCGATCTGCTCGTCAACGCGAACCGCCTCATCGCCGAGCATCTCGACGCCCGCAGCTTCATCACGATGACCTACGCCGTCGTCGATCTCCAGAAGGGGATGATGACCTACGCGCGCGCCGGCCACACGCCGCTGATCTACGTGCCGGGCGGGGTCGCCGCGCACGCGCAGATCCTGACGCCCGACGGCCTCGTCCTCGGGCTCAAGATCGATCGGGGCGAGCTGTTCGAGCGGCTGCTGCAGGAGGAGACGATCAGGCTGCATCCCGGCGACCTGTTCGTGTTCTTCACCGACGGCATCAGCGAAGCGATGAACGCGCGCGAGGACTGCTTCGGCGAAGGGCGCCTCGGGCAGCTCGTCGAGACCCACGCGCACCTGCCGTCCGACGAGCTGCGGGAGCGCGTCCTGCGCGAGATCTCCGCCTTCGTCGGCGACGCGCCGCAGCACGACGACATGACGATGATTCTGCTGAAGGTCGAAGAGGTGGCCGAAGCCGTTGCCTGACCTCGTCGTCATCTTCCGCACCCACTCCGACATCGAAGCGCAGATCGTGCGCGGCCTGCTCGAAGCCCACGGGATCATGTCGGTGCTCGCCTCCGACGTGCCGCATTCCGTCTTCCCGCTGTCGGTCGATCCGCTCGGCGAGGTCCGGCTCTCGGTGCGCGTCGACGATGCCGACGACGCGCAGCGGATCATCGACAGCCACCGGACGGAGCTGAAGAACGGGCAGGTGGTGCGGCTGCGCGACGAGTTCGACCTGCTCGAACGCGCGATCGGGTACCGCTTCCGCGATCGCGGGCTGCTCGAGCACGCGATGACGCACACCTCGAAGGCGAACGAGGACGTCAGCGGCGGCGTCGCCGACAACGAGTCGCTGGAATTCCTCGGCGACGCGCTGCTCGGGTTCGTCGTCGCCGACCTGCTGTTCCGCGACTTTCCGCAGTTCGACGAGGGCGAGAAGTCGAAGACGAAGGCGGCGCTCGTCTCGACCGCGGCGCTGGCCCGTCAGGCCGAGAAGCTGCAGCTCGGGGACCACCTGCTGCTCGGACGCGGCGAAGAGAAGACGGGCGGCCGCCGCAAACAGGCGCTGCTCGCCGACGGGTACGAGGCGCTGATCGCCGCCATCTACGTCGACGGCGGCATCGAGCACGCCCGCGCCTTCATCCTGCGCGAGTTCCGCCAGCAGATCGACGAGGTGCGCCGCCACGGCGCCGGCGGCCACGACTACAAGTCGTCGCTGCAGGAGCTGCTGCAGGCGCGCGACCTGCCGCTGCCCGAGTACCGCCTCGTCGGCACCGCCGGCCCCGACCACAACAAGCTGTTCGACGTGGAGGTCGTCGTCCGCGGCGAGCCGCTGGCGCGCGCGACGGGGACGTCGAAGAAGGAGGCCGAGCAGGAGGCCGCGCGCGCCGCGCTCGAAACGCTGCGAATGTAAAACGTTCGTGACATCGCCCTGCCTTGCGGACTTTTGTCACATCGCGGCGCTATCGTGGATGTCGATGGATCGAAAATCCCGGCGGCAGTCCGACGCGCGCCGGTCGCCCGCGCCGATTCTCGTCGTGCCGCGGCAGACGCCCGACGAGATCGAACGGCGCACGCAGATTCGCGAAGCACTGCACGACGCGAAGGCGATCACGGTGCGGCCGCGCGGCCGGCACAAGCGGGCGTCGTAAGCGCCCGCGCCTAGTCGATCTCGATGATGCCGGACGAGGTCGAGCCGGCCATCGCGAACGCCGGCTCCGGCTGCGCGGGGGACGGCGGCGTGGATCCGGACTCTGGCGCCGCCTGCGGCAGCCGGGGCAGCGCGTAGCGGTGCACTTCGCGCGCGAGATCGTCCTCGCTCGGCGCGGTGGCGCGGCAGTGCAGCCGCACCCAGACGCGCAGCAGCGGGTCGGTGTAGCTGTAGCGCTTCTGGCGCGAGGTCACCAGGTCGACGTCCTCGAGCCACGACAGGTAGTCCTTCGTCGAGCCCGGCGTGCGCTGCAGCCGGTGCGAGATCTCGGTCAGCGTCAGCCCTTCTTCTTCCGCCAGGATGTCGAGGATCGCCTTCAGCGCGCCGTAGCCGCGCGCGCGGTGCAGCCGCAGCTCGTAGCAGAAGAAGCACTGCTGGGCGATGCGCCCGTCGGCGGCGAGCAGCGAGGCGAGCGCGCTGACGGCGTCGCTCTCGCCGGGCCCGCCGTGCTCGCGCATCGCGTGGAGCTCGTCGGCGAGCGCCCGCACGTACGACGGCCGGCCGTCGGCCAGCGCGACGACGGTGCGCGCGAGGTAGTCGGCGTCGCTGGCGTCGTGCGAGGTCGCGCCGCTGGGGCCGAGGATGTCGAGCACGTCCTCGACGCTGAGCGGCGGCATCTGGATGACTTCGAAGCGCGACGAATGGTCGCGCAGCAGCCGCAGCGCGCGCGCGTTGTAGCGGCTCGTCAGCACGAACCGGTTGCCGCTCGATCCGAGCGCGGCGATGAAGTCGTGCAGGACGCGGCGGAGCCCGGGAAAGCTCTCGAACGTGCGGAGCTCGAGGAACTCGTCGAGCAGAAACACGGCGGGCTCGCCGCCCGGCGCCTTCGACTGGCCGAAGAACTCGAGCGTGACGTCGAATGCCGCCCGCGCGCCTGCCGCCGACGCCGCGCTCGTCGGGAACGGCGTCTGCGCCACGACCGCGCGCAGGAAGCGCTCGGGCGTGGTCGCCGTGCGTTCGACGTCGATGTGCTGCGCCGCCGTGCGGCCGAACCGGTCCCGCAGCTGGCGGAGCAGCGTCGTGCGGCCCGTGCCGCAGCCGCCGAGCAGCACCGGGATCCGCGACGGGGAAGCGTCGAGTGCCGCGATCACGCGGCGGGCCAGGGCAGTACGGGGGGTCAACATGCGCCGTCCTCACGCATCGGGATTCGTAAACCTTGCCGCTCCGCAGTCGCCAGCGCGTCGGGATAGCCGGCGTCGGCGTGCCGGACGACGCCGATGCCGGGGTCGCAGGTGAGGACGCGCTCGAGCTTTTCGTCGGCATCGCTCGAGCCGTCGGCGACGATCACCATGCCGGCGTGGATCGAGTACCCGATGCCGACGCCGCCGCCGTGGTGGACCGACACCCACGTCGCGCCGCTCGACGCGTTGAGCAGCGCGTTGAGGATGGGCCAGTCGGCAATCGCGTCGCTGCCGTCCCGCATCCCTTCGGTCTCGCGATTCGGCGACGCCACCGATCCGGTGTCGAGATGATCGCGGCCGATCACGATCGGCGCCTTGATCTTCCCTTCGCGCACGAGCTCGTTGAGCCGCAGCCCGAAGCGCGCGCGTTCGCCGTAGCCAAGCCACAGAATCCGCGCCGGCAGGCCCTGAAACGCGACGCGTTCGCGCGCGAGGCGAATCCAGCGCGCGAGCGCGGCGTCGTGGCCGAACATTTCCAGCGCGGCCTCGTCGCTGACGCGGATATCGTCGGGATCGCCCGAGAGCGCCGCCCAGCGGAACGGTCCTTTGCCCTCGCAAAACAGCGGCCGGATGTACTCGGGGACGAATCCGGGGATGTCGAACGCGTCGGCGACGCCCGCCTGCTGCGCCTGCGCGCGGATGTTGTTGCCGTAGTCGAAGGTGACGGCGCCGCGGCGCTGCAGCGCGAGCATCGCCCGGACCTGGTCGGCCATCGCGGCCATCGATCGCCGGACGTACTCGTCGGGATTCCGGACACGCAGCCGTTCCGCTTCATTCAGCGACACGCCGTTGGGCACGTAACCGTTGAGCGCATCGTGCGCCGACGTCTGATCCGTGAGCACGTCGGGCGTGACGCCTCGGGCGACGAGCGCCGGCAGCACGTCCGCCGCGTTGGCGCGCAGCGCGATGGAGCGCGCGATGCCGTCGCGCGCCCACGCGGTGACGCGCGCCAGCGCCTCGTCCAGGCTGTCGGTCGCTTCGTCGAGATAGCGCGTGGCGAGCCGGCGTTCGATCCGGTGCGGATCGACCTCGACGACGAGCGCCGCGGCGCCGTTCATCGTCGCGGCGAGCGGCTGCGCGCCGCCCATGCCGCCGAGGCCGGCGGTGACGAAGACGCGGTTCGCGAGCGAACCGCCGAAATGTTTGCGGGCGAGCGCCGCGAGCGTTTCGTAGGTGCCCTGCACGATGCCCTGGCTGCCGATGTAAATCCAGCTGCCGGCCGTCATCTGGCCGAACATCGTCAGGCCGCGGTGCTCGAGGTCGCGGAAGGTCTGCCAGTTCGCCCACGCGGGCACGAGCATGGCGTTGACGATCAGCACGCGCGGCGCGCCGGGATGCGTCTGGAAGATGCCGACCGGCTTGCCCGACTGGACGAGCAGCGTTTCGTCGTGCTCGAGCGACTGCAGCGAGCGCACGAGCGCATCGAAGCACGCCCAGTTGCGCGCCGCTTTGCCCGAGCCGCCGTAGACCACCAGCTCGTCCGGTTTTTCGGCGACGTCCGGATCGAGGTTGTTCAGCAGCATCCGCATCGCCGCTTCCTGCGGCCAACCCTTGCAGGTGATCGCGGTGCCACGCGGCGCTCGGATGATGCGGGTTGCAGTGGTCATGCGTGATGCGGTTGGAAAGCTAGACCTTAGAAAGCGCGGCGGACGTTGTCAACGTCGAAAAGAAAATATTTTTCACTTGACTAGACCGTCGCAACGTTTTTCCAGCGCGCTCGTCGCGATCAACTCGACGATCGCGGCGATGTCGGGCGAGGGCGGACGGTCGCGATCGAGCATCGGCACGCGCGATCGCACGATCGCGTGCACCGACTGCAGCGTCGGCGACGTCTCGAGCGGCGCGAGCAGGTCGATCGCCTGGCACGCGCACAGGATCTCGATCGCGACGACCTCGCGCGCGCGCCGCACCGCGGCGTCGGCCTTCAGCGCCGCGGTCATGCTCATGCTGACGTGGTCTTCCTTGTTGGCGGAGGTCGGGATCGTGTCGACGCCGGCCGGATGCGCGAGCGACTTCAGCTCGGAGGCGACCGCCGCCGCGGTGACCTGCGCCATCATGAAGCCGGAGTTGACGCCCCCTTCGCGCGTCAGGAACGCCGGCAGCTGGCTCAGCGTCGGATCGACGAGCCGATCGGTGCGGCGCTCGCTGATCGTCGCCAGCGGCACGATGGCGGCGGCGAGCAGATCGGCGGCGATCGCGATCGGCGCGCCGTGGAAGTTCCCGCACGACACGATGTCGCCCGTGTCGGCGAAGACCATCGGGTTGTCGGTGGCGCTGTTGGCCTCGACCTCGACGGTGCGGCGCACGAACGCCAGCGCGTCGCGCGTCGCGCCGTGCACCTGCGCCGCGCAGCGCAGCGAATAGGCGTCCTGCACGCGGCCGCAGAACTCGTGCGACTTGTTGATCCCGCTGCCGCGCATCAGCGCGTCGATGTTCGCCGCGGACGCGCGCTGGCCCGCGAAGGGGCGCGCGGCGTGGATGCGTGCCTCGAAGGGGTGGACCGAGCCGCGCAGCGCGTCGATCGACAGCGCCGCCGCGATGTCGGCGGCGCGCGCGAGCTGCTCGGCCGACGCGAGCGCCAGCGCCAGCACCGCCGTCGAGGGCTGCGTGCCGTTGATCAGGGCGAGCCCTTCCTTCGGGCCGAGCACGATCGGCGCCGGCCGCGCGCCCTCCAGCAGCTCGCCCTCGCCGACGAGGACCAGCGCCAGGTGCGCCAGCGGCGCGAGGTCGCCGCTCGCCCCGACCGACCCGCGCGCGGGCACGCGCGGGTGCACGCGCGCGTTCAGCAGCGCGATCAGCGCCTCCAGCGTGTCGACGCGGATCCCGGAGAATCCCTTGGCGAGCACGTTCGCGCGCAGCGCCATGATGGCGCGCACGGTCCGCGCCGGCAGCGGGGCGCCGACGCCCGCCGCGTGGCTGCGCAGCAGGTTCAACTGCAGCGCCTCGAGCGCGTCGGGCGCGATCTTCACGTCGGCGAACGATCCGAAGCCGGTATTGATGCCGTAGGCCGGCTCCGAGCCGCGCGCGCGCCGATCGACGACGTCGCGCGACGCGCGCACGCGTTCTCGCGCCGTCTCCGTCAGGCCGACGCGCTCGCCGCCGTCCGCGATGGCGAGCAGCTGTTCAATCGTGAGCGAGGCGCCGTCCAGGAGGATCATGAGGTCCGTCGGGTGTCGTCGATCGGTTGTCGTCCGGCGCGCGGCCGTTGGTCGTCGGGCGCGCCCGCTGTAGAATCTTAGCCGCTCACGACCGACGACCAAAGCCCGCCGACGCACGGCCGGGCGACGCGAACGGCGAACGACACGACACTTATGAATCTAGCGGTGCTCGGGGCCCAGTGGGGCGACGAAGGCAAGGGGAAGATCGTCGATCTGCTGACGGAACATTTCCAGATCGTGGCGCGCTACCAGGGCGGGCACAACGCGGGCCACACCGTCTACGTCAACGGCGCGAAGTTCATCCTGCGGCTCATTCCGTCGGGCATCCTCCATCCCGGCGTCGCCTGCGTCATCGGCAACGGCGTCGTCGTCGACCCGCAGGCGCTGTTCCAGGAAATCGACGAGCTGATCCGGAACGGCGTCGCCGTCGACGGCCGGATCCTCATCAGCGACAAAGCACACCTGATTCTGCCCTATCACCGCGACCTCGATCTGCTGTCGGAGGCGCGCCGCGGCGAGCGGAAGATCGGCACGACGTCGCGCGGCATCGGTCCGGCCTACGAGGACAAGATCGCGCGCCGCGGCATCCGCGTGTGCGACCTGACCGATCCCGCGGGGCTCGAACAGAACGTGCGCGACAACGTCACCGCGCGCAACCGCCTCGTGCAGGACAGCACGATGGACTGGAAGCCGGTCTACGATCAGCTGCTGAAGCATGCCGAGCGGATGAAGCCGATGATCCGCGACGTGTCCGTGCTGCTGCACGACGCGATGCGCGCCGGCGCGCCGATCCTGTTCGAGGGCGCGCAGGGCACGCTCCTCGACATCGACCACGGCACGTATCCCTTCGTCACCTCGTCGAACGCCTCGATCGGCGGCGTCTGCACCGGCCTCGGCATTCCGCCGAAAGCGATCGGCCGCGCCATCGGCGTGGTCAAGGCCTACACGACGCGCGTGGGCGAGGGGCCGTTTCCGACCGAGCTGTCGGGCGAGATGGGCCACCGTCTGCGCGAGAGCGGCAGCGAGTACGGCGCCGTCACCGGGCGCCCGCGGCGCTGCGGGTGGTACGACGCCGTCGCCGCGCGGTACGCCGCGCGGATCAACGGCCTCGACGCGCTGGCGCTGACGAAGCTCGACGTGCTCGACGGCGTCGGCGAGATTGCGATCTGCACGGCCTACCGGTGCGACGGCAGGACCATCACCGACTTCCCGCCCGACCCGCGCCAGCTCGCCCAGTGCACGCCGGTGTACGAAACAATGCCGGGATGGACGGCGCCGACGCGCGGCGTCCGCGCCTTCGGCCAGCTGCCGGACGCGGCGAAGCGCTACATCGCGCGGCTCGAAGAGGTGAGCGGCGTGCCGGCGGCGATCGTGTCGACCGGCTCGGAACGCGACGACACGATCTTCAGGAACGAGATACTGCGGATCGCCGATTGACGAGCGCGCTCGCGCGCTACGGCGCCTTGTGCCGTTCGCAGAACGCCTCGATCTCGCGGGCGTCGGCATCCACGAACTCGACACCGGCCCGGTAGCGCGACCCGCCGTCGGGCGTGGTCTCGAACGCCGTCCACGCGACGTTCGCGTTGACCCGGATCGTCGCGGCGGAGTCGGTCAGCACGACGGTGACCGGCTGGTTCGGCTTCAGCATCCCGGGCGACACCACCTGCGCGCCGACCGCTGACAGATCCACGAGCGCCGACGTCTTGCCGTCGACGATCGCGGCGGACCTGGGCGCCATGCGGACGCGCGGCGCCCGCCGCGTGCCGGTCTGATCGAGCGCCGGCGCGGCGGCCGCGTCCTGGCGGGGCACCACGCGGACGACGTCGCTGTCGTGCGCGAAGACCTTGATCTCCGAGGCGGTGAGCTTCTTGTCCGCCTTGATCCGGTTGATCAGCGCCGCGCCGCGCGGCGAGGCGGCGAACAGACGCTCGAACGCCACCATCTTCGGCTTGCGGCTGACGATCGCCTCGAGCGCGGCCAGCGCCTCCGCGTCGGTGAACGCGAGCAGCTCGCCGTCGACCGCGCCAATCCGTTCTTTGAGCTGAGAGAGGCGATCGGCGCCGGCGATCGCCACGATGCAGGAGTCGGGCACGGGACAGCAGTATACAATCGGCCGCGGTGAGAGACCTGACCGTCGGCGATCTGCTGGCGCGTCTCGCCGCGGCGCAGCCGGACCGCGAGGCCCTCGTCTACGTCGACGGGCCGCGGTACACCTTCGGGGCGCTCGACCGCGAAGCGCGCACGATCGCGCGCGGCCTCATCGCCCTCGGCGTCGCGCCCGGCGAGCGCGTCGTCCTCTGGGCGACGAACGTGCCCGAGTGGATCGTCCTCCAGTTCGCGCTCGCGAAGATCGGCGCGGTCCTCGTCACCGCCAATACGTCGCTGCGCGCGAAGGACATCGAGTACCTCCTGCGACAGAGCGACGCGGCGACGCTGGTGACGATTCGCGGCTTCCGCGACGTCGACTATGTTGAGGAGCTGCGCGCGGCCGGTGCGTTCGACGGCGCCATCCCCACCCTCCGGCGGATCGTCCACATCGGCGACGGGCGGCCCGACGGCGCCGTCGCCTACGACGCGGTGCGCGCGGCCGCCGCGGCGGTCAGCGATGCGCAGCTCGACGCACGCAGCGCCGCGGTGGGCGTCGACGACGTCATCAACATGCAGTACACGTCGGGCACCACCGGGTTCCCGAAAGGCGTGATGCTGTCCAGCCGCAACATCGTCAACAACGGCGACGCGATGGGGCGCGAGCTGGCGCTGACGCCCGACGACCGGCTGTGCCTGTGCGTGCCGCTGTTCCACTGCTTCGGCTGCGTCATCGGCGTGCTCGGCGCCTACACGCAGGGCGCGTGCCTCTGCGCGGTGGAATGCTTCGATCCCGCGCGGGTCCTCGAAACGGTGCACCGCGAGCGCTGCACCGCGCTGTACGGCGTCCCGACGATGTTCATCGCCGAGCTCGAGCACCCGGACTTCGCGACGTACGACCTGACGTCGCTGCGGACGGGTGTGATGGCCGGCGCGCTGTGTCCCGAGCCGCTGATGCGCCGCGTGATGACCGACATGCACATCCCCGAGATCACGATCGCGTACGGGATGACCGAGTCGTCGCCCGGCATCACGATGACGCCGCGCGACTGCCCGGTGGAGCGGCGATCGCAGACGGTCGGCGTCGTGCTGCCGGATCTCGAGGTGAAGATCGTCGATCCCTCGGGGCGTCCGCTCCCGCCTTCGGCGCGCGGCGAGCTGTGCTGCCGCGGCTACAACGTGATGAAGGGCTACTACAACAACCCCGACGCCACGCGCGCCGCGATCGACGGGGACGGCTGGCTGCATACGGGCGACGAGGCGAGCATCGACGCCGACGGGTACGTGCGGATCACCGGCCGCATCAAGGACATCATCATCCGCGGCGGCGAGAACATCGCCCCGAAGGAGATCGAAGATCGCCTGCGCGAGCATCCGGCGGTCGCGGACGCGTACGTCTACGCCGTCGCCGACGACTTCTTCGGCGAGACGGTGGCCGCCGCCGTGCGGAGGCGCGGCGAGGTCGCCGCCGACGACCTGATCGCGTTCTGCGCCGGCACGCTCGCGAAGTTCAAGGTGCCGAAGCACGTGCGCTTCGTCAGCGAATTTCCGATGACCGCGTCAGGCAAGATTCAGAAGTACAAACTGCGCGAACGGCACGAGGAGGAGCTCCAAAGCCGGCGTCCGGACCGTCGTCCGCCGCGCAGCACGGCGGCCGACGTCGACGAAAGGGGGTGAGTTCGGCGGGCGGCGGTGCGCGCGCGGTTCAGAAGATCCGCGCGTCCTGCAGCGGCCACCACCGCACTTTCACCTTGCCGACGATGTACTTCTTCGGCACCGGACCCCAGTGGCGGCTGTCGGAGCTGTTGTTGCGGTGGTCGCCCATGACGAAGTAGTAGCCCTGCTGAATCACCTGCGGGCCCCAATCGTCGTGGCTCCGGAACTCGGGCGGGACGTAGTCGTCGTGCAGCGGAACGTCGTTGACGTACACGCGCCCGTCGACGATCCGGACCGTGTCGCCTTCCTTCGCGATCACGCGCTTGACGAACATCTTGTCGGGGTTGAGCGGGTAGTAGAGCATCACGATGTCGCCCGGACGCGGATCGCCCAGCTCGTACACGAGCTTGTTGACGATCAGCCGATCGTGATCTTCGAGCGTCGGCGCCATGCTCAGCCCGTCGACGCGCGCGACCTGCACGACGAAGGTGACGATGAGCGTGGCGTACACGGCGGCGGACACGAGGGTCTGCACGCCGGACATGATCTCCTGGCCGACGCGCTTCCAGGGCCCGGTCGAGTCGACCGGAGCCGGCGGCGACGTCACCTCCGCCGCGACCGGCGACGCGACGGACACCGGTTCCGGAGTCGGCTCGACTGGCGGCGTCTCGACCGGCGTCTCGACTGGAGTAAACGCGTCGGGCGGCGGGAGTGAGACCTCGTGTTCGCTCATGCAAGAACGCGCCTTTCAGAATACCACGCCGTGCTATACTCGGCGCCTCACCTCGAAACGACTGCGGCAGGTTCCCAGCCCCGACCGCGTGCGATCCCCGTGGAGGACGTTCGATGATGCGTATTGCTCGTGTTGTGCCGACCTGGTTGGCGATCACTTTCTGCTTCGCGGCCACGCTGCGCGCCCAGGCGCCGGCGTCCGGCGACACGCGCGCCTATGCAGAGATCAACGGCGGCGCGACGCTCGGCCACAAGTCCGACCTGTCGGTCGGCGGCGAAGCAGGCTACCGCGTGATGCCCCAGCTGGACGTGTTCGGCGAAGTGGGCCACATCGGCAACGCCGCCTCGGCCGATCTCGAGTCGCGCGCGAACGTGATCGCGAACAACGTCGGCGCGACGGCGAACGTGGTGGCCAAGGTGAATTACTTCGATTTCGGCGTGCGCTATCGGTTCGTCATCCGGACGCCGAACGTGCACCCGTACGTCGCCGCGGGCATCGGCGGAGCGCACGTCTCGACGGAAACGACGCTCAGCATCAACGGCGCGACGGTGCCCGAGGGCACGCTCGTCACCTTCGGCAGCGACCTCAACGGCAGCCAGACGTCCGCGTTCTTCATGCTCGGCGGCGGCACGACGATCTCGTTCGCGTCGCGCTACTTCGCCGACGTGAGCTACCGCTTCGGCCGCGTGTTCGGCAAGTCGGAAACGGTCGGCAGCGAGAGCGTCACCGTCCTGAACGCCTTCAACACCAATCGCGTGCAGATCGGGCTCGGCATTAAATTCTGAGCGGCAATCGATCTGAACTGGTTTGCCTCTTGCTCTGAGGTGCGGCGTTGAGCCGCACACCACACAGGAGGCAACCGATGCGTCTGTTCATCTCGACCGTTACGCTCGTCGCCGCGTGCGCCGTCGGATCGGCGTGGGCTGCCGACCAGCGCGCGACGTTCATCCTCGCCGACGGTCAACACGTCAGCGGCGACGTCGTGCATCACGGCGGCAACGACGCGAACCTCATCGACAACAACCTGAATCTCCGTCTCGGCAGCGGCCAGGAGCAGTCGTTCAACGAGGGCCAGGTCGCGGTGATCGACTTCGCTGGCGGCCAGCCCGCTGCGACCGAACTGCAGCAGGTGCCCGCGAACGGCAACTTCCTGGTGATGCGCAACGGGCAGTCGCAGCCCGGCACGTTCGTCAACATCGTGCACGGCGACACCGTCGTGTGGCGCAACGCCTCGGGACAGGAACAGCAGTACGCGATCTCGGACGTCGCGCGCGTGTACCTGAACCCGCAGGCGGCGCGCGTCGCGTACAACGCCGCCACCACCGCTCCGACGGCGGTCGGCACGGCGGGCAGCGCCGACTCCACGCCGCTGCAGCCCGGCGAAGTGCGCGTGCAGGCGAACCAGGCGTGGACCGACACCGGCATCCAGGTGAAGAAGGGCGATCGCGTGTCGTTCCGCGCGAGCGGGCAGATCAACTTCGGCCAGAGCGCGGGACAAACGGCCGGACCCGACGGCAGCGGCTCGATGCGTCAGCCGACGTACCCGGTGCCGGTGATGCCGGTCGGCGGCCTCATCGGCAAGGTCGGCAACTCGCCGGCGTTCCCGATTGGATCCAACACGCAGCCGATCGTGATGCCCGCGGACGGCCGGTTGATGCTCGGCGTCAACGACAACGAGATCGGCGACAACAGCGGGTACTTCTCGGTGATGGTCAGCAAGCAGTAGCGTGCGGATCGCATGGGGCGGGGCAGGCGGCGCGGCGGCCGCGCCGCCTCACCGCATCTGCTCCGCCTGCACGATGAACCGCTTCGGCGCGTGGCCGATGAACTCGAACGGCCAGCAGGTGACCAGCGTCAGCGTCGGCTGCGGCGTCGGGTCGAGGACGTAGACATCTTCCGGCTTCACGATCAGCGTGCGCGTGACGCGATAGCGGAAGAGTCCGTCGGCCGTTCGGACGTCGAATTCCTCGCCCTTCCTGACGCGGCGCAGCGCGCGGAAGATCGTGTCGCGGTGCCCGGCGATGCCGACGTTGCCCGGTTCGCCGGGCAGCGGCGTGTCCTCGATGTGCCCCGCTCCCTTCGCCAGCGTCGCATCGTCGCTTCCCTCGAGCACGGTTGCCGCGAGGCCGAGATCGGGCGCGATCAGTTTGCCGAGGACGGAGCCGGGCGATGGGGCGGCCAGCGTGCCTGACGTGCCTCGAGTGCTCGACGCGGCCGCGCCGGTGGCGTCGCCCGGCAGCCTGACGGTGACGTGCTGCTCGGGGATCGGCAGCGCCTGTGTGCGGTGCTGCACGTAGATCACCTTCGCGCACCAGAGGCCGAGCACCACGCCGACGGCGAGCAGCGCGCGTTCGAGCCAGCGGAGGATGTCGCGTCGCATGTCAGGGCTGTGTCGCGCGGCCGCCGGCGAAGTAGCCCGGCCGCGTCCGGACTTCCACCTGACGGCCGTCGCCCGGCTTCACCTCGACGCGGACGCGGTGGAAAGCGCCGTCGCGATCGGGCGGCGCGTAGCCGAGGGTGTAGCCGGCGCGGATCTCGCGCGCGATGCGCTCGCACGCCGCCAGCATCGGACCGGCCGACGCGGGCAGAAAGCGTTCGCCGCCCGTCTCGCGCGCCAGCTGCTTCAACAGCCGCGGATTGCGATCGGGGTCGGCGCTGTCGAAGAGGCCCACCGCGTAGATCGACGCGTTGGATCGCCGTGCGCGCGCCAGCACCGCGTCGCGCGTCGCCTTGCTGACGTTGTCGCCGCCGTCGCTGATCAGGATCAGGACCTTCCGCGGCCGTGTGGCGCGGTCGAGGCGGTCGAGCGCTTCGATGAGGCCGTCGTACAGCGCGGTGCGGCCGTCGGGCCGGATCGAGAGCAGCGCATGACGGATCTCGCCGGCGTCGTCCAGGCTGACCGTGCCGCCGTCGCGCGTCACCGGCTGCACGTCGTCGTTGAACCGGATCGCGAAGAGCTCGTCGTCGGGGTTGCTCAACCGCACGAACGACATCGCCGCGGCGATCACCTCTCCGATCTTCGAGCGCATGCTGCCGCTCGCGTCGATGACGAGTCCCACGGTGACCGGCGTATCGTCGCTGGTGAACACGTCGATCGGCACGCGGCGTCCGTTGTCGTACACGGCGAATGCATCTTTGGGGAGATCGGTGACGAAGCCGCCGTGCTTGTCGGTGACGACCACCGGAAGAACGACGAGCTCGCTCGAGAGGCTGTGGAAGTCCTGGAAGGCGTGCAGCGGGGACAGAGCCGGGAGGGCAGGGACAACCGGCAGGGCGAGCGCGGCGAGCACAATCGTGCCGACGCGTCGTCCCATCCGGCCGCTCCTGCCAGTCCGGTTCATGCCGCCGATCGGCTAGCGCGCTTCCGCGGCGCGGCGGAGGCGGCGCAGCGAGAACGCGGCTGCGATCGACAACGCGCTCAGCAGCTCGACGAGCTCGAGGCTGCTCGCGGTCCGCGGCAGCGTCGTGCGACGGCTGCGGCGCGCGGTGTTGTTCGCCGTGTTCGTGTTCGCCTGGCCCGACGTGCCGACGGCCGTGTTGCTGCGCGCGGCGTTGTTGTGCGCGGTGTTGCTGCGCGCGGTCGTCGTCTTCGCCGCGTGGCGGTCGCGTCCGTCGACCGTGTTCGACGGCGCGGTGGTGGTCGCCGCGGCCGCGGTGGTCGACTGCGCGGTCTGGCTGTTCGCACGGTGGCCGTTGTTGACGGCCGAGTTCGAGTTCGACGGGTTGGTCGGCGTATTCGACGTCATCGTGCCGGGCGCGGTGTTCGTCTGCGCGCGCGCCGACTGGTTCGCCGCGCTGGTGCCGGTATTCGCCGTGTCACCCTTCATGTTGCCGTTCTCGTCGACGCGTCCGACCTTCTCGCCGCGGACGGACGCCATGCGCTCGTTTTCGGATCCGTTGGCGTTGTTGTCGCTCTCGGTCGCGAGGACCTCCTTGTGGTTGGCCTTCGCGATCGCGACCGCCTGTGTCTTCGGATACACAAACTCTTCGCCGATCCGCTCGCCCGGGTACCACCACGCCTGAACCGCCTGCGGCGCGCCCGCGGGCGACTCGCCGAACATCACGACGTTGTCATCGGGCGTGTCGATGCGATCGTTCGGGATCGTCAGGAACATCCCGTAGATGTGCGATCCGTCCTTCGACGCGACCATCACGACGTGACGCGCGTTGTCGGGATCCGCGAGCTGGAAGAGATACGTGCCCGCAGGCAGGGTTGCGCCCGGTATCTGCACCGGGCCGCTGAAGGTCAGGTAGGTTTTCTTGTTCCACTCGTCGGCGTGCGCGCCCGTCGCCGCAAGGAGCGCGATGGCGGCGGCGCAGCACAGACTCTTCATCACATGCATGAGCTTCTTGCCTCCCTCTACGCTGTCGTGATTTTGCACGTTGTGTACCGAAACGAAACGTTCAGCTCGCGCCGTCGTGAGAACGCATCTTGCTTCGTCGCTGACGTTTCGCATCGCTCACACCACATGTTGACGGAGGCATCCGATGGCTAATCTCGACTCGCTCGAAGCGTTGATGCAAGACGAGCTGAAGGACATCTACGACGCGGAGAAACAGCTGACGAAAGCGCTGCCGAAGCTCGCGAAGAAGGCGACGGCCGACGAACTGCGCGAAGCATTCGAAGAGCACCTGCGTCAGACCGAGCAGCACATGGAGCGCCTCGAGCAGGTGTTCGAGCAACTCGGCATGCCGGCGCGCGGCAAGACCTGCAAGGGCATGAAGAACCTGATCGCCGAGGGCGACGAGATGATCGGCGAGGCCGAAGACGACGCCACGCGCGACGCGCTGATGATCGCGGCGGCGCAAAAGGTGGAGCACTACGAGATCGCGGCCTACGGGACGCTGCGCACCTGGGCGAACCTGCTCGGCAGGAACGAGATCGTCGAGCTGCTCGAAGAGACGCTGGAAGAGGAGAAGGAGACCGATCAGAAGCTGACCGAGATTGCCGAGTCGTTCGTCAACCAGGCCGCAGCGGACGAAGGCGAAGAGGAAGAGGCGCCCCGGCGCGCTGCGCGGGGCTCCACGCGCGCGGCGGCCGCCGATCGCGGACGCCGCCGGAAGGGCCGCTAGTCATTCGGCCATCCAGTCGTCTAGTCATCCCGTCGATGGTCGCGCAGCAGGCGCAACGCCCGCTGGCGACCGCCGACCAGGGGACTAGGCGACTAGGGCGTTCGCCTCGTCACCGCTTCAACGCCGCCATGAATGGTTCGGTCACCGCCGGCGGTGTCACCTTGCCCGATAGCACGACGTCGCTCGGCGGCGTCGCGCCGTAGAGGTCCGCGTTGTCGTCGACGTCGGGCTTGACCACGCCGCCCGACAGGTTGACGCCGGCGAACAGCCCCTGCGTGCGCGAGTAGGAGAGGATCTCCGCCTTCATCTGCGCGTCCGTCGCCGCCCGCGCATCGCGGCCGACGGGACCGCCGGCGATCGACGCTTCGGCCCCGAGCGACGTCTTGTTGCGCAGCATCTTCTCCATGCCCGTTCTGTTCATCACGAGCAGCACGAGATCGATCGACTGCGCGCCGATCTGCAGACCCCAGCTCCCCTTGCCGACCTGCATGAAGATCGGTGCGCTCCAGGCGCCGCCGTCCTGACGGCAGCTCATCAAGCCAGCACCGTATTCGCCGCCGAAGACGAACGCCGCCTTCTTCAAGCCGGGCACGACCAGCACGCACTGGGCCTTGGTCCAGAGGTCTTGCGGGATGTCCTTGTCAGGAACCGAGTGAATTTCCTTCAATACCGTCGCGGCGTCGCGGATCCGCGCCGTCTCCTTCGTGGAGACGTCCGCAGCCGAGCTGGCGACCGCGATCCCCAGGAAAGTGGCCACAATTGCTGCACGCATCGGTCGAGTCCTCCACTCTGAAGGTAGCACGGCCGGTTGAGCCCGGCGTTTGCAAACGGTTGACGCGGTGACGGTCCACGGCTCGATCCTCCTGGCGGAGGACGACGAGACAACGGCACGACTGCTGAGACGGATGCTCAGCCGCGATGGTCACCACGTCACCGTGGTCACCAGCGGCGACGACGCGCTGAAGAGCTGCGCCGCCGCGCCGCCCGACCTCGTCATCGTCGACCTGGTCTCGTCGCGCGGCGGCAACCTCGACGTCTGCCGCACGCTGAAGCAGCATCCCTCCACACGCTTCATCCCGATCATCATCGTCACCTCGCAGCTCGATCGCGAGGAACGCTTGAGCGGCATCGATGCCGGCGCCGACGACTTCATCGGCAAGCCGTTCGACCTGCCCACGCTGCAGGCCCGCATCCGGTCGCTGGTGAAGCTGAAGCGCCAGACCGACGAACTGGAATCCGCGGAGGCGGTGATCCTGGGTCTCGGGGCCACGATCGAGGCGCGCGACCCGTGCACACGCGGGCACTGCCAGCGGCTCGCGGCATACGCCACGTCGCTCGGCAAGTCGCTCGGTCTCGGCGACGAGGACCTCGCCGCGCTGGAACGCGGCGGCTTCCTGCACGACATCGGGAAGATCGGCGTGCCGGACGCGGTGCTGTTGAAGGAGGGGCGCCTCAGCGCCGACGAATCGAAAGTGATGCGCGCGCACCCGGTGATCGGAGACGGCTTGTGCACCGGCATGCGATCGCTGCAGACGGTGCGTCCGATCGTGCGATCGCACCACGAGCGCCTGGATGGCACGGGCTATCCCGACGGTCTGAAAAACACGCAGGTTCCGCTGCTGGCGCAGATCGTCAGCATCGTCGACATCTTCGACGCGCTGACGACCGAGCGGCCGTATCGCGAGGCGATGACGCGCGGCGACGCGCTCGACGTGCTGGGCGACGAAGCGGCGAAAGGCTGGCGCGATCGCGCGCTGGTGGATGCGTTCGCGGGCGTGCTGGAGCGGCCGGTGTAGCCGGCCCGCGGAGCGGCGTGTGGCGCGGCGACGCCGCTGATTGAGCGCCCGGCGTAGCCTTTGCACGCTCAGCGGGCGTTCAGGCCGTCGGCGTCTGTACTCAGGCTCCAGGCCTGCCCGGAGGTGTGCATGGCGAAATACGGCAGGAAAGCGCAGCAGAAAGTGAAGCGCGCGATGCACGAGCGCAAACGCGGCAAGCTGCGATCGGGCCGCTCCGGCAAGCGCGTCACGAGCCGCAAGCAGGCGATTGCCATCGGCCTGAGCGAGGCGCGCCGCGCCGGCGGCAAGGTGCCCCGCAAGCGCAAGGGCGGCTCGCGCAAACGCAGCCGCAAGAGCAGCCGGAGCCGGAAGAAGCGCTGACGCGCGAAACTCCCCCGGCGGAAGCACCGTCTCATCTATAATTAACGGGCATTCCGCCGGAGGGAGCAGCTATGTGTCGGTCGATTCTCGCGGCGGCGTTCGTGTGTGCCGCCGGCCCCGTGTTCGCACAGTCCGCGGCGACGCCCACGTTCAGCAAAGACGTCGCGCCGATCCTCTACAAGAACTGCACGAACTGCCATCGGCCCGGCGAGATCGGTCCGATGCCGCTGCGCACGTACGCGGAGACGCGCCCCTACGCCCGCGCGATTGCGGCGCGCGTCGCGGACACGACGATGCCGCCGTGGCACGCCGATCCGGCGTTCGGCGAGTACCTCAACGATCGGCGCCTCAGCGCGGCTGACAAGGACACGCTGATCCGGTGGGCGACCGGCGGCGCGCCGGAGGGCAACCCCGCCGACTTGCCGCCGGCGCCGACCTTCGCGGACGGCTGGATGATCGGCCGGCCGGACGTCGTGCTGTCGATGCAGGAAGACTACCCGGTTCCCGCGAGCGGCACGCTCGAATACAAGTATTTCGAGGTGCCCACCAACTTCACCGAAGACCGCTACGTCCAGGCGCTGGAAGTGCGTCCAGGGAACCGCGCGGTGGTCCACCACGTCATCGTGACGATGCGGTCTCCCGAGGCGCCGAAGCGTGTCACGGCGTTCATGTTCGCCCCGGGGATGAACCGGCAGCCGACGCCGGAGGAGATCCGGAACAAACGTGAGCTGAACGACCGCCCGGCGCCGCGTCAGCAGGGAGCATGGCTCGGCGGCTTCGCGCCGGGTCAGGGCGTTCGCGTCTATCAGCCCGGCACCGCGCTGCGGGTGCCCGCCGGCACGATCATGACCTTTCAGATGCACTACACGGCGAACGGCAAGGCCGGCACGGACCGCACCAGCGTCGGGATGGTGTTCGCCAAGGAGAAGCCGAAGCAGGAAGTGATCGTGCTGCCGCTGCAGAACCAGAACTTCGTGCTGAAGGCCGGCGTCCCCGACACGCGCGTCGACGCCGAGATGACCATCCGCGAGGACGTCACGTTGTGGAGCGCGCTGCCGCACACGCACGTCCGCGGCCGGCGCTGGGAAGTGTCGACGATCGATCCCGACGGGACGGAGAGGACGATCCTCTCGGTGCCGAAGTACGATTTCAACTGGCAGACCGATTACGTCTTCAAGGAGCCGATCCACCTCGCGAAGGGGACGAAGCTCCACACCGCCGCGTGGTACGACAACTCGCCGGGCAACAAAGCGAACCCCGACGCCACCAAGGACGTGACCTGGGGCGATCAGACCTGGGAAGAGATGCAGTTCACCGCGTTCACGTTCACGATCGACGAGCCGCCGGCCAAGACGCTGGCGCAGGAGAAGCAGCAATGAAAGCGATTATCGCGGCCGTCGCCGCAGTCCTGACGGCATCGGCCGCGTCGGCACAGACGCCGACCTTCAGCAAGGACGTCGCGCCGATCCTCTACAAGAACTGCACGAACTGCCACCGGCCCGGCGAGATCGCGCCGATGTCGCTCCTCACCTACGCCGACGCGCGGCCGTGGGTGCGCTCGATCCAGACGCGCATCACCAACGGGACGATGCCGCCGTGGCACGCCGATCCGGCGTACGGCGTGTTCGAAAACGATCGGCGCCTGAGCGCCGCCGACAAGGACACGATCCTCAAGTGGATCGCCGCCGGCGCGCCGGAGGGCGACAGGAACGACCTGCCGCCGCAGCCGAAGTACGCGGACGGCTGGCTGATGGGACAGCCGGACGTCGTGCTGACGATGAACGAGGACTATCCGATTCCGGCCGGCGGAACGGTGTCGTATCAGTACTTCGAGGTGCCGACGAACTTCACCGAGGACAAGTGGATCCAGGCCTTCGAGGTGCGGCCCGGGAATCGCGCCGTCGTCCACCACGTGATCGTCTACACGAGAGATCCGCAGGCGGCGCAGCGCATGCGCGAGCAGGCGAAGCAGGCGGCCGCGTCGGGCCGTCAGCCGCAGCCGTTGATCAGCTTTGCCGAAGGCATGGAGATACCGGCCGGACAGACCGGCGGCCCCGATCTGCCCGCCGACCAGCGCAAGGCGTCCGGCCCCAACGATCGGCCGAATCCGGGCAGCTTCACCGGTTCGATCGGCGGCTACGTGCCGGGGAACCCCGGCCGGACGTACGACCCGGGGACCGCGACGAGGCTGCCGGCGGGATCGACGCTCGTCTTCCAGATGCACTACACGACGACGGGCAAGGCGACGAGCGATCGCACGAGCATCGGGATCATCTTCGCGAAGGACAAGCCGAAGGTCGAACTGCGCGGCGCGGTCCTCGCGAACGGCGCGCTGCACCTCAAGGCGAACGACGGGAACGCGCGCGTCGATGCCGAAATGACGGTCAATCGCGACATCGACCTGTACAGCATCCTGCCGCACACGCACGTGCGCGGGAAGAGCTGGCAGTACGAGGCGATCTATCCCGACGGCCGCAAGGAGACGCTCCTGTCGGTGCCGCACTACGACTTCGACTGGCAGACCGACTACATCTACAAGGAGCCGGTGAAGATCCCGAAGGGGACCAGGATCCACGCGACAGCCTGGTACGACAACTCTCCCGCGAACAAATCGAATCCGGATCCGTCGAAGGACGTCTGGTGGGGCGACCAGACGTGGGAAGAGATGATGTTCACCGGGCTGACGTTCGCCGTTCCGCCGGCGCCGTCCCAGCCGACCGCGGGTAAACCCTAAGATCCCGGTTGTCGGTTCCCGGTCGTCGCGCTGACGGCCGGGAACCGGCAACGACGTCGCGTCATGCGATTGGTCGCCGCCGCCGCGCTTCTGTTCGCCCTGGCCGCGGCCGCCGCGGATCAGCCCGCGGCGGCTTTCGTGGTCGGCGCGCTGCGCCGCGACGGCGCGGTGGTGCCGTTCGCGGCGTTCGACGGCAAGCACTGGTCGTCGCCGTGGCCCCTGCCGCGACTCGAACGCCCGATTCCGATCAATCTGAACAGCATTCCGAAAAGCTGGTGGGGCAAGGCCGGCCCCAGAGAGACGTGGCAGGCCTGGATCGACGGCGCCGCGCAGACGCTGCAGGTGCGCCAGCCCGATTGGGTGGCGGTGCACTGCACGCGCCAGGTCGCGTTGCGGACCGATTACCATCCCGCCGAGCCGCCGCCGCCGCCGACCGCGCAGCCGTTCCCGAAGGACGGCCTCGCGGTGTCGCCGCCGCACGCGCTCGAGCCGATCGCGATTCTGTCGCCCGGCGCGACCGAGCTCCTGCCGCTCGGGCCGACGCTGTACGACGCGTTCAACGACGCCGAGCGCGAGACCGCGAGCCGCTACTCCGATCCGATGCCCCAGAAACAGCGGGAGAAATACGATCCCGGAATCGAGGCGGCGTACGCGTACGGCACGGATCCGCGGACGTACTACGTCGAGAGCTCTCGCGCCTACCGATCGCCCGGCGGCGACGGATGCGCGATCGCGTTCGGCACCGGCTGGATCGTCAAACGCGGCGAGACCTACACGGCCGTGGCGACGACCGTCGACATCGTGCCGTGCGATCGGTACGGCGCGACCTACATGCTGCCGTTCGGCGTGATGACGCTGAACGGCCACACCTACTGGCTCGCGCAGTTCTCGGGCTGGGCTCACGAACGGTTCGTCGTCGTCGATCTCAAACCGAAGGAGGTCGAGGCGGTGGTCAACGTCTGGGGGGGCGGATGCTAACAGTCGTCAGTCGCCGGTCAGCCATCGGTCGCGTCGTCGGTCTCCTGGGGGTCGGGGCGCTGCTTGCGTGGACGCAGCTCGCACGCGTGCGCGCGAGCGACGGTCTGTGGGACACGGGCACCTTTTCGATTCTCGGCTACGACCCCGAGACCGGCGAGCTCGGTGCCGCGGTGCAGTCGCGCGTCTTCTCGGTCGGCAACGGCGTGCTGTGGGCCGAGGCGAACGTGGGCGTGGCGGCGACGCAGGCGATCGTGGACGTCGGCTACGGACCGCGCGCGCTCGAACTGCTCCGCGCCGGGAAGAAGCCGGCCGACATCATCAAGGAGATCTGGGACCGCGATCCCGATCCGCTGCCAGAGCAGTGGTCCAAACAGGGGCGGCAGTTCGCGGTGATGAACGCGAAGGGCGAGTACGCGGCGTTCACCGGCCCGAAGGCGACCGAGTGGGCCGGACACAAGGGCGGCACGTTCTGCACGGCGCAGGGCAACATCCTGGCGGGCCCGCAGGTCGTCGACAACATGGTCGAGGCGTTCGAGCACACGCGCGGGCACCTGTCGCAGCGGCTCGTCGCCGCGCTCGAAGGCGGCCAGGCAGGCGGCGGCGACAAGCGCGGGCAGCAGTCGGCGGCGCTGGTGATCGTGAAGAAGAACTGCGGCGTCTGGCTGCACAACGACACGATCCTGCGCCTGCAGGTCGACGACAACCCCGAGCCGATCAAGGAACTGCGGCGGATCGTCGAGAAGTGGAACGAGCGCCGCCCGCGCGCGGTGAGTCCGGAGTGCAAGCCGTAGGTCACTCGGCGACCGACCGTCCGCGATCTACCCGATCGGGTGACTACCGCGCGGTCAGCACGATCACGTGCGCGCGCGACATCGCCGGCGTGTGGTTCAGCTCGATGCCGTCGGCCATCAGCGCTTCGCCGCGGGCCGATCCGAGCGGACCGGCGTCGAACGATTCGACGTCGTAGGTCGCGTCGGCCTCGAGGCTGCGCGGCCTGACGACGATCCGTCCGTCGCTCGCGTTCCCCTTGAACGCGAAGATCACGGCCGACCGCCGGTCGGCGCCGATCTCCTGCAGCACGTCCCATGCGTCGGCGTCGACCGGCGCCTGCGCCGAGAGCAGCGTCGCGTTCGCGTCGGCGATCGTCGCGCGGATCCCCTTGTAGCGCGCGATCTCGGCGCGGAGGATGCCGGCGGTCGCGTCGTCGATTTCCGACGCGCGATACGTCAACCCGAGAATCCCCGGCATGCGGCTGCGGATCGCGAACGGCAGATCGTCGTTGGCCGGGATCGGTTCGCCGTCCGCGTCGATCAGAAACGAGAGAAGGTACGCGGGCGGATAGGCGAACGTCAGCCCCTCGAGATTGTGGCGGACGTGATCGGCGGGCGAGGTGCGATCGTCCATCCAGGCGGTGTCGGTCAACGCCAGCATGCCGAAGTCGAGCCGATTGCCGCCGCCCGACACGTTCTCGATGGTCAGGTCGGGATAGCGGAGGCGAAGCGCGGTGAGCATCGCGTACAACGCCTGGACATGGCGGAAGGCGCCGTCGGCCGGACCGTGGCCGTGACCGGTTCGATCGCAGTTGACCCAGAGGTTATCGTCCCATTTCAGGTAGTCGGGCCGCACCTGGTCGACGAGCGCCGCGAGCTTGCCGTACACCCAGGCGTAGGCGTCGGCGTGGACGAGGCAGATCTGCGCGTTCGAGGGTTGGCCGAAGTCGCCCCCTTCGGTTGCCAGCCACGCCTGCCGCGCGAGACCGGGGCGATCGACCGTGGACAGCGCCACGCGGGCCGGTTCGACCCAGAGGCCGAACTTCATCCCGAGGCCGTGCGCGTAGTCGGCGAGGCTCGCGAGCGACGAGGGAAACCGACCGCTGTCGACCGTCCACGAGCCGAGCCCCGAATCGAAGTCGAAGTCGCCGTTCTGGCCGGCGCCGACGTACCAGCCGGCATCGAGCACGAACAGCTCGACGCCGAGCGATGCCGCGAGGTCCATCTCGGCGACCATCGCGTCCTCGTCGACGTTGACGCCGTACGCGAACCACGTGTTGTAGGTGACGAGCGGCTGCAGCGGGCGGCCGTGCCGTACGCCGTTCATCACGAACCGCTGGAGCGCGCCCGGTTCGTCGCTGGCCGAATGCGCCGCGACGCCGAAGAACGTGTGCGGCAGATCGACCGCGTGCGCCGGGGTGGCGGCGGTCGTGACGTCCGGCACGAACGCGCTGACGTTCAGCCGATCGCCGGCGCGCTCGATCGCGATGCGCCACGCGGCCGACCACATCAGGCCGCCAAAGAACTCGTCGCGGCCGTCGTCGACGACGACGAACGGAACGAACTGTTCGGTGGAGCGGCGATCGCTGCCGATCTCGATGCGCTCGCCCGCGTCGAGGCCGCGCTCGGCGAGCTCGAACGCGCCGGCGCCTTCGTTGCCGGCGGCGTCGCCGCGCAGTCCGCCCAGCCAGCGCACCGGGGCGTTCGCCATCGTCAGGCGCCAGCCGACGAGCGCCGAGACGTCGACGGGCGCGGTGGCGTCGATGCGCGTCCACGTTTCGATCGTGGCGGAGCCCGGATAGCTGGCGTAGAAGCGGCGGACGCGCGCGCCGCTCGCGTGGTGATCGAAGGTGAACGTCAGCAGCACGCCGGCGTCGGTGGTGGCCGCTTCGGCGGAGGCGAGCGACGTCGAGCCGCCGGAGGCCGTCAGGTTGAAGGTGCTGGCGCCGAGGGCGACGGGCGCCTCGGGTCCGGGCGTCACGTCCCACGCGCGGCCGGTGGTCGGGTTGAAGAGTTTCTGGATGCTGAGGGTCCGGGAGGTGTCGAACCCGATCGTCACCTCGAGGTCGGTGCTGCCGATCACCCAGGCGTCCGAATTCGGATCGTGCGCGACGAACGCGTCGCCGAATTCGGCGACCGCCGGCGGCCGCGCGACGGCATCCACCGGTGCGCCGACCAGCGCCGCGACGACGACGGTGAGCGAAAAAAGGGCCCGCAAGCGTGAGTGGCTGAAGAGGCTACATTGTATAGTGAGGCATCATGCTCAGCTGGACTCCTTCTCGCATCGCGGTCGTGTGTGCGCTGCTGCTCGTCGGATCGGCGCCGGCGTTTGCCGACGGGTGGGACATGTCGCTGACCGGCGGGTTCGTGACGAGCGGGCTGGTCGATCCGGTGTATGCGCTCGGCACGGTTCCGGGCAGGCCGACGCGCGTCGTGGTGCGGGAAACCGATCGCGAGAGCTCGGCTGCACTCGGCGTGGCGATGTTCGCGGAGATCTTTCACGATCGCGCCCGGTGGATCGCGCCGATCGCGATTGGGCTCGGGCTTCGGAGCGATGCCCGCGCGACCGTCTACATGGGGTCGGCGCTGCGGCTCGGTCCGCATGCCTCGGTCGCGAGCGGCGTGGCGATTGGCCCGGTCGCCGCCCTGCCGGTCGGGCTGAGCGAGGGCAGTGCGGTGGCCGACACGAATCAGCTGGTCAATCTGGGGACGCGGACGAAGGCGTCGTGGTTCGCGGGGGTCACCTATACGTTCGCGACGCTCCGCTAAGTACCAGGTACGTGCCAGGTACGTGCCAGGTAGGTACCAGGTACGTGCCAGGTACGTACCTGGTACGTGCCAGGTACGCCGTGTCTACGGGTTTTCAGCCCAGATCCGCGCCAGGTGCACGATGACCTCGACCGCCTTCTCCATGTCCTGCGCGGACACCCATTCCAGACGCGAATGAAAGTTGTGCTCGCCGGCGAACAGATTCGGCGTCGGCAGCCCCATGAACGACAGCCTGGACCCGTCGGTCCCGCCACGGATCGGATGGGTCCGCGGCTCGAGTCCCGCCGCGCGGATCGCCGCGCGCGCGCGCTCGACGACGCGCGGATGGCGATCCAGCACTTCCTTCATGTTCCGGTACTGCTCCTCGACGGCGATTTCGACGCGCGTGCCGGGATAGCCCGCGGCCGCCTCCCGCGCCAGACCGGTGACCAGCGATTCCTTGTCGCGAAGCGCCGGCGTCGCGAAGTCTCGCAGGATCAATCGCACCGCGGTGCGTTCCACGCTCGCGTTGACGACGTACGGGTGGACGAACCCTTCGTCGTCGGCGGTCGTCTCCGGCGACATCGTGTCGCGCGGCAGCCGGTCGATGAACGCGGCCGCCGCTTTGATCGCGTTGATCATCCGTCCCTTCGCATACCCCGGATGCGTGTTGAAGCCGTGAAACGTGACGGTCATGGCGTCGGCCGAGAAGCTTTCCACCTCGAGCTCGCCCCGGCGGCCTCCGTCCATCGTGTACGCGCAGGCGGCGCCGAACCGCTGCACGTCGAAGTGCAGCGTGCCGCGGCCGATCTCCTCGTCCGGCGTGAACGCGATGCGGACGGGTCCGTGCGGGATGTCGCGATGCGCCATCAGGTGTGCCGCCGCCGTCATGATTTCCGCCACGCCGGCTTTGTTGTCGGCGCCCAGCAGCGTCGTCCCCGACGCGGTCACGATGTCGTGACCCATCTGCTCCTCGAGCAGCGGGTTGTCGCGCAGCCGCAGCACGGCGGCCGGATCGTCGGGCAGCAGCAGATCGCGCCCGTCGTACGCGCGATGAACGATCGGCGTGACGTTCGCCCCCGGCATCTCGGGCGACGTGTCGACGTGCGCGATGAAGCCGATCGTCGGCACCGCCCGCGCGGTCGTCGCCGGAATCGTCGCCGTCACGTAGCCGAACTCGTCGACGGCGGCATCGGCAGCGCCGAGGTCGCGCAGCTCCTGCGCGAGATCGCGGAGGAGCACCAGCTGCTTCTCGGTGCTGGGATACGTGGCCGACGATTCGTCGGACTGCGTATCGTAGCGCACGTAGCGGAGGAACCGATCCAGAACGTCTGACATCGCGATCACCCGATCGTCACGGCACGAGCGGCCGCTGTTGTTCGATGAACGAACGGTGCAGCAGCCGCACCGCTTCGTCGACCCTGGCGCGATCGATCATCCACGTGATGCGGAACGACGACGTCGCGGTGCCATGCGGCCTGATGCCGGCGCCGTCGAGCGCCGACGAACCGCGTCGCACGTTGTGGAACGATGCATTGATGCCGGCGCCGACGACGCTGACGGCACCGAGCGAGTCGGCAATCCGGACCGCGTCTCCGAACGCCGCGGCGATGCCGTCGCGCAAGCGCGCCTCCTCGTGCAGGTTTTCGCGCGAGATCACCAGCGTCAGCCCTTCGTCGGTGACGTGGAGCTGCTTTCCGGCCACGTGGTGCGCGTCGAGGAGCTCGAGCAGGGCGCGTCCGTCGATCCGCTCGGGACGGGCGCCGATCACGATGACGTCCTTCTCGCTCGCCACGCCGACGACCGCTCCCGGCATGCGCGGCGGATGCTGACGCACGACGGTGCCGTCCGCCGACGGGTCGGCGCCGGGCAGCGGCGACGACGTCGCGCGCGCGTAGATCGCGATCCCTTTCTCCTTCGCGAACTCCACCGCCTGGGCGTTGAGCACCTTGGCGCCCGCTTCGGCCAGCTCCTGGGTTTCTTCGTACGACAGCGTGGCGATGCGCTGCGCGGCCGGCACGACCCGCGGGTCGGCCGTGTACACGCCGTCCACGTCGGAGCAGATCTCGCAGTAGTCGGCGCCAAGCGCCGCCGCCATCGCGACGGCCGTGGTATCGCTGCCGCCGCGCCCCAGTGTCGTCACCTCCCGGCGGTACGACACGCCCTGGTAGCCCGCGACGACGACGATGCGCCCGCGCGCGAGCTCGTCCTGGACGCGGAACGGACGCACTTCGATGATGCGCGCGTCGACGTGGCGATCGTTGGTGATGATGCCCGACTGACTGCCGGTGAAGCTGATCGCGTCGCCGCCGCGCTCGCGGATCGCCATCGAGAGCAGCGCCATCGCGATGCGCTCGCCGGCGGTCAGGAGCATGTCGAGCTCGCGGCGGTCCGGATTGGGCGAGACCTGCTTCGCGAGCGCCAGGAGGTCGTCGGTCGTGTCGCCCATCGCCGACACGACAACGACCACGTCGTGGCCGGCGCGCCGCGTCGCCATCACGCGTTCCGCGACGCGCTGGATTTTCGAGACGTCGGCGACCGACGAGCCGCCGTATTTCTGGACTACGATCGACATCCGATCACCACGAAGCGCACGAACAGGGGACGCTCGCCAGCGCGGCGTCGCTACGCGAACGTCGCGACGACCGGCGCATGGTCGCTCGTCCCGACCTCTTTCTGCACGACGCAGGACCTCGCGCGTCCTGCGAGCGATTCGCTCGCGATCACGTAGTCGAGCCGCCAGCCGATGTTGCGCTCGCGCATGTTGCGCCACGGCGCCCACCAGGTGAACAGCCCGTCGTTGTCGGGGTCGAGCGCACGGCCGACGTCGACGAAGCCGCGCCCCAGGATGCGCTCGATGATCGCGCGCTCTTCCGGCAGCTGGCCGATCGCGCGCGGCTTCCGCTCCTTGGGATGCACGTCGCGTTCGGTGCGCGCGACGTTCATGTCGCCCATCATCACCAGCGTGCGCCCCTGGGCGCGGAACGATTCGGCAAAGCGGTCCATCGCGTCGAGGAACTGCATCTTGGCGGGGAAGTCCTTGCCGCCGTTCGGGACGTAGATGGAGGCGAAGGTCACGTCGCCGACGGTGACGGTGGCGACGCGCTGCTCGTAGTCGAAGTCGGGATGCGAGAAGGAGGGCCGTTCGGGCGCGTACGCCGTGCTGACGTGGAGCGCGACGCCGGAGTAGCCCTTGCCGCCGTGCCAGTAGCACCAGTAGCCCTCGATGTCGCAGAGGAACATCGGGATCTGATCGACGGTGGCCTTGATTTCCTGCAGGCACACGACATCCGGGCGCTCGCGCGCGATCCAGTCCTGGACCTGCGCCTGGCGCGCCCGGATGCCGTTAACGTTCCATGTGGCGAGTTTCAGAAGCGGGCGTGCGCGGCCTGCCGCTCGGCGGCCGGAACGGCCATGATGTCGGCGTGATCGGCGACGTGCTTCTTGACGATCGCTTCGGCCTGGGCCATCGTGTCGGCATCGCCATTGCGATAGATTGCGTTCGCCTCGATCAGATCCTTCTGATGGGCGGGCGTCGCGTCGGGGCTCTCGTAGATGGCCGCCACCGGACACGCCGGCACGCACGCGCCGCAGTCGATGCACTCCTCCGGATGGATGTAGAGCATCGTCGCCTGCGCGAACTCCGGTTCGTCCTTGCGCGGGTGGATGCAGTCGACCGGACACACGTCCACGCACGCGGTGTCTTTTGTCTCGATACACGGGTCGGTGATGATGAACGGCATGCTCGACTAGTCTCCTTCGAAGGCCCGAAACCGGTGGATTATACCTATTGGTCTGACGCAACTGCAAAAAACATCATCGGGCTCGGCGTCGCCTGATAGCCGAGTGATTCGTAAAGCGGCAGCCCCTCGACGCTGGCGTTGAGCGCGATCGAACGAATGCGATTCGCGCGGCAGAAGTCGTGGATCGCCTCCATCACCCGCCGCGCGAGCCCCTGCCGGCGGTGCGGCCGTTCGACGTAGACGTTGTACACGTACGCCAGCCGATCGATCATGTAACTCGGGCCGGGCGGCCACGGCAGGATCGACAGCCCGCCGCCCGCCGCCACGGCGCCGGTGGCGGTCTCTTCGACGAGCCACGCGCGGTAAACCCCGGCCGGCATCATGTCGGCGAGCCACGCGCGGAACGCGCGTTCGACCGCCGCCGCGTCGAACGTCCGGCCCATGTCGGCGAACATCGCCACCCGGTGTCGGACGAGGGTGTCCACGTCGTCGAGCGTGGCTTCGCGAACGTGATAGGGCAAGCCTGAAATTATAATCAGCTCATGTCCGAGAGACGAGGTCCGGCTCCGCCCGACATCAGCGAGAAGGGCGGCGTGAAGAACGGCCAGCCGCAGACGAGCAACGACCGGCTGTTCATGCAGTTCATGGCATTTGGCGGCAGCGAGAACAGCCAGCGGCTCGCCGAAGCGCTCGCCGACGCGAAGGTCGCCGGCGCGCTCTACGAAGACGTCAACGACCCGCGCGGGATCGGGCTGCTCACGTTCAGCGAGGACCCGAACTTCTTCCTCGATCGCGTGCGGCCGATGCTGAACGGCCCGGCGTTCCGGCCGCTCGTGCAGAAGCCCGAGTTCACGATGTTGGGCCGGACGTACTCGATCGGCTACGAGCCGGATCTCGCCGAGGTGCTGCTGCATCGTCCTCGGCGGACGGTGCTGAACCCGGAGTGGCGGTGGGCGGTGTTCTATCCGCTGCGGCGGTCGGGGAAGTTCGCGCAGTTGCCGGTCGAAGAGCAGCGCGTCATCCTCGCCGAGCACGGGACGATCGGCATGTCGTTCGGCGCGGCCGATCTCGCGCACGACATCCGCCTGGCGTGCCACGGTCTGGACAAAGACGACAACGACTTCATCGTCGGCCTGATCGGCAAGGAGCTGTATCCGCTCTCGGCGATAGTGCAGACGATGCGGAAGACGCAGCAGACGTCGTTGTACCTGGAGCGTCTGGGGCCGTTTTTCGTCGGCCGGGCGCTGTGGCAGAGTCCCGCGTAGCGGGATGCCGGTGAGTACCAGGTACGTGCCAGGTAAGTACCAGGTACGTGCCAGGTAAGTACCAGGTACGTGCCAGGTACCGACGCCGACCGGCGTCAGCGCACGGCGGCGCGGACGATCAATTCGGCGAGAGCCGCCAGCCCCAGGGCGATATACAGCTGCGCGCGCTTGAACATCAACATGCGGAACCTCCCTTCGGTTTCCGCATTGCGCAACGGCGGTGCCGCGGCACGCGTGGCCGTTCCCGGACCATGCCGTCGGTTCGTTGCGCAGTTGTGCGCGGCGCGAGGAAAAGACGAAAGCGGTCCGTTTTGGACCACGGACCTACCGTTGTGACACGTCGGCGCTCGCCGCGAACGTCGGGGGATGGCGGCGCCTGGTCGCCTGCTCGTAGGCGTACGCGAGCTTGATCAGCGTCGCTTCGCTCCACGCCTTGCCAAAGAAGGAAATACCGACCGGCAGCCCCCGTGCGTAGCCGGCCGGCACGGTGATGTGCGGATAGCCGGCGACCGCGGTGACCGTCGACGGCGACGCGGCCGTTGCCGTCCCGCCGTCGCCGTTGACCAGGTCGGTCAGCCACGCGGGACCGCCGGTCGGCGCGACGAGCGCGTCGAGCCGGTACTTCGCCATCGTCGCATCGATGCCGAGCGTCCGCGACAGCTGGTGGTTCTTCGCGAGCGCGGCAAGGTACTTCGGGTCGGTCAGCGGCCCCTTGCTCTGGGCCTGGTGCATCAACTCCTGATCGAAGTAGGGCATCTCCCGATCTTTGTTGCGGTCGTTGAACGCGATGATGTCCGCCAGCGAGTGGACCGGCGACGCCGGCCCGAGCCACGTCAGATACTTGTTCAGGTCTGCCTTGAATTCGTAGACCAGCACGTCGAACTCGGTGTCGTCGAACTTGCCGAGCGTCGAGATGTTCGCGGGGTCGACGATGACCGCGCCCTGCGCTCTCATGTCAGCGATCGCCTGCTCGGCGATGGCGTCCGCGGCGGGGCTGTAGCCGAACAGGCGGTTGCGGACGATGCCGAGCCGGGCGCCGCGCAGCGCGTGCTCGTCGAGCGCGTACTCGCGGACCGCGCCCCGGCGTGCACGCGCGGCCGTCGTCGGCGGATCGTCGGCGTCGGCGCCCGCGATCGCGGCGAGCAGGACTGCCGCATCCGCCACGCTGCGCGCCATCGGACCCGCGGTGTCCTGGCTGTGCGCGATCGGCACGATTCCGGCGCGGCTCACGAGGCCGAGCGTCGGCTTGATGCCGACCAGCGAGTTGGTGTTCGACGGCGACACGATCGATCCATCTGTTTCCGTACCGATCGCAACCGCGCACAGGTTGGAGGCGACGGCGACGCCCGACCCCGAGCTGGATCCCGAGGGACTGCGATCGAGCGCGTACGGATTCCGGGTCAGGCCGCCGCGGCCGCTCCAGCCGCTGGTCGAGTGCGTCGAACGGAAATTCGCCCACTCGCTCAGGTTCGTCTTGCCGAGGATCACGGCGCCGGCCGCGCGCAGGCGCTGGACGAGAAACGCGTCTTTCGGCGGACGGCTGCCCTCGAGCGCCGCGGAGCCGGCCGTGGTCTGCATGCGGTCGGCGGTGGCGATGTTGTCCTTGATCAGAACCGGGATGCCGTGCAGCGGCCCGCGCGGTCCGCGCGCTTTGCGCTCGGCGTCGAGCTCGTCGGCGATCCGCAGCGCGTCGGGGTTCGTCTCGATGACGCTGTGGAGCGCCGGGCCGCGCCGATCGATCTCGTCGATGCGCGCGAGATATTTTTCGACCAGCGAATGCGCCGTTTCGCGCCCGCTCTGCATGCGCTGCTGCAGTTCGGCGATGGTGGCTTCTTCCAGATCGAAGCGGGACTGCGCCGTCAGCGGGAGCGCAGCGGCGGAGCAGAAGACGAGAACGCGAACGACTCGGCGCATAGGCTGAGCATCATATCCCGGCACCCGGCTTGCTTCGGAGGAACGACCATGCATGCAGAAGCTGTCGCGGAAGGCGTGCATCGACTCTGCACGCTGATGGTGAACGTCTATTTCGTCGAGTCGTCCGGCCAGTGGTGGCTCGTGGATACGGGACTGCCGGGGTACTCGGCGTCGGTCCGCCGCGAGGGCGAGCGGCGGTTCGGAACGCCGCCGGCTGGGATCCTCCTGACGCATGGGCATTTCGATCATGTCGGCGGCCTGCCGGCGCTGGCCGAGGCGTGGGGCGCGCCGGTGTACGCGCATCCGCTCGAACTGCCGTACCTGACGGGGCGGTCCTCGTATCCGCCGCCGGACCCGACCGTGGGCGGCGGCGCGCAGTCGTGGCTATCGCCGCTGTTTCCGCGCGGGCCGATCGATCTCGACGGCCGCATCCGCATGCTGCCCGAGGGCGGCAACGTTCCGGGTCTGGTGGACTGGACGTGGTTGCGGACGGCGGGTCACGCGCCGGGCCACGTCTCGTTCTATCGCGAGGGGGACCGGACGCTGATTGCGGGGGACGCGGTCGTCACGACCAAGCAGGAGTCGACGATCAGCGTGCTGCTGCAGCGCGAGCGGGTGTGGCGGCCGCCGGCGTATTACACGTGCGACTGGGCGGCGGCGCGGCGATCGGTCGAAACGATTGCGGCGCTGGAGCCGGAGGTGCTCGCGACGGGTCACGGTCATGCGCTGCGGGGCGCGGCGATGCGGGAGGGTCTGCGCGAGCTCGCCGATCGGTTCGACACGCTGATGCCGGACCACGGGCGCTACATTCCGTACCCGGCGGTCACTGACGAGCGCGGCGTGGTGCACGTGCCGCCGCGGGTGGGTCTGGCGCCGGGTCAGGTCGCGGCGGCTGCGGCGATTGGGGCGGCGGTGGTCGCGGCGGTGTGGTTGGGCGCGCGTGCGGTGTCAGACACCACCGCGGTCGGTGTCTGACACCACCCGCGGGGTCGGGTGTCTGACACCACCCCGGTTGGTGTCTGACACCGCGCCCGGACGCCTCGCGCATTCACCGATCGTACCGCGACGCCTTCAACCGCGCCGCCTCCAGCGGCTCCGTGATCCGCACCGGGTAGTCCGCCGCCGCGTCCAGCGCCTGCAGCCGCTCCGGCAGCGTCCCCATCGCCTGCCGCGCCGACTCCCGAATCGTCGTCGCCGACGGCGACGCCTCCAGCCGCCGCCCACCCTCCATCACCGGCTGCAGCAGCGGCATCGACCCGACCGGCGCCGGTTCGCCGACCCCCGCGATCGTGTCGCCCTGCGCGATGCCCGCCTCCATCGCACGCCACACCTGCTTCGGGCACGGCCACGTGAACTTGCCCGGACTCGATTTGATCACGCCGGCCGACGCGCCGTGCCGGTGCACTTCGACCAGCTTGTACACCGCCGACAGCGCCGGCGCGTCGCTCACCGTCGACAGCGCCGTCCCGACGCCGAACCCGTCGATCGGCGCGTCGGCGCCGACGATCGTCGCGATGCGGTACTCGTCGAGATCGCCGGTCGCGAAGATGCGCGTGGCGGTCAGCCCCGCGCGGTCCAGCCGCGCGCGGATCTCGCGGCTCAGCGAAATCACCTCGCCGCTGTCGATGCGCACCATCGACGGCTTCAGCCCGGACGCGACCAGTTTGTCGGTCGCCGCCAGCGTGTCGTACGTATCGAGCAGGTACGCCGCCGTGTCGGGGAACGTCCGGCTGAACTCCCGAAACGCGTCGACCTCGTCTGCGAACGTCTGCACCCACGAGTGCGCCATCGTCCCCGACGTGGGGATGCCGTAGCGCCGTCCCGCCTCGACGAGCGAGGTGCCGGCGCATCCCCCGATGTACGCGGCACGCGCCGCCGCCAGCGCGGCGCCGACGCCGTGCGCGCGCCGCGCGCCGAACTCGATCACCGGGCGGCCGCCCGCCGCATGGACGACGCGCGCCGCCTTGCTGGCGACGTTGGTGGCAAAGGCGATCGTCGCGAGCAGCGCCGTTTCGACGAGCTGCGCCTCGGGCAGCGGCGCCGTCACGCGCAGGATCGGTTCGCCGGCAAACACCGGCGTTCCCTCGGGGACGGCATGCACCGATCCGGTAAACGCGAACGTCCGCAGGTAGTCGTCGAAGAATTCCGCCGGGGTGTGCGCGAACTGCGGCGCGGCACGCAGCCACGCGCGCTCCTCGTCCGTGAAGCGCACCGTCTCCAGATACGCCAGCGCGTCGTCGATGCCGGCGGCGAGGAGGTAGGCGCGGCGTAGCGGCAGGCGTCGAACGAACAGCTCGAACGTCGCGGTTTCGGTCAGGCCGCCGCGCCAATAGCCGGCAGCCATCGTCAGCTGGTACAGGTCGGTGGTGAGGGCGTTTATCATCAGTGGCGTGGCGATAAGGACGATTCGTCCGACGACCTGGAGCGCGCTGCTCGACGAGCTGTATGCCTCGTCGTGGAACGAAGCGCTCGGCCGGCACCGCATGCCGTTCGCGTTTCGCGGCGACCCGCGCCTGGACGAGGACCTCTCGAGCGGGCTGCTGCGCCTCGCTGCCGGTCGTCCTAATGTCTCACGACTCGAGCTGCACCTGGTGCGGAACTTCCGCAAGTACGCGTACGGGACCGCGGGTGCGGACACCATGTGGCACTGGATGGCGCTCGGCCAGCATCGCGGCCTCCCGACGCGGCTCCTCGATTGGACCTATTCGCCGTTCGTCGCGCTGCATTTCGCCACCGCGGATCTCGATCTGATGGACACCGACGGGTCGGTGTGGATGATCAACTTCGTCGACGCGAACCGCTTCCTGCCGCGGCGGCTGCGGCGGATCCTCGCGGTCGAAGGCTCCGACACGGCGACGATCGACATGCTGGGCCAGATCGGATCGCTCCACGAGTTCGATCGCCTGGCGCGCACGCCGTTCGTCGTGTTCCTCGAGCCGCCCTCGCTCGACCCGCGCATCGTCAACCAGTTCGCGCTGTTCTCCCTGATGTCCAGCCCGCAGGCGACGCTCAACGACTGGGTTCGCCGTCATACCGCGCTCGCCCGGCACATCGTCGTGCCGGCGAGGTTGAAGTGGGAAATCCGCGACAAGCTGGATCAGGCGAACATCAACGAGCGCGTGCTGTTCCCCGGACTCGATGGTCTCAGTGCGTGGCTGACGCGGTACTACTGGTCGAAGCCGCGCGGCGACCAGCGGAAGGGCGGCGGCCGGCGGCGCGCCCGGAAGCGCTAGGCCCGTTGACCCGCCGGGTTGGACGCCGTCGCGCCCGCGACGAACGCCTCGATGTCCGCCGCCGGGCGCGCACCCGCGGCGCGTGACACCGTAAGCTTCCCCGTCAAGCTGACAGTTCAAAAGGAGACTGGCCGCTCGATGAAGGCCTCGGCAAGAATGTGAGCGGCGGCACCCGGCCGAGGCTGTCGTGGGGTCGCTCGCTGTTGTAAATCCGCAGCCAGGCGTTCGT
>DASRGT010000048.1:0-17936 GCA_035650895.1 Vicinamibacterales bacterium
CGTTTTTGATCACGAAGCTTCCGCGCGCAAATTTATGGCCAGCTGCTTCGAACGGTTCCTCGGCGGCGTCGATCGTTGCGTCCTTGAATCGATAACGCAGCGTTGCGAGCGCGACGTCAGCGTTGTGATTGACGAGGAACACGGAGCCGCCGGCGTTCGATTCCACGGCGCCTTTTGCGCGAACCGATCCACTCATTTTCTCGGCGGCCGCATCGAGCAGCCTCACGTCGGTGACGCGAACGGCCTGCACGTTGAACAGCTCGGGAAACGTCCAGCCGGTGTCGTCGTACGGCGTGCGCTGCGGATCGTTGGGGCTCCAGTACTGGTAATCGAGCAGCGCATCGGCGATGCGGCTGTACGGCTGGTCCATGCGGACGATGTACGAGCCGGCGGGGAAGGTCTTGGTCGTCGGCGCCCGCGGAGCTGACGCGCCGCCGCTGCGGGTTGTGCTGTCCTGCGCGCTGGGTCCGCCGGCGCGGCCGTCGCCCGGGGCGGCGGTGTCGGTCGGCGTGGCCGTCTCGGCGCGCGGACGCTGGCGCTTCGCCGGCAGCGTCACCGTGAACGACGCCGTCGCGCGCGAGATCTCCACCCCCTGCTTCTGCAGGATCTGCAGCAGGTCCGACTGCAGACCGGGATGCGGATCGTCGGCGGGCAGCACGTAGGCCGCGGGCCCCTCGGTGCGCGCCTTCAAGATCGATCGCTTGCTCTTCGTGTAGAAGTTCCGCAGAAAGAGCTGCTTGTTCGCGGCGAAGTAGTGCAGCGCGGTGAGGACGCCGGTTTCCTCGTAGTTGTTGTTGTTGCGCTGCGACCACAGCGTCTTCGGCAGCGGCGGGTTCTGCTTGTACCACGTGCGCGCGTACTCGTCGGGCCGCAGCTCGCGCTCCACGGTGTCGGCGCCGGCGTTGCCGAACGTTTCGTACAGCCGGCTGATGCCGTTGTGGAGCGCGGCGATGAACATCAGGTAGCCCGGAGACCACGTGTCGAAGTTGCCGTGCGTGAAGACGCCCGGCATGCCGAACTTCGTCATCTCCGAGACGTTGTTCCAGCCGATCATCTCCCACTCGTCGGCGAGCATCGGATCGATCCAGGCGTTGTACGGGCCGTCGCCGACGGTGTTGTCGTAGAGATACGGCACCGATTCGTGCAGGTCGTGCAGCACCTGCGGGTGCCAGTGGTTGTGCGCGCTCAGCACGTTCTCGGTCAGCTTCAGCGTCGCGCCCATCGCGTCGCGGTTGTTGTCGTGCGCGACGTACTTCCCCCAGTAGACGAGCGGCTGCCAGTTCTGGCCGGGGTGGGCGAGGTGCCACTTATAGACGTCGACCATCTTGTCGCGGCCGTCCACCTCGATCACCGGCGTGATCATCGTGATCAGGTTGTTGCGGATCGACCGGATGTACTCGTGCTCGTCGACGACGAGGCGGTAGGCGAGCTCCATCAGCGCCGTCGGCGCGCCGGTTTCCGTCGAGTGGATCGTCCCGGTGATGTAGTAGATCGGCGTCGACTGCTGGACGAGCGCCTCCGCCGTCTTGTCGTCCATGCCGATCGTTCGCGGATCGCCGAGCTTCTCGAGCCGCTGCCGGTTCTCTTCGAGCTTCGCCATGACGGCGTCGGACGAGATCACCACCGCGATCATCTCGCGGCCTTCTTCCGTCCTGCCGATCGACAGGACCTTCACGCGCTGCGGCGCCGCCTTCTCGAGCATCCGCATGTACTCGTACACCTCTTCGGCGTACGGCAGCTTGCCGGGCGCGCCGGCGACGTCGCCGAGCACCGCCTTCGGCGTCGGCACCGTCTTCGACGCGGGCAGGTAGTCGACCAGCGGCGACGAGAAGTACGGCGCCGTCGTGTACTCCTTGATCTTCGCCGTGTATTCCTGGTCGATCGGAATCTTCGGATCGCGAACGAACGTCTGCTGCGCGGCGAGCGTAGCCGTTGCGGCCACGGCGAGCGCCAGCGCGACGAACCTTTTCATGGAGACCTCGCAGGTAATCCGTGGATCTTACAATGCTCCCATGCGAATCCTTGCCGGAGTGTTGGCGGCGTGCGCAGTGGCGGCGACGGCGACGGCGCACCCGCTCGACCCCCTGACGGCCGACGAAATCCGCGCCGCCGTCGAGGTGGTCCGGGCCGACGCCCGGTTCAAGGGCGCCTCCTTCGCCACCGTGGGACTCAACGAACCGCCGAAGGCGGCGGTGCTCGCCTCCACATCGACCGCAACGCCCGCCCGCGAGGCGCGCATCGTCCTGACCGTCGACGGCGCGGTCTTCGAGGTCGTCGTCGACGTGGGCGCGAAGCGGCTGGTGTCCGCGGCCGAACACCGCGGAGTCCAGGCGCCGATCACCCTCGGCGAAATCGACGGCGCCAGGCTGGTCCTCGGCAACCCCGAGTTCCAGGCGGCGCTCCGCCGGCGCGGCATCACCGATGTCGCCAAGGTCTTTTGCGCGCCCTTCTCCGCCGGCTATTTCGGCATCCCGGCCGACGAAGGCAAACGCGTGATGAAGGTCGGCTGCTTCGACACCCGGCGCAGCACCACGAACGTGTTCGGCTGGCCGATCGAGGGTCTGTACGCGATGGTCGACCTGCGCGCGAAGGCGGTGATCAACGTCGCCGACGCCGGCGTCGTGCCGATCGCCGGCGGCGATCGCAACTACGACGCGGCGTCCGTCGGCGCGCTGCGACCCTCGCGGCTGCCGACGACGATGTCGCAGCCGCAGGGCAGCAACATCCACGTGGACGGCCACGACGTCAGGTGGGGCAACTGGCAGTTCCACGTCCGGCAGGACGCGCGCGTGGGAACGGTGATCTCGACCGCCGCCTGGCGCGACGCGGGCGGCGCGCGGTCCGTGCTGTACCAGGGTTACCTCTCCGAGATGTTCGTGCCGTACATGGACGACGACTACGGCTGGTACTCGCGAACCTATTTCGACACGGGCGAGTACGGCGCCGGCGTCCTCGCGTCGCCGTTGAAGCCCGGCGTGGACTGTCCGGCCACCGCGGCCTTCCTCCCGGCGGTGTTCAGCGACGACGAGGGGAAGCCGTTCACGACGCCCGACGCGCTGTGCCTGTTCGAACGCAGCGCCGGCGATCCGATCTGGCGCCATGCCGAGATGATCAACGGCACCTACGAAGGACGCGCGAACGTCGAGCTCGTCGTCAGAATGGCGGCGTCGATCGGCAACGACGACTACCTGTTCGACTGGGTGTTCGACGACGCCGCGGAAATCGAGGTGCGCGTCGGCGCGACGGGCATCGACGCGCTGAAGGGCGTCGGCGCGCGGCGGATGGCCGATCCGACGGCCGCGGCCGACACGAGGACCGGCACGCTCGTCGCGCCGAACCTCGTCGCGGTCAATCACGATCACTATTTCAACTTCCGCCTCGATCTCGACGTCGACGGCCCCGCGAACAGCTTCGTCGAGGACGTGTACCGGACGGTGGCGCTGCCGGCGGCCTCGCCCCGCCGCAGCCTGTACGTGGTCGAGCCCCGATTCGCGGCGGGCGAGAAGGCGGCGATGCTCGACGGCGGTCACGGCCCGGGAAAGTTTCGGATCGTCAACGAAGGGCGGAGCAACGGCGTCGGCAACGCCGTGTCGTACGAACTGCTGTTCGCGAACCACGCGCACCTGATGCTCGATCCCGACGACTGGCCCGCCAGGCGCGCGCGGTTCCTCGAGCACGACGTGTGGGTGACGCCCTACGATCCGCAGGAGCGGTACGCGGGCGGGGAATACATGTATGCGAGCCGCGGCACCGACGGGCTGGCCGCGTGGACGGCGCGCGATCGCGCCGTCCGCGACCGCGACATCGTGCTGTGGGTGAATCTCGGCATGCACCACCTGACGCGCGCCGAGGACCTGCCGGTGATGCCGACGATCTGGCATTCCTTCAGGCTGCGGCCTCACAACTTCTTCGATCGCAATCCCGCCATCGATCTGCCGGCCGAGCCGAAATGACGCCGGCGCTGACGACGCGGCTCGCGACGGCCGACGACGCGGCGGCGATCGCGCGGATCTACAACCAGGGGATCGAGGATCGCGTCGCGACGTTCGAGACGGAGCCGCGCACCGCGGAGCAGATCGGGCAGCAGCTGCGCGACAAAGGCGATCGCTATCCGACGATCGTCGTGGAGCACGACGGGCGCATCGTCGCGTGGGCGGGCGCGAGCAGCTACCGGCCGCGGCCGGCGTACGCCGGCATCGCGGACCATTCGGTGTACGTCGACCGCGGCTGGCGCGGCAAAGGCGCCGGCCGCGCCGCGCTGGAGGCGCTCTGCCCGGAGTACGAGCGCCGCGGTTTCTGGAAGCTCTCCTCGCGAATCTTCGCGACGAATGCGGCCAGCATCGCCCTGCACCAGCGCTGCGGTTTCAGAATCGTCGGCACCTATCGCCGGCACGCCAAGCTCGACGGTTCCTGGATGGACTGCGTGATCGTGGAAAAGCTGCTGGGCGACGCGGCGCGTGCATGAAAACGCGATCGGACCATTGACACGCACGCGCGCGTTGAGCGAGAGTCTGCCACCCACCATGAGAGCGCCCACTCTCGAGGAGACATATGCGCAGACTGCTCACCCAACCAGGAACGTTCGCGCTGACGCTCGCCCTCTGCTCCATCTCCGCCGCCTCCTACGCCCAAAGCGCTGCGCTTGGACGCGGGATGAACGAATTGGTCGATCTGTATGAATTCGGCAGCCCGAAGCTCGACGCCGCGCTGAAGCAACACGTCACGACGGGCGGCGACGAAGTGCTCGTCGACATCCGCATTGCGTCGGATCGATCCGTCGCCAACGTGCTCCGCGCGCTGCAGCTCGAAGGCTTCAGGCTGACGACCGTCAGCCGCATCGATCCCCGCGCCATCGAAGGGTACCTGCCGCTGTGGGCGGCGCGGAACTCGCAGTGGGTGGACGGCGTCCGCAACATCCTCGCCGTCGCGCGGCCGTTCAAGTTTGCCGGACTCGTGCAGAGCCAGGCGGTCGCGTTCGAAAAAGCCGACCGCGCCCAGGCGCGCGGCGTGACCGGCAGCGGCATCACGCTGGGCGCCCTGTCCGACAGCTTCGACGAGTGCGCCATCTGCACGACGCACGCGGCCGACGACGAGGCGAGCGGCGATCTGCCGCCGACGGTCGCGGTCCTCGAGGACGACCTGCAGCCGGAGACCGATCAGCCGCTCGACGAGGGACGCGGGATGCTGCAGCTCGTGCACGACATCGCGCCGGGCTCCGCGCTCGCGTTCGCCTCCGCGTTCAACGGCGAGCTGTCGTTTGCGAACAACATCCTCGCGCTGCGCGACTTCGGCGCCGACGTGATCGTCGACGACGTGGTGTATCTGGACGAGCCGATGTATTCGGACGGGATCATCGCCGAGGCGGTCGACATCGTGTCGAAGGACGGCGCCGCGTACTTCTCGTCGGCCGGCAACAACGGCCTCGAGGCGTACGAGTCGCTGTACAGACCGATGACTCCGGCGCAGGCGCAGTCGCGCGTGGCGGCCGGGAAGGAAAACCTGCACCTCGAGGAAATTCCGCCGAACCTGCGGCCCAAGAGCTATCACACCTTCGTCAACCGCGACGGCAGCACGAGCCTGACGCTGAAATTCACCACCGCCGGCGACAACGAGCTGTCGTTCCAGTGGGACGAGCCGTTCTTCGTCGGCAAAGTGAAGACCGACTTCAACATCCTGGTGTTCGACGAGAACGGCCACTGGATGGATCCGTCGTCCGCATCGTTTCCCGGCTTCTACACCACCGACGACAACACGACCACCGACGAAGCCTTCGAGTTCGTCGTGCTGCCGCCGTTCCCGGGCGAACTCCACGGCGGCGCCAACGCGAGCACGTACCAGATCGTCATCGCCAACCAGAACGGCGGGCCGGCCCGGCACGTGAAGTACGTGAACGTGAACGGGCTCGGCGTCAGCGAGCTGCACGGCGCGCCGTCGATCTTCGGCCACGCCGCCGCGCGCGGCGGGCAGGCGGTGGCGGCGATGTACTACGCCATTCCGAAGTTTCCGGAGGATTTCAGCTCGCCCGGGCCGGTCACCATCTACTTCGACACCGACGGCAACCGGCTGCGCCGCCCGGAGGTGCGCAACGTGCCGCAGATCACGGGCGCCGACGGCGCGGACACGACGTTCTTCCCGCCGCCGCCGTTCGGCGGCGATCCCGACGCGACCGGATTCCCGAACTTCTTCGGCACGAGCGCGGCGGCGCCCGACGTCGCGGCGGTCGCGGCGCTCGTGCTCGAACGCGCGGGCGGCCCGGGCAGCCTGCGGCCGTCGAAGGTGTACGACCGGTTGCAGGACACGGCGACGCCGGTCCCGCTCGCGTTCGAGCGCACGGTCGCCGGCACGATCGCCGGCACCGTCGTCGCCAGCGCCGAGCAGGACTGGACGCGCTGGGCGCACTACTTCCGCCTCAACGTGCTGCCGTTCACCTCGCACAAGGTGCACGCGGTGACGTTCGACGTCTCGGGCGCGGGGCTGACGGTCTCCTCGAACCTCGGGCGGTTCAACATCGGCACGGCGAAGGGGCTGAATCCGACCGACGTCACCTATTCGAGGACGGCCACCTCGTTCACGCTGACGTTCAACACCGGCACGTTCGGCGCCGGTGACACGCTCGAGTTCGGCACGAGCATCTTCGCGGCGATCCAGGGATCGACGCAGGAAGATCCCGACCGGTTCGAGGGGACGATCGTCACGGTGACCTACGAGGACGGGTCGCAGCGGAGCGGACACTGGTTCGTCGCGCCGAAGCTGCCGATCAACCGATTCACGGGCGCCGGACTGGTCAACGCCGACGCGGCGACGCGGCACAAGTAACCCGGCGATTCCGCTGACAGGTGACCGCTGCGGCCGGCAGGTCGCGCGCGTCACCTGTCAGCCCTCACCACTCCATGCCGACACCACTTTCCGGACAGATCGCCCTCGTCGCCGGCGCGACCCGGGGCGCGGGGCGCGGCATCGCGCGCGCGCTCGGCGAAGCGGGCGCCTTCGTCTACTGCACCGGGCGGAGCGTGCGCGGGCAGCCGTCGCCGTACGGCCGCCCGGAGACGATCGACGAGACGGCGGACATGATCAACGCCGCCGGCGGCGGCGCGCTCGCGGTCCGCGTCGATCACGCCGTCGAATCCGAAGTCGCGTCGCTCGTCGAACGCATCGTCGCGGAGCGCGGGCGGATCGACGTGCTCGTCAATTCGATCGCGGGCGAGGATCCGCGAATGCAGCAGTGGGGCGCGTTCTGGAAGGCGAACCTGGAGCACGCCGACGGCGTCCTGCGGAACGGCCTCGTGTCGCACATCATCACGGCCAAGCACGTGGCGCCGGTGATGATTCAGGCCAGGCGCGGCCTGATCGTCGAAGTGACGGAGAGCGACGTGCTGTCGGCGGGCGGCAATCCGCTGACGCAGACGATCAAGCTGGCGCTGAAGGGGCTCGCGCTCAACATGGCGCCCGAGTTGTATCCGCACGGCGTCGCCGCGGTTGCGGTGACACCGGGGTTCCTCCGATCCGAGTCGATGCTGGAGCACCACAAGGTCACCGAAGCGAACTGGCGCGATGCCGGCCAGCAGGATCCGAACTTCCTCGAGTCGGAGACGCCGTTGTTCGTCGGGCGCGGCGTGGCCGCGCTCGCGCAGGATCCGAACGTCCTGGCGAAGACGGGTCAGCTGCTCTGTTCGTGGGAGCTGGCGCGCGAGTACGGCTTCACCGACGTCGACGGGCGGCGCCCCGACTGGGGCGCCCTGCAGATCGACTGGACCGGCATGCCGCCGTGGCTGATGGAGACCTTCCGGACGGGCACGCGCGTGCAGCTCGAGTGGCTCGAGACGCTCGCGCGCCGCACGCGCGCCTTCGCCGTGAAGCTACCGGATGCGCACGCGTGACTGCTCGCGCATGAACTGCTGGACGTAGTAGGGTCCGCCGGTGCCGCGGCCCGTCGATCCGCTCGCCTTCCACCCGCCGAACGAATTGATCCCGGGCCACGCGCCCGTCGTCGCGCCCGCGCGGCGGTTGGCGTACGTCACGCCGGCGTGGACGCGATCGAAGAACTGCTGAATCTCGCGGTCGTCCTCGGAGAAGATGCCGGCCGTGAGGCCGTACTCGGTGCCGTTCGCGAGATCGATCGCTTCGTCGAGCGACATCACGTCGCCGACGACGGTGATCGGGACGAAGAGCTCTTCGGCGAAGAGCGGATGGCTGGTCGGCAGGCCGTCGATGATCGTCGGCTCCACGAAATAGCCGTGCGCGAATTCGCCGTCGGTGAGCCGGCGGCCGCCGGTCAGGATCTTGCCGCCGTCCTGCTGCGCCTGCGCGACCGCGCGCTCGAACGTCTTCACGGCGTCTTCGTTGATGACCGGACCGAGGTAGACGTCGCGGTTGAGCGGGTTGCCGATCTTGATCTTCTTCGTCTTCTCGACGAGCAGCCGCACGAATTCGTCCCGGACCGCTTTGGTGACGTAGACGCGCGAGCAGGCGGAGCATTTCTGCCCCTGCGCGCCGAAGGCCGACCGCCACACGCCGTCGGTCGCCTTGTCGAGGTCCGCCGACCGCATCACGATCGCCGGGTTCTTGCCGCCCATCTCGATGATGAGCGGCCGCGGAATCGCACGGGTCGCGTTGTCGCGGATCAAGTGCATGCCGACGTCCTTCGACCCGGTGAACACGATGCCGTCGATGTCCTTGTTGTCGATCAGCTCCTGGCCCGCGGTGCCGCCGCCGCCGGTGACGAAATTGAAGACGCCGTCGGGGATGCCGGCCGCGCGCATCATCTCGAGCAGCTTGTAGCCGAGGAGCGGCGTCACCGACGCCGGCTTGAACACGACGGTATTGCCGGCGACCAGCGCCCCGCCCGACGGCCCGGCGGCGAGCGCGAGCGGAAAGTTGAACGGCGAGATGACGGCCCACACGCCGTAGGGGCGCAGCACGCTGTAGTTCTCTTCGCCGGGGCCGAGCGTCCCGAGCTTCGTCTCGAAGCCGTGGTGCGCGGCGACCTGATCGCAGTAGTACTCGATGAGGTCGGCCGATTCCTCGACGTCGCCGACGCACTCCAGGCGGTTCTTCCCCGCCTCGTATCCCATCAGCGCCGAGAGCTCCCAGCGGTGGTCGCGGATCTTGTCGGCGACGTGCTTCAACATCGCGACGCGGTCCTGCCAGCGCCGCGCGCTCCACGCCGGAAACGCCGCTCTGGCCGCGGCGATCGCGTCGCGGACCTCCTGGCGTCCGCCGCTCTGGAACCTGCCGAGCAGGATCCGCGTGTCGATCGGGCTGCGATCGTCGAACTCCGCCGCCGCCTTCACCTCGCGGCCGTTGATCACCATCGGGTAGCTCTTGCCGAACGCGCTCTTGACGCGCTCGATTGCCGTGTCGAGCTCGCGATGGAGATCCTCCATGCGGTCGGCCGTCATCGTGGCGTAGGTAATCTTCTGCTGGGTGCGCTTGACGTCAGTTTCCATAGCCCCTCAGATTACCCCGATTCGCCGTCCGGCCGAATCGTCGGGAGCGCGTTCAGCGCGAAGGATGGGAGCGGCGGCGAGGAGCAGCGGAATGGTGGTTGCGGGGGCAGCGCTGGTCGCGGTCCGCGGATCGCGGCACGACCTCGACCGTGACGCCCTGCGCTACGCGTTCGGCAAGATCGACATAGTCGACCCGTCCGCTCAGCGCCGAAGCGCGCACTTTCTCCGAGGTCGGTGTGTCGGAACGGTTGAAAACCACTTCGCAGCCAGGAACACAGCAATCGCCGTACCGCCGCTGCATATAATCGCGACAGAGGACAGCTGATGCGGATTGCCCTGGTCCAACAGCACGCGTCTCCCGACAAACGCGAGAACGTCGCGCGCGGCCTGCGCGCGTTCGAGGAAGCGGCGCGGGCCGGCGCTCAACTGGTCGCGTTCGCGGAGCTTGCGTTCGAACCGTTCTATCCGCAGCGGCCGGCCGGGCCGGGCTCGCGTGGCGAGGCCGAGCCGGTGCCGGGACCGATCACGGACGCCTTCGCGGCGAAGGCGCGCGAGCTCGGCGTCGGCTGCGTGCTGAACCTGTTCGAGCGCGACGGCGATCGGACGTTCGACTGCTCGCCGGTCGTCGACGCGGACGGCACGCTGCTCGGCCGCACGCGCATGATCCACATCACCGATTACGCCTGCTTCCACGAGCGGGGATACTACGCGCCCGGCGATACCGGCGCGCCCGTCTACCGGACGAAGGCGGGCGCCGTCGGCGTGGCGATCTGCTACGACCGCCATTACCCCGAGTACATGCGCGCGCTCGCGCTCGCCGGCGCCGACCTCGTCGTCGTGCCGCAGGCCGGCGCGGTCGGCGAGTGGCCCGACGGTCTGTACGAGGCGGAAATGCGCGTGGCCGCGTTTCACAACGGCTACTACGTGGCGCTGTGCAATCGTGTCGGCAGGGAAGAGAAGCTGACGTTTGCGGGCGAGTCGTTCGTGTGCGCGCCGGACGGGACGATCGTCGCCCGCGCGGGGCAGGGCACGGACGAAATTCTGACGGCCGACGTCGACGCTGCGCAGAATGCGGCGTCGCATGCGCGCCAGCTGTTCCTCCGCGATCGACGGCCGGAGCTGTACGCGGAGTGGCTCGGACGCAGGTAGGCGGCGCGTTCCGGCGGCAGCGGTCCGCGCTCAGCCCTTCAGCAGCGGCTCGTTGAGGAACCGCGACAGCGGCGCGACCTCCTGGAACACGCGGAGCAGCGTGCGGTAGAACGCCGGGCTCGCGGCGAACGCGGGCGGAAACTCGCGGCCGGCGATGAACTGTCGGTACCGCAGGTAGTCGGCCGCCTCGTGATCCTTCGGAAAGCCGCGCGGGACGCGCGCGAGCTTCTCGCCTTCGAGTCCGCCGACGCGGCGCTTGAACCCGGGCGACTCCACGATCGACCGCAGCCGGCGCACGTTGCCGGCGATGTGCTCGCGGACCGCGGCGAGCTGCGGCGTCGACGGCGCGTACATGCCGCCGCCGATCCACACCTCGTCGCAGCCGACGTGAAAGTAGAGGCCGGCGCCCTCGTGCTTGTTCAGCGTGCGCGTCGGGAACACGGCGGCCGCGTGCGTTTTGTACGGCTTCTTGTCGGCGGAGAAGCGCGTGTCGCGGTAGATGCGATAGAGCGACGTCTTCGGGTTGGCGACCAGCTCCGGCGCGAACGCCAGGAAGTCGACGGCGAGGCGCTCGACCATCGCCGCCATCGGCTGGCGGACGTGCGCCTCGTAATCGTCCTTGTGCGCGTTGAACCACTCGCGGCGGTTGTTTCGCCGGAGCGCCCGCAGGAACTTGACCGTGCGATCGGTGAACCGGGCCGCGCTCATCGCGCCAGGAATTCCCGGATCAGGCGGTTGACCTCCGCCGGCTTCTCCCGCACCACCCAGTGCGTCGCGTCCGGGATGCGCCGGATCGTCAGCGGCGACACGTATTTGTCGAGCCCGTCGAGGTTGCCGGTCAGGAGCGCCGTGTCCTGTTCGCCCCAGATGACGAGCGTCGGAACCCTGATCATCAGCGGCTGCGGCGGAGCCGCCGGCGGATCATCCGGCTGCGGCGGACCGACGCGCGACGCGCGATAGTAGTTCAACCCGCCCGTCAGCGCGCCCGGCTGCGACCACGCGGCGATGTACGCGTCGCGGTCCTCGCCGCTGATCCCGACGATGGTGGCGAGGGTCGAGTAGTTGTTGGCGGAAAGCGTGGCCTCGGCGGCCGGCGAGCGGAACAGCAGCATGTACTGACTCGCCTGCTGTTGCGCGGGATTGTCGCGCAGCTCGCGGGCGAAGACGGTCGGGTGCGGCGCGTTGACGATCACGAGCCGTTCGAGCAGCTCCGGGTGCATCGCGGCGAACACCCAGGCGACGGCTCCGCCCCAGTCGTGCGCGACGAGCGTGAACTTCTGGCCGCCGGTCGATTTCAACAGCTCCGCCGCGAGCGCGCGCACGTCCTCGACGAGCGTCGGCACGGCGTAGGCGGAGAGCTCCTCAGGCTTCGCCGAGAGATTGTAGCCGCGCATGTCGGGCGCGACCGCGGTGTGATCGCGGCCGAACTCGACGAGCTGGCGCTGCCATTCGTACCAGAATTCCGGGAACCCGTGCAGGAACAGGATCAGCGGTCCGCTGCCCGCTTTCGCGTAGTGGAGCCGCACGCCGTTGACCTCGGCGTACTGGTGAGAGATGGCGGGCACGGTCTGCGTGCCCGCCATGATAGCCGCTGCGACCAGGAGCGCCGCGGCCGCGCGCGTCACCGCCGGCCCGCCATCGCCTGCGCCATCCGCTCCTGCATCTGGCGCGTCAGGTGCGGCACGATGCCGATCATGCGCTGCAGCGTCATCAGCTGACCGCGATGGTGCATTTCGTGCTCCTTCGGCGACAGCAGCATCTCGAACCGCGACTTCGTCGCCGGCTCCGCTCCCGGCGGCATCGTCACCGCCTCGGAGAGGAACGATTCGGACAGGCCCTCGAGGAAGGCGGCGAACCGGTCGCCCTCGGTCTTGAGCAGCGTCACGATCTCGGCCTTCGTGCGCGGCTTGGCTTCCTCGGCCGTCACCTTCTGGAACAGCTCGGGGAAATTCACCGTCTTCAGGTCGGCGACCTTGTTGCTGTGCACGTGGTGCTGGAAGCCGGTGCCGAGCGCGATGTGCGTCAGCGTCTGGCCGATCGACCGCGTGTCGGGCGCGGCGCGAAACTCGTACTTGTTCTCCGGGATCTCCTCCGCCATCTTGATCGTGTTGTTGCGCACGGTCCGGAACGCGGCCGCAAGCTCTCTGGCTCCGTAGTACGTCATGCTTCCTCCTCTAGTACCAACCGATTGGCTGCTCTGACAGGTTGATGTAGACCTGCTTCACGTTGAGGTATTCCTCGACTCCCCATTTGCCGAGCTCGCGGCCGATGCCGCTCTGCTTGTAGCCGCCCCACGGCGCCTCGACGTAGGTCGGCTGCATGTGGTTGACCCAGACGATGCCGGCCCGCAGGTTCTTGACGGCGCGCATCGCGCGGAAGATGTCGCGCGTCCACACGGCGGCGGCCAGCCCGAAGTAGGTGTCGTTCGCGATGCGGATCGCGTCCTCCTCGCCGTCGAACGGGATGACGCAGGCGACCGGTCCGAAGATCTCCTCCCTCGCGATCCGCGACGCGTTGTCGACGTCGTAGAAGATCGTCGGCTCCACGAAGAAGCCGCGCCCGAACGCGTCGCCGGATGGAACGCCGCCGCCGACGGCCAGCTTCGCCTCGCGCCGGCCGATGTCCTGATACTGCCGCACGCGGTCGAACTGCTCGCGGCTGACGAGCGCGCCCATCTTCGTCTCGCGATCCATGGGCGGCCCCACCTTGATCGTCTTCGCCTTCTCGACGATGGCGTCGACGAAGCGCTTGTAGATGGGGCGCTCGACCAGGATGCGGCTGCCGGCCGAGCAGACCTCGCCCTGGTTGAAGAAGACGCCGAACAGCGCGCCTTCCACGGCGACGTCGAAATCGGCGTCGGCGAAAAAGATGTTCGGCGACTTGCCGCCGAGCTCGAGCGAGATCTTCTTCAGCGTGTCGGCCGCGCCGCGCATGATCGTCTTGCCGACCTCGACGCTTCCGGTGAACGCGATCTTGTCGACGTCGGGATGCGCCACGAGCGCCGCGCCCGTCGGTCCCGCGCCCGAGACGATGTTGACCACGCCCGGCGGCAGCCCGGCATCCGCGAGGCTCGATGCGAGCGCCAGCACGCTGAGCGGCGTCTGCTCGGCCGGCTTCAAGACGGCGGTGCAGCCCGCGCAGATGGCGGGCGCGAGCTTCCACGCGGCCATCAGCAGCGGGTAGTTCCACGGCACGATCTGGCCGGCGACGCCGATCGGCTCGCGCAGCGCCAGGCTCATCGCGTTGTCCGGCACCGGGATGACGTCGCCGTGGATCTTCGTCGCCAGCCCGCCGTAGTACTCGAAGCAGGTCGCGACGTCGCCGACGTCGAACTCGGCCTCGACGATCGGCTTGCCGGTGTTGCGCGTTTCGAGCTCCGCCAGTTCGTCGGCGCGATCCCGGACGATCTGCGCGAGCGCGAACAGGATGCGGCCGCGGTCCTGCGCCGTCGTCTCGCGCCACGGCCCGGCGTCGAACGCGGCGCGCGCCGCCCGCGCCGCGCGATCGACGTCCGCCGCGCTGCCCTCCGGCACGCGCGCGATCGTGTCGCCGGTCGACGGATCGAGCACGTCGAGGCGACCCCCGCCCGAGGATTCGACGAACTCGCCGTTGATGTAGTGGGTGTAGGTCTTCAGAACGTCCAACTATATTAGAGTCTGCGCATGAAGATCATGTACTGGCTTGCGGCGGCGGCCGTGTTGTGGGTCCAGGCCGATGCCCATCCGACGTTCTCGGTGGGAACCGCCACGGCGGCGCGCGGACACCGGGCGCTGGGCGTCATTCACGTGCCGCCAGGTTCGGACGCGGCGTACGACATCCCGGTTGCGCTCGTGCACGGCGCCCGGCCCGGCCCGGTGCTGGCCGTGGTCTCGGGCGCGCACGGCACCGAGTACGCGTCGATCGTTGCCGTGGAAGAGCTGATCACGTCGTCGCACATCGATCCGGCGACGCTGGCCGGCACGTTGATTCTGGTGCCGATCGTCAACGTGAACTCGTTCGACAAGATGACGCCGCACGTGAACCCGACCGACAACAAGAGCATGAACCGGTTCTATCCGGGCAGCGCCGGCGGCACGCAGACCGATCGCGCGGCGCTCGCGGTCACCCGCGAGGTCGTCGACAAGTGCGACCACCTGATCGATCTGCACGGCGGCGACCTCGACGAGAACCTGCGCCCGTACAGCTACTGGACGGTGACCGGCAACAAGGCGCAGGACGATGCCTCGAAGCTGATGGTGATGGCGTTCGGCCTCGACCACATCATCATCGCGGCCGACCGTCCCAAAGATCCGAACGCGTCGCGCTATCTCGAGAACACCGCGTCGGTTCGCGGCAAGGCGTCGTTTGCGGCCGAGGCCGGCCGGTCCGGCCCGGTCGATCGCAGCGACGTCCGGCTGCTCGAGGAAGGCGTCCGTCGCGTGATGGCGCACCTGAAGATGACGCGCGAGACGTTCGCCGCGCCCAGGCCGGCGGTCTGGGTGGAGACGGTCACGGTCGCCGCCGAGCGCGACGGCATGTTCTGGCCGGCGGTGGATCGCGACGCGAAGGTCGCTAAGGGCGCGAGGCTGGGCGCGGTGAGCGATCTCCTGCACCAGGGCGCGCAGGACATCGTGGCGCCCGACGCCGGCATCGTGATGTTCGTCCGCGCGCTGCCGACGGTCCACAAGGGCGACACGATTGCCAGCATCGGGGTGATCAAGCCGGCCCCGTAGAGTTATATGATCGGCGTTTCGGAGAAGGAGCCATGCCTGCAACCATGCCGAACGTTCTCGTTACCACCGAATGGGTCGCGCAGCACGCGACCGACGCCGGCGTCCGCGTCGTCGAAGTGGACGTCGACACCACCGCGTACGATCAGGGCCATGTGCCCGGCGCCGCGGGCTGGAACTGGACGACCGAGCTGTGCGACACGATCGTGCGCGACATCGTCCCGGCCGGCAAGCTCGAGGCGCTGCTCGGCAGGACCGGGATCGACAACCAGACGACCGTCGTGCTCTACGGCGACAACAACAACTGGTTCGCGTGCTGGGCGTTCTGGCAGCTGAAGATCTACGGCCACGAAGACGTGCGGATCATGGACGGCGGACGCAAGAAATGGCTCGCGGAAGGACGCGACCTCAGCACCGACGCGCCGTCGCTGCCGGCGAAGAGCTACAAGACGAAGGCGCCCGACATGACCCTGCGCGCATTCCTGCCCGACGTGCAGCAAGCGATGAAGTCGCACTCCGCGGCGCTCGTCGACGTGCGCAGCCCGCAGGAGTTCACCGGCGAAATCCTCGCGCCGCCCGGGCTGCCCGAGACGTGCCAGCGCGGCGGCCACGTTCCCGGCGCGAAGAGCATTCCGTGGGGCAAGAACTGCCACGACGATGGGACGTTCAAGAGTTACGAGGAGCTGAAGGCGCTCTACGCGGCGCGGGGGGTGACCGGCGACAAGCCGGTGATCGCGTACTGCCGCATCGGCGAGCGGTCGAGCCTCACGTGGTTCGCGCTCAAGTATCTCCTCGGCTTCGACAACGTGCGGAACTACGACGGATCGTGGACCGAGTGGGGCAACCTGGTCGGCGCGCCCGTCGAGAAATAGCCGCGGGCGAGACGATGAAACCCGAAGACTACTCGCGCCGGCAGACGGAGATCGCCGGCTGGCCGGTGTCGATCGAGACCTACAAACTCGGCGACGTCTACCACTGCACGATCGCCAACGTGGATCCCGGCGCGCGCTTTGCGCGCGCCGACGGCCCGACGAAAGAGGCCGCCGAATCGACGGCGATCGAGAAGGCGACGCGCTACCTGGCCCAGACGCGGAAGTTCCCCGTTTGATCGTCACCCCGTCGCTGGCGGCGATCATCTTCGTCGCCGGCGCCGCCGCGGGCACGCTCGGCGCGCTGCTCGGGCTCGGCGGCGGCATCTTCCTCGTGCCGCTGCTGAACCTCGGTCTCGGCTTTCCGATCGGCATCGCGGCGGCGATCAGCCTTGCGACGGTGATTGCCACGTCGAGCGCCGTGACGGCCGGCAAGGCGGGGCAGCACCTGATGAATTTCCGGTTCGGGATGATCCTCGAAGTGGCGACCGCCGCGGGCAGCGTGCTGGGCGGCATCACGGCGCAGTTCATCAGTCAGGCGGTGCTGCAGCGCCTGTTCGCGCTGGTCACGGCGGCCGTGGCCGCCGTGACGATCGCGCGGTCGAATCGCCGCAACGTCATCGTGGATCCCGACGCGAATCCCGGTCTGCTCGGCGGCCGGTTCTTCGATCAGGAGAGCGGCAGCGACGTCGTCTACCGGATCCGCAACCTGCCGCTCGCGCTCGGCGCGTCGTTCGTTGCCGGCAACGTGTCGTCGCTGCTCGGCATCGGGGGCGGCGTCATCAAGGTGCCGGTGTTGAACGCGTGGTGCGGCATGCCGCTGCGCGCGGCGGCGGCGACGAGCGCGTTCATGATCGGCGTGACCGCGACGGGCGGCGCCATGATCTACTACGGGACGGGTCAGCTGCCGCCGGTCGCCGCGGCCGCGGCGATTCTGGGCGTGCAGATCGGGTCGTTCGGCGGCCTGCGGCTCTCGCCGAAGATGCCGATCCGGGTGCTGAAGCTGCTGCTCGCCACCATTCTCGCCGTCGTGTCGACGCTGATGCTGCTTCGGGGCATGCGGTGAAGCCCGGCGACACCCAGCTCGAGATCCTGATCGGCCGCGTGCTGCGCATCGGGGTCGTCACCAGCACGGCGTGTCTGGCGGTGGGGCTCGTGCTCGCGCTCGTGCAGCCGCAGTCGTCGCCGGCGCTGCTGCAGGCGGGCATCGTGCTGCTGATCGCGACGCCCGCCGCGCGCGTCGTGTTGTCGATCGTCGAATACGCGATCGCCAAGGACCGGTTGTTCCTGATCCTGACGTCGATCGTGTTCCTCGAGTTGGTGGCGGGGGCGGTGGCGGCGCTGGTGTTTCATAAGCGCATCTAGGGCCACGGAGGCTCAGAGCGTCGGAGTTGAGCTCGTATCCCGGCAGCCTCAGAGGCTCGGAGCCTCAGAGTTGACGTCGCATCCGGGCGGCCACAGAGGCTCGGAGCTTCAGAGTTCGCGTCGCATCCGCGCAGGCTCGGAGGCTAGGGTTCGCACTCGTATCCAGTTGCCTCGGAGCCTCGGAGCCTCGGAGGCGAAGAGTCGAGCTCGCTTTCTCAGACTCAAACTCGCATCCGCGCAGCCGCGGAAGCTCGGAGGTGAAATAACCTCTTAAGTTCTGGCCCCTTTCCGAAGAGGATGATGCCGGTTAATCCTGTGGGCGCGCGTTCTTTGCGCGTCCAAGGTCCTTGTGGAAAACGTGCCTTTCGTTTTCCACAGGACCGGCAGGATTCACCGGC
>DASRGT010000049.1:0-25954 GCA_035650895.1 Vicinamibacterales bacterium
CGCGGGTCGCTATCCTTCGCTGACTTCGGCCTTTGGCGCTTTCGCCGACGTGGGCCGCTTCCCGCCCGCCTTCTGGGACAGGATCGTGTGCATCTGGTTGCCTTCCTGGCGCGGCGAGCTCTCGGCCACGGCCACCTCGGCGAGCTCGTCGATCAGCCGCTCCAGAATGCGGCGGCCGATCTCCGGGTGCGCCAGCTCGCGGCCGCGGAAGAAGATCGTCGCCTTCACCTTGTCGCCGTCCGCGAGGAAGCGCTCGATGTGCTTCTTCTTGAAGTCGTAGTCGTGCTCGTCGACCTTCGGGCGGAACTTGATCTCCTTGACCTCGATCACGCGCTGGTGCTTCTTCGCCTCGCGGCTGCGCTTCTGTTCCTGGTACTGATACTTCCCGAAGTCCATGATCCGGCAGACCGGCGGCACGGCAGTCGGCGAGATCTCGACCAGGTCGAGCCCCTTCTGCTTCGCAATGGCAAGCGCCTGCGGCGGCGGCATGATGCCGAGCTGCGCGCCGGTGTCGTCGATCACGCGAATCTCGCGGACCCGGATACGTTCGTTGACCCGCACGCGATCGTCGCGGCGGGGCGCACTGGTGAAGGCGATAAGTCCTCCTACAACAAAAGCTCTCGGTTGCCGGTTATCGGCGTTCGATCCCCCCCGCCGTCAGTTCCGACAGCGGAGCACCGGCACCCGACCGGCCTCGCGCGGCGATTTCATCGAGAGCCCGCGCGATGAAATCGGCCACCGGCGACGATCCTTTGTCGCCGCCCGACCGTTCGCGAACCGAAATCGTCCCCTCGGCCGCCTCGCGATCCCCGACGACGAGCATGTAGGGGATTTTCTGCAGCTGGGCTTCGCGAATCTTGTAGTTTACCTTTTCCTGACGCTCGTCGAGATCGGCGCGCAAACCGGCCTGTTTCAGGCGATCCCGCACCTGCCGCGCGTAGTCGAGATGCCGATCGGCGATCGGCAGCACCGTCGCCTGGACCGGCGCCAGCCACAGCGGAAACGCCCCCGCGTAGTGCTCGATGAGGATGCCGATGAACCGCTCGAAGCTGCCGACGATCGCGCGATGGATGACGACGACGCGGTGCTCGGCGTTGTCGGCGCCGATGTACTTCAGGTCGAAGTTCTCGGGCTGCTGGTAATCGAGCTGGATCGTCGCGCACTGCCACTTGCGGCCGATCGCGTCGGTCACGTCGAAGTCGATCTTCGGGCCGTAGAACGCGCCGTCGCCCTCGTTGATCGTGAACGCCAGGCGGGCGCGCGTCATCGCGTCCTTCAGCTGCTGCTCCGCCTGACGCCACGTCGCTTCCTCGCCGAGATGGTCCTCGGGCATCGTCGAGAGCTTCGCGGAGTAGGGCAGATCGAAGTCGCCGTACACGCGCTGGACGAGACGGATCAGGCGCTCCACTTCCTCGCCGATCTGCTCCGGCGTGATGAAGCAGTGCGCGTCGTCCTGCGAGAACTGCCGGACGCGCGTCAGCCCCGAGAGCACGCCCGACGCCTCGTTGCGGTGCAGCGGCGTCTGCTCGTGAAAGCGGATCGGCAGCTCGCGGTAGCTGTGCACCTGGCTCGCGTACAGCAGGAAATGCCCCGGGCAGTTCATCGGCTTGACGCTGAGCGTTTCGCCGTCGGGGTTCTCGATGAGGAACATGTTCTGCCGGTAGTGGCTCCAGTGCTTCGACCGCTCCCACAGCGCCTTGTTGTAGACGAGCGGCGTCTTCACTTCGACGTACCCGGCGGGGAAGAGCACCTCGCGCATGTAGTTCGCGATGGTGTTGTAGAGCGTCGTCCCCTTGTCCATCCAGAACGCCGCGCCGGGCGCCCACTGGTGGAAGGTGAAGAGCCCGAGCTCGCGACCGAGCTTGCGATGGTCGCGCTTCTTCGCCTCCTCGATCTGCGTGAGGTACGCCTTCAGATCCTTCTCGCTCAGGAACGCCGTGCCGTAGATCCGCTGCATCGGCGCGTTGCGCGCGTCGCCTTTCCAGTACGCGTTCGACGTCGTGAGCAGCTTGAACGCCTTCAGCCTGCCGGTCGAGGGGACGTGCGGCCCGACGCAGAAATCGATGAACGTGTCCGGATCCTTGATCGTGTAGCAGGAGACCTCTTGCTGGCCTTCGGTCTTCTCCTCGATCAGCTGCACCTTCAGCGGCTCGCCGCGCCTGGCGAAGAACGCCTTCGCCTGCTCGCGGTCCCACATCTGCCGCTCGTAGGGCAGATCCGCGGCCGCCATCTCCTTCATCTTCGCTTCGATCTTCTCGAGATCCTCGGGGACGAACGGACGATCGACGATGAAGTCGTAGAAGAATCCGTCCTCCGTCGCCGGTCCGATCCCGCACTGCGCGCCGGGGAACAGGCTGGTGACGGCAGCCGCGAGCAGGTGCGCCGTGCTGTGGCGATAGAGCGCGAGCGCCTCGGGGCTCCGGTCGGTGACGATCCGCACCGCCGCGTCTTTCTGGAGCGGGTACGACAGATCCACGAGCCGGCCGTCGACGAGGGCGGCAAACGCCGCCTGCGCGAGGCGCGGCGAGATCGCTTCCGCGACGTCGCGGACGGGCGCGCCTGCCGGCAGCGAGCGCTGCGAGCCGTCGGGAAGCGTGACGTTGATCTGTGTCATGAAAGCTGAACGACGCTGCCGTCCGCCTCCGCTCCGCGTCGGGGAGCCGCGGCGTGACGGCCTTCGCGTGTCATCTGGCTCGCCGAGCCGACGCGCGCCGGTGTCCGTCGCGCGCGAAGGCTGGTAGGCACGGGTGGACTCGAACCACCGACCTCCTGCGTGTCAAGCAGGCGCTCTAACCTCTGAGCTACGCGCCTACACCAATGAATCCAGGCGTTTAGACGAAAGGTCAGTATAGCAGACTCACGCGGCTTTTTTGCCGGCCAGCTGCTCGAGGGCCTTGTCGAGAACGGGGTCGCCGGGCGGCGGCTGAGCGCCGAACTCGGTGACGTCGGGCTCGTCGACGGCGACGGTCGGTTCGAGCCCTTTCTCGTGCAGCGCCGCGCCGGTCGGGGTGAGATAGCGCACGGTCGACAGCCAGAGTCCGCTGCCGTCCGGCAGTTTGAAGAGCTTCTGATCCGCCGCGCGGCCGATCGTGTGCTCGCCGAAGAGGTCGCCGCGCTTGTTGCCCGAGAGCGCCGCCGCCAGCACTTCGGCTGCGGCGGACGTGCCGGTGTCGATCAGGATCGCGAGCGGCGCCGCGATCGCGTCGCCGCCGGCGGCGGCAATCGTGTCGCGCGTGCCCGCTTTGCCCTCGCGCATCGCCAGCGTGCCGTTCGCGACGAAGAGTCTGGCGATCTCGAGGCCGTCGCCCGGCGTGCCGCTCGACGTGCGGCGCAAATCCAGCACGAGCTTCGATGCGCCGCCGCGCGTCAGTTCCTGCGCCTGCGTCCGGACCTGCGCCGCCGTGGTCGGACCGATGGCGGCGATGCGCAGCAGGCCGACGCCCGGCGCGACCGTGCGGTGCGTCACCTCGGAGACCGGCTCGTTTTCGCGCGTCAGTTCGACGATGTGCGGATCGGCGGCGTTGCCGCGGATGACGGTCAGCTTCACCTTGCTGCCGGCGGCGCCGCGCAGCATGTGCATCCCTGCCCAGACCGACATCTCACGCGTCGCGGTGTCGTCGATCATCCGGATGTAGTCGCCGGTGCGGAGGCCCGCCTTCGCGGCCGGCGATCCGTCGCGCGCCGCGATGACGCGCAGGTAGTACTGACGGGTGAGCGCGAGGCCGACGCCGGCCGGCGGCAGCGCCGCGCCGCTTTCGACCTGCCTGACTTCGGCGGCCGAGAGGAACGCGCTGTCGGGATCGAGGTTGTCGGCCAGGCCCTTCATCGCGCCGACCATCACCTTGTCCATGTTGACCTCTTCGACGTAGCTCGAAGAGATCATGTCGACGACGTCGCCGAAGATCTTCAGCTGCGGGTACGCGTCCTCGCGCGCCATCACCTTGCTGAGAAATCCGCCGACGATCGCGAACGCGATGACCGGGGCCGAGATGGTCATCACGATGAGGCGCGTGCGACTGCTCATGTGTCCTCGTGGCCTGGCTATTTTTTCCTAAGCCATTGTAAAGGGTCGACCGGCTGCCCGTCGATGCGCAACTCGAAATACAGCCCCGGCATGCCGGACGGCGTTGCGCCGGCGCTGCCGATCGGCTGACCCCGGTCGAGCCGCGCCCCTTTCCTGACCGCCAGCTCGAGCAGATCGCCGTACAGGCTGAACGACTGGCCGCCGTGGTCCACGATCACGAGGTTGCCGAAGCCGCCGAACGGTCCGGCGAACGCGACGACGCCGTCGTGCACCGCGCGGATGTCGGCGCCGTCGTCGGTGTCGATCTCGATGCCGTTCGCGCGGGCGCCGCGGCCGAACCGGCTGCGGACGATGCCCGCTGCCGGCCAGTCGAGATCGCCTTTGAACGGCCGCAGCGGGAGGGCGGCGGGTTCGGGGTTTCGGGGTTCGGGATCGGACGCGCTGCCCGGCGCGCGAAACGCGCTGCCCGCCGCGTCGCGCAGCGCGGCCTGCAGCCGCTGCTGCGCGGCGACGAGCTCGCCGGACAGCTGCGCGTTGAGGTCGCGGCGCTGGTCGATGTCGCGCACGAGCGCGTTGCGGGCGGCGGCGGCGCGATCGACGGCCGCCTGCGCGTTCTCGGCGCCGGCGCGCAGCGCGGCGAGCTGCCGGTTGCGCGCCTCGAGCGCCTTGCGCGTCGCGGTCAGCTGCGCGAGCGTCTGCTGATGCTGCGCGACGCGGTCGCGATCGAGCTTCGCGAGCGCGGCAACGGTGCGCGTCGCCTGTCCGACGTGCCGCAGATCCGGCGTGGACAGGAGGACGCGCATGTAGCGCGCCTGTCCCAGCTTGTAGAGCTCGACGATCCTCGCGCGCAGTTCGGGGCGGGCGGCCGCGTCCGCGTTCTGCAGCGCCGCGAGCCGCGAGGCGATCGCCGCGAGCTCCGCCGACGCGGTCTTCGCCTCCTGGTCGATCTGTTTCAGCTCCGCCGCCTTGATCTGCCGCTCGATTTCGAGCTTCTGCAGATCGGTCAGCACGCTGCGCTCCTCGGCGGCGAGGCGGTCGGCTTCGCGCTGCAGCGCCTGCAGCCGCTCGCCCGCGCGCGACGCGAGCGCCTCGGTCCGGGCGCGGTCCGCCTGGGCGAAGGCCGTGCGGGACGCGAGGGCGACGGCGGACACGGCCCCCGCCGCGACGCCGATCGCGAACAGCGCGGACGCGAGCCGCACGCGCGGCGTCCGGCGGCGCGACGTCGCGTTCCCCAGATCCGCCGCGTCCATCACGCGATCAGAACAGCGGCTTGCCATCGATGTCCGACGGGATCGGGACGCCGAAATATTTGAGGACGGTCGGCGCGATGTCCATGATGTTCGGCGCGTCGCCGTCGACCTTGCGGCTCGAGATCAGCACGCCCGAGGTCTGCTTGTAGTCGAACGATCCGTGATCGCCGGACCACTTCTTCATGTTGGGATAGACGATTCCGGGCGGCGAGCCGCCGAGCGTCGACTGCCACGACACGCGGTAGCCCTCGGCGAGGCCGACCTGGAGCTCCGAGGCGTTGTCGAAGAACGGGCCGGAGTAGACGTCCTCGCGCTTGTAGACCGCGTCGACCATCCGCTCGTGCGTCTTCGGATCGGTCATCGTCATCAGCCGCGCGGCGAGGTCATCTTCGATCGCCTTGGCGTCGGCGTCGGTGACGATGCCGCGGGCTTCGCGCCCTTTGCGATTGAGGTAGATCTGGCCGAGGCCCATCGCGTACGCCCTGGTCCGCGACCAGTCGACGTTTTCCCAGAAGGTGCCGCCGCCGAACAGGTCCTGCAGCTTCTTCTCGCCCGGCTGCTGACCCTGGATCGCCATGAAGCCTTCCTGCACCAGCCAGGTGTTGAGGTTGACCGATTCGCGGAACGAGTGGAAGCCGTGATCGGACACGATGACGATCGGCGTCGACGCGTCGACGCGCTGCATCACTTCGCCGACGAACTCGTCGCACTTGCGGTAGACGCGTTCGATCGAGTCGCCGTACTGCGCGGCCAGCTTCCTGTCGTACATCGGATGCTGCGGGTCGATCAGGCGCCACATCATGTGCTCGACGCGGTCGGTCGACTCGATCACGCCGACGAGCAGGTCCCACTGCTTGGCGTCGAGCCGCTGCAGGATCACCTGCGCGCGATCGTCGAACGCGCGGAACAGGTCGTCCATGAACACCTTCTCGTCGATGCGCTCCTCGTTGAGCGGCCAGGTCGCTTCGGCCCAGCCGAGCGTCCGGTAGGGGCCGAGCCGCTCGAAGAGATCGGCCGAGAAGCGCGCCGGGTACGACATCGGCGTCGGCGCGGCGTCCGGCTTGAAGTTCACCGGCGAGACATAGAGCTGGAGTTCCGGCCCGGCGCTGATCAGATAGAGCTGCGCCATGCCGTGCACGCGCAGCAGCAGGTTGATCGGGAAGTCGAGGTTGATCCACTTGCTCCACTCGTGCTCGCGGAGGTGGATCGAGGCGTCGCCGATTTCGACCGTCGCCGATTTGCCGGCTCTGTTCCAGTGGACGGTCATCGGCAGGCGCACGTCCTCGCGCGCTTCGAGCGCGGCGAGCTGCATCTTGTCGGTTTCGGAGGTCGCCCCCTGCGGCCCGCGGGCGCGCACCGCGCGGATCTGCTGGCGCACGATCGGATTGGGCGGCCCGACGAGCTCGGTCTGCGCCGAGTCGCCGTCGAAGACGAGCCGCTTGAGGATCCCGCCGAATTCGGTGTTGCCCTCTTCGTAGCGGCTCAAGTCGGTGCCGAAGTAGTAGAACGTGCCCATCGTGCCGCGGATGTCGGGCAGCGGCAGGCCGGAGAGCATCTCGCCGTTCGGCACGTCTTCGGGCGGGAAGGTGACGGGCACCGTCAGCTCGCTGGTGCGCACGCCGGCCTTGCCCGCCGTGACCCAGAAGGAGGTGCCGCCGCGGATCGACGTCACCTCGGGGCGCGAGATCGGAATGTAGTTGAGGATGAAGTGCGGCGGCTCGCGGTGCACCATGCCGAGATCCGGCAGGTACGTGCTGGTGTCGCGGATCAGGAAATCGTAGATGTTGTGCTTGCCGGCGTTGACGCCGGTCGCAAACGACGCCCACGCCGTCGGCGATTCGGGCGAGTGCGTGGTGCCGAGCGCCCGCACGCCGCTGCCGGCGGCGGCGAGCTTCTTCATGTTCGGCAGCTTGCCTTCGTCCATCCATTTCTGGACGAGCCGGGGATCCATGCCGTCGAAGCCGAGGATGACGAGCTTCTGGCGGAATCGTTCGGGCGCCCGTCCGCTGCCGCACGCGAGCGCAGCACCGGCGGACACGACGACCAGCGCGAGCAGAATGCGGTTCAAGAAGTGTGTGAAATTATAGCATTCGATATGCGAGTCGTCGGGATCGACGTCGGCGCGCGACGCATCGGCGTCGCGATCAGCGATGCGAGCGCGACGCTCGCGCGCCCGCTCGAAACGATCGCGGTGGCGAACGTCGACGACGCGGTCGTGCGCGTCGGCGCGCGCATCGCCGAGCTGGCGGCGGAGGACGGGAGCGTCGGCACGATCGTCGTCGGCCTGCCGCGCCGCCTGGACGGAACGGCAACCGACATGACGAAAACCGCGGCGGCGTTCGTCGACGCGCTGCGCGCGCGCGTCGCGGTGCCGGTGGTCACCGAAGACGAGCGCCTGACGAGCGTCGAGGCGGAGCGGCGGCTGGCCGTCCGCGAGCGCAGCTGGAAAAAGCGTAAAGAGACGATCGACGCCGCCGCCGCGGCAATCCTGTTGCAGGATTATCTCGACCGTCGGAGGTAGCGGGGAGGTCGAGCCCGCGCCGCATGAAGAAACTGCTCGCGCTGATCGTGCTGCTCGTCGCGGCGGCCGCCGGAGCCGGCGCCTGGCTGTACGTCCGCGCGCGCCAGCCCTACAAGGGATTCGCGGGCGACGAGCAGTTCGTCGAGATCCCGCAGGGCGCCGGCAGCCGGACGATCGGCGATCGCCTCGTGCAGGGCGGCGTCGTGCGCGATCAGCTGACGTTCCGCGCCGCGTTGTGGCTGACGGGGCAGGGGCGCCGCCTGAAAGCGGGCGAGTACCGGTTCGATCGCGCGATGACGCCCGCCGAGGTGATCGACAAGCTCGCCCGCGGCGACGTGTTCGTGCTGCACCTCACGTTTCCCGAGGGGCTGACGTCGTTCGAGATGGCGAAGATCTTCGAGTCGCACGGGCTCGGTCCCGCGGCCGCGTTCGTGGACGCCGCCAGGGACGCGTCGCTGGTGCGGGCGATCGATCCCGATGCGACCTCGCTCGAAGGGTATCTGTTTCCGGAGACGTACGCGGTGCCGCGGCACACCGACGCCGCGAAGCTCGTGCGTCTGATGGTGGCGCAGTTCGAGCGCGCGTGGACGCCCGCGCTGCGCGACGCCGCCGCGGCGCAGCATCTGACGCCGCACGCCGCGGTGACGCTGGCTTCGATCGTCGAGAAGGAGACCGCGCAGCCGGCCGAGCGTCCGACGGTGGCGGCGGTCTACGAGAACCGGCTGCGGATCGGCATGCCGCTCCAGTGCGATCCGACGGTGATCTACGCGCTCGAGCTCGCGGGCCGCTACGACGGCAACATTCACAAACAGGATCTGGCGATCGAATCGCCGTACAACACCTACCGCTACCCCGGCCTGCCGCCAGGGCCGATCGCCTCGCCCGGCCGCGCCGCGCTCGAAGCGGCCGTGCATCCCGCCGCGGCCGACTACCTGTACTTCGTCAGCCGCAACGACGGGACGCACGTGTTCGCGCGAACGCTCGACGAGCACAACCGCAACGTCCGGAAGTTCCAGGTGGAGTACTTCAGAGCCGGCAAGGCGGGCCGGGGCGGCGCGGCAGGCAAGAGCCGCCGGTAGATCGCCAGCCGGCGCGCGCCCGCCCACCGCCCTCTCGCGCCGTCAGTGCGCCGCCGCCGGCGGCTGGTAGTCGGGCACGTGGTTGACGATCGGCTTCAGCGTCCGCAGGTAGGCGTAGATCGACTTCAGGTCCTCGTCGCTCGCCACGGCGATCGACTGCCACGGCATCGGCGGCGCGATCGGGCGCGCGGTGCCCATGTGCTTTCCGGTGCGCATCGCGGCGACGAACATCGGCTCGGTCCAGATGCCGAGGCCCGTGTTCTGGTCGGGCGTGAGGTTCGCAGCGTAGCTGACGCCCCACGGCCCGGCAAACGCGGTGTTGGTCGCGGCGCCCGACCACAGCCACGGCCCTTTCGCGCCGGGCGGCGGCGGCATCTTCAGCGACTCGGGGTGGCCCGAGAGGAACCGCGACATGTCGGGCTCGGGCCCGCCGGGGCCCTCCTTCAGCGGCGTGTGGCAGTCGCCGCACGCGGCGAACGCCACGAGAAACCGGCCGCGCTCCACGCGCACGCCGGCCGCGTGCGTTTCGGCGCCGGTGATCGCCGCCGCGGCGGCGACGGCGGTCGCGACGATCCATCCGAATCCCTTTCGCTGCATGGCTCCTCCAATCGTGTGTGACAACACTATGTGTTCGAACACATTTACGACGCGTGGCGAACGGCCGGATACGGGCGCGCGCATCAGTCCGCCTCGTCCGCGTACAGCTTTTCGAGCAGGTGATTGAGCTGCTGGTACTGGTCGGCGGTGAGCTTCCTGCGGTACCGCGCGACGAGCGCCTCGATCGGCTCGTTCAGCTTCGCGACGAGCTTGTGGCCCTTCGGCGTCAGCCGCGTCAGCGACAGCCGCCGGTCGCGCGGCGACCGCGCCCGCTCGACCAGCCCGCGCCGCGTCAGGCGGTCGATGATCCGCGTGACGTCGGCGGTGCGGTAGATGAGCCGGCGCGAGATCTCGCCGCGCGGGTGGCCTTCGGGCTGCCCCTTGAGAATCCGCAGCACGTTCAACGCGGAGGAGGAGAGCCCCTCGGGCGCGAGCACCTCGGCGAAATCGGCCTCGAACTGCGCCGCCGCCACCTGCAGGTTCATCGTCGCCCGGTACACCGGGTCGGCAATCGGCCGCGAGAGGAGGCGACGTTCGAGGATGCCGCTGGTGGGCGTGGCCATCTGGGTGTGTGTTGTAACACACGAAAATATGTGTGTCAACACATAATGCATAATGACGCGTCATGAAACGCCTGTGCCTCCTGCTCGCCGCCGCGTGCCTCGCCGCCGCCGCGCCCGCCGACACGATCGCCCGCGTCCGCGCCTGGCGCACCGCGCACGAACGCGACATCCTCGGCGAGCTGTTCGGGTTCGTGGCGATCCCGAACGTCGCCGCCGACGCCGCGAACATCCGGAAGAACGCGGAGGCGCTGACGCGCATGTTCGAACGGCGCCGCTTCGCGCCCGAGATCCTCCCCACCGCCGGCACGTCGCCGCTCGTCGTCGCCGAACGGCGGCTGCCGAACGCGCGGCGGACGATCACCTTCTACTTCCACTACGACGGCCAGCCCGTCACCGCGTCCGAGTGGATCTACGAAGCGCCGTTCAAGCCGGTGCTCGTCGCCGAGCATCCCGATTCCGAGCAGGGACGGACGATCACGTTCGAGACGTGGAAGGACGGCTTCGACCCGAACTGGCGCGTGTACGGCCGCTCGACCTCCGACGACAAGTCGCCGATCGTCGCCTTCCTGTCGGCCGTGGAGGCGCTCGACGCGTCCGATGTCGCGCTCACCTCGAACGTCCGCGTGATCATGGAAGGCGAAGAGGAAGCCGGCTCGCCGAACCTCGAGGCGGCGGTGCAGAAGTACGCCGACCGGATTCGCGGCGACGCCCTCCTGCTCGTCGACGGCCCGCGTCACCCGAGCGATCGGCCCACGCTCAATTTCGGCGCGCGCGGGATCATGAACGCCGTCGTGACCGTGTACGGCGCGGCGCACGACCTGCACAGCGGCAACTACGGCAACTGGGCGCCGAACCCGGCGCTGCAGCTCGCGCGGCTGCTCGCGTCGATGAAGGACGACGCCGGCCGCGTCACCATCGACGGGTTCTACGACGACGTGGCGCCGCTGACGGCGGAGGAGAAGCAGGCGATCGCCGACATCCCCGACGAGGCGCCGATGCTGATGAAGACCTTCGGCTTCTCGCGGCCGGAGAGTCCCGATCGCCTCGAGCTTCGCCACAACCTGCCGACGCTCAACATCGACGCCGTCGAATCGGGCGGCGGGACCGGCGGCCAGGGCCGCACCATCATCCCGGCCTCGGCGACCGCGCGGCTCGACCTGCGGTTCGTCAAGAACGTCGAGCCGGCGAAGCAGTTCGAGCGCCTCGTCGCGCACGTGAAGAAGCACGGATATTTCCTGGTCGACAAGGAACCGGACGCCGCGACGCGCGCCGCGCATCCGCTCCTCGCGACCGTGACGCGCGTCGGCGGCTACCCGGCGGGACGGACGCCGCTCGACGCGCCGATCGCGCGCGCGATCACGAAGGCCGTGGCGGATGCGTCGGGCGGGCCGATCGTCCGGCTGCCGACGATCGGCGGCAGCGCGCCGTTCTACCTGTTTTCGGACGTGCTGAAGGTGCCGACGATCGGCCTGTCGATCGTCAACTTCGACAACAACCAGCACGGACCGAACGAGAACGTGAAGATCAGGAACATCTGGGAAGGGATCGAGACGATGGCGGCGATCCTGACGATGCCGTGACGCGCGTCACCGCTCGCCCCATTTGAGCTTCTGCCGCAGCACTTCGAAGTAGCTCCGCGTCGACGGCCGGATCAGCCGCAGCGGCCGCTCGGCGCGGCAGATCCGGATCTCGTCGCCCGCGCGCAGCTGGAACCCCGCCTGCCCGTCGAAGGTGACGAACAGCTCGTCGCGCTCGTCGATGTTCGGCTGCACGCGGACGGCCGATCCGGCCGGGATGACGATCGGCCGGTTCGTCAGCGTGTGCGGCGCGATCGGCGTCAGGATCAGCGACTCGAGCGTCGGCTGCACGATCGGACCGCCGGCGGCGAGGTTGTAGGCGGTCGATCCCGTCGGCGTCGCGACGATCAGGCCGTCGGCCTTGACGCGGGTGACGAACTCGTCGCCGACCGACACCGACAGATCGATCATCCGCGATCGCGCAGCCTTGGTGATCACGACGTCGTTGAGCGCGATGAAGTCGGGGATGCCTCCGCTCGCGCGGAGCGTCGAGGACCGCAGCATCATGCGGTCCTCGACCGGCGCGCGGCCGGTCACCGCCGCGTCGAGCGCAGGGTAGAGCTCGGGCAGCGTCACCTCGGTGAGGAAGCCGAGGCTGCCGAAGTTGACGCCGAGGATGGGAACGCTGGAGCCCGCGGCGCCGATCGAATCGGCCATCGAGAGCAGCGTCCCGTCGCCGCCGAGCACGGCGACCAGATCGGCGTCGCGCGCCAGCTGCGCCTTGTCGGCGACGCGGCGGCGCGCGTCGGCCGGCATCAGCGCCGCCGTCGCCGTCTCGAACAGCGCGCCGATGCCGCGCTCCCGCAGCCACGATTCGACCGACACGAGATGCGGCGTCGCCTCGTGCAGGTGCGACTTGGCGACGACGCCGACGGTGGAGACGCGTGCCACGGCGGTCATTGTTCCATTGCTCGGATGATCGCGACAAGCGCCGCGTTCACCGGACACGGGACGCCGTTCCGGCGCCCGAGCTCCACGACGGCGCCGTTCATGTGATCGATCTCGGTCGGCTTCTTCTTCATCAGGTCCTGCCGCATCGACGCGATGTTGCGCGACGCCCCGAACTGGTCGCGCAGCGCCTGCTGGAAGTCGACGTCGAACACGACGCCGTCGGTCCGCGCGACGGCGAGGCATTCGTCGATGACGAGCTGCTTGAGCGGATCGAGCCGCGGGTCGGCGATGTCGCCGACGTGCAGCCCGCCCACCGCCGTGATCGGGTTGATGACGCAGTTGAAGATCAGCTTGCGCCAGATCTCGACGTCGATGTCGGGCGAGACGCGCCCGTCGAGGCCGCTCGCCGTGAGGAGATCGGCGACCGCCGCGCCGCGCTCGTGCCGCTCGACCAGGGTGTAGCCGATCACCTTCAGATCGACGACGCCCGGCTCGCGGAAGATCGCCCCGAACTGCGTGATGGCGCGCAGCACCGGGCAGCGGCCGGCGATCGCCTCCCGCACGATCGCCTCGCCGTGCAGTCCGTTCTGGACGCACAGGACCGTCGTGTCCGGCCGCACGAGCGGCGCGATGGCCGCAGCGGCCTCCCCGTTGTGATTCACCTTCGTCGTCAGCAGCAGCAGCGTGTCGGGCGGGATCGCATCGAGCCGCGTGACGGCGCGCATCCGGCACACGCGTTCGTCGCGGCCGACGACGCGCAGCCCCTCGCGCGCGATGGCGTCGGCGTGCGCCGGCCGCGCGACCGCGGTCACGTCGTGCTGCGCGGACAGCCGCGCCGCGTACACGCTGCCGATGGCCCCCGCGCCGTAGACCACGATGTTCATCGCAGGTGGAGGAAGAACTCCCGGTTGCCCGAGGCGCCGGTGATGGGCGACGGCGTCATCGCGATCCGGTACAGGCCGATCGCGGCGGCCGCGGCGGTGACGCCCGCGATCGCGGCGTCGTGGATCAGCGGATCGGTGACGACCCCGCCGCGCCCGACGTCGTCGCGACCGGCCTCGAACTGCGGCTTGACGAGCGCCACGATGTCGCCGGGCGGATCGAGGAACGGACGGACCGACGGCAGGATCAGCTTCAGCGAGATGAACGACACGTCGATGACCGCCAGCGTCACCTGGTGCGGCACATCGTCTCGCGTCAGCGCGCGCGCGTTGACGCCTTCGCGGACGATCACGCGAGGGTCCTGGCGCAGTTTCCACTCGAGCTGCCCGTGGCCGACGTCGAGCGCGATGACCGAGGCGGCCCCGCGCTGCACGAGCACGTCGGTGAAGCCGCCGGTCGACGCCCCGACGTCGAGCGCGCGGCGTCCGCGCGGGTCGATGCCGAACGCATCGAGCGCGTGTGCCAGCTTGATGCCGCCGCGGCCGACATACGGGTGATCGGGCGCCGCGAGCTCCACGCGCGCGTCGGCGGCGACCGGCGCGCCCGCCTTCGCCACGACGACGCGGTCGACGGTGACCTGGCCCGCGAGGATCAGCGCGCGCGCGCGTTCGCGCGACGGCGCGAGGCCGCGCTCGACCAGCACGACATCGAGCCGCTGCTTCTTCAATTCCTGCGCGAGACGACCCATCGCGCGATCGCCGGCAGCTGGCCGTCGGTCAGGCCGGCCGCATCGATCGCCGCCAGCGCGCGATCGACGCATTCGACGGCGAGAATACGCGAGCGGTCGACGCCGAAGAGCGACGGGTACGTGGGCTTGGCCGCCGCGGCGTCCTTGCCGGCGCTCTTCCCGAGCTGCGCCGCGCTGCCCTCGACGTCCAGGACATCGTCGACGATTTGAAACGCGACGCCGATCTCGCGGGCGTACAGGGCGACGCCGGCCGCCTGCTGCTCGTCGGCGCCGGCGATGATGGCGCCGCTGAGCGCGGACGCATGGATCAGCGCGCCGGTCTTGCGGGCGTGCATGTCGCGCAGGCCGTCGGCGTCGAGCGTGACCGCGTGCCCCGGCACCTGACCGGCGGCCTGCAGATCGATCGCCTGTCCGCCGACCATGCCCGCGGGTCCGGCGGCGCGGCCGATCACGTCGAGCACGCGCAGGCGGCGGCGCGGCAGCTCGGGCGGATCGTCGGCGGGCGTCTGGCCGAGCAGCGTGAAGGCTTCGGCGTGCAGGCCGTCGCCGGCGAGGATCGCGACGCCGTCGCCGTAGACGACGTGCAGCGTGGGGCGGCCGCGGCGCAGCGTGTCGTTGTCCATCGCCGGCAGATCGTCGTGGATCAGCGAGTAGGTGTGGATCATCTCGATCGCGCACGCGGCGGGCAGCGCGCGCGGCGCGGCGTCGCGGTCCACGGCCTCGGCGGCGGCGAGTGTGAGCATGGGGCGCAGACGCTTGCCGCCCGCGAACACGCTGTATCGCATCGCCTCGGCGACGATCGCCGGGCACGCGGGCGGCTTCGGCAGCCACCGGTCGAGCGCCTCGTCGACGAGGACGCGGCCGCGCCGGAGGAACGCGTCGAGAGATTCGGCCATTACGAGTTGCGCGTCAGCGAGTCGGGCGCGGTCTTCAGCTCGCCGCGCTCGTTGAGCAACTCGATCCGCTTCTCGGCCGCTTCGAGCCGCGCGTGGCAGAACCGCGAGAGCTGCACGCCGCGCTCGTACAGGGCGAGCGACTGCTCGAGCGCGAGGTCGCCTTCCTCGAGCTTCTTGACGATCGACTCGAGCTCGGCGATGGCCGCTTCGAAGTCCTTGATCGACGTCTCGGTCATGAGGTCTTCGTCACCTTAGCCCCAATCTCCCCGCGACTCAAGGCGACGATGATGTCGTCGCCGGCGGTGACGGTCGCGGCGTCGCGCAGCACGCGACTCTTGTCGGCGTTCCACGCGACCGCGTACCCGCGCGCGAGCACGGCGAGCGGGCTGAGCGACTCGAGACGTCCGGCCGTCGCCTGCAGCTGCGCCCGCGCGCGGTCGCGACGTCGCGCCGCGGCGCCGCGGAGCCGTCCATCGGCGCCGACCAGCCTCGTGCGCAGCGCCCCGAGCCGCCGGCCGGCGTCGAACGTCTGGAGCTGCCGGTCGAGGTGCTGCAGGTGCCGCGACCGCACAGCGACGCGATCGCGCAGCGCCCGCGCGAGCGCGTGCGAGAGCTCCGATGCGTGTCGCGCGCGCATCGCCACGCGGCCCGGGACACCCGCGAACGCCGGCCGGCTGTCGGCGACGTGCACGCGGCGGCTCAGGCGCTGGATGCGCGCACGCGCCGCGGCGAGGAGGCGATCGTGAAGGCGGTCGATGCGGCCGCAGAATTCGTCCTTGCCCGCCACGACCATTTCGGCCGCCGCCGACGGCGTGGGCGCGCGGACGTCGGCCACGAAGTCGGCAATCGTGTAGTCGGTTTCGTGGCCGACCGCGGAGATGACCGGCACCGGCACGCGGCCGATGGCGCGCGCCACCATCTCCTCGTTGAACGCCCACAGATCTTCGATCGAACCGCCGCCGCGGCCGACGATCACCACGTCGACGCCGGGGACGCGGCCGATCTGTCGGAGCGCGCGCGCGACGTCGGGCGCCGCGTCCTGTCCCTGCACACGACAGGGGCAGATCACCAGATGCGCGTTCGCATGCCGGCGCTGCAGCACCTTGATGATGTCGCGAATCGCCGCGCCGTCGAGCGAGGTGACGATGCCGATCTTCTTGGGGAGCGCGGGGAGCGGGCGTTTGCGGCCGGCGTCGAACAGGCCTTCTTTCTGGAGCCGCTCCTTCAGCTGCTCGAACGCGAGCTGCAGCGCGCCGACGCCCTTCGGCTCGAGGTGCTGACACTCGATCTGGTATTCGCCCCTCGGCTCGTAGACGGTGATCTTGCCGCGCGCGATGACGTGCTGGCCGTCCGCGGGCTTGAACTTCAGGTACCGCAGCGACGATCGGAACATGAAGCCCTTCAGCTGCGAGCGATCGTCCTTCAGCGTGAAGTACAGGTGGCCGTTGTTCCAGACCTTGCAGTTCGAGAGCTCGCCTTCGACCCACACTTCGAAGAGATCGCCCTCGAGCAGATCCCGCACCCGCACCGTCAGCTCGCTCACGGTCAGGGTGCGACGCGGCGCCGATGCGCCGCCGCCTGCCGCCCGGCCGTCGGCTGTCGGCTGTTCGCCGTCAGCTAGCGGTTCGTCGTCTTCTTCAAACGGAAGATCGAACAGATCCGACATCGGAGAGATCTTTCAACTCGTCGAGACTGTAGCTCAGGCGCTCGATCTCGGTGGCCATGCCGGTCTGTTCGTCGGCGTCCACGATGACGGCGTTGAGCCGGGGGTTGCCGGTCGCCGTCTCGAACTTCTGCGGCATCGCGGTGGTGAAGCGCGCGAGCGCCGGCGCGACCTCGACGCCGATGATCGAATCGTGCGGTCCGGTCATGCCGACGTCGGTCAGGTAGGCGGTGCCCTTCGGCAGGATCCGCTCGTCGGCGGTCTGCACGTGCGTGTGCGTGCCGACGACGGCGGTGGCTTTCCCATCGAGATGCCAGCCCATGGCCAGCTTCTCCGACGTCGCCTCGGCGTGGAAGTCGACGAAGACCACGCGCGTCCGCTCGCGCAGCCTGGCGACTTCGCGTGCGGCGGCGGCGAAGGGATCGTCGAGCGGCGTCATGAACACGCGTCCCATGACGTTGACGACGCCGACCGATCGGCCGTCGCGGCTGCGGGCGAGATAGCTGCCGTTGCCGGGCGCGCCGGCGGGGAAGTTGGCCGGCCGCAGCAGCCGCGGCTCGATCCCGATGTAGTCGAGCGCTTCTTTCTTGTCCCAGATGTGATTGCCCGACGTCATGACGTCGACGCCGAGGTCGAGCAGCTGCTCGCCGATCTCGCGCGTGATCCCGAATCCGCCCGCGGCGTTCTCGGCGTTGGCGATGACCAGGTCGATCTGGTGGTAGTCGACCATCGCGGCGACCCCCGTGCGGATGCAGTCGCGACCCGGCTTGCCGACGATGTCGCCGATGAAGAGCAGTCTCATTGCCGGGTGCCGGCCTCCACGGGAATCCGAATCGCGTTGCCGCGCCGGTCCGCGATCTTCGGCACGGTGATCTGCAGCTCGCCGTTCACCAGCCGCCCGCGCGCCCTGGACAGGTCGCACGCGCGGCCGAGCCGCACGACGCGCGCGAATCGGCCGTACCCGCGTTCGACGAGATGAAAGCTGGACTCGCCGCGCGCGCGGCGCGGCGTCTTGTCGCCCGCGATCAGCAGGCTGTCGCCCTTGGACAGGACGCGGACCGCCGCGGGATCGACGCCGGGGAGGTCCACGACGATCTCCATCGCCTCGTCGGTTTCGTAGACGTCGATGGGCGGAGAGCACTCGCCGGCCAGCGACTCGGCGCCGAATGCGCGGCCGAGTTCGAGGAAAGTGCGGCGGACCTCGTCGGCAAAGTCGCCGATTTCGGATGGGATGGCAATCGTATGGACCCTGGTGCGCATGGCAGTAGAGATGATCGCATACCGAAGTCGGGTATGATATTAGTCAATTGCACTCATAAAACATGCTTGACAAACACTCATTACGTGCCTATACTACCGCCATATGGCTAAAGGCAAAGTGATTGGGATCGACCTCGGCACGACCAACTCGGTCGTCGCCGTCATGGAAGGCGGCCAGCCGTCGGTCATCGTGAACCAGGAAGGGGCGCGCACCACCCCATCCGTCGTCGCGATCACGAAGGACGGCGAGCGCCTCGTCGGGCAGGTCGCCAAACGTCAGGCGGTCACCAACCCCGACAACACCGTTTTCTCCATCAAGCGCTTCATGGGCCGGAAGTTCGAGGAAATCTCGGGCGAACGGTCGCGTGTGCCCTACACCGTCGTCCGCGCCGACAACGGCGACGCGTGGGTCGAAGCGCGCGGCAGGAAGTACTCGCCGCCGGAAATCTCGGCCATGGTGCTGCAGAAGCTGAAGAAGGCCGCGGAGGACTACCTCGGCGAGCCGGTCAGCGACGCGGTCATCACCGTGCCGGCGTATTTCAACGACGCGCAGCGACAGGCGACGAAGGACGCCGGGCGGATCGCGGGGCTCAACGTCCAGCGGATCATCAACGAGCCGACCGCGGCGGCGCTGGCGTACGGCCTCGACAAGAAGAAGGACGAAACGATCGCCGTGTACGACTTCGGCGGCGGCACCTTCGACATCTCGGTCCTCGAAGTCGGCGAAGGCATCGTCGAAGTGAAGGCGACCAACGGCGACACGCACCTCGGCGGCGACGACCTCGACGATCGCGTCATCGAGTGGCTCGTGGCGGAGTTCAGGAAGAGCGACGGCATCGATCTGTCGAAGGATCGGATGGCGCTGCAGCGGCTGAAGGAAGCGGCGGAGAAGGCGAAGATCGAGCTGTCGACGGCGGTGGAGACCGAAATCAACCTGCCGTTCGTGACGGCGGATCAGAGCGGCCCGAAGCACCTGCAGATGAAGCTGACGCGGGCGAAGTTCGAATCGCTCGTCGACGATCTGCTGCAGCGCTCGATGGCGCCGGTCAAGCAGGCGCTCGCGGATGCGGGCGTCGATCCGCGCAAGATCGACGAAGTGGTCCTCGTCGGCGGCTCGACGCGCATCCCGAAGGTGCAGCAGCTCGTGCGCGACTACTTCGGCAAGGAGCCGCACAAGGGCGTCAATCCGGACGAAGTGGTGGCGGTCGGCGCGGCGGTGCAGGGCGGCGTCCTCGCGGGCGACGTCAAGGATCTGCTGCTGCTCGACGTGACCCCCTTGTCGCTCGGCATCGAAACGCTCGGCGGCGTCATGACGACGCTGATCGCGCGCAACACGACGATCCCGTCGCGCAAGAGCGAGATCTTCTCGACGGCGACCGACAACCAGACCAACGTCGAAGTCCACGTGCTGCAGGGCGAGCGGCCGCTGGCGCGCGACAACCGCACGCTCGGCAAGTTCCACCTCGTGGGGCTGCCGCCGGCGCCGCGCGGCGTGCCGCAGATCGAAGTCGCGTTCGACATCGACGCCAACGGCATCGTCAACGTCTCGGCGAAGGATCTGGCGACCGGCAAGGAGCAGAAGATCACCATCACGGCGTCGAGCGGCCTCTCCAAGGACGAGGTCGACCGGCTCGTGAAGGACGCGCAGAGCCACGAAGCGGAGGACAAGGCGCGGCGCGAGGTGATCGACGCGCGCAACAACGCCGACGCGCTGGCCTACCAGGTCGAGAAGACGGTGAACGAGAACCGCGACCGCATCGCGTTCGGCGATCTCTCGAAAGTCGAGGCGGCGATCGCCGAGGCGCGCAAGGCCGCGCAGGGCGACGACCTGGCGGCGATCACCCGCGCCGTCGACGAGCTGCAGCGCGCATCGCACGCGATGGCGGAGCAGCTCTACAAACAGTCGGGCCCCTCGGGGAACGCGGGCACCGCGGGTGCCTCGGGCGCTTCGGGCCGGTCCGATTCGAATGTGAAGGATGCGGAAGTCGTCGACGCGGAGTTCGCGGAGACGAAGTAACCGGGTTGCCGCTGCAACCGCATAAACCGAGCACCAGTTGAGGAGGTTCGTATGACGATCGTTCGTTGGGATCCGTTCCGCGACTTCGGGTTTGCCGCGCCGAGCACCTGGCTGCCGCCGGTCGACATCTATCAGACCGGCGACCACGAGCTGGTGCTGACGGCCGAGCTGCCCGACATGAGCCGTGACGACATCGACATCAACATCGAAAACTTCGTGCTGACGATCAAGGGCGAGAAGAAGGCGTCGGGCGAGGTGAAGGACGAGCAGTACCACCACGTCGAGCGGCGCTACGGATCGTTCAGCCGCTCGTTCTCGCTGCCGCAGACCGTCGACCCCAATCGGGTCTCGGCCGAGTACAAGAACGGCGTCCTCACCGTGAGGATTCCGCTCCGCGAGGAAGCCAAGCCGCGGTCGATCAAGGTCGACGTCGCCGCGTAACGATAAACGCCAGGAGGGCAGGGGGCCGGGGCCCTCCTGCCCTTTGCCCTCCCGCCCGCTGCCCTGATATCGTGTAGACCCAGCCCATGGACGAGCCCGTTCAGACCCCAGAACAATCCGAGGCGGACGCCCAGGCCCCGCTGATTCCGGCCGAACCCGTCCCGCCGCCGAGCAGTCGGTTTCTTTTCGTGGACGTCGCCGCGCTGCGCGCCAAGCAGCTGCGCCGGGGCGCGCGCCTCCGGATTACGAGCGAAACAGAACATCTGCCGAAGAAGGCGGAGCGGCTGGCGATGGAGGAGGTCAAGCGCGGCCTCGTCTCCTACGACGTGCCGCCGCCGCGGCCGGCAGCAGGAGACGGCGCATGACCGAGTTCCAGCCGATCGTCGTCGGGCTCGTGCAGGGGTTTCTGACGAGCAGCCTGTTCATCCTGGCGCTGTTCATCGGGTTCTGCGTCCTCGTCGGCTTCACGAAGACGAAGCGGACCGCCGGCAACACGCCGGTAATCAAGAGCCTGGACGAGGCGCTGACCCACCAGCCAATGGCGTACCTGTCCCCGACCGCTCCCCGCGGCCCGGCCGACCAGTTGAAGGGCGCCACGTTGAAAGCCTTGAAATAGCGCCGAAACGCCGGCGTCCGGGTCGAACTTCGGGCTTCGGACTCTCGTCAGAATCAGTATGTTTCACCTGCTGACGTTGCCGTTCCGCATCGTCTTTGGGCTGTTCTTCGGGTTGCTCGCCCTGCCGTTCGCCCTGTTGTGTCTGGCCTTCGCGGTGGTCGGCGCCGTCCTCTTCCTGCCGTTCCTGCTGCTGCGGTTCGTGCTGCGCGCGGCGGTGGGGTTGATCGTGCTGCCGGTGGTCCTGGTCGTCGCCGCAATCGTCTGCGCGGCGCTGCTGTTCGCGGCCGCGCTCGCGGTGCTGATCCCGCTCGCGCCGTTCCTGCTGATCGCGTGGCTGGTCTGGGCGGTTACGCGAAGCTCTCCGGCTGCCATCGCAGCCCGAGGTTGATGATCCGCTGCAGCACCGCCTCGTAGTTCATCCCCGCCCGCTCGGCTGACGCCGCGAAATCCTCCCCCTTCGCAATCTGCGGGTTGGGGTTCGCTTCGAGCACCCACGCGTTGCCCGCCTCGTCGAGGCGCAGATCGATCCGCGCGTAGCCGCTCAGTTCGAGCGCGCGGTAGGCGCGCTTGCAGACGTGCTGCAGCTCCTCGGCCGTCGCGGCGTCGAGCTCCGTCGCCGGCCCGCTGTCGATCCCGTACTTCTTCTGGTACTTGACGCTCCACTTCACGCGGTCGGTGGCGATGCGCCGCGTCCCCTCGGGCATGTTCGTGAAGAACAGCTCCCACACCGGCAGCGCCTGCAGCACCTGATTGCCGATCACGCCGACGTAAATCTCGCGCCCCTCGATGTACTGCTCGACGATGGCGGCCGTGCCGATGCTCTCGTGGATGAACGCGACGCGCTCCTTCAGCTTCTCGTCGCTGTCGACGACCGACGCCTGCGAGATGCCGATCGACGCCTCCTGCGTCAGCGACTTCACGATCAGCGGAAAGGTGAGCGCCTTGTGGCGGCGCACCGGCCGGCCGATGCGGAACACCTCGAACGCGGGCACCGCGATGCGGTGGTACGCGAGCAGCTTCTTCGACAGCGACTTGTCCCGCGACAGCAGCAGGCCGCGCGGGTTGCAGCCCGTGTACGGCAGCTTCAGCAGCTCGAGGTGCGAGACGACGTTCTGATCGAAGATCGTGATGTCGTCGAACCCCTCGAGCAGGTTGAAGGCGATGTGCGGCTTCCACTCCTCGTGCAGGCGCCGGATCTCGCCGAGGTCGTCGTGCACCGGCAGCGCCCGCACGTCGTGGCCCATCGCGGTCAGCGTCGACGTCACGTCGTACTCCGTGCGCCACGGCGCCGAGACGATGTCGGTGCCCTCTTCGATCTTCTCCGGCGGCACCAGGTGGCGGTGCACGAGGCAGACGATGCGCAGCTTCTGGCTCACAGCGCGACCCGGTGGCGTCCGCTGTGCAGGTAGTTCATCGTTTGCACGGTGAGAAAGACCATGAAGTCGATTTTCGTCTCCTCTTCGGATTCGGTGAGCCGCAGGTTCAGCTCGCGGCACCGCTCGATCACTTTCTCGAGGAGCTGATCGATCGTGTACTGGTAGCTGTCGGTGAAGCTGGCGACGCGGCTCCGCACGTCCTTGCGGATGCGCCGGAGGAAGCGCGCGGCCGGCAGGTTCTTCGCGTACTGCGGCGCATCCGAGAACAGGTTCTTGAGATCGCTCTCGTAGAAGTCGGGATGGTCGAGCCCGTAGTGCTCGCGTTTCTGGCGGTAGTGTTCGCGCAGCGTCTTCTTCAGCCGGCGGAGCGGATCGATCTGCCGCTTGGAGGTGACGCTCGGGCGCTTGCGCGCCACCTGCCGCATCAGGCGATCCATGTATTCGAGCTTTCGCTGCGCCGGCCACGTCGCGTACCGCGTCGCCCACATCGACGCCGGATCGAGCCACACCGCGAACGTCTCGGCGAAGTCCTCGTCGGGATGGCTCTGCGCGTACCAGTGATCGAGATGGTGCACGAAGCTCTTGCTGTACGGCTTCGGCGTGTAGTACTCGGGATACTCGGTGTCCGGGCTCCCGAACAGGCGCCGCCGCGTCGGCCGGCGCCGCAGCCGGTACGCGTTGTCGATCGCGTGGCCGACCTCGTGGCGCAGGATCTTCAGGCACGACGCGGGATCGCCGCCTTCCACTTCCAGCATCTGCGCGAGCTCGAGCCTGGCCAGCCGCGCGTGCGCGAGGTAAAACGGGATCGCCACGCCGGGAATGCCGTCCGGCGTGAACCACTCGTCCGACAGCCAGTAGTGCGGCCGGAACATCAGCCCGCGCGCGTCGAGCTCGGCGTTGATCTGCGCGATGCGCTGGTCGAGATCCGTCCCCTCCATCGTCAGCGCGAGATCGCACATGCGGACGTCGAGCAGCTGCTCGTCGGGAAGCGACGCCCAGTCGCCGATTACGCGAGCGTCGGCTGGCGTGTCGACCATTCGAAGTCGCGTTCGTACGCGTCGGCGATCCGGAGCAGCGTCGATTCGTCGAAGCGCCGGCCCGTCAGCTGCAGACCGATCGGCAGCCCGCTCCGCGCCGCCGAGGGACCGGTCCCCGGCGCCGTCAATCCGCATGGAACGCTGATCGCCGGGAGCCCGGCGAGGTTCGCGCTGACGGTGAACACGTCCGCAAGATACATCTGCACGGGGTCGGCTGCACGTTCGCCGATGCGGAATGCCGGCACGGGGCTGGTCGGCATGGCGATGGCTTCGACGGCGGCCGCGCCGCCGAACGCCTCCTCGTAGTCGCGCAGGATCAGCGTCCGCGCCTGCTGCGCTTTGCGGTAGTACGCGTCGTAGTAGCCGGCGCTCAGCACGTAGGTGCCAAGGACGATGCGGCGCTTGACCTCGGGGCCGAACCCCTGCGCGCGCGTCTTCGCGTACATCTCGTGCAGCGTGAACGCGCCGCCGCCCGGCGCCTGATGGCCGATGGCAGCCGGCGGGGGAGCGGCGCGAAAGCCGTAGCGGACGCCGTCGTAGCGCGCGAGGTTCGAGCTCGCTTCGGCCGTCGAGACCAGATAGTACGTCGCGATCGCGAACCGCGCGTGCGGCAGATCGATGTCGACCAGCACCGCGCCGCGCGACTTCAGCGCGTCGAGCGCGGCGAAGAAGGCCGACGACACCTCCGCGTCGACCCCGTCCTCGAGCAGCCGCCGCGGCACGCCGATCCGCGTCCCGCGGACGTCGCCGGTCAGCGCCGCGTCGTACGGCGGGACCGGCTCCGGTGCGCTCGTCGCGTCCGCGGCGTCGGCGCCGGCGATCGCCTGAAGCAGCGCCGCCGCCTCGCGGACCGTCGCCGCCAGCGGTCCGATCTGATCGAGCGAGGATCCGAACGCGATCAGGCCGTAGCGCGACACCCGCCCGTAGGTCGGCTTCAACCCGACCACTCCGCAGAGCGCCGCCGGCTGGCGGACCGACCCGCCGGTATCCGATCCGAGGGCCAGCGGGGCGATCCGCGCGGCGACCGCGGCGGCCGATCCGCCGCTCGATCCGCCGGTGACGCGATCGAGCGCCCACGGGTTCTTCGCCGGCCCGAACGCCGAGTTCTCGTTCGACGATCCCATCGCGAACTCGTCGCAGTTGGTCTTGCCGATGACGATCGCGCCCGCCTGTTCGAGGCGGGCGATCGCGGTGGCGTCGTACGGCGGCGTGTAGTCGGCGAGCATCCGCGACGATGCGGTGGTGCGCAGGCCGCGCGTGCAGATGTTGTCCTTGACGGCGACGGGCACGCCGGCGAGCGGCGCGCCGCGCCACCGATCGCGGTCGCGGTCGATCGCCGAGGCGCGCTCGAGCGCGCGTTCGCGCGCGAGCGTGTTGAACGCGTTGAGCGACGGGTTCAGCGCCTCGGCCCGATCGAGCGCGCGTTCGCACCGCTCGCGTGCAGAACGGTCCGCGTCGATCATCCGATCACTTTGGGCACGCGGAAGTAGGCCGCGTCGGCCGACGCGTCCGGGGCCGCGGCGACGGCCGCGTCGCGATCGAGCGACGGCCGCCGCTCGTCCGGCCGGTCGACGGGATGGTGCGTCAGGATGGCCGCCGTCGGCGGCACGCCGGCCGTGTCCAGCTCGGCCAGCGTGTTGACCGCCTCGAGCACGTCGCGCAGCTGCTTCGCAAAGAGATCCAGTTCATCCGCATCGAGGTCGAGGTTCGCGAGGGCGGCGACGGCCGACACGTCGATGCTCGAGACCGGTTGGGCCATGCGAAATTCTACAATGTACCGCATGCAGCGGCCGGCAGCGGTGGCGGGCACGTGGTACCCGGGCGACGCGCGCGCGCTCGCCGCGGCGGTGGAGCAGCACCTCGCCGACGTGACGCACGAAGTGGCCGGCGACCTCGTGGCGCTCGTCGCGCCGCACGCCGGGCTGATGTACTCGGGACCCGTCGCGGCGCACGCCTACGCCCAACTGCGCGGCCGCCGCTTCGACGTCGTCGTCATCGTCGGCCCGTCGCACTTCGTCGGCTTCAGCGGCGTCGCCGTCGTGCCCCGCGGGGGGTTCGAGACGCCCCTGGGCGTCGCGCCGATCGACGAAGACTGCGCGCAGGCGCTGATGCGGGCGGCGCCGATCGTGCGCGAGCACCCGACGGCGCATGCGCGCGAGCACTCCGTCGAGATGCAGCTGCCCTTCGTGCGGCATCTGCTGCCCACCGCGACGATCGTGCCGCTCGTCATGGGCTACCAGACGGCCGAAACGGCCCGGGCGCTCGGCGACGCGCTCGGGGACGTGCTCTACGCGCGCGACGCGCTGATCGTGGCGAGCAGCGATCTGTCCCATTACCAGCCGGCGAGCACGGCGGCGGCGCTCGACGGCGTGGTGACCGACTGCGTCGCCAGGTTCGACGCCGATCGCCTGCAGGACGCGCTCGAGGCGCGTCCCGATCACGCCTGCGGCGGTGGACCGATGGTCGCGACGCTGCGGGCGGCGAAGCTGCTCGGCGCGAAGGACGCGGTGGTGCTC
>DASRGT010000050.1:0-36290 GCA_035650895.1 Vicinamibacterales bacterium
GTGGCGTTGGCGCATTGTTGATCGTAATCGGCGCCGACGCAGTCCCAGATGCGCCAGACACCGAAACGGTGTAGCGACCCGCCTGGCCGTACGTGTGCGTCGTCGACAGGCTCGTCGTCTGCGACGTCGCGCCGTCGCCGAAGTTCCACGACCACGTCGCCGACGCCGCCGAGCTGACGAACATCGTCACCGGTACTCCGGCCGTGCCCGTGCCAGGCACGTTCAGAAGCACCGCGTCAGCGACGGGGGCCGCAACGGACGCTGGCAGCGTGGCCTGAGCCGAAACGCCGCCGCCGGACACGTGGAGCGTCGTCACCGACGGCGTGCTCGCCGACGCCTGCACGCCGCCGTTCGCGTCGGTCGTGGCCGTCGTCGGCGACACGGTGCCCGCGTCGACCGAGAGCGTCAGCGCGACGTTCGGGACGAAGTGACCGTCGCTCGACAGCACCGTCGCGGTGATCCCGACCGTCTGGTCCGTGCGCGACGAGGCGGTGATCCGGATCGTCGACGGCGTCAGGTTCGGCGTTGGCGGCGGCGAGCTGCTGCCGGGCTCGGTCGGCAGGTGGTACGCGCAGCCGAACGCGCCGAGCGCCGCGACAGCAATGGCAGCGAGCAGCCGACTGGATCTGACCATCACGATGCGTGGCTCCAGCAAGCGGTCCTACGGAATGTTGACGGTCGTTTGGCCCGTCGTCACGCGTCCCAGCGTGTCGGTCACCGTCACGGTGACGGTATACGTCTGGTTCGCGACGTTGGGATACGTGTGTTGAACGGTGATGGTGCCCGTCGCCCCGCCGAGGTCGGACGTGACGCCGTCGCCGAAGTTGATCACCGCATCCAGGATCCCGACACCCGTGGGAGGCGTGATCTGAATCGTGAACGTCGCGGTCTTCGACCCCGTCGGCACCGACGGCGTGATGATGATCGTCGGGTTGGTGGTCACGGTGACGGCGACGCCGGACGACACGGTCTGGGTGAAGCCGCAGCTGTCGGTCACCGTCGCCTTGATCGTGTACGAGCCGGCATTCGCGTACGCGTGCTGGACGACGGCGCTGCCGGTCACGGCGCCGAGATCCTGAATCTGCCCGTCGCCCCAGTTCACCGTCAGATCCCGGACGAGACACCCGTTGGTCGTGGCCGCGGTGACCGCGAACGTGTACGCCGCCGGAAGCCCGGCGCCGGGCGGCGTGGTCGGCGGCGTGATGACGATCTGCGGGGCGCCGGCGATCGCGATCGTAATCGTCGCGGTGCTCTGCGTCGACGTCGGCGTGGACGGAGTGGTCGGCGTCGTTCCGGTCCCGCCGCCGCCCGTGCCCGGCGTGGTGGTCGAACCGCCTTGCGCGCCGACGCTCGCCGTCACGGTCGCCTGGTTCGACGTCGTCAGCCGCGCCGTCGCGATGCCGCTCTGGTCCGTGTTGACGACGAACTGATCGATCGACCCTGCGGTGGTGGTGAAGAACACCGGCGCGTTGACGAGCGGGTTGCCGTTGATGTCGAAGACCTGCGCCACGAGCGACGTCGTGCCGCCCGTCGGCGGCAGGATGGTCGGGTTCGCCCCGAGCCGCACCGAGCCCACCGCGGCGGTTCCGATCGCGATCTTGATCGCCGAGTTGCCCGACGCACTCGTGCCGCCCGAGATGGCGGTGATCGTCGCCGTGCCGTTCGCCGTCCCGGCTCTGAACGTGGCGATCGCCTGGCCGTTGGCGTCGGTCTCGACCACAGCCGGCTCCACCGACCCGAGCGACGTCGTAAAGGTGACCTGCGTGCCGCTGTGCGGCGGCGTCCCGGACGGCTCGATCACCTGCGCGACGATCTGCGCCGTGCCGTTGACCGGCAGCGCGTTGACGGCCGACGTCAGCGTAATCGTCGAGCCCGACGGCGCCAGCAGCGGCACCTTTTCGCATCCGATCGCGAGCAGCGCGACCGCGAACAGCGGAATGACGCGAACGACGGGACGGAGGCGTGGTACCATGAAGGCGCTAAACATCTTAGTTCCCATGAAGTTACGGGGTCAAGACAAACACGCGCCCCGCCACGCCGGATACGCGATGGCGGCGCTCCTCGTCGCGATGAGCATCATGGCCATCATGATGACCGTCGCCATGCCCGTCTGGAAGCAGGCGACGCAGCGCGAGAAGGAAGAGGAGCTGATCTTCCGCGGCATGCAGTACGCGCACGCAATCGGCCTGTTCCAGAAGAAATATGCCAACGCGTACCCGCCGAGCCTCGACGTCCTCGTCAACGAGAAGTTTCTCCGCAAGAAATACAAGGACCCGATCACAAATGACGATTTCGCGCCGCTTCTGGTCGGGCAGAACGGTCAGGGCGGCACGCAAATCGGTGCAGCGGGGCGATCCGGCGCGCCCGGCAGCGCGCCAACCCCGCAGACGCAGGCCGGCGGACGCGGGCCGACGATCGGCACGAGCGCGCCCGGCGGCCCGGGCGGCGGGTCGACCGGCGGCGGCATCATGGGCGTGACGAGCAAGAGCAAAGAGAAGTCGATCCGCCTGTACAACGGACGCAGCCATTACAACGAGTGGCAGTTCGTGTGGACGCAGCAGACGCAGGCGCCGGGCGTGGGCGGCGCACCGGGAGGCGCGCCGGGGCAGCGCGGACGCGGACCGACCGGAGCGAGCGGTCCGACGACGTCGCCGATCGGTCCCGGGCCGCTCGGCGGTCAACGGGGCACGGGGCGCGGGCCGGGAGGGCCGGGCGGTCCGGGCGGAGCGGGAGGGCCGAGCGGGCGCGGGCCGGGCACGTTCCAGACGCCGTTCGGGCGTTCGGGCCGGTAGCCCGGGAACGATGCCTGGCGATCAGGATCCGAGGTTGCGCGCGATGGCCGCGGCCGACGCAGCCGATACCGCCAGCATCGCGAGCCCGACGATCGTGCTGCGCAGCAGGATCTCGCCGACGCCGAACAGCGCGCCGTACACCAGCACGCAGCCGAGCACGACGTTGAGCAGCTGTTCGCGCATCGCGCGCCATCCGCCGCGCATCGGGTCGACGCGCGCGTAGAACCGGTCGAGCGTCTCGCGCGGCTCCGGCTTCGTCATGAGCGTCGTCGCCACCCAGGCGACGGTCGTCAGCGCGACGGTGACGATCATCAGATACGCGAAGTCGCGCGGACGATCCGAGTCCCATCCGACGACGAGCTGCAGGTAGAGCGAGACGACGGCCGCAACCGCCATCGCCGACACCTCGGACCACGCGTTGATGCGCCGCCAGAACCAGCGGAACAGCAGCACCGATCCGGTGCCCGCGCCCGTCACGATCAGCAGTTTCCACGCCTGCTCGATCGACGCGAGGTGGAGCGTCACGTAGATCGACATCAGCATCAGCGCGACCGTGACGATCTGCGAGACGGTGACGTACTCGCGCTCCGGTCGATCCCTGCGCAGGAACCGCCGGTAGAAATCGTTGACGACGTACGACGCGCCCCAATTGAGCTGCGTCCCGATCGTCGACATGTAGGCGGCCGCGAACGCGGCGAGCATGATGCCGCGCAGCGCCGGCGGGAACACGCGCGGATCCATCAGCGTGCGGACGTAGCCCGATTCCTTGTCGACCAGGTTCGGGTAGAGCACCAGCGAGGCGAGCGCCGTCAGGATCCACGGCCAGGGCCGCACCGCGTAGTGCGCGATGTTGAACCACAGCGTCGCGAACAGGCCGTCGCGTTCGGTCCGCGCCGAGAAGATGCGCTGCGCCACGTATCCGCCGCCGCCGGGTTCGGCGCCGGGGTACCAGCTGGCCCACCAGTTGACGCCGAGGTAGACGAACAGCGTGATCGCCGGCATCCACGGCGCGTCGCTCGACGGAAAGAAATCGAGCCGCCCGGCGGTCTGCTGCTTCAAGGCGTCGAGGCCGCCGACCGCGCGCACCGCGTACGCGGCGAGCGCGATGACCATTCCCATCTTCAACACGAACTGCACCAGATCGGTGACGAGCACGCCCCAGAGGCCGGCGAGCGTGGTGTAGAACGCCGTGAACAGCAGCATGGCGAGCAGCGCGTAGAGCGCGTGCGTCTGGTCGAGGCCGAGGGTCACCTGGAGGATCTTCATCATCGCCAGGTTGACCCAGCCGATGATGATGCAGTTCATCGGGATGCCGAGATACAACGCGCGGAAGCCGCGCAGGAACGCGGCCGGCCGGCCGGCGTATCGCAGTTCGGCGAACTCGACGTCGGTCATCACGCCCGCCCGGCGCCACAGCCGCGCGTACACGAACACGGTCAGCATGCCGCTGGCGGCCATGTTCCACCACAGCCAGTTGCCGGCGATGCCGTAGCGCGCGACCATGCCGGTGACGACGAGCGGGGTGTCGGCCGCGAAGGTCGTCGCGACCATCGACGTGCCGGCGAGCCACCACGGGACGTTGCGGCCCGAGAGGAAGAACTCGGTCGTGCTGCCGCGCGCGCGCCGCGCGTAGTAGACGCCGATCCCGAGGTTCAGCGCGAAGTACGCGCCGATGACCAGCCAGTCAATCGAGGTAAGCGTCATGGAAGGCGCGCCGCACGTCGCGCATGTCGTCGACGGTGCCGTCGCCGAAGACGCGGTTGGTCAACAGCACGAAGTAGCGGTCCTGCGCCGGATCGATCCACAGCGAGGTGCCGGTGAAGCCGACATGGCCGAAGGCGGCGGGAGACATCCGGGATCCGCACGAGGAAGACGGCAGCATCGTATCCCAGCCGAGCGCGCGCGAACTGCCGGGGACCGCGCTCCGCGTCGTGAACTGCGCGACGAGCGCCGGCGTGAACGGCGGGGGCTGGCGCGCGTCGCCGCGCGCGGCGCGCAGCACGGTCCGCGCGAAGTCGCCGACGGCCGACGCGGTGCCGAACAGGCCGGCGTGGCCGGCGACGCCGCCGAGCGCCGCGGCGTAGTTGTCGTGGACTTCGCCGACCAGGACGCGGCCGCGGCGGTGGTCGTCGTCGAGCGGTCGGGTCGGGGCGCAGCGGGCGCGGAGGTCGGGGGGAGGGAGGAACCGCAACTCGGTGTCAGACACCGGGGCAGTTTTGGACACGCGGGCAATTCTCGTCAGCGTGTCAGACACCAGCAGCGTGTCAGACACCAGGAAGCCGAGGAGGATGAACCCCAGGTCGCTGTAGATCGATCTCGACCGCGGCGCGTACTCCAGCTTCATCGTGCAGATCTCGTGCTCGAACTCGCGCCGCCCCTCCGGCGGCGCATCGACCAGCCGCGCCGTCAGCCCTGACGCGTGCTCCAGCAGATCGCGGACCGTCACCCGCTCCCGATCCTCCCCCTGCCACTCGGGGAACACCTCGCCGATCCGCTGATCGAGCGCCACCGACCCCTCCGACACCCGCGCCATCACCGCCGTCGTCGTCGCGATCACCTTCGTCAGCGACGCCAGGTCGAACAGCGTGTCGAACGGCGCGCCGAGCGCCACGTGCCACTGCGGACCGTCGCTCGTGCCCACCTCCGCCGTCGCGCTCGGGAACACGCCGCGGCGAATCGCCTGCGCGAGGACCTCGCCGGCCGCGTCAGCCGACATAGCTCGCGACCAGGCCGATGGCGGAGCAGATCGCCGTCCCGGCGAGCACGTACCACGTCCATGCGAGCGGGGTGGTGAGGTTGACGACGATCATCGCGGCGAGCGAGAGCGCCATCGCCGCCATGATGTCGCGCTGCCGCACGCGGCGCGTGAGGAGGCCGAGCAGAAACGCGCCGAGCATCGGCCCGTAGACGATCGACGCGATCGTCAGCCCGACGGTGAACACCGATCCCCATCCGCGCGCGACGATCGCGATGCCGATGAGCGCCACGCCCCACGCGGCGGTCAGCCAGCGCGAGAGCGCGAGCAGTCCGCCGTCGGCTGCCGGCCCCCGATCGTCCGCGATCGCGACGCCGCGAACCGGAGCATAGAAGTCGAGCACCGTGGTCGACGCGAGCGAGTTCAACGAGCCGCTCAGGTTGGACATCGCCGCCGCGAAAATCGCCGCGATGACGAGCCCCGCGATCCCGTGCGGCAGGCTGCGGACGATGAAGGCCGGGAAGATTTCGTCGTTCGACGTGATCGGCGGCAGCGGGTGGGTGGCGTAGTACGCGTGGAGCATGACGCCGATCGTCAGGAACAGCGCGAACTGCGCGAACACCACGAACCCGCTCACGATCAGCGCCAGCTGGCTCTCGCGCTGATTGCGGCACGTGAGCAGCCGCTGGACGAGCAGCTGATCGGTCCCGTGCGACGCCATCGTCAGGAAGCAGCCGCCGATGAACCCCGCCCACACCGTGTAGGGCAGCGTCAGGTCGCCAGAGAACGACACCAGGTGCAGCTTGTCGGCGGCGCGCGCGTCGGCCACGATCGCCGTCCATCCGCCCGGCACGAGCGTCAGCAGCATCCACGCGGCCAGCAGCGACCCGCCGACGTAGATGACCAGCTGCACCAGGTCGGTCCAGATCACCGCCGCGATGCCCCCCTCGAACGTGTAGACGAGCGTCAGCAGCCCCACGATGACGATCGACCACAGCCACAAGTGCGGAAAGCCGGGCAGGCTCGCGCCGACGACGGCGGCCAGCACGAGCGAAGCGGCGAAGACGCGCACGCCCTCGGCCAGCGCGCGCATCACGAGGAACAACGACGCGGCGAAGTGCTTCGCCTGCGGACCGAAGCGGCGGTTCAGGAGCTCGTACGCCGTCAGCATCTCGCCCTGGAAATACGCCGGGATGAACAGCGCGCTGATCACGAACCTCGCGATGATGTAGCCGACGACGACCTGCAGGTACGTGAAGCTGCCGCCCAGTTCCGGGCGCCGGTATGCCGCGTACGCGATGGCCGGGGCGCCGATCAGGGTGAGGGTGCTCGTCTCGGTCGCGACAATCGACAGGCTGATCACGAGCCACGGCGTCTGCCGATTGCCGAGGAAATAGTCCTTCACCGAGGTCTGCGATCGCCGGAAGCGGCTGCCGAACCAGGTGATGCCGACCAGGTAGACGGCGAGGACGGCGTAGTCGACGCCCGAGAAGCCCACGCCGAGATTAGAACTCAAATAACATGGGGATGCACATGCACGTACTCGGCATCGACGCCGGCGGCACGAAGACCGTGTGCCTGCTCGCCGACGAGACCGGCGCGGTTCTGTCGGAGGGGCGTGGTCCGGGCGCCAACCTGCACACCGCCGGAGAGCTCGGCCTCGAGAAGGTGCTCCACGAGGTGATGGAGAGCGCGATCGGCGAGCGTGCGATCGCCCTCGGCGCGATCTCCGTCGGGATGGCGGGCGTCGACCGCGACGACGAGGCGCGGACGGTGCGCGCGATCATGCGGCGGCTCGGTCAGCGGACGCGCGTGCTCGTGGTGAACGACGCGCTGATTGCGCTCGTGGCCGGCGCCCGCGACGCGCCGGGGATCGTCGTCATCGCGGGAACCGGCTCGATCGTGTACGGACGCAACGCGGCCGGCGAAGCCGCGCGCGCGGGCGGCTGGGGCCACATGATCGGCGACGAGGGGAGCGGGTACTGGATCGGCAAAGAGGCGCTGGCGGCGGTGATGCGCGCCGCCGACGGCCGGGGTCCCTCCACCGAGCTGAGCGGCGAGATCCTCCGGCATTTCGGCGTCGACGACGTCTCGCGGCTGCCGCGGCTGGTGTACGACCGCGAGGCGCCGCGGGTGGCCGTGGCGGAGCTCGGTCCGCTCGTGCAGCGGATCGCCGCTGCCGGCGATGCCGTCGCGACGCGCATCCTGGAACGCGCCGCGGAAGAACTGGTGCTCGCAGCCGGGTCGGTCGCCTCGCGTCTCGAGATGCGTGGCGACAGCTTCACGTTCTTCCTCTCGGGCGGCGCATTCCGCGTCGTCCCTCGCCTCTTCGACGATCTGGAACGCCGGCTGGTCGAGGTGGCCCCGCGGTCGCAGGTGCAACCGCTCGACGTCGAGCCGGCGGTCGGCGCCGTGTGGCTGGCGCTCGCCGAGGCGCGCGGCGGCGCGGCGGTGCCGCACTACAAGCGGCTCGGCACGTAGCACGCGCGCGGGAGCGGCTGCCGGGAGGCGGCGTGTAGAATGCGGTGAGGCCACGCCGCCGCGATTCGTGCGTATCCGCGTCTTCGACACCCCAGACACTCTGGCTCGATCGCTCGCCGGCGATCTCGCGCGGGCGCTCGGACGGTGTCCGACGCTCGTGCTCGGGCTGCCGACCGGGCGGACGCCGATTCCGCTGTACGACGCGCTCGCGCGGCTCCACGCCGCGGGCCGCGTCGACTTCGCGCGCGCCACGACGTTCAATCTGGACGAGTTCGTCGGCCTCGCCGCCGCCGATCCGCGCAGCTATCACGCCTTCATGCGTCGGCACCTGTTCGCGCGCGTCAATCTGGCGCGCACGCACGTGCTGAACGGGACGGCCGCCGATCTCGATCGCGAGTGCGAGCGCTACGAGCGCGCCATCGTGCGATCGGGCGGCATCGACGTGCAGGTCCTCGGCCTCGGGGCGAACGGGCACATCGGCTTCAACGAGCCGGCGCCGGCCCTGCACGCGCGGACGCACCGGACGCGCCTGCGGCCGGCCACGCGTCGGGCCAACGCGTACCTGTTCGGCGGACGCGCCCGCGCCGTGCCGACGCACGCGCTGTCGATGGGGATGGCGACGATTCTCCACGCGCGGCGCGTGGTGCTGATGGCGACCGGCAGCGCGAAAGCGCGCTGCGTCGACCGGATGATCAACGGGCCGGTGACGCCGATGGTGCCCGCGTCATTCCTGCAGCTGCATCGGCATGCGGAGGTATGGCTGGACCGCGCGGCGGCCGCGCGCCTGTAGCGCGGCGCGTCACCCGACCTTCAACAGCTCCTTCAACCGCGCTTCGACGTCCTCGCCGATGGCATCGCGCACGAAATCGTGCGCGCGCCGCAGCCGCATGATCGCCTGCTGATACGTGACGCCGGTCTTCTGCATCACGATTGCCGCTTTCACGTTCCAGTGCGATCGCCGCAGCAGCTTGTCGGCCTCGTCGTAGTCGAGGCCGGTGACGATGGTGATGATCCGCCGCGCCCGGTCGCGCAGCTTCTCGGATCCCATCTGCACGTCGACCATCAGGTTGCCGTACGTCTTGCCGATGCGGATCATCGCGGCGGTGGTCAGCATGTTGAGGACCATCTTCGTCGCCGTCCCCGCCTTCAGCCTCGTGGATCCGGCGATCACCTCCGGGCCGACGGCGGGGGCGATCGTCAGGTCGACGAACGTCTGCAGCTCGGTGCGCGGATCGCAGGTGACGAAGATGATCTTCGAGCTGGCCCGGCGCGCGCGCGTCAGCGCGCCGCGGACGAACGGCGTCATGCCGCTCGCGGAGACGCCGATGACCACGTCGCGCTTCGTCGGGCGCAGCCGGTTGACCGATCGCGCCCCCTCTTCGTAGTTGTCTTCGACGCCTTCGCGGGCGCGGAGGACGGCGCTCTTGCCGCCCGCCATGATCGCCTGGACGAGATCCGGGCTCGTGCCGAAGGTCGGCGGCATCTCGGCCGACTCGAGCACGCCGAGGCGTCCGCTCGTGCCGGCGCCGACGAAGATCACGCGCCCCTGCTTGCGGAGCGCCTGGGTGATGATGTCGATGCCGACGGCGATCCGCTCCTTTTCGCGGCGCACCGCCTCGAGCATCTTGCGATCCTCGACGAGCATGCCCTCGACGATGTCGGCGGAGGCGAGCTTGTCGATTCCGAGCGTTGCGGGGTTGATCTGCTCAGTCGGCAGCGACTGCCACTTGGAACGCACGGCCATACGCGAACCGCGAATACTATCATCATTACCGCGTGATCGAACAGTATCTCGACCACCTGCGCGTCGAGCGGCGCCTCGCCGGCCACACGCTCGAGAGCTATGCCCGCGACCTCGCGGCGCTCCACGCGTTTGCGGCCGCCGCGGGCGCGCGTCCCGAAGCGCTCGATCGGCGCGCGCTCGAGAGGTTCGTGCGCGAGCAGATGACGCGCGGCCTGTCGCCGCGATCGGTCGCCCGCATGGTCGCCGCCGTCCGCGGGTTCTACAAGTTTCTCGTCCTCGACCGGCGGCTCGACCACAACCCGGCCGACGACCTCCGCCCGCCGGCCGCGTGGCCCGCGCTGCCCAAGTTCCTGTCGATCGAAGAAGTCGATCGCCTGATCGCGCAGCCCGACGTCGCCACGCCGCTCGGCCTCCGCGACCGCGCGATGATCGAGCTCTTGTACGCCACCGGCCTGCGCGTCTCGGAGCTGATCAACGTCCGCGCCGCCGACCTCCATCTCGACGAGGCATACCTCACGTGCATCGGGAAGGGCAGCAAGGAGCGGCTCGTGCCGATCGGCGAGCAGGCGGCGCAGTGGATCGCGCGGTATCGACGCGACGCGCGGCCCGGGCTCGTGCGGCGCGCCCGCCCGACCTCGGGGGCCGCGGCGGGTCCGCGTCAACGGGGCGACACGCTGTTCGTCAACGCGCGCGGCGGGCCGCTGACGCGCGTCGGCTTCTGGAAGATCCTCAAGCAGTACGGCCGCACAGCGAACCTGCCGCGGACGGTCAGCCCGCACGTCCTCCGCCACTCGTTCGCCACGCACCTGCTCGAGCGCGGAGCCGACCTGCGCGCGATCCAGCTGATGCTCGGTCACGCCGATCTGTCGACGACGCAGATCTACACGCACGTGCTCGAGGCGCGCCTGCGCGCCGTCTACGACCGGTTCCACCCCCGCGCCTAGATCTGATAAACTTAGCCGTTTCCAGCACTCAAAAGGAGCGCGCATGAGCCGTAAGGGACGGCATCTCTTTACGTCCGAGTCGGTGACCGAAGGGCACCCGGACAAGATCGCCGATCAGATTTCCGATTCCATCCTGGACGCCATCCTGGCGCAGGATCCGATGAGCCGCGTCGCGTGCGAAACGCTCGTGACGACCGGCCTCGCGATGGTCGCGGGCGAGATCACGACGACCGCGCAGATCGACTATCAGGACGTCGTTCGCAAGACGATCACCGAGGTCGGCTACACCCGCGGCAAGTACGGGTTCGACGCCGACACGTGCGCGGTCCTCTCGTCGATCCACAGCCAGTCGCCCGATATCGCGATGGGCGTCGACACCGGCGGCGCCGGCGACCAGGGGTTGATGTTCGGCTACGCGTGCACCGAAACCGAAGAACTGATGCCGCTGCCGATCATGCTCGCGCACAAGCTGACGAAGGGGCTGTCGTGCGCGCGCCGCGACGGCGTCCTCGAGTACCTCCGCCCCGACGGCAAATCGCAGGTGACGATCGAATACGACGGCACCAGACCGGTCCGCGTCGACGCCGTCGTCGTCTCCAGCCAGCACAGTCCGCTGGTCACGAACGAGACGATGCGCGACGACGTCACCGAGAAGATCATCAATCGCACCATCCCCGCCGAGCTGATCGACAAGAACACCAAAATCTACGTCAACCCGACCGGCCGCTTCGTCGTCGGCGGGCCGCACGGCGACGCCGGCGTCACCGGCCGCAAGATCATCGTCGACACCTACGGCGGCATGGCGCCGCACGGCGGCGGCGCGTTTTCGGGGAAGGATCCGACGAAGGTCGACCGCTCGGCCTGCTACATGGCGCGCTACGTCGCCAAGAACGTCGTCGCCTCGGGCATCGCCGAACGGGCGCTCGTGCAGGTCGCGTACGCGATCGGCGTCGCGGAGCCGGTGTCGGTGATGGTGCACACGGAAGGCACCGGCCGGATTCCGGAAGAGCAGATCACCGAGATCGTGCGCGCGCACTTCAAGCTCACGCCGCGCGGGATCATGGAGGAGCTCAACCTCCGCCGGCCGATCTACAAGAAGACCGCCGCGTTCGGCCACTTCGGCCGCACCGAGCCCGAGTTCACGTGGGAGCGCACCGACAAGGCGGCCGCGCTGAAGAACGCCGCGGGACTGTAGCGCGCGAACCCGATGCACCATGAAGAATGCAAAATGAAAATCGTGCTCCACTTTTCATTTTGCATTCTTCATTTCTCGTGAAACGCCTTCTCGCCGTCGTCGCGGTCCTCGCCGCCGCCGCCGTCGTTGCCGTCCTCGTCACGCTGCCGCCTCGGCGCCTCCCGCTCGCGTCGACCGACGATGGCTCGGTAGCCGGCGTCGTCCACGTCCATTCGAACCGATCCGACGGATCCAGCAGTCCCGACGACATCGCCGCCGCGGCGGCCCGCGCCGGGCTGAAGTTTCTCGTGTTCACCGATCACGGCGATGCCACACGGACGCCCGATCCGCCGACCTATCGCTCGGGCGTGCTCTGCCTCGACGGCGTCGAAATCAGCACGAACCAGGGCCACTACGTCGCGTTCGACATGCCGGCCTCGCCGTACCCGCTCGGCGGGGACGCGCGCGACGTCATCGACGACGTGCGGCGGCTCGGCGGATTCGGCGTCGCGGCGCACCCCGATTCGCCGAAGCCGCAGCTGCGCTGGACCGAGTGGACGGCGCCGTTCGACGGCCTCGAGCTGCTGAATCCCGACACGAGCTGGCGGATCCTCGCGCAGTCGCCCGGGTCGCGCGGCCGCATCGAGTTGACGAAGGCCCTGTTCGATTACCCGTTCCGGCCCGTCGAAACGATCGACCGCATCATCCAGCCGAGCGGCGTCGTCCGCGAGTGGATGGCCATCGCCGAGAAACGGCACGTCGTGGCGGCGGCCGGCGTCGATGCGCACGCGCGCATCGACCTGCGCGGCGGCGATCCGGGCGATTCGACGGCGCGCGCGTGGCTGCCGCTGCCGAGCTACGAGGCGACGTTCCGCGCGATGGCGCTCCACGTGGCGATCGACCGAAGGATGACCGGCGCCGCGCCCGCTGATGCCGCCGCGCTGATGCGCGCCATCCGAGGCGGCCACTTCTACACGACGCTGGACGGCATCGCGGGTCCGCCGGCCTTCGCGTTCACCGCATCGAACGATCTCGGCACGGTCCATGAGGGCGACGAGCTCGGCGTCGGCGGGCCGGTGACGCTGAACATCGCCAGCAACGCGCCTGCGCCGTACACGACCGTCGTCCACGAGGGGACGCGGACGATCACGTCGGTCCGCGATCCGCAGGCGTTGGTGGTCCACGCGTCGGCGGCGCCGGCGGTGTACTGGGTGGAAGTGCTGCCGGAGCACGGAGCGCCCGGCGTACCGTGGCTGCGGAGCAACCCGATCTACGTCCGGAGCGCCGCTCCGCCGGCGGCCGGGATCGTGCGCCCGCCCGTCACCGAAACGACGCCGCTGCCGCTCGACGGGTGGCGCACCGAACACGACGCCGCGTCGACGACGGCCTACGAGCTGGTCGGCGCGCCGGATCGCCGCGAGCATCGGTTTCGGTTCGAGCTGGCGGGCGGGGCGCCCACGCGTCAGGTGGCCGCGCTGGTCCTCGACACGCCGAAGGGCCTAGCCGGGTACTCCCGGATCGGCTTCACCGCGCGGGCGGATCGCCCGATGCGCGTGTCGGTGCAGCTGCGGAGCGACGAGGCGGTGCCCGATCGCTGGCAGCGGTCGGTGTATCTCGATCGTTTCGATCGCGATCGCATCGTCCTGCTCGACGACATGACGCCGGTCGGCGCGACGCGTTCGCAGAAGCCGCCGCTCGATCGCGTCCGCGCGCTGCTGTTCGTCGTCGATCTCGTGAACACGAAGCCGGGAACGGCGGGGCAGATCTGGATCAGGGACGCGACGCTGCAGCGATGAGCGCGGGGCCGAAGCCGCACGCCTCGACTCCCGATTACGTCCTCACCGTCAGCAGCAGATAGACTGCCGCGGTGCCGAACAGGATGTTCGGCGCCCATGCCGCGAGCACGGGCGAAATCCACCCGCCGGCGCCGAGCGCGCCGAAGACGCTCAACATCGTCCAGTAGACCAGCGCGAGCACCAGCCCGGCGCCGATCCCGTACATCGCCCCGCGCCGGCCCGTCGTCACGGCGAAGGGGATCGCGAGCAGCGTCATGATGAGCGACACGAACGGGAACGCGATCTTCCGCTGCAGATCGACGATGTACTTCACGACGTTCATCGACCCGCTGGACTGCAGCAGCGTGATGTAGCCCTTCAACTCGCCGTAGTTCATGCGGTCGGCGTCCGGTTCCTCCGCCTTGAAGAACTCGGGAGGCTCGAACTCGAGGGTCCGCTCGGCGAACGGCGTGTACGCCACCTTCGTGGAACCCGTGTTGCGGCTCGGCGGCGCGGAGAACACCCGATCCCACCCGTTGCGCGCCAGCCAGTGGTGATCCGTGCGCGTCACGACCGCCGCGTACACGACCCGCGTGAGGCGCCAGGTCGGCGCGTCGGCGCGATACATCGTGAAGCGCGTGAAGCGATTCGCCTGCGGATCGAACAGATCGTACTGGTAGATGTCGCCGTTGCGGCCGACGAGCCACCGGCGATCGAGCAGGTTGAACCCCTGCATCGGGAAGTTCCGCAGGATGGCGTTGAGACGGATCGCCTCGCGGTTGCTCACCGCGAGGACGTGTTCCTCGAGCTCGAACAGCACGCCGCTGCAGACCAGCCCGAAGATCAGGATCGGCACCGCCGATCGGTACAGGCTGACGCCGCACGCGCGCATCACGATCAGCTCGCTGCTCTTGGTCAGCATGCCGATGGTGACCAGCGTCCCGACGAGAACGGTCAACGGGATGATGAAGTACACGTACTGCGGCGTCTGCCAGTAGAAGTACTGCATCAGCGTCGCCGTCGTCGCGCGCCCGCGCATCAGGTGCGGCACGAGGTCGATGAAGGTGGAGATGTAGAACACCCCCAGGAGTGCCAGGAACGAGACGCCGATCACGCCGACGTACTGGCGAATCACGTACAGGTCGAGCAGCTGGGGACGCGGCCAGTCGATGTGCGGGATGCGGATGACGACGACCACGCCGTTGCGGCCCTGTGCGGGGCCGACCGCGGGGGAACCGACCGCCGCGTCCGTGCGGCTCGAGACCAGCCCGCGCAGCAAAGGAGGCACGCTGACGCGGATCGGCCGGTCGCCCGAGCCCGCGCGCCAGACGACGAGCGCGACGCCCGCGATGCCCAGAACGATGTTGGCAATCCAGGGGGCGAACGACGCCGAGATGCGGCCGCTCATCGCGAGGCCGCGGAACGCGTAGAACACGATGTAGTAGACGAAGATGACGCCGATGCCCAGGACGAAGCCGGCGAGCTTGCCGTCCTTGCGGTTCGTGATGCCGAGGGCGAGACCGATCAGCGTGAACACGACGCAGGCGGCCGGGAAGGCGAACTTCTGCTGCAGGTAGAACAGCTGGCTGGCGACCGGCGCGCCGTGCTTCTGGTTCTCGGCGATCGTCGCGCGCAGCTCGGCGATCGTCATTTCCGGATCGCCCTTCATGATCTGGGTGCGCGGAAAGACGGCGTCGGCGTCCATGTTGAGGACGAGGCGCTCGAACGAGCTGATCTCGTCGACGTCCGGCTTCGCGACATACGTGGTGTGGCGGGTGCCGCGCTCGAGCTCGAGCATGACGGTGCGCTTCTGCCGGTCGATGATCAGCCGGCCCGCCTGCGCAAAATAGACGTCGCTCTGCGCCTGCTGCGTGGTGTCGGCGAGGAACACGTCGCGCCAGCCGCCGAGCTGCGGGATGTCGCGGACGTAGATCACGCGGCGTGGGAAGGTCGTGAAGAAGACGCGCGGCTTGACGTCGCCCTCGCTCTGCGACGCGACGATGTTGAAGGTGATTTCGCGGAAGCGCTGGTTGGCGTCGGGCAGCGCGACGATCATGATGTAGAGCGTCGCCGCGGTGGCGAGCGCCGCCAGCAGCGTGAGCGGCCGCAGCAGCCGGAACAGGCTGACGCCGCACGCCTGCAGCGCGACGAACTCGCGGTCCGCCGACACGCGCCCGAGCCCGATCAGGATGCCGAGCAGCAGCGACATCGGGATCGTCACCCCCAGCGCCTGCGGCAGCAGCGTGACCAGCACCTGCACGACGACGCGCCAGTGCACACCCTTGGCGATGAGCGCCTCGCCCTGGTTGAGGATCGGCGGCATCATCAGCACGAAGGTGAGCCCCACCAGCACGAGCGAGAAGGGCAGCACGATCTCGCGCACGAGATAGCGGTCGAGAATCTTCATGCCGGCCTTGTTAGAGTACATCGTATGACTCGCGTCGCGCTCCTGTGGCACATGCACCAGCCCTATTACGAAGACCTGGTGACGCGCGAGCACATCCTCCCGTGGGTGCGGCTGCACGCGTTGAAGGATTACTACGGCATGGTGGCGCTGCTGCGCGAGTTCCCCTCCGTGCGCATGACCTTCAACCTGGTGCCGTCGATGCTCGTGCAGCTCAAGGCCTTCGCGGCCGGCGAGGCGCGCGACCGCTTTCTCGAGCTGAGCCTCAAGGCGGCGTCCGACCTGACGGCCGACGAGGCCGCGTTCGTCGTCGCCAACTTCTTCCACGCGCAGCGCGAGCGGATGATCAACGTCTACCCGCGCTACGCGGAGCTCGCCGATCTGCGCGGCAGCGCCTACACGGTCGACGACCTGCGCGACCTGCAGGTGTGGCACAAGCTGGCGTGGATCGACCCGCTGTATCTGGACGGAGACGACCGCGTGCGGGCGCTGGTCCTCAAGGGGCGCGAGTTCTCCGAAGACGACAAGGCGGTGCTGCGGACGGTGGAACTCGAGATCCTCAACAACGTGATCCCCGAGTATCGCGCGGCGGCGGCGCGCGGGCAGATCGAGATTTCGGCGTCGCCGTTCTATCACCCGATCCTGCCGCTGCTGTGCGACACCGACGTCTACCTGGCCACGCACCCGGATTCGAACATGCCGCGGCAGCGGTTCGCCCATCCCGAGGACGCGTCGGAGCAGCTGACGCGCGCGGCGGCCTACCACGCGCGGCTCTTCGGCCGGCCGCCGGTCGGCCTCTGGCCGTCCGAGGGATCGGTATCCGACGCCATGGTGCCGCTCGTGGCGGAAGCCGGCTTCCGCTGGATGGCGACCGACGAGCAGATCCTGGCGCGGACGCTCGGCGTCACCTTCTCGCGAGACGGCTATGGCCACGCCGAGCAACCGCTCCGGCTGTATGCGGCGTACGACGTCCGGGCCGGCGGCGGCTCGGTCGCCTGCGTCTTTCGCGACCACGTCCTGTCCGACCTGATCGGGTTCACCTATGCATCCTGGAACGCCGACGCCGCCGCCGACGACTTCGTCGGCCGCCTCGTCGAAGCCGGCCGCCGCTACCGCGATCGGGGCGGCAGGGGAGAGCCGCTCGTCTCGGTGATCCTGGACGGCGAGAACGCCTGGGAGCACTTCGAGGGAGGCGGCCGCCCGTTTCTGCGTGCGCTCTACCGGCGGCTGAGCCATCACCCGGAGCTGCGGACGGTGACGATGAGCGAGGGGTGCGCGGAAGCGACCGAACGGCTCGACGGGATCTTTCCGGGGTCGTGGATCGACGCGAACTTCTACATCTGGATCGGGCACGCCGACGACCAGCGCGCCTGGAGCCAGCTCGCGGACGCGCGGCAGGCGCTCGACGCGGCGGCCGGCGTGCCGGCCGACATCCTCGCGCGCGCCCGCGAAGAAGTGCTCGTCGCCGAAGGGAGCGACTGGTTCTGGTGGTACGGCGACGACCATTCATCGGCGCACGACCTGGAGTTCGATGATCTGTTCCGGCGGCATCTCAGGAACGCCTATGGCCTGCTCGGGCTGCCGGTGCCCGACGAGTTGTTCATCAGCAACATCTCGACCGGCGCCGCCCCGGCGTCGCAGACCGCGCCGACCGGCCTGCTGGCGCCGACGCTCGACGGCGAGGAGACGAGCTATTTCGAATGGCACGAGGCCGGGCGGTTCGAGGCGCATCGCGTGGCCGGCGCGATGCACCAGACGTCGGAGCGCCCGGCGGCGGTGACCCGGATCCACTTCGGCTTCGACTCTCGGCATCTCTTCGTGCGCGTCGACGCCGAGGCGGCGATGGTGGACGTGCTGGGCGACGGGCGCGAGGTGTCGCTGAAGTTCGTGACGCCGGCCGGCGTCCGGTACTCGATCCGCCAGACCGCCGGGCGGCTGACGGGCCGGTGGTGGGACCGCCACGTCGCGGGCACGGCGGCGCACTGGGTCGAACGCGGCCCGGGCGCCGCCACGGTGGCGGCCGGCAGCGTCCTGGAGATCAGCCTGCCGCTGGCGGATCTGCGCGCGTCGGTCGGCGACACGCTGTCGTTCTTCGTGGCGGTGTACGACGGCGACACCGAGTCGGAGCGTCATCCGCAGCACCGGCCGATCGAGCTGACGGTGCCGGGTGCGGAGTTCGCCGCGGAGCACTGGCGGGCGTAGTCCTGGCGGGCGCCGGCGGCCGGCAGCGGCGGTTCGGGCGGATACCCACACAAACCATCCACAGGGCGTGCACAGGCCTCATTTCCTCGACATTTCCACTGTGTCCGATAATGAATGTTATGTTAACTTCTCGGTCGAAACACCGGCTCGTGCGGGCAGCTGGCGTCCTCTCGCGTAGCTTGCGCGGGCTCCAGGCGGGCTCGCGAAGTCCCGACGCCGACTGGCCGTCCTGGGTCGCCGCGCGTCAGCACAGCGATTCGTGCACGTTCGGCTGCCGCCGAGTCGCTCCGCAGCCGGGGCCGATCGCTGAGGAAACGCGTGTGGCGCGTCTTCGAATGGCGCCCGGCCTGCCGGCGCCGGTGCCAGGTCCGGGCCTGGGCGGCTGACCGTCGGCGCCTCGGCGCCCGCGCCGGGCGCCAAGGACTTGGAGACCAGCGACGACGCCGCGCGGCAGGCGCCGGGCGCGCTCGGCGGCCCGCCGCGGGGCCACGCGCCCGCACGACCCGGCCGTGCACGGCGACCGCGCTACTTCTGTTTCCGCAGGTCCCGGATGATGGCTTCGAGCGCGTCGATGATCTCGTCGCGGCTGACGCGGCTCTTCGCGAAGTTCAGCTTCAGGTTGAACGCTTTGGTCGGGGGCCGGTAGGCGAACACGTAGTGCTTCGGCCGGCCGGCCTTCGGCTTCGCGGCCGCCTCGCGGAGCTGCTGGCGGGTGGCGCCGCCCTGGCTGGCGATCTTCTCGATGAGGGCGGTCATTTTCTCCGGGGTTTCCTGCCTAACCACCTGCAGCAGCAACGACTTGGAGGAAATGTCGGCCAGCCGACACAGGTTCCGGACCTCCTCGGGGATGCCGTTCAGCGCCAGCGATTCGGTGACCGAGGTGCGCGACTTGCCGAGGCGCCGCGCCAGGTCCTCGTGCGTGTAGCCGCAGCGGTCGGCCAGCCCGTGGAGCGCCTCCGCCTCTTCGAACGGCGTCAGGTCCTTGCGCTGCAGGTTCTCGATCAGCGCGAGCTCGATGACCTCCGTGTCGTCGACCTCGCGGATGACCGCCGGCACGTCGTGCAGGCCGACCTGGACCGCCGCCTGGTACCGGCGCTCGCCGGCGATGATCTGGAAGCGGTCGCCCCGCTGGCGGACCACGAGCGGCTCGAGGATCCCCTTCTCGGTGATCGAGGAGATGAGCTCCGAGAGGTCCCCCATCACCTGCCGCGGCTGGTTCGGGTTCGGATCGATCTGGTCGATCGGGATCAGCCGCCCGATCGGGGTTCCGGCCGACGCGGCGAGCGCTTCGACGTAGTGCTCGTCGTGGCGCATCGTCACGGTTTCCGGCAGTCCTCGCCTAGGCACGATCGATGACCTCCTCGCACAGGCTGTAGTACTCGGTCGCGCCGGTCGACTCGGGCGCGAAGGTGAAAATCGATTCCTTGTAGGCGGGGCTCTCCTCGAGCCGCACGCTCTTGGTGATCACCGTCTTGAACACCTTGCCGCCGAAGACCTTCTGAATCTGCGAGCGGATGTCGCGCGCCAGCGCGGTGCGCTTGTCGTGCATCGTGATGACGACCCCCAGGATGCGCAGCGCCGGGTTGGGGCGCGCGCGCACCTTCTCGATCGTCTCGAGCAGATCGTCGGTCCCCTCGAGCGCGAAATACGACGACTGGATCGGGATGAGCAGGTGCGTCGCCGCCACCAGCGCGTTGACCGTCAGCAGCCCGAGCGTCGGCGGGCAGTCGATGACGATCTGCGGATAGTCCTTCCGGACCGCGTCGAGCTTGTCCTTGAGCCGGAAGTGCGCGTCCATCTCGCCGACCAGCTTCGCCTCGAGCTTGGCGAGCGCGATCCGGGACGGCGCGACCCACAGGTTCTCGAGCGGCGCCTTCAGGACGACGTCCTTGAACCCGACCGACGGCTCCGCGATGGCGTCGTAGACGCTGCGCGACACGGTCGACATGTCGAGGAACGACATCGTGCTGTTCGCCTGGGGATCGAGGTCGATGAGGAGCGTCCGCTTGCCCCGCAGCGCCAGCGCGGCGGCGAGGTTGATGGCCGTCGTGGTCTTGCCGACGCCCCCTTTTTGATTGGCGATTGCGACGATCATGAATGGCCGCGGGAACGGCGGCCATTCTAGCAGAGAGCGTCGGCGAATTGGAGCAGCGTGATGCGCCGGCAATGGCCGGGCTCGGTCCCGCCACGGCGCCCGCGCGGCGCGGCGACTACATCTTGTACTTCCCGAGATCCTCGGGGTCGAGCGATTCGAGCCACTTGTGCAGGCGGTCGGCGTCGGCCTTCTCCGGCGCGAAGTCGACCGTCTTCGCGTTGTCGATCACCGCGTCCTCGACGAAGATCGGCGCCTTCGTGCGCAGCGCCAGCGCGATGGCGTCGCTCGGCCGCGCGTCGATCGCGACCGTGTCGCCGCCGAGCGCGAGGTAGATGAGCGCGTAGAAGGTGTTCTCCTGCAGATCGCAGACGACGATCTTCTGGACCGACGCCTTGAGATCCTGGATGACGTTGCGCAGCAGGTCGTGCGTCATCGGACGCGGCGTCGAGATGTTCTCGATCTGCAGCGCGATGGCGTTCGCTTCGAAAATCCCCACCCAGATCGGGAGCACGCGATTCCCCTCTTTGTCGCGGAGAATCACGATCGGCATGTTCGTAATCGGGTCGACCATCAGACCCTTGATGGTCATCTCTATCTGCATAGCTCTATAACCTAGCGCCCGGCGCCGCATTGTCAATCCGGCCCCAGACGCTGTGCGGCCCGGCTCGCTCGACCCGGACGGAAACCGTGCGGCCGATCCACGCGGCCGGCCCCGGCAGGTTGACGACGACGTTCTGCGAGGTCCGGCCCGAGATCTCGGTGTCGCGCTTCCGGCTCGCGCTGTCGACGAGCACCTCGACCGTCCGCCCGACGAGCGCGTCGTTGAGCCGCGTCTGGATCGCCCGCTGCCGCGCCTGCAGCGCCACGATCCGCCGCGTCTTCTCCTCCTCCGGCACGTCGTCGGCCAGCCGCTTGTCGGCGAGCGTGTTCGGCCGCGGCGAATACTTGAAGGAGAACATGCTGTGGAAGCCGATCGCCTCGGTCAGCGACAGCGTCGCCTCGAAGTCGGCCTCGGTCTCCCCGGGAAACCCGACGATCATATCGGTCGATAGCGCAACCTCCGGCAGCCTCTCGCGGATCCGCTCGACGAGATCGAGATACCCCTCGCGAGTGTAGCGCCGCCGCATCGCCTCGAGGACGCGCGTCGATCCCGACTGCACCGGCAGATGCAGGTGGCGGCAGATCTTCGGCAGCCGCCGCATCGCCCCGAGGAAGCGATCGTCGAAGTGGCGCGGGTGCGGACTCGCGAAGCGGATCCGCTCGATCCCCTCGACCTCGTGGATCGCGTCGAGGAGCGCCGTGAAGTCGCACGCGGGATCGTCCGGCGCCTCGTAGTGATTGACGATCTGGCCGAGCAGCTGCACCTCGCGCCGCCCCGACGCCGCCGCCTCGCGCACCTCGGCCAGGATGTCGGCCCTCGGGCGCATCCGCTCGTGGCCGCGCGTGTACGGCACGACGCAGAAGCTGCAGAACTCGTTGCAGCCCTCGATGATCGTCACGTACGCCTTGACGGGATCGCCGCGGCGCGTAATCCCGAGCGGCCAGGTGACATCGTCGTAGGCCGTGAGGTCGAGGTGCGGCGCGCGGCGCGAGGCGTGCGGCGCGCGCGCGACGTCCGCGGCCGCCTGCTCGACCAGCATCGGCAGCCGCCGGATCGCCTGCGTGCCGACGATGACGTCGGTCACGCCGGGCGCGCGCGCAAGAATCGTCTCGCCTTCCTGCTGCGCCACGCAGCCGGCCACGGCCACGATCGGGTCGCGGCCGTCGGCCGTCGCCATCTGCCGCAGCTCGCCGAGGCGGGTGTACAGCTGCCCCTCGGCCCGTTCGCGCACGCTGCACGTGTTGATGACCACGACGTCGGCGTCGGCCGCATCCGCCGTCGCCTCGTAGCCGGCCTGCTCGAGCAGCCCCGCCATGCGCTCGGAGTCGTGCACGTTCATCTGGCAGCCGAACGTCTCGATCAGGTACTTGCGCGCCACTTATCGCTCGCTCCGGTGGGCCGCGTCGCCGCGCCGCGTCCGCGGCGCCGCCGTCCCCGCGGCTTTCGCTTTCGCTCTTTCGCTTTCGCCTTTCGGTTTCGCTTCGCCGAGCGCCCGATCCGCCAGCATCTCGCGGGCGGTCCGCCGCACGGCGTCGGTGATGCCCGCGCCGCCGAGCATCCGCGCCAGCTCCTCGACCCGCGCGTGCGCGTCGAGCCGCCTCACCGTCGTCCGCGTCCGGCCGTCCTCGACCGATTTCTCGATCTGGAACTGGACGTCGGCGTAGGCGGCGATCGGCGCCAGGTGCGTGATGCACAGGACCTGGAACGCCGACCCCAGCGCCCGCAGCTTGCGCCCGACGACGTCGGCCACGCGGCCGCCGATGCCGGCGTCCACCTCGTCGAAGATCAGCCCCGGCGCGCCGGCGCTCGGAGGACGCTCGGCCGCGTCGGTCAGGCCGAAGCGGCGCGTCGCAGTCAACGTCTTGAGCGCCAGCATGACCCTCGACAGCTCGCCGCCCGAGACGATCCGCGCCAGCGGCCGCAGGTCTTCGCCGGGGTTCGCCGACAGGAAGAACTCCGCCGCGTCGTAGCCGCGGGCGCTCCACGCCGATTCGGGCAGCGGCGCCTCGTTGAACCGCACCTCGAACCGCGTCTGCTCCATCGCGAGCTCGGCGACCAGCGCGACCAGCGCCTCGGCGAATGCCGCCGCCGCGCGCCGCCGGGCCGTAGCCAGCGCCTCGGCGGCCGCGACGTACGCCGCCTTCGCGGCGCGGCACTCGCGTTCGAGCTCCTCGATGCGTTCGTCGCCGCGCGTCAAATCCGCGCGTTCGCGGGCCAGCGCGTCGCGCTTGGCGATGACGTCGGCGAGCGTCGGACCGTGCTTCCGCTTCAGCCGCTCGAGCAGCGCGAGCCGCTCCTCCACCTGCTGCAGGCGCGCCGGCGACGCTTCGATGCCGTCCGCATACCGGCGCAGGAACAGCGCGAGGTCCTCGAGCTGTCCCTTGATGCCGTCGCGCGCGTCGAGATAGGGCTGAAACCGCGGGTCGAGCGCCGCGAGCTCCGCGACCCGCCGCCAGACGTGCCCGAGTGCGGCGAGGATCGCCTCGTCGCGTTCGTACAGCGACGCATAGCTCTCGGTGCAGAGCCGCTCGACGCGCTCGGCGCTGGCCAGCACCTGCCGCAGCGACGCGAGCTCGTCGTCCTCGTTCGGCGTGGGCGCCGCTTTCTCGAGCTCCGCGAGCTGGAAGGCAATCAGGTCGAGGCGCGCATCCCGGTCGCGCGACGCCGCGACGACGCGCGCGCGCTCGTCTTCCGCCGCGCGCCACGCCTCGAACGCCATCGTCGTGGGCGCGATCAGCGGGTCGAGGCCGCCGAAGGTGTCGACCGCGGCCAGGTGTGTGGCCGGATCGAGCAGCGTCTGATGCTCGTGCTGGCCGTGCAGTTCGACCAGCCGCGCCGACAGCTCCTTCAGCGCGCCCGCGGTGGTGAGGACGCCGTTGACGAACGCGCGGCTGCGCCCCTGCGCCGTGATCTCGCGGCGCACGAGCAGCTCTTCCCCGCCGCTCTCGAAGATCGCTTCGATCGAGGCCGACTGCTCGCCGGTGCGGACGAGGTCGCCCGACGCGCGCCCGCCGAGCAGCAGACCAACCGCCTCCACGAGGATCGATTTCCCCGCGCCGGTCTCGCCGGTGAGGACGTTGAGCCCCGCGTCGAACTCGACTTCCACCGAGTCGATGACCGCGAGCCGATGGATCCGCAGATAGCGAAGCATGGGTGAAAACGAGAGAACTCCAATCGTAACATAGGTTTGACAGCGATTTGCACGCCGTGATACAGTTCTGCCAACGCGCTGTCCCAGCGGCGCACAGCTGATGTCGCGGAGGATCGTTTGCGCACGCTTGGAAGCCTGTGGCTCGCCCTGCAAGTGCAGGGAGCGGGCGGGGTTGCGCCCGATGCGGTCGGGAGCAACTCGGGGAACCTGATCGTCGATCTCATCTCCCGCTCGACCGTTCCCGCGAAGCTCGTCATCCTCGTCCTCGCGCTCTTCTCGGTGATGTCGTGGGGCGTCATTCTCTACAAGTGGTGGACGTTCTCGCGCGCGGGCCGTCAGACCGCGCAGTTCCTCGACGTCTTCCGCCGCAGCCAGAAGTTCTCCGAGGTGCAGGCCGTCTGCCGATCGCTGAACGACAGCCCGCTCGTGGGGCTGTTCCAGTCGGGCTACACGGAGCTCACCGGCCAGCTGCGCCAGGCGTCCGCGCCCGACGTCTCGAACGGGCCCAATCCGAAACCGGCCCCGGCGCGTCCTACTATCAAAAGCCTCAGTGCCGTCGATCGCGCGCTGATGCGCGCGTCGCTCGTCGAGGTCAACAAGCTGGAACACTGGATTCCCTTTCTCGCGACGACGGCGAGCGTGACGCCGTTCATCGGCCTGTTCGGCACGGTGTGGGGCATCCTCGTCGCCTTCGAGCAGATCGGCCGGACCGGCTCGACGAGCATCGCCGCGGTCGGTCCGGGCATCTCCGAAGCGCTCGTCACGACGGCGCTCGGGCTCTTCGCCGCCATCCCCGCGGTGATGGCCTACAACTACCTGACGGGCCGCGTGAAGACCTTCGCGTCCGACATGGACGACTTCTCGATGGAATTCCTGAACATCGCCGAGAGGAATTTCACCTAATGCCGAAGGTCGCGCCGATACCGAGCGGCGGCGGATCGGGCCGCGGGATGCGCGGCCGCCGCGTCAACGTGTCGCTCGCCGAGATCAACATCATTCCGCTCGTCGACGTCATGCTGGTGCTGCTCATCATCTTCATGGTGACGGCGCCGATGATCCAGCGCGGCATCGACGTCAACCTGCCGGTCGCGCGCCGCGCGCAGGCGATCACCGGCGAACGCGTCGAAGTGACGGTCCCGATCACGTATCGCAGCGATCACATGCTGTATCTGGGCACCGAGAAGATCCGCGCGGCGGTGCTGCAGGAGCGCGTGCGGCAGAAGATGGAAGGCGCGGCGCAGAAGGACGTGTTCCTCCGCGGCGACAAGGGGGTGAACCTCGGCGAGGTCATGGAGGTCACCGACGCCCTGAAAGCCGCCGGCGTCGAGCACGTCGGCATCGTCGCGGCGCCCGTGACCGAACGCTGATGGAAGTCACCGACGTCCTCCGCGATCGCATGCACGACCCCGCCGGGCTCAACCGCATGATTGCGGTGTCGGTCGCGGTCCACGTCGTGCTGGTCGCGTGGATCCTGTTCGCGCCCAGCGGCCTGCTCGGCAGGCCGGCCGCGGCGCCCAAGCAGGTGATGACGATCTCGATCGCGGGCGGCGGCGAAGGGGCGTCGACCGGCGGCATGACCCAGATGGCGAGCCGCCCGGTGCAGCAGGCGGTGCCGGCGCAGGAGCTGCCGAAGCGCGAGGCGGTGCGGCCGCCGGCGGCGAAGGCGCCGGAGATGACGGTGCCGACGAAGAACGCCAGGCCGGTGACGAAGGCGCCGCCCAAGGCGCCCGACGTGTACTCGGCGCCCGACGGCGCCAAAGGGCGCACGCCGACGAAGGGGACCGAAGTCAGCAACGGGCAGTCGCTCGCGATGACGGGCGCGCGCGGACAGGGATTCGGTCTGGCCAGCGGCGGCGGCCCCGGCAGCGGGTCGTCGCTCGACGTCGCCGACTTCTGCTGCCCCGACTACATCGTGCTGATGATGCAGCGCATCCGCGCGGCGTGGAACATCAACCAGGGCGCCCGCGGCAGCGTGTGGATCAAGTTCAAGATCCAGCGCAGCGGCGCGCTGACCGACGTCAGCGTCGACACGAGCAGCGGCAACCCGGTCCTCGACGCCGCCGCGCTTCGGGCGGTCGTCGCCACCCGAACGCTGCCGCCGCTGCCCGATCAGTATTCGAATGCAACGCTAGGGGTCCGCCTCGAGTTCGACTATCAATGACCAAGACCATTCTCGGAACGTTCCTCGGTGCCTTGACGCTCGTCGCGTGGACGGCCGCGCAGCAGCCGCCCTCCCCGCCGCCGCAGCAGCCGAGCGAGATCGAAACGCGCATCAGCGGCGACGGCGGCCTTCCGCCGCGGCTCGCCGTCCCCGACGCCGTCGCGATCACGAAAGACGGCGAATCGGTCGCGATCGCGAAGACGGTCGCGCAGGTGCTGCGCGACGATCTCGAGTTCGAGCGCGAGTTCGCCTTCATCCCGCGCGACGTGATGGCCACGGTGCCCGCCGCGACCGGCTTCAACGACGTCCCGTTCGACCGCTGGCGCGAGCTGAATGCCGACGGCGTCATCGTCGCCACGGTGGAGAAACAGGCGGGCGGCGTCCGCGTCCAGGTGCGGCTCTTCAACGTGCGGTCGCGCGGCGTCGCGTTCCAGAAGGAGTACACGAGCGCGAACGCCCGGCTGATCGCGCACACGATCTCCGACGAGATCCACAAGTCGCAGCGCGCGCTGGACGGCGTCGCGCGCAGCAAGATCACCTTCTCGTCCGACCGCGACGGCGAGCGCATGGTCGGCACGGTCGAGAAGCGCGAGGTCAAGGAGATCTACATCGCCGACTACGACGGCGAGAACCAGAAGCGCGTCACGGTCGGCAAGACGCTCAACATCACGCCGCGCTGGTCGCCCGACTCGCGATCGATCGCCTACACGTCCTACCGCCGCGGCGAGCCGCAGATCTTCGTGTCGCACATCTACGAGGGCACGCTCGACGAGGTGACCAGGGGCCCGGGCAGCGGCCAGAACTGGCTGCCGGCGTGGTCGCCCGACGGCCAGCGCATCTGCTTCTCGTCGACGCGCGGCGGCGGCCCCGCGCAGCTCTACGTCGCCAATCGCGACGGCTCCGGCCTGCGGCGGTTGACCAACGACCGCTGGGTGAACACCACGCCGACGTGGTCGCCCTCCGGCAACCAGATCGCGTTCGTCTCGGACCGCACCGGCAACCCGCAGATCTACGTGATCAACGCGGACGGCGCCGGCGGCGCGCAGCGGATCTCGACGTCGGAGAGCTACGCGGACAAGCCGTCGTGGTCGCCGCCCCCCTTCAACGAGATCGCGTACACCGGACGCACCGGACCCGGCAACGACATCAAGATCATCGACATGGCCACCCGCGTCGTCCGGCAGATCACGTTCGGCGAAGGGACGAACGAGAGCCCGTCGTGGGCGGCGAACGGACGCCATTTCGCCTTCATGTCCACGCGCTCCGGCAAGGAGCAGATTTTCACGGTCGATCGCCTCGGCAAGGGCCTGAAGCAGATCACGAAAACCGGCAACAATCAGCAACCTGACTGGTCACGATGAACACATACCCGATGAGATCGCTCTCGAAATTCGCCCTCGTCCTGCTGCTGCTCGCCGCGGTCGGGTGTCACAAGAACAAGCCGCCCGTCGTCCGGCCGACGCCTCCCCCGCCGCCGCCCACCGCGTCGACGTCGGGCGAGCGGCCGCCGGTGCCGCCCGAACCGGTGCGCGAGCCGACCGTCGTGCCGCCCGAGCCGGTCGCCGAGGACAAGATCGCGTCGGCGTCGCTCGACGACCTCAACCGCAATTCGCCGCTGAAGCCGGTCTTCTTCTCGCTGGACAGCTACGATCTGACGGCCGAGAACCAGCGGACGCTGGACGAGGATGCGGCCGTGCTGAAGAAATATCCGACCTGGACCGTGACGATCGAGGGGCACTGCGACGAACGCGGAACCGCCGAGTACAATCTGGCGTTGGGCGAACGCCGGGCCGTCGCGGCGCGCGCGTATCTCGTGTCGCTCGGCATCCCGGCCGACCGGCTGCGCACGGTGAGCTACGGCAAGGAGTTCCCCTTCGATCCCGGCCACGACGAGGCGGCGTGGGCGAAGAACCGCCGCGCGCATTTCGTCGTGACCGCCAAGTGAGGGTTATGAAGGAGAAGCTGTCGATCCTCGGCCTCGGCGTGCTGGCGCTCGTGCTGGCGACGACGACGCCGGCGGATGCCGCGAACAAGGAACATCAGCAGCTGATGGCGGACATCCGCATGCTGCAGGAGCAGTCGCAGGTCCTGCAGAACCTGATCGGACAGGTGGCCGAGGCGATCAAGGCGGTCAACACGCGCATCGACCAGCAGGCGGAAGCGCAGCGCAAGGCGACCGCCGACCAGAAGCTGATCATCGACAACCTGTCCAACGACGTGCGCGTGATCCGCGAGAAGATCGACGACAACAACGTCCGCCTCGGATCGCTCAGCCAGGAGGTCGATGCGCTGCGCCAGGCGCTGCAGCGTCCGGCGCCGACCGCCACGGCGCCCGACACCCCCGACGCGACCGGCAGCCAGCCCGCCCCCGGGGCGCCGGCCGGCGGCGGCACGGTCGTCAACTCGCCGAAGCAGATGTACGACAGCGCGTATTCCGACTACACCGCCGGCAACTACGATCTCGCGATCATCGGCTTCGACGCGTTCCTGAAGATGTTCCCCAAGTCCGATCAGGCCGACGATGCGCAGGTGTACATCTGCTCGTCGTACCTGCAGCAGAACAAGAACGACGACGCGGTCAAGGCGTGCGACGTGGCGATCCGGACCTACCCGGGCGGCAACGCCATCCCGGAGGCGTACTATCGCAAGGCGCTCGCGCAGCGGAATCTCAAGGACGTCGCCGGCGCGCGCTCGACGCTCGAGGAGCTGGCGAAGCAGTTCCCCGACAGCCAGATGGCGCTGATGGGCAATCAGCTCCTCAACCAGCTGCCGCGGCGCGACGACTGACGCGACGGTTCGCGGCAACCGGCGACCGACACCTGCTAGAATCGTCGTCTTATGGGCTCAGTCAACAAAGTGATCCTGGTCGGCAACCTCGGACGGGATGCCGAATTGCGGTACACGCCCGGCGGCGCGGCGGTCGCGACGCTGAACATGGCGACGACCGAGGTGTGGAACGACAAGCAGGGCCAGCGGCAGGAAAAGACCGAGTGGCACCGCGTCGTGCTGTGGGGCAAGTCGGCCGAATCGCTCTCCGAGTACCTGACGAAGGGCAAACAGATCTACGTCGAGGGACGGCTGCAGACGCGGCAGTGGGACGACAAGGACGGCAACAAGCGCTACACCACCGAAATCCGCGGCGATCGGATCGTCCTGCTCGGCGGGGGCGGCGGCGGTGGACGCGGCGGCGCGTCGCGCGGCGGCGGCATGGACGACATGGCATCGCACGCGCCGGGGCCGGAGACGGCGTCCGAGCCGATCACCGACGACGACATTCCGTTCTGACCGGAGACCGACTCTAGGTTTTCGCGTTCGAGTCCTCCCGCCCGTACCGGTCCTCCAGCCGCACCACGTCGTGCAGCTCCGGCGTCGACACCTCGAAGATGTCGCTGTCTTCGATCGCCGTCATGCGGTGCACCGTCTTCGCCGTGATGTGCACGCGCTCGCCGGGCAGCATCTCGCGCTTCAGCAGACGGCCGTCCTCCTGGATCTCGAACAGCAGCTTCCCCGAGTGCAGGTAGATGGTCTCGTCCTTCAGGTTGTGGTACTGCAGGCTCAGGGCGTGGCCCGCGTTCACGTGAATCAGCTTGCCGACGTAGCGGTCGGTCTTCGCCCAGTGGAGCTCGTAGCCCCAGGGCTTCTCGACGCGCGGGATCTCCACGCTCACGATGTCACTCCTTGTGCGCCAGGCTGCCGAGGGCGGCGGCGAGCTCGCGCTCGATGTCGTCGACGGTCGGCAGCCGCAGGACGCGGCGCGCGAGCGCGCGCAGCTCGTCGTACCGGTGCTCCGACAGGACCTGCTTGGCGACGCCGATCGCGCCCGGCGTCATGCTGAATTCGGTGAGGCCGAGGCCGACGAGCAGCGTCAGCAGCGCCGGATCCGACGCCATCTCGCCGCACAGCGACAGCGGGATCTTGTGGCGGCGCGCGGCGCGCGCGACGACGCGGATGATGCGCAGGATCGCCGGGTGCAGCGGCTCGTACAGGCGCGACACCCGGTCGTCGGCGCGATCGACCGCCAGGCAGTACTGGATGAGATCGTTGGTCCCGACGCTGAGGAAGTCGACCTCGCGCGCCAGCAGATCCGCGGTGAACGCCGCCGCCGGGATCTCGATCACGACGCCGATCGGCACGCGCGGCACGGCGACGCCGCGCGCCGTCAGCTCCGCCGCGGCGTCGGTCACCATGGCTCGCGCGTCGCGCAGCTGCTCGACGCTGGACACGAACGGGAACATGATCCGCAGCTGCCCGTGCTGCGCCGCCCGCAGCAGCGCGCGAAGCTGGACGCGGAACAGATCGGGCCGCCGCAGGCTGAGACGCAGGCCGCGCAGCCCCTGCCGGCCGGCGCGCTCCTCCTCCACGTCCCACCCGCCGCCGAGCGGCCGCTGCGCGAAGCGCGCCTCGAGCTGATCCTCGTCGACGTCGAAGGTGCGCACGGTCACCGGCCCCGGCGCCATCCCCTCGACCAGCCCGCGGTAGACCTCGTACTGGCGCTCTTCGTTCGTCAGCACGTCGCTGCCGACCGCGAGCAGGAACTCGGATCGGTAGAGGCCGATGCCCTCGGCGCCGGCATAGCGCGCCGCCGCGAGATCGTCGGAGAACTCGATGTTCGCATCGAGGCGGATGCGCACGCCGTCGGCGGTCGACGCCGGCCGCCGCCGCTCGGGATCGGTCGGCCCCGCAGGGCGCTGATCGTCGGGGTGTCGCCTCGCCCGCTCGAGCTCGTCGGGCGTCGGGTCGACGATCACCTCGTCACCGCTCCCGTCGATGATCACCAGCGCGCCCGCTTCGATGCGGTCGACCGCCGTGTGCAGCCCGACGACGGCCGGCACGTCGAGCGATCGCGCGAGGATCGCCGTGTGATAGGTGCGGCTCCCGGCCTCGGTGGCGAACCCCCGGACCTTCGTCCAGTCGACCTGCGCGGCCAGCGACGGCGTCAGCTCGTCCGCGATCAGCACCGACGACTCGTCGAGGTCGCGCAACAGATCGCGCGCGCTCGAGACGCCGCGGCGCAGGTTCATGCGCAGGCGTCCGACGAGGTCGGAGACGTCGCCCTTCCGCTCGCGCAGGTAGGGATCGGCCACCTCGTCGAAGACCTCGCTCAGCTCGTGGAACACCTGCTGGATCGCCCACTCCGCGTTGACGCGCTGCTCGCGGACGATGTCCACGGCGCGCGGCAGCAGCATCGGGTCGTCCAGCATCAGCAGCTGCGCGTCGAACATCGACGCCAGCTCGCCGTGGCGCTCGACGATGCGCGCGCGGATCTCGAGCAGCTGCTCGCGCGAGCGCGCGCGGCTCGATTCGAGCCGCAGCAGCTCCAGATCGACGCGGCTCGGCGCAATCTGGTAGCGCAGCGCCTGCGCGCGCTGGATCAGGATGACGGCGCGTCCGGCCACGATCCCCGGCGAGACGCCGATGCCCTTCAGGCGCCGCATGCGTCCTCGCCGAATCCCGACTCGACCAGCGCCACGAGCGCGTCGACGGCGGCGCGCTCGTCGGCGCCGTCGGCCGAGATCGTGATCGTCGACCCGCGGCGCGCCGCGAGCAGCAGGATCCCCATGATGCTCTTGCCGTCCATTTCGCGGTGCTCGCGCGCGACGCGCACGCGCGCGTCGAAGCGCCCGGCCAGATGCACGAACTTCGCCGCCGCGCGGGCGTGCATGCCGAGCTGGTTGACGACGGTGACGCACTGCGACGTCATGCGCTCTTCTCGCCGCGCAGGAAGTCGGACGCGACCCAGATCGCGTTGCGGCCGTGGTCCTGCATCTCCTTCGCCACCGCGAGGAGATCGGAGGAGGTGCGCAGGCTGGCCAGCTTGATCAGCATCGGCAGGTTGACGCCGGTGATCACCTCGACGCGGTCCTTCTCGAGGAACGTCATGCCGATGTTCGACGGCGTCCCGCCGAACATGTCGGTGAGGATCAGCACCCCTTCCTCGCCCCGCACCCGCTCGATCGCCTGCGCGATGTCGCCCCGCGCGTCGTTCACATCGTCGTGCCAGCCGATCGACACCGCGGTGAACTGCGGCAGATCGCCGACGATCATCTCGGCGGCGTTCACCAGCTCGGTCGCGAGCTGCCCGTGCGTGACGACGACGACGCCAATCACAGGTCTATGTTAGGGCAGGTCGGCCGGCCGGTCTACGCATGCCGGATGTCGCGGTGCCGCACCCGGACGCGGCCGCCCGCCACTTCCGCCAGGGACTTCTTCAACCGCTCGGCGATCATCACCGACCGGTGGCGCCCGCCCGTGCAGCCGATCGCAATCGTGAGATAGGCCTTCCCTTCGGCGATGTAGTACGGCACGACGTACCGGAGATATTGTTCGAGCTGGTCCATGAAGTGCCGCGTGGAGGCATCGCGCTCCATGAACTGGACGACGGCGCGATCGCGCCCCGTCCGGCGGCGCAGCGTCGGCACGAAATGCGGGTTCGGCAGGCAGCGCACGTCGAACACGAGATCGGCGTCGAGCGGAACGCCGTGCTTGTAGCCGAAGCTGAGAAGCGTGATGACGAGCGGCGCCCGCGACCGGGCGCGCGACAGCCCCATGAAGAACTGCCGCAGCTCGTGGACCGTCATGTCCGAGGTGTCGACGATCTCGTCCGCCATGTCGCGGATGACGTTGAGCCGCGCGCGCTCGTCGCGGATCCCCTCGACGACCGAGCGGTTCGGCGCGAGCGGGTGCGGCCGCCGCGTCTCGCTGAAGCGGCGGACGAGGGCCGCGTGGCTCGCCTCGAGGAAGATGAGCACCGGGTTCAGCCGCGGCATCTGGCGCAGCTTGCGAAACACCTTCGGGAACGAGGACAGGAATCCGCCTTCGCGAACGTCGACGACGATCGCCACCTTGTCGATGTCGCCGCCGGTCCGGAGCGACAGCTTCGCGAGCGTCGGAATCAGCGTCGTCGGCAGGTTGTCGACGCAGAAGTACCCGAGGTCCTCGAGCGCGCGGATCGCCTGCGATTTGCCGGAGCCGGAGAGGCCGGTGAGCACGATGAAGGGCTGGCCCGCCTTGCGTCGGCGCTCGCGTTCGGTGTCGAGCGCCCGTGCGGGGCGGATCGACCGCGGTTCGGCGGGTCGGACGGGCTGCGCTGCGCGCCGGCGCCGCTTCATTCCTCTTCCTCGTCGTCCGGCGGAATCGCCTCCGCGCGCAGCGTCCGCTCGAGACGCTCGGCCAGCTTGCGCGCGGCATGATGGCCGCGCGCCTTCAGCAGCTGGTTGCGCGCCGCCACCTCGACCAGGATCGCGATGTTGCGGCCGGGCGCGACCGGCATGCGCAGCAGCGGCACGCGCAGGCCGAGCAGGTCGTAGAACTCCTCGTCGAGGCCGAAGCGCTCGTACTCGCGCGCCGGGTCCCACCGCTCGAGCTGCACCACGAGTTCGATCCGCTTCGACGACCGCGTCGAGGCGATGCCGAACAGCTCCTTGACGTTGATCACGCCGAGGCCGCGCAGCTCCATGTGGTGACGCGTCAGCTCGGGGCACGTGCCGATCAGGATCGTCTCCTGGCGGCGCCGGACGTCCACCGTGTCGTCGGCGACGAGGCGGTGGCCGCGCACGATCAGGTCGAGCGCGCACTCGCTCTTGCCGATGCCGCTGTCGCCGACGATCAGGACGCCGAGGCCGAGGATGTCCATCAGCACGGCGTGCACGATCGTCCGCTCGGCGAGGGAATCCTCGAGCATCGACGACAGCTTGGCGATGGCGGTGGGCGTGGGAATCGGCGTCTTCAGCAGGGGCAGGCGCACGCGCTCGGCTTCGAACACGAGTTCGGCGGGGGGAGTGAAACCACCGGTGATCAGGATGCAGGGGAAGTCGAGGGCGAGCGCGAGCCGGAGACTCTGCTCGCGCGCCGACGGCGCGAGCCCTTCGAGGTAGCGGATCTCGCTCTCGCCGAAAATCAGGATGCGGCCGGGCTTGAGATACTCCTGGAACCCGGCGAGCGCGAGACCCGTCTTCTGGACGTGCGGGCTCGTGATCCCGCGGTGCAGGCCGTCGGCGCCGGCCAGCAGTTCGAGCGGCAGGCCCGACGCTTCGGGCCGGCTGCCGAGCAGCGCGCCCACCGTGACGCTCGAAACCGGAGGCATGGCGCGTCAGTCGCCCGTCATCAGTCGCCCGAGTCGGTCGGCCGGCGCGGCCGGCGAGCGCGGTCCGCGATCACGCTTCGGTCGCAACGAGCGTCAGCTCCCCGTCGCGGCGGCGGTACAACACGCTGACGGCCGACGTCTCCGCATCGCGAAACACCACAATCGTGTCGGCGTGGCCGTCGATCTGCCGCGCGGCATCGGCCACCGTCATCGTCTTCACGGCCTGACGCTCGGCGTGCAGGATGCGCGGCATCCGCACGCGGCCGGCGCGGGGACGCGGCGCAGCCGGCGCGACGCTCACCGCCTCGGGCGCCTCGCCGGCGATCGGCACGCCCTTCACCGGCCCCTGGCGCTTGCGCTCCTGCCACTTCCCCTTCACCCGCTGCGCCTGCTGCGTAATCTTCTCGATCGCCTGGCTGACGGAGCTTTCCCACGCGCCGGTGTTGCCGAGCCCGTGCAGGAACTTCTCGCCGCGGGCGTGCAGCGTGATCTCGACGCGGTGCCGGTACTTTTCGCGCGTCAACACCGCCTGCGCCGACACGGCGCTGTCGCGCAGCATCCGTTCGAGCTTGGCGAGCTTGGCGTCGACGAGGCGGCGGAGGGTCGGGGTGATTTCGACGTGACGGCCGGTGAGTTCGAGACGCATAGTCAGCTTTCAGCTCTCCGCTGTCAGCTTTCAGCAGCTAGTACAACACCTTGCGTTGGTTGGAGGTTGGAATCTTCAGCTCCTCGCGGTACTTCGCGATCGTCCGGCGCGCGAGCACCAGCCCCTCGCGCTGCAGGATGCTGACGATCTTCGAATCGCTCAGCGGCTTGCGCGGATCCTCGTTCTCGATGATCTTCCGGATGCGCTGCTTGATCGTCACCGACGAGACGCTCTCGCCGTACGAGCTGCTGATGCCGCTGTGGAAGAAATACTTCATCTCGAACACGCCTTGCGGCGTGTGCATGTACTTGTTGGTGACGACGCGGCTGACGGTCGATTCGTGCATGCCGATGTCGTTGGCGACGTCGCGCAGCACCAGCGGCCGCAGGTACTCGATGCCGTGATCGAGGAAGTCGCGCTGGAAATTGATGATGCTCGTCGCGACCTTGTGGATCGTCTTCTGCCGCTGCTCGACCGACTTGATCAGCCACAGCGCCGAGCGGAACTTGTCTTTCACATACGCCCGCGTCTCGGTGGTGTTGTCGGCGCTCTTGTCGAGCAGTCTGCGGTATACGGGACTGATGCGGAGCTGCGGCAGCCCTTCTTCGTTGAGCACCGCGACGTACTGGTCTTCGACCTTGACCACGTAGACGTCGGGGATGACGTAATGGGACTGCGACGGGTTGTAGCGGCTGCCTGGCTTCGGATCGAGATGCCGGATGATCTCGACGTGCTCCTTCAGGTCGTCGATCGACATGCCGAGCCGCTTGGCGATTTCCGGCACCTGATGGTTCTGCAGCAGGCGCAAATGATCGGTGACGATCTTTTCGGTCGGCGTGTTTTCCAGGCCGATGTGCCGGAGCTGCAGCAGCAGGCATTCCTGCAGATCTCGCGCCGCGACCCCAATGGGGTCGAATCCCTGCACGAGCTTCAACGCTTTCTCGACTTCTTCCACGGGCCACGGCCCCATGGCCGCGATTTCCTCGAGCGACGCGACGAGCATCCCATCGTCGTTCAGGTTGCCGATGATCGCGGCGCCGATGTCGCGCACATGCCCTTCGTCGGGAACGAGCGACAGCTGCCACATGAGATGGTCGGCGAGTGACGACGAGGTCGCCAGCGTGTTCTCGATCGGCGGAAGCTCTTTGACCTCCTGCGGAGTATGCGGGCGGTACCCGTCGTCGAGGTAGTCGCCGAAGAAGTATTCGTAGTCGCTATCGTCCCAGGAATCGCCTTTTTCCGATTTGGGTTCTTCGGGTTTTTCGGACTGGGCGGCGGCTTCGGCGGGCTGGAGATCCTCGGTCGGCACCTCCTCCAGCATCGGATTTTCCACCACCTCCTG
>DASRGT010000051.1:0-43654 GCA_035650895.1 Vicinamibacterales bacterium
GGTCAGGCGAAGATCCTCGACTTCGGCATCGCGAAGTTTGCCGCGTCGACGCAGGCGCCGGCGGCGGACGAGGCCGATCTCACGCGCGCGGTGACGGAACACGCCACCACGATCGGGACGACGCTCGGCACCGTGGCCTACATGTCGCCCGAGCAGGCGCGCGGCGGCGACATCGACGCGCGCAGCGATCTCTTTTCGTTCGGCGTCGTGCTCTACGAGATGGCGACCGGCCGGCAGCCGTTCGTCGGACGGACGCCGGTCGCCACCTTCGAGGCGCTTCTCACCCGCGCGCCGGCGCCGCCCTCGACCGTCAACACGGCCGTGCCCGCGGAGTTCGATCGCCTCGCTGCCAAGGCGATGGAGAAAGACCGCGAGCTGCGCTACCAGACGGCCGCGGATCTGCGCGGCGATCTCAAGCGCCTGAAGCGGGCCGGCGATTCCGCGACGTGGCCCGCGGCGGCTGCCCCCGACGCTCGCGCGACCTCCCAGAAGCGATCGCGACCCGCGGCACGTCGGACGCCGTGGGTCGTCGTCGCGACCGCGGCGGGCGTGCTCGCCGTGGCGGCCGTCGCCGCGTTCGTCTACTCGAGCCGGCCGCGCGCGTTCACCGAACGCGACTCGGTCGTGATCGCCGACTTCGTCAACAGCACGGGCGAGCCGGTCTTCGACGACACGCTCAAGGAAGCGCTCGACGTGCAGCTGCGGCAGTCGCCGTTCATCAGCGTGCTGCCGGAACAGCGCGTGCAGGGCACGCTGCGGCTGATGGGCCGCTCGCCGGCGGACCGGCTGACGCCCGACGTCGCGCGCGATCTCTGCCAGCGCACGGCGAGCAAGGCGATGATCGGCGGGACGATCTCGCAGCTGGGCTCGAGCTACGTCCTCTCGCTCGACGCCACGAACTGCCGGACCGGCGACGCGATCGACAAGCAGCAGGTGCAGGCGGCCTCGAAGGACGAGGTGCTGCGGGCGCTCGGGTCGGCGGCCGAGAAGCTGCGCCGCGGCCTCGGCGAGTCGCTGGCGTCGATCGAGAAGTACGATGCGCCGATCCAGGAGGCGACGACGCGCTCGCTCGACGCGCTGAAGTCCTACAGCGCGGGCATCGTGACGCGCCGGCAGCGCGGCGATCTCGCGTCGTTGCCGTTCTTCCGCAAAGCGGTGGAGCAGGATCCGGACTTCGCGCTCGCCCACGCGCGCGTCAGCACGGTGCTGAACAACCTGGGCGAGTTCCAGTCGTCGGTCGACGAGATCAAGAAGGCGTACGCGCTGAAGGACCGCGTCAGCGAGCCCGAGCGGCTGTACATCGTGGCGCGCTACGCGTCGATCGTCGAGAACTCGGTGTCGAAGACGATCGACACCTACCAGCTCTGGATCCAGACCTACCCGAAAGACTACGTGCCGCACGTCAACCTCGCCAGCACCTTCGACTCGCACGGCGAGCTCGAGAAAGCGGTCGACGAGTACCGTACGGCGATCGCGCTGGCGCCCGACGAGCCGCTGCCGTACGCGAACCTCGCCCAGACGCTGATGAATCTGGGCCGCATCGACGAGGCCCGCAGCACCCTCGACACGGCGCTCGCCCACGGCATGGACTCGGCGAGCACGCGCGGACAGCTGTTCCTCATCGCCGCCTTCAAGGACGACGACGCGGCGATGCAGAAGCACGCGGACGCGGCCCGCCGGTTCCCCGACGGGTTTCGCATCCTCTCGCAGGAAGCGTTCATCGCCGGATATCGCGGCCAGCTGACGCGCGCGCGGGAGCTGTCGCGCGAATTCGAGGACGAAGCGGTCTCGCGCGCCGGCCTGAAAGGCGCCGCGGCGCAGTTGTGGAGCAACCTCGCCCAGTTCAGCGCGCAGGTCGGCCAGGCGAGCGATGCGCGCGCCGAGATGCGGCATGCGCTCGAACTCGACCGCAACGTCAACATCGTCGCCAACGCCGCCGACTGCGCCGTGGTGCTCGGCGACCTGGCCGACGCCCGGCGCCTGATCGACGAGGCGCGCCGCGATCTGCCGCCGGACACGAATCCCGAGATCGCGCGGGCCTTCGCGACGCTCGAGGCCATCTACCGGATCCGGTCGGGCGACAAGAGCGCGGCCGCCTCGATTCCGCCGCCCGCCAACGAACGCGACATCAGCCGGCGGGCAACGCTCGGCCTCGCGAACCTGCAGGTCGGCGACGCGCAGGCCGCGGCGCGCTACTTCAAGGAAATCCTCGACACGAAGATCCCGTCTCGGTCGACCGACGCCGCGCTGGCGCCGCTCTACTACGGCCGCGCGCTCGTCAGGCTGGGGCGTGCCCAGGAGGCGCGCGCTGCCTACGAGCGGTTCTTCGCCATCTGGAAGAACGCGGACGCGGACATCCCGCTGCTGGTCTCGGCGAAGCAGGAATACAGCACGCTGCAGAAATCCTGAGGCGGCGGCGATTCGATCTCCAGCCGCCGGCGCCGTGCCGGATACACGAACGACACGCGCCAGGCGTGCAGCGCATGCCGCTCGACGCCGTCGAGCGGCGCGCCGTAGACCGCGTCGCCGACGATCGGCCAGCCGCGCGCGGCGAGGTGCGCGCGAATCTGGTGGCGTCTGCCGGTGCGAAGCCGGCAGCGGAGCAGCGCGACGTCGCCGCACGCGCCGCGCCCGGCCTCGAGCCGCTCGAAATCGGTGACGCTCGCCGCGCCGTCCGCCGAGACGACGCGCCGGCGTCGATCGGAAGGATCCGACCTCAGCGGGAGATCGATCGTCCCGCGCTCCGGCGGCACGCCGTGCACGATGGCGAGGTAGAGCTTCTGCGCGTCACCCGATGCGAGCGCCCGCTGCGCCGCGGCGTGCGCGGCCGCGTGCTTGGCGACGACGACCAGCCCCGAGGTGAACTTGTCCAGCCGGCCGACGATGGACGGCCGCCGGCCGGCAGGCCACGCGGACGCCAGCATGACGAGCGCGTCGAGCAGCGTCCCGCTCGCATTCTTGTAGCTCGGATGGACGACGACGCCTGCCGGCTTGTCGACCACCAGCAGGTCGTCGTCTTCGTACAGCACCGCGGGCGTCAAGCCCGACAGCGTACTACTTGCGGCGCGGTTTCGCGGTGTTCCTGGCGCCGGTCTTCGCCGCGCTCTTCTCCGCGTGTCCGCCGCATGCCGCAGCCACCTGCTGGATGTCCGAGACGTCGACCTGCGCCAGGTCGCGCTCGCGAATCTTCGGCGCGCTCTCGGTCGAACCGCTCGTGCCGACCTTCTGATCGACGTCGCCGCGTTTCGCCAGCGTGCCGCTGATGCGCACTTCGCGGCCGACCATCTTCGCCCAGTCGTCGTCGTTCGTGTTCTTCGCGTTGAGGCGGTAGGTGTGCTCCGCTTCCTTGACGTCCTGCTCGGCGACCGGCTCGCCCTTGGGCGGCTCGTTGATCTGCGTCAACACGAAGTCGCCGCCGTCTTTCTGCAGGCACCCGGTGAGGGCGATCGGCTTCTGCTGATCCGCGTCGGCGCCCGTGGTGCCTTTCGTGGCCGCCGCCGTGTCGGGCGCCGCCTTGGTCTGATCGGTGGTGCGGTCGTTCGGGGTCGTATTGCACGCGCCGGCGCTCAACAGCGCCACGGACGCGCACGCGGCAAAGAACAGTCGAGCATGCATGGATGCTTGTCCTCCTCGCCTGCTTGTCTTGCAATAATCGACACATGAGCGAACGCGCGCGGCTCGTCTATTCGAGCGATCGCGGCCGGATGTGCCCGGGCTGCGGGTGGCCGGAACGCGACTGCAAGTGCAGCAGCCGGACGGCCGCGGCGCCGGTGCCGCCCCGCGTCGTCGCGAAGCTGCGGCTCGAGAAGCAGGGACGCGGCGGCAAGTCGGTGACCGTCATCTACGATCTGCCCGACAACGCGAAGTTCCTCCAGGAGCTCAGCCAGGAATTGAAGCGCGCGTGCGGGACCGGGGGAACGGTCGCGGAGAACACCGTCGAACTGAACGGCGATCTCCGCGAGCGCGTGCGCGAGCTGCTGGCGAAGAAAGGATGGACGGTGAAGGGCTGACGGGGGCGGGGTTGCCCCCGCCCGCAATCAGAAGCGCACCTGCACGCCGAGCCGCATGATGCGCGGGCTCAGGTTCTGCGCGATCTGGTTGAACGCCGTCGACGCGATGTTGTTGTTGCGCACGAGCACCGTGTTCGCGTTGAACGCGTTGAACACGTCCGCCATGACGCGCAGCGACACCGCCTGGAGCTTGAACTCGCGCGCCGCGCGCAGGTCGGTGTTCCACACGTTGTCGTACCGGAAGTAGTCGATCGTCGGCGTGACGAGCACGTTCAACGTCTCGCCGCCGAGCGCCTGCGATCGGAAGAGCGGGAACGGGTAGCCCTGCCGTCCGAAGACGTTGGCGGCCACCTCGATCGCGTACGGCGCGACGTACATCCCGCTGCCGTTGAACTGCCACTTCGCGTTCGTGTAGACCGTCCCGGATCCGCTGCTGGCGCCGGACGAGGGCGCGAACTGCCCGCCGTCGACGAGCGGCTCGTTGACCGTGCGCGTCGGGTTGCCGTTGGTGTCGTACTGGCCCGCCGGCGTGCTGAAGTGCTCGCGCGCGTTGTTGTAGCCGAAGGACACGTGCCCCATCCAGCGGTTCGACATCCGTTTGACCAGGACGACCTCGAGGCCGTGGTAATCGGTCGAGTACCCGGGCACCGTCGTCGTCAGGAAGCCCTGTCCGCCGGCGATCACCTTTGCGCCGTTGGCGATGTAGGTCGGCACCGAGTACGCCGTCCCGTCGGGCAGCGTGCCCGTCAGCACCGGACCGGCGGTGTAGTCGGCCAGCGTGACGCCGACGCGCGGTGTGATGTTCGCGGCGAGGTTGCCGAACAGGTCGGTCGTGCGCGTGCAGCTGTAGTTCAGCTGCACCGCGACGTTCGGCCGCAGCTCGCGGTCGACGCCCGCGACGAGACTGCTGGTGCGCGGCGCCGCGAGGTTCGACGCGATCTGGTTCGACGAGGTCACGGCTGTCGGATTGGCCGGATTGAACCCGCCGCCCGTCGTCAACCGGACCGCCGTGTTCACTTCGTCGGCCTGCGCCAGATGATCGCCGTTGGCGTCGACCCAGCGGTAGGTCGCCGATCCGGCGGTCGACGCCGGGTTGTTGCCCCCGATCGTCGTCGGGCTGAGCTGCGCGGCGAATCGGCTGTACGTCACGCGCGCGATCGTCTTGCGATCGGCGTCGACCGCATAAGTGAAGCCGGCGCGCGGCGAGAACGTGTTCCACGTGAACGGCGAGTCGTAGCCGGGGAAGTCGACGCCGGGCACGAGCTGCGGGAACGCCTGGCTGGCCGCGATCGAGCTGGGCAGCGCTTTTCCGTCCTGGTGATCGAACCGGAGCCCGACGTTGACGGTGGCGCGGCCCAGGCTGATCGTGTCGCCAGCGTACGCGTTGAAGTAGTCGGCGCGGTTGCCGCCGTATCCCTGGCGGAACACCTGCGCGCGCAGGTCGGTGGCCGAGTTCTCGAGCGCGAGGATCCCGTTGCCCGGCCACGCGGTCAACGTCCACGCGTCGGTGGTGCGATAGCCGGATCCGAACTGGATGTCGTGCGAGGCGCCGCGGACCGCGACGAACGCGTGCGCGTCGGCGTTCACCGTCTGCTGCGGCCGCGTGTTGATCGATTCGCTCGTCGATCCGTACGACCGGCCGGTCACCAGGCTGCGGCCGGCCAGCAGATCCATGCCGCCCTCGGGCGTCAGCGCGTTGCCGGTGTTGTAGTACGCGTAGTTCGCCGACACGAACAGGTTGCCGTTGACGACGTGGTCGTTCGAGACGCGCCACAGGCCGTGCAGCGGGTTGTCGGTATACGCGTTGTCCTGGTGGAACGTCGCCGTCGGCGCGTCGAACGTGATGCCCGCGGTCGCCGGGCTCCGGTTGTCCTTGATCTTCGAGCCGTTGAAGAACAGGAAGCTGACCATGTCCTTCCGGCCCGCCTGCCAGTTGATCTTCACTTCGGGGTCGCGCAGCAGCGTCTTGTCGACCACCGCCGACGTGCGGCGATAGAGCTGCACGTTCTGCGAGGAATACGAGCCGTAGAACCAGGCGCGATCCGTCAGAATCGGTCCGCCCGCGTCGAACCCGTAGTCGGTGAGTCGCGTGGTGTGATCGGCCGTCGCCGGGGTGACCGGCGTCGCGCCGCTCAACAGCTCGGCCGGCACGTTCGACGCCTCGAGCGAATCGTTGGTGAAGTAGCCGCGGGCGTTGGCGTGGAACGCGTTCGTGCCGCGCCGCGTGATCAGGTTGATGCCGACGCCGCCGGTCGCCTGCCGGATGTCCTGGCCGGACGTCGACACGCGCACCTCGTCGAAGTTGTCGTAGTTGAAGTACGTCGGCGTCTGCCCCGCGGCCGCCATGTCGGTGATCACGATGCCGTCGAGCGTCCAGACCGTGTCCTGCGGACGCGTCCCCTTGGAGACGATCGTCGGTGCCTGGCCGGTTTCGCTGCCGCCGACGTTGACGCGATCCAGCAGCGCGCCGGGCGCGATCCGCACGAGCGCGAACACGTCGCGCGACGTCGGAATCTTCTCGAGCTCGACGGCGCCGACCGTCGTCGCCGTGCCGGTCGGCTGCGCGTCGACGATCGGCGCGGGGGCCGTCACCGCGACGCTGTCGGCAATCGATCCGACCTTCAGCGTCAGGCCGAGGACGACATGGCGTCCGCTGTCGACGACCACGTCCCGCGCGGCGCTCTGGAAGTTGGCCAGCGCTGCGACGATGTGGTACGTGCCGGGCTGCAGATAGAGGAAGCGGAAGGCGCCGCTTTGGTCGGTGGTGAACCGAAGCGTCGCGTCAGGACCCTGGAGCGTGACGTCCGCGCCAGGAACGGCCGCGCCCTGTTGATCCTGAACAGAACCGGCAACCGAACCATCCTGCGTCTGGGCGGCGGCCGTCATGGCCGTGCTGAGCAGGAACATCGCGATAATGGTGAGCTTGCGCATACACCATTATATGACTTTATATGACAATAATGTCAATAAGATCCGATTAGAACGCTTCCTGGATGGCCAAGTAGAAGCCCCGGGACCCCGATTTGCCGAATCCATAGTCGGCGCAGAGGTTCGTCCGGGACCGCTTGTTGAGCAGGATGCGGAGTCCGCCGCCCGCCGCCGGCGCGAACTCGGTGAAGAGGCGCTGCTGGAGGTCGGCATTGCTCACCGTCGTCACGTTCGCGAACGCCACGTATCCGAGCAGGCCGTTGTGCGTCAGCGTGCTGCGGAACTCCACTTCGCCGTACATCAACTGCTCGCCGCGATAGCGTCCCTCGCCGTAGCCGCGGGCCGAGCGGCCGTCCGAGGCGATCGCCGGCAAGTCCCAGAACGGCGCCGTCCCGCCGGTGACGAAATCGCCCATCGTCCAGAACGCGAGCTTGCGGCGGCCGTCCGGGTCGAGCGCCTTGTACGTCCGCGCGTCGAAGGCGAGCTCCTGCCACGTCGAGTCGCCGCCGAGCGCGCTGAAGAACGTGCGATAGGTCGTGCTCGCCGCCACGCCGCGCCGCGCGTTGATCGCGTTGTCGCGCGTGTCGTACAGCAGGCCGACGCTCGTGCCGGTGGACAGCTGCCGCGCCGGCGAGAAGCCGTGTTCCACGCTGTACGCGACGTAGGCCGAATCGTCGAACGGCGCGTCGCCGCTCTCGCTCGGCCGCACGCGCGCGTGCGCATCGAGGTTGACGCCGCCGCCGACGTACAACCCGCGATCGATCCGCTTGTAGACGGTCTCGTAGAGGCGAATCTGGTCGAAACGTACGTTGACGGTACCGGTCGGCTGCGGCACCGCGCCGAGCGCGTACGTGTTGAGCGACGTCCACGACACGCGGTTGTCTCCCTGGACGAACCAGCCGTCGTGCGGCGTGAAGATCGCGAAGCGGGCGCCGGAGAGCACCTGACCGAACTGCGAGACGCGGAACCCGGCCGATACCGACGAGATGTGCGTCGCGGCCGGATCGGAGCTGAAGAACGCCATGTTGCCGTTCAACCCGGCGGTGAAGCCGGTCGTGGGCTTCGATCCCACCGTCGGGGCGACGACGACGAAGTGCTGGCCGGCATTCGGCGGCGCGGTCCCGCGCTCCGGCGCCTCGAGGTCTTTGTGGCGGACGGCGCGCCAGAGGTCGCCGACGTCGAGCGTCGCGGGCGGCGACACCGGCGGACGCGTGTCCTGCACGATCTGCGCGTCGGGCAGCGTCGTCGATTCGAGCGGCTCCTGCGCGTGCGCGGCGACGGCCCAGACGACGAGCAGGCACGCGGCGGCTGCCGCGCGCGAGGAAAACGTTCTGAAAGACACGTGCTTCGAGCGTCGCACATTCGCGAGCGCCGCGCGTATGAAAAAGTGAAGACACCCTGCTGACCTGCCGTCACCGTCCGATAAGCCGGACATGGCACGAATGTCACGATTCGTCACGCTGACGGCGACGACCGTTCTTGCGCTGTGCGCGCCGGCCGCGGCCCAGACCGAAGACGCGCTGCGGTCGTACTTCGAGGGGCATCGCGTGATGGTCCGCATCGACATGCCGGGCACGCAGGAAGGCGTCGACGTCCACGCCGACGCGCGGCGTCCGATGGACACGGACGACTACCGCGCCAGCCTGCGGAAGTACGGCGTCGCGATCCGGGCCGGCGAGTCGGCGATGGTGACGCTCGTGAAGGTGAAGAAGGATCTCATCGAGTTCCAGCTCGACGGCGGCGGTTTCGGCACGATCGGCGACGACACGAGCACCGCCGTCTACCTGCCGCTCGTCGAGAAGGGCGAGCGCGAGCGCGAGCTCGAGCGCCGCATCAAGGACGAAGACGACCGCGAGAAGCGCCACCGGATGGAGCGGGAGCTCGACGAACTGCGCGAGCGGCGCGAGCGCGAGAACCGCCGCATCCTGGCGGAGAAGGAGCGGCTCGAATCCGAGAAGGCGGCACGCGTCGCCGAACGCCGGCTGCACGGCGGATCGCGGTTCAACATCCGCTACGAGGGGCGGGTGCCGCCCGGCATGCGCCCGTCGGACGTGGTGGCGGCGCTCTCCGAGTACGTCGACTTCGGCATGCCATCGATGCGACCGACGATGCTGCCGCCGCCGGCGGCGCCGCTGCCGCCGCCTGCGGCGCCGGGCGCGGACGGCTCGATGCTGCGCAAGGGGATGACGCGCGGCGACGTGGAGTCGCTCTTCGGCCAGCCGGTCGAGTCGTCGCAGCGGCGCTCCGGCGATCTGGCGGTCACGACGCTCGTGTTCCAGACGCCGGATCAGCGGATCAGCGTCGATTTCGTCGAGGACCTGCTCGTCCGCTACAGCATCAGCTCGAAGTAGCGAACCGCCGCCGGTCGACGAAGATCCTTGGCGTCGAAGGACGGCGCCCCCGCCCGGCGATCGGTGGTCGAGAGGAACCAGCCGGCGCCGATGGCGCCCAACGGCTTGGACGCCGAACGGTTTGGATTTCTGCCGCGCGACGCGAACGTGCTGGGGTTCAGTACCCCGCAGCTTTGCCGGCCGCGGTGCGGCCGTCGGACCCGCCCTGCAGCCAGCCGCCGTCACTGACGATTGCGGCAACCTGCGCCAGGACGACGCCCGGCGAGTAGTCGACGTCGTATCCGCGCGACTTCAGCAGCGCAACCGTGTCGGGCGAGATCCCGCGCTCCAGATACAGCTTGTCGGGCAGCCACTGGTGATGCACGCGCGGCGCGTCGACGGCGTCCTGGACGTTGAGGCCGAAATCGATCACGTTGAGGATCACCTGCGCGACCGCGGTCGAAATGCGCGATCCGCCCGGCGCGCCGGCGGTCATGAACAGCTTGCCGTCCTTGACGACGATCGTCGGCGTCATCGACGAGAGCGGACGCTTGCCCGGCGCAATCGCGTTCGCTTCGCCTTGCACCAGGCCGAACATGTTCGGCGTGCCCGGCTTGGCGGCGAAGTCGTCCATCTCGTTGTTCAACAGGAACCCGAGTCCCGGCACCGTGATGCCGTTGCCGTATCCGCCGTTCAGCGTGTAGGTGACCGCCACCGCATTCCCCTGCGAGTCGACCACCGTGAAGTGGGTGGTCTGGTCGTGTTCGGTGCCCGCCGGGCGCCCGGGCCGCACCTGATCGCTCGGCGTCGCGCGTTCGGGATCGATCGTCGCGCGCAGGCGCGCGAGGTACGCGCGGTCGAGCAGACCGGCGATCGGCACCTTGACGAACTCGGGATCGCCGACGTACTCGTTGCGATCGGCGTACGCCCGCCGCATCGCTTCGGCTTCGTAGTGAATGGCGGACGCGGAGCCGAAGCCGCCCTTCTCGTACCCGGTGCCTTCGAGGATGCCGAGCATTTCCAGCAGCGCGATCCCGCCGGAGCTCGACGGCGGCGCGGTGATCACGGTGTAGCCCTTGTAGTTGCCCTGCAGCGGCGTCCGCTCGATCGCCTTGTAGCCCTTCAGATCGGCGAGCGAGATGATGCCGCCGTGCTTCGCCATCTCGTCGGCGAAGCGCTTCGCGGTGTCGCCCTCGTAGAATTCGTCCGCGCCGTTCTTCGCGATCCGCTGCAGCGTCTGCGCCAGCTCGGGCTGCGCGAGCGTGTCGCCGACGTCGAAGAACGCGCCGTTGTTCTGGAAGATGCGCCTGGACTCGGGCGACGCGGCGAGGCTGCGCGAGCCCTTCAGCGACTGCGCCAGCGCGTACGACACGGGGAAGCCCTTCGACGCGAGCTCGACGGCCGGCGCGATGTTTTCCGCCCACGTCCGCTTGCCGTACTTCGCCTGCGCCATCTCGAATCCGCGCACGCTGCCCGGCACGCCCGACGAGCGCCATCCCTCGATGCTGTCCCTGGTCGGCGCGCCGCTGGCGTCGAGATACATGTCGTGCGACGCCTTCTCGGGCGCGCGCTCGCGGAAATCGATGAAGGTCGCCCGGCCGTCGGCGAAGCGGATCAGCATGTAGCCGCCGCCGCCGATGTTGCCGGCGAAGGGGTGCGTCACGGCGAGGGCGAAGCCGACCGCCACGGCCGCGTCGACGGCGTTGCCGCCCTTCTTCAGCACGTCGACCCCGACGTCGACCGCGAGGCTCTCCATCGCGACGACCATCCCGTGCTTCGCATGGACGGGTGTGCGCGCCGCGTAGGTCGGAACGACGAGGACGAGCAGGAGGACGACGCTGAGCATTCGCCGCATGGTGGCGGCGATTGTACTACTCGGCGCGGAGTGCGTCGGCCGGATCCACCGTCGCCGCCCGGAGCGCCGGGACGTAGCTCGCCAGCACGGCGGCGGACGCCAGGCCGACGGCGACGCCCGCGTAGGTGAGCGGGTCGACCGGGTTGACGTCGAACAGCAGCGACCCCATCAGCCGGGTCAGCGCGACGGCGGCCGCGAGGCCGAGCAGGATGCCGACGGCGGCGAGGCGCAGCCCCTGGTCGACGAACATCCGCGTCACCTCTCCCGCGCGGGCGCCGAGCGCCATGCGGATCCCGATTTCGCGCGTGCGCTGCGACACGGCGTACGAGATGACGCCGTAGAGCCCCGCGACGCCTAGCAGCAGCGCCATCGAGCCGGCGATCGACAGCATCACCAGCGTGAACGACGTCCGCGCCAGGCTCGCGTCGTAGATCTCCTGCATCGTCCGCACCCGGGCGAGCGGCAGGTTCGGATTGACCGACCAGACCGCGCGGCCGACGTCGGCGAGGAGGCCGCTCGATGCCGCGCGCGGGCTGCGGACGACGAACGCCACCGTCCGCGCCACGGACGGCTTGTCGCCGCTGAAGTCGTCCATCAGCAACGGCCAGCAGACGAACGACGGCGCCTTGTGATCGACGCCATCGTCGCGCTCGTCGCTGACGACGCCGACGATTTCGCGCCACGGCGAGCTGCTCGAGTCGCGAATGCGCTTGCCGATGGCCGCCTGCGGCTCCGTCCAGAGTTCGCGCGCGAGGTTTTCGGACACCAGCGCGACGCGCCGCTGGCCGTAGAGATCCTCCCACGCGAAATCGCGGCCCGCGACGACGCGGTTGCCCATCGTGCGCAGGAATCCGGGCGCGATGAACTTGAACCGGCGGAGCGGCGGCAGCTGGCCTTCGGCGAGCGGCCGATCCTCGGCGAAGATTGCGTCGGTCCGGCCCTGGCCGTCCATCGGAACCGTCGTCGTGATCCCGACCGACGTCACCGCGGCCACCGCGGCAATCTTGTCCGCGATCGCCTGCTGGGCGCGCACGACGTCGACGGCGTCCTTCACCGCGGCCGACGGAATCGAGACGCGGAACGTCAGGAGCTCTTCGGGGCGCGCGAAGCCGGGATCGACATGCCGCAAGGCGAGGAACGTGCGGATCATCAGCCCCGAGCCGACGAGCAGCACGAGCGCCAGCGCCACCTGCGCGATGACGAGCGTGTTGCGCGCGCGATGGCGCTCGCGGCTGTCGCTGATCGTCCGGCCGCCGGCCCGCAGCGCCGTGTGGATCTGCGGTCCGGCGTACTTGACGACCGGAATCGCGCCGAACAGCGCCCCGGCTACGAGCGAGACGACGAACGTGAAGAGCACCACCGGCGGATCGATGGCGATGTCGTGCAGACGCGGCAGGTTGGCGGGCGCGATCGCGACGAGCAGGCGAACCCCCGCGTACGCGAGGCCGAGCCCGACGATGCCGCCGGCGACCCCGAGCACGAGGCTCTCGACGATCAGCTCCTTCGCGATGCGTCCGCGGCCGGCGCCGAGCGCCGCGCGAATCGCGAGCTCCTGCTGGCGCCCGTCGGTCCGCACGAGCAGGAGGTTCGCGACGTTCGCGCACGCGATCAGCAGCACCACGCCGATGGTCCCCATCAACACCCAGAGGACGCGGCCGATGTCGCCGATGATGTCCTGCTTGAGCGGGCGCACGAGCGGCGCCAGATGGACGTCCTGAAACAGCTTCGCGCTGAACCCGGGAAACGCCGGGAACGCGCCGATCGCGACCGGCACCAGCCGCGCCGCGTCGGTCGCCGCCGCCTCCGGCGTCGCGCCGGGACGCAGGCGTGCGATCGAGCGGTAGCTGAAGTTGCCGAGAAAGGTCTTGTCGCGATCGAGCCGCAAGGGCAGGAACGCCGACGGATCGCGGTCGAGGAAGCGGAACGACGCGGGCAGCACGCCGATGATGTCGCGCGCCTGGCCGTCCGCCAGGATCCGGCGGCCGACCACGGACGGATCGCCGCCGAACCTCGTCTTCCAGTACCCGTACGCGAGGACGATCGTCGCCGGGCTGCCGGGCGAGTCGTCGTCGCGCGTGAACAGCCGGCCGACCGCCGGCTGGACGCCGAGGATCGGCAGCACGCCGTCGGTCACCTCGATCGTCGGAATCTGCTCGGGGTCGCCCAGGCCGGTGATGCTCGCCGCGGCCGTGCGCCACAGGCCGACGTCCTGCACGGTCTTCATCTGATCGCGGTAGGTGAAGTAGAGGAAGGGCGCGGAGCCCGCGCTTTCGAGCTTCACGCCGGGCGCGCGGTGGTCGACCGCGACGAGCCGGTCGGGATCGGGATACGGCAGCGCCTTCAGCAGGATGCCGTCGACCACGCTGAAGATGGCCGCGTTCGCGCCGATGCCGATGGCGAGCGTCGCCACCGCGAGCAGGCTGAAGCCGGGCGCCGTGACGAGCCGTCGGATCGCCTGCTTGAAGGTCATGACCGTCTTAGACGGTCGCGGCGGCGGCGAAGTTTACGGGAACTACGCCGCGCGATCGGCCGGCCACGCGGGCAGCCGCGCCAGCTCCCGCGCGGGCTGATCGGCGCCGAACCCGTGCTCGTAGATGGCGTGCAGGTCGTGGATCAACTCGTCGCGCCGCCGCAGGATCGTCGCCGCATCGACGAGGCCGTCGTTGATCTCGGCGACCAGAGACCGATACCGCTCAGCCACGAGCCAGACGCGGTGCGCGATCTGCCGGTGCGCGCTGACGCGCGACTCGAGGCCGAGGACGGCGTACACGGCAAAGCCGGCGAGCGCGGCCGTCGCCGTCGCCACCGCTGCGATTTCATACGCGCGCTGCGGCGCGAGCAACGTCGCGATCGCGGCGCACGTCCCCGCGGTCAGCAGCGACACGATCACGATCCGCGCGACGAACGCCGCGCCCGCGAGACGCTCGGCCGCCCGGGCGTGAACCGTGTAATTTTGGGCGACCTGGTCGGAATCCAGACGCACGAGATCGAGCGTGGTGACGGAAAACATCCGCGATCCTCCTGTGCTGGTTGGCCACGGATCGGGGCTGCAAGCGCCGCGCCACGCGCGTCGAATCACCCGCGCGCGTGCAGGGCCGACGCGATCGCCGGCGCCAGGTTGCCGCCGGTGACGAGCAGCACGTTGACGGCCTCGCGGCAGGCATCCCGCAGGAACGCGGCCGTCGCGGCCGCGGCCGCCGGCTCCGCGCGAATGCCCTTCGCGCGCGTCGAGCAGTCGCATCGCCTCCATCATCTCGTCGTCGGTCACCGCATGAACGTCGTCGACGAGCCGGAGAATGGCGGCGACGTTCGCGTCGAGCGGTCGCCGGATCGCCAGGCCGTCGGCGATCGTGTCGGCCGTCGGCGTCTCGACGCGTCGTCGCTGCTGCCACGACAGGCGGTACGCCGGCGCGCCGGTCGCGACGACGCCGACGATCGAGACGGTCGGCAGCGCGCGCTCGAGGGCGTGCGCCACGCCGCGGATCAACGCCGTGTCGCCCATCGGCACGTACACGCGCCGCACGTCGGGCCGCTGCGCCGCGATCTCCGCGCCGATGGCCGCCGTCCCGTCGGGGACGTCGGGATCGCTCGCATCGTGCAGGAAGAAGGCGCCGGTGCGCTCGGCGTACGCCGCTGCCGCGTCGATCGCTCCGGACAAGTCGGCGCCCGCTTCGATGATCCGCGCGTCGAGGGCGCGGATGCGGTCCGCCTTCGTGACGTTCGGATTGACGGGCAGGACGATCGTCGTGCGCACGCCGAGCTGCCGGCCGGCGTACGCGACCGCCGCGCCATGGTTGCCGGTGCTGGCGGCGACCACTTCCGCGATGGCGCGTCGCGCGAGGTTCGCGCGCAGTGAGTGCAGCGCGCCCCGAACCTTGAACGAGCCGGTCGGCAGCACCGTTTCGTCCTTGATGTACACCTCGCACCCGTCGCGGCAGAGCGACGCGGCGCGGCGAAGCGGCGTCGGCAGCTCGAACGGAGCCGCCGGCCGCGTCGGACCGGACGCTGACATCGCTAAGAGTCTAGCTGCGTTTTCCGCTACACTCGCGCGATGCACGCGCTGCTCCTCGCGATGGCGCTCCTTCTGCCGGCCGACACCATCCGGATCGCGATCGACGTCGAGGGTCCGCCGGAGATCGCGCAGACGCTCGCCGACGAGCTGCGGAAGGGGCTCGCGACGGAGAAGGACGTCGAGGTCGTCCCGCCCGTCGACGCGCGACGCGTCGTGCGCCTCATCGTCACACCGTCCAACGGGATGTACGCCGTCTCGCTGCTCGTCACCGAACGCTACGATCGGCCGACGCTGATGATGCTGGGGATCGAAGACGACGACCTCGCGGGCCGCATGATGATGCTGCAGATCGTCAACGAGCATCAGGGATTCGCCGGACGCGATCTCGCCGACATCGGCCGTCAGGTCGTCGTGTCGCTCGACGACGGCGTGTTCAAGACGCTGCGGCGCCTGCGACAGTAGCCGGCGCCGGTATCGGCCGTCAGCGCGACGACGAGCAGCCCGGCAGACGGAACGCGCCGATCTTCGTGGAATAGGCCGTCGCGCCGTTCCTGAGATAGTCGCCGACGTACCAGATCGTGCAGTCGTCGCTCGGATCCATCGCCGTCTGCGTGTAGTCCTCCCATCGGATCGCGTTCTGCGCCGCTTCGCCGCGCGCCAGGATGGTCTCGTGCAGCGTCAGCTGACCGGGCGGATCGCCGTTCAGCCGCGCGGCGAACCGCTGCCCGACGAAGGCGTCGGCGCCGCCGTATGAATAGCCGATGCCGATGTTGCCTCGCCGATCGATTGCCGGACTCGGCAGCCAGCGGAAATCCGCGTCGGTCGCATAGGTCCCCTGCTGCGCGAGCGTCACGCGGCGCGCGCGATCGATCCGGAATTCGTACCATCGCACGCCGCCCGCACCGGCCGACGTGTCGACCGAGTGCGCGGCGACGATCGCTTCGCGGTCGCCGATCCGGCGGTACACCAGCCTCGCCATGATCTTGTCGCCCTGCGCGTCGAGCCGCTGGGCGATCCCCGGCTGCGGAACGCAGTTCGTCAGCTGGCCGCCGCACAGATAGCGGTACGGCGCGACCTCGATCCGCTGCGGTCCGGTGACCGTCGTGTTCGACGCGTTCGTCCAGTCGACGTGAAACTGCCACGCGTCGATCGAGTGCGCGTCGAGGATGCGCTTCAACTGCGTACCGCCAGCGGCCATCATCACGTTCGGCGCGCCGCGCGGCGGCTCGGCCTTCCCGTCGATGTCGGCGTTGTTCAGGAATCCGACGTTGTCGAGCACGAGGCACTGTTCGGCGGCCGGTCGGCCGCGCAGCATCGCCGAGCGATCGACGACGCACGCGTGCTTCTGCGTCGTGACCGTCTCCGAGATCGGATCGTCGCTGGTGCTCGTCGGGACGTAGTAGCCGTCGCGCCAGATCGCCGGACGCGGGTAGTCGGGAAAGAGCGGCCGCAGGAATTCGTACCGGAAGTAGGACCCGAGCGGATCGGCCGTCGTGCTGACGGCGTAACACATCGCGTACGGTCCCTCGGCTTGCCTCGCTGCGCCGTCGGCAGGGGCGGCGCCGGTCGGACGCGGCGAGGGCACATCCGGAATTGGCGCCGGCCGATACAGCGCCGCCGCGGGACCGGGCTGGCCCGGGCGGCCCGGGGGACTCACATGCGCATGCCCGTCGTCGGTCCACGCGGCGGGCTGATCGGGCCGCGGCGCCGCGCGCGTGAAGATCGGCATCACGATCAGCCATCGATCCGCGAGCTGGTCGTAGCGCACCACGGCATCGCCGTTGTTCCGCTCCTCGCACGTGCCGCCGAAGCCGCGGAACACCGTGTTCGTCGGCGCCGGCCCATACAGCACGGCGCCGGACTTCGAGAAGATTGCCATCCGCGTGTTGACGATCTGCACGACGTGCTGCGGACCGACCGCGAGGCTGTTGTCGGACGGATTGCGCAGCGTGGCCGTCCCCTGCGGCCCTTCGAAGCCCACGCCGAGGCCGTCGAAGCCGGCGACGAGCGCGGCCGGCGGCCGGGCGCCCTGCGCCCGCTGCTCGACATCCTGCGCATGGAGCAGCGCGACGGCGGACACGAGCGCGGCGATGGCGGCCGAGCGCATCGGTGTAGAGTCTAGCGGCATATGCGTCGCGGATGGTGGCTCGTCGCCGGCGTCTGGCTCCTGGCCGTCGCACAGCTCGTGATCGCGCAGCCGGTCTTCACCGGTCCCGAGATCTTTCCGCTCGAGGAATTCGCGTCGCGCCGCGCTCGCGCGGTCCAGGCGGTCGGAGACGCGTTCGTCGTCGTCCAGGGCACGACCGAGCGGCCGGGCGAGCAGCCGCTGCGGCAGAACAACCAGTTCTTCTACCTCACCGGCATCGTCGAACCGCGCGCGATCGCGACGATCGACGGACGCACGAAGAAGACGGTCGTGTATCTGCAGCCGGACGACGAGCGCCGGCGCCGGCAGATCGATCGGATGTACGGCGTCGGTCTGGTGCCGGGCGCAGACGCGGCGAAGGCGACGGGCGTCGACGCGGTGCTTCCACGCGCGGCATTCGAGCCGGCGCTGGCCGCCGTCGCGCGCGAGGGGCGCACGATCTACACGCCGTTCCGGCCCGAGGTCCTCGGCAGCGCGTCGTCGACCGACCCGGCGGCGCTGGCGCGCGCAACCCGCGAGGATCCGTGGGACGGCCGGGGCTCGCGCGAAGAGGCGTTCGTGGCCAGGCTGAAGAGCGCGGCGCCCCGATCCCGGATCGAAGACCTCGACCCGGTGCTCGATCGTCTCCGGTCGATCAAGGATGCGCGCGAGATCGCGGTCGTTCGCGAGGCGACGCGGCTGGCCGACGACGGCATCGTGGCGGCGATGCGCGCGGCGAAGCCGGGGATGTTCGAGTACGAGCTGCAGGCCGAAGCGGAATACGTGTTCAAGCGCGGCGGCGCGTACGGCGCCGCGTACTTCGCGCTGATTGCGACCGGCGCGAACACGATCTACTCGCACTACCACAAGAACACCGCGCGGCTGCAGGACGGCGATCTCGTGCAGTTCGACTACGCGCCCGACTACAAGTACTACGCGTCGGACGTCACGCGCGTCTTCCCGGCGAACGGCCGATTCTCGCCGCGGCAGCGCGAGCTGTATTCGATCTACCTGCTGCTGTATCGCGCGCTGATGACGTCCATCCGCGTCCACGCCTCGCCGGCCGAGATCGTGCGCGACGCGATCGCGAAGATGGACGCGGCCCTGTCCGCGTTCCCGTTCACCGACGCGGCGATCCGCGGCGCCGCGTCGCGGTTCGTGGACGCCTATCGGTCGCGGCCGAACGTCGGCAGCCTCGGGCACCCGGTCGGCATGGAGGTGCACGACGTCGGCGGCGCACCCGCCACGCTCGAGCCGGGAATGATCTTCACGATCGAGCCCGCGATGACGATCCCGGACGAACACATCGGCATCCGCCTCGAGGACATGATCCTGATCACGGACACCGGGTACGAGAACATGTCGGCGCCGGCCCCGATCGAGATCGCCGACATCGAGAAGACGATGCGCGAGCGCGATGCGCGAGTACGACCTGATCGCTGAGTGGTACGCGTCCGAGCGGCGCGACCGGACCGGCGTCCCCGAGGTGCTCGCCGTGTCCGACGCGATCGCGCCCGGATCGCGTGTGCTCGACGCCGGCTGCGGCAACGGCATCCCGCTGACGCGTGCGCTGATCGACCGCGGCCACCGCCCGGTCGGCGTCGACAGCGCGGGGGAAATGCTGACGCGCTTCCGGACCAACTGCCCCTCGACGCCGGCCGTCCGGGCGCGCGTGCAATCGCTCCCGTTCGCCGGCGCGTCCTTCGACGCGGCGATCATGTGGGGCGTGATGTTCCACTTGCCGCAGACGGATCAGCGGGCCGCGATCGCGAGCGTCGCCCGCGTGCTGAAGCGGGGCGCGCCGTTCCTCTTCACCTCGGCGGACGTCGACGAGGCCGCGGGGCACATCGGCGCGCCGATGAACGGCGTCGACTTCGTCTACTACTCGTTCACGCTCGACGACTACCGCCGCATCCTCGCGGAGCACGATCTCGAGTTCGTCGACTTCCACGCCGACGACGGCGGCAACGGGTACTACCTGGCGCGCAAACGGTAGGCCTGGGCGTGCGCGCCTGCGCCGCGCGAGCGGGCGGCCGGGCCGGTCGGCCGTCGCGTCACGCGTACGCGGCGCCGACCATGATCTTCTTGATGCGGATGTACGGCGAGCCGTGCGAGATGCTGTTGGTCTGCGTCGGCTGTCCCTTCGCGTCTCCGCCCGTGCCGAACATCTTCCACGAGCTCTGATCCCCGATCGCGTCGAGATTGCCCCAGAAGTCGGTCGTGATCGCGTTGTAGGTGACGTCGCTCACCATGCGCGTCACCTTGCCGTTCCTGATCTCCCAGAAGCAGTTGCCGCCGAACTGCCCGTTGTAGCGCTGCTGATCGATCGAGTAGCTGCCGCGCCCGTCGATCAGCACGCCGTCCTTCGTGTCGGCGATGATCTGCTCCGCGGTGGGCGATCCCTTCGGCCCCGCCTCGAGCCGCACGTTCGGCATGCGGAGGAACGGGTAGTCGCGCCACGACGACGCCGACGTGCAGCCCTTGCTGGCCTTGTCGCCGACGATGGCGGCCGTTTCGCGGTTCGTCTGCAGGCCGACCAGGATTCCGTCGCGGACGATCGGGAACTCCGTGGTCTTCACCCCGTCGTCGTCGAAGCCGATGGTCGCGAGGCCGCCCGGCATCGTGCGATCGGCGGTGATGTTCATCAGCTTCGATCCGTATTTCAGCTTGCCGACGTCGGAGAGCTTCACGAACGACGTGCCGGCGTAGTTCGCCTCGTAGCCGAGGACGCGATCGAGCTCCGTCGCGTGCGCGACGATCTCGTGGATCGTCAGCATCGAGTGCGATGGCGTCAGCACGAGGTCCTTCAGCCCCATGCCGACCGGCTTCGCCGTCGTCATCTCCACCGCCTCGTTGGCGATGCGTTCGGCGTTCTCGCGCATCTCGCTCGCGTCGGCCACCTCCCAGCCGCCGGTTTTCGGCACGGCGACGAAGGTCCGCGTTTTCGTGACGTCGCCGACCTTCGCCGAGACGTTCAGGACCGGGTTGATCTCCCAGGTCTCCTGCTCGATGTACGAGCCGTCCGACGAGGCGAAGTACTTCCATTCGTTCGTCATCTGCACCGAGCAGGCGACGCTGCTGACGCCCTTCACGTTCGCCGCCGCGTCGACGACGCTCTGCACGAGCGCCTGCTTCTGGTCCTGCGGCACGTCGGTCGGCACTTTCGCGACCGGCGTGGCCCAGTACTCCTGGTACGCGGCGACCGGCGCCAGCTTGACGTCGGTCTTCTTCGCGACGGCGCTCGCTTTCGCAACGTCGGCGGCGACACGCGTGATGCGCCGGATTTCGTCCTCGGTGAGGATCGGGCTGCTCGCGAAGCCCCACACGCCGCTGTGGATCACGCGCACGCCGAATCCCGCGGCGCCGTGCCCGGCGCCGCGCCGGCTGCCCGCGCCGCCGCCGCGTCCGAACCCGCCGAAGCCGCCGCGTCCGCCGCCGAATCCGCCGCCGCCGTCGCCGCTGCGATCGGGTCCGCCGTTCGCGTTGACGTTGCTGTTGACGCTGCGTGTGAAGCGGATGTCGGCGTAGGTGCAGCCGACGCGCTTCGCTTCGCCGAGCGCGACGTCCGACAGCCCTTTGAACGCCGACGTCATCGGGTTGCCTTTCGGCGACTGCGCGATCAGGTCGGCGACGACATCGCTCGACGCGATGACGAGGCCGGCCGCGCCGGTGTACTTCAGAAAGTCTCGACGATGCATCCTCGAATCCTCGATTGTCGGATTAGACGGCCGGCGACACGGACGTCATGTAGAAGTCTTCGATGCGCAGCGCTGGCACGAGCGCCGTGCCGGGGCCGTCGTACGCTTCGCCGGTGTGGATCGGCACCGCCTTGCCGACGCCCGAGATGTTCGCGAAGGCGACGAGCGGCGACATGTTCCACCGGAAGTTCTGCACCGGTCCGGCGATCTCGCCGTTTTCGATGAGGAACAGCCCGTCGCGCGTCATGCCCGTCTGCAGCAGCGTCAGCGTGTCGACCGGGCGCAGGTACCAGAAGAAGGTGACGAGAAGCCCGCGCCGCGTCGATTTGATCAGATCGTCGAGCGTCTGGTCCGACCCCTCGACGACGAGGCTCATGTTGGGCGTGGCGGGGGAGGGGCCGACTTTCGCGCGCCGCGCGCTGACGGCATCGTAGTAGACGTTCGTCAGCACGCCCTTTTCGATCCACGTCACCGGTTTCGCCGCCATCCCGTCGTTCATGATCGGGGTCTGCCGCAGGACGGAATTGCCGACGTCGCTCTTCAGCGTGAAAGCGTCGCTGAACAGCTTCTGTCCGACCTTCGGCGTGCCGTCCGCGTTGATGAACGGCCGGCCGACGCCGCCGAAGTTGAACCCGCCGCCGCCGCCGAACCCGCCGCCGCCCGCCGTTCCGCCGTTGAACGCGCCCATCATCGTCGACAGGAAGCGCGCGGCGGGGCGCGGCTCGAGGATCGTGGTGTAGCGTCCCGGCTCGATGGCGCGGGGCTTCTGGCTCCTGACGGCTTTGTCGGCCGCGACGTTCGTCAGCGCCGCGACGTCGACCTGCGAGAGATCCTTGGCGCCGGTGATGCCGGCCCATCCCGATCCGGATCCCGTGGGCATGCGGCACGTCAGGATGAAGCCGACCTCGGCGTACTGGTAATAGCCGAAGAGCCCTTCGGAGTTCGCGATGCACTGCGTCTGGTAGGCCTTCGGGATGTAGCCGGCGCCGAGCACGCCCTTTTTGTCGCAGATGTCGACCGACTGCTTTACCCAGGCGGCGCGCTCGCCCGGGCCGAACTCCGCCGTGGGCTGCTGCACCGCGTCGACGCGGAGGTAGTCCTGCGGGCCTTTGACGAGCGGCGCCAGATTGGGATTCTCGCGCGCGCGATCGGCGGCGCTCTTCGCCTCGGCGACCGCCGCCCGCAGCGATTCGTCGTCGAACTCGCGCGTCGTCGAGTTGCCGCTCCGGCTGCCGGCGCGGATGGCGATCCCGAGCTGCTGGTCGTACTGGACCAGGTTCGTCGTAATCGACGAGTTCGCCCAGCGCGTCGCCGACTGCTCGCCGCCCTGAAACGTCACCTCGCAGCCGTCGGCTTTCGCGTCCGCCGCCATCGCGAGGACTTTGTCCGAGAGCGCCTTTATTTCTTCACGTGAGTACATGAGATGCGACAGAGTACTACAGGAACACGACGTGGGTAACCGCCGCACCGCGGCCCTGGTGTCGATCTTCGCGATCGTCTACGCCGCGGTGGGACTCGTGCGCCACTGGGCGTTCGAGAGCTCGTACGATCTCGCGATCTTCGATCAGGCGATCTGGCATGTCAGCCGCTTCGAGGCGCCGGCCAGCTCGGTGCGCGGCTACGCGAACCTGCTCGGCGATCATTTTTCGCCGGTGCTCGCGCTGCTCGCGCCGCTCTACTGGATCGCGCCGCGGCCCGAGACGCTGGTCGTCGCGCAGGCGGTGCTGCTTGCGCTGTCGATTGTTCCGGTGGCGGCGTACGCGCGCGAACGGTTGCCGGCGCGCGCCGCACGGCTGCTGACGATCGCATACGGGCTGTTCTGGGGCTTGCAGCGCGCGGCCGCATTCGACTTTCACGAGATCGCGTTCGCGCCGCTCGCGGTCGCGACGCTGATCCTGGCGCGGCATCGGCGGCGATGGGGATGGTTCGCCGCCGCGATCGCCGCGCTCGTCTGCACCAAAGAGGATCTGATCCCGCTCGTCGTCTTCGTCGGTCTGTATCTGATCGTCGCGGGCGAACGGCGCGCGGGCGCGATCGTCACCGCGTCAGCGCTCGCGGCGTTCGCGGTGATCGTCGCCGTCGTCATCCCGGCGCTGGGCGCCGGCCAGTACGGATATCAGAGCACGTTCAGCGAAGCGATGGCCCATCCGCTGCGGATTCCGCTGCTGCTCGTCTGGCCGCCCGTCAAGTTGAGGACGGCGTTCATGTGGGTGGCGCCGTTCGCGCTGCTGCCGCTCGCGTCGCCGCTCTGCAGCTGGCTGTTGCCGTTCGCGGCCGAGCGATTCCTGTCGGCGAGCCCGACGCACTGGGGCACGATCTTTCACTACTCGGCGGCGGTCGCGCCCGTCGCGGCGATGGCGGCGATCGACGGCCTCGCGCGGGTCTCGACGCGAATCGCGTCGGCGATCGTCCGGCGCCGCACGATGCTTGGGCTCGCCTCGGCATCCGTGGTGCTCTCCGCGTTCCTGCCGGGGCATCAACCGATGTGGGATCTCTTTCAGACGCCGTTCCGCGAGGCCGCCGCGATGCGGACCACGGCGTTCGAGGCGCTGGCGGCGATCCCGCCTGGCGCCCCCGTCGTGGCGCAGGCGGCGATCGCGCCTCGACTCGCGCACCGCGAGGCGATTGCAATCCTCACCGCCGACGCGCCGGATGCCGAGTGGGTGATCGCATCCGCGTGGTTGAGCCCGTGGCCCGCCCGCTCGGTCGAGGAACTGGCCGCGTGGCTGCGCCGCTACCGCGAGCGCGGGTACACCGTCGTCTTCGATCGCGGCGGGTGGATCGTGCTGCATCAGCGCGTATGATCGAGCGCGTGCAGGTTGCGCTGACGCGCGAAGTGAGCGCCTCGATCGCCCGCTGCGAGCTGACGCATCAGGCGCGCGTGCCGATCGATGTCGGCATCGCGCGCGCGCAGCACGCCGCGTACGAGCGCGCGCTCGCCGACGCAGGATACCGGGTCGAGCGCATCGCCGCGGCGGACGACCTGCCGGACGCCGTCTTCGTCGAAGACATCGCGGTCGTCGTCGACGGGTTCGCCGTCGTCGCGCGTCCGGGCGCCGAGTCGCGCCGCGCGGAGATTCCGCCTGTCGAGGCCGCGCTGCGCGCGTACAGGACCATTGTCGCCATCGAGCCGCCCGGCACGCTCGATGGCGGCGACGTGCTCCGCGCGGGCAGGCGAGTGTTCGTCGGCGTGTCGTCGCGCACGAACCGCGACGCCGTCGCGCAGCTGCGCCGGCTGCTGGCGCCGTGCGGCTACACGGTCGACGAGGTGACGGTCGCCGGCTGCCTGCACTTGAAATCCGCGGTCACCGCCGCCGGCGACGATGTGCTCGTCGTGAACCCGGAGTGGATTCCTGCGGACGCGTTCGCCGGCTTCGAGCGCGTGCCGATCGATCCGCGCGAGCCGATGGCCGCCAACGTGGTGCGGCTCGCGGACCGGCTGATCGCGGCGTCGGCGTTTCCGCGGACCGCCGAGCGGCTCGAGGCGCGCGGCTTCCGCGTGGTGCGCGTCGACGCGAGCGAGCTGGCGAAGGCCGAAGGCGCGGTCACCTGCTGCAGCATCATTCTGGAGGACTGATGGACGAGAAGCGTTCGTTCCTTCGCCACACGCTCGCCACCGTCGCGTATCGGGGCGGCAAGACGCTGCGCGGTGCGCCGCCGTCCTTCGCGGCCTATCGCTGCGGCGATGCGTCGCGCACGCCGGTGCAGATCCTTGCGCACGTTGGCGATCTGTTCGACTGGGCGCTGTCGATCGCGCGGGGACGGCAGGCGTGGCGCGAATCGCCGCCGCTGGCGTGGGACGCCGAAGTGGCGCGCTTCTTCGCGACGCTCGAGCGGTTCGACGAGTACCTCGCGTCGGATTCTGCGCTGGGGGACACGCCCGAACGGCTCTTTCAAGGACCAGTTGCGGACGCCTTGTGGCACATCGGCCAGCTCGCCCTGCTGCGGCGTCTCGCCGACGCGCCGATCAAAGGCGAGAACTACCATCAGGCGGACATCGCGGCCGGCCGCGTCGGGGCGGAACAGGCGCCGCCGAAGCGCGAATTTTGATTTCGTAATCGCGGTGTAGAAAAACGGAACGCGCGGCGCGGCGATGCCCGCGATTCGCGCCACTTTCGGCCGGGCGGCCGCTGGAAAGCTTCTTGCGGTCGTCGTCCCCTGCCATGAGCGCCCAGGAAGCCTTCGGTCCGAATCTCCGCCGCCTGCGCCTGCAGCGCGGCTTGACGCTCGAAGCCATCGCGGATCAGACGAAAGTCAGCGCCGTGTTGTGGGACGGCCTCGAGCAGAACGATCTGTCGCGGTGGCCGTCGGGCATCTTCGCGCGCGCCTACGTGCGCGAGTACGCGGAGATCGTCGGCGCCGACCCCGATGCGACGGTCGACGAGTTCTGCCGCTGGTTTCCGCAGGGCGATCGCCGCGCGGAGCGGCTGATCCGCGGTCAGGCGGAGATCGTCAACCACCCGCTCGAGTGGACCGACCAGGTGCCGCCCGAGCTCGATCGGCGCGCCGGCGCCGCGCAGCCGGGCGAGGACGCCAAGAAAGCGCGTCCGCTCGCCGGGCTGCTGCGACGCGTCCTCTCGCGCGCCTAGAACGCGGCGTTCACCGCCGCGGTGTCCGTGTACTCGCGGAACGTCGCGATCTTGCCGTTCTTCACGCCGAAGATCATCACGAAGTCCGAATCGAAGGTCCGGCCCGTCGCCTTCGCCGTCGCGCGGTAGTGCCCGATGGCGACGACCGTTTCGCCCTGCGCGACGAACTCGCGCGGCTCGAACTGGTCGAACGTCTCGGTGTCGCCGACGATCTTGAAGAACTCGGCCGCGCCGGCCTTGCCGCGGCGCTCGCCGGAGAACGGCACGTGCGCCGCCGTCCCGATCACGGGGCGCCACGCGATGTCGTCCGCAAACGTGTTCAACAGCGCGGCGATGTCGCCGCGGCCGAACGCCGCGTAGGCGTCCTGCACCAGCTTCGTGTTCTGCGCTTCTGACATGGACTCCTCCTGTACGATCCGGGGATGCGTCTGGCCGATCTCGTGGCGACGTCGCGGGCGGTCGCCGAGACCAGCGGGCGCCTCGACAAGGTGGGCCACCTCGCCGACCTGCTGCGGCGGACGCCGCCCGAGCGGATCGAGACCGTCATCGCCTTTCTCAGCGGATCTACGCGCCAGGGCCGGATTGGGATTGGCGGCGCCGCCCTGCAGGCGCTGCGCGACGTACCGCCCGCCGACGCGCCGTCGCTCGATCTCGCGGAGGTCGACGCCGCCTTCGACCGCGTGGCCGCCACGGCGGGTCGCGGATCGGCGGCCGCGCGCGACGCGCTGCTGCGCCAGCTGTTCGGCCGCGGCACCCAGGCCGAGCAGGATTTCCTCGCGCGACTCCTCTTCGGCGAGCTTCGTCAGGGCGCGCTCGAAGGCGTCCTGACCGACGCGGTCGCCAGAGCCGCCGGCATCCCGGCGGCCGACGTGCGCCGGGCTGCGATGCTCGCCGGCGACCTCGCGCCGGTCGCGCACGCGGCCATGACCGGCGCCCCGCTGTCGCAGTTCGTGCTCCAGCCGTTTCAACCGGTGCAGCCGATGCTCGCCGACTCCGCCGACGACGTGGGCGCCGCGATCGCCGAGATGGGGGAGGCCTCGTTCGAGTACAAGCTGGACGGCGCGCGCATCCAGGTGCACAAGATGGACGACGAGGTGCGCGTGTACTCGCGCAATCTGCGCGACGTCACCGCCGCCGTGCCGGAGGTGGTCGCGGTCGCGCGCGCGATGCCGGCGCGATCGATCGTCGTGGATGGCGAGGCGATCGCGCTCCGCGACAACGGCACGCCGCATCCGTTTCAGGTGACGATGCGGCGGTTCGGCCGGAAGCTCGACGTCGATCGCCTGCGCGCCGAGCTCCCGGTCACGCCGTACTTCTTCGACGTGCTGTTCGTCGACGGCGCGCCGCTCGTCGACGACCCGCTCGCGCGCCGCGTGGCGATCCTCGGCGAGCAGGTCACGGCCGGCAATCTCGTGCCGCGGCTCGTCACGGGCGACCGCGAGGCGGCGGCCGCGTTCGCCGCTCGCGCGCTCGCCGCCGGCCACGAGGGCGTGATGGCCAAGGCGGTCGCCGGCACGTATGCCGCCGGCCGGCGCGGATCGGCGTGGCTGAAAGTGAAACAGGCGCGCACGCTCGACCTCGTGATCCTCGCCGCCGAATGGGGAAGCGGGCGGCGCACCGGCACCCTCAGCAACCTGCACCTCGGCGCCCGCGATCCCGAGCACGGCGGCTTCGTGATGCTCGGCAAGACGTTCAAGGGTCTGACCGACGAGATGCTCGCGTGGCAGACCCGGCGGTTCCTCGAGCTCGAGATCGGCCGCGATGCGCACACCGTGTACGTCAAGCCGGAAGTCGTCGCCGAAATTGCGTTCAACGAGATTCAGGCCAGCCCGCAGTATCCCGGGGGGCTGGCGCTGCGGTTCGCGCGGGTGAAGAGCTACCGGAGCGACAAAACCGCCGCGGAGGCGGATACAATCGCCACCGTTCGAGCGATCTACGACTCGCTCGTCTCATGACCCTGACCCGTTCCATCGGCATCGTCCAGGCCACCGCGATGGTGGTCGGCACCATTGTCGGCTCGTCGATTTTCGTGCAGCCGTCCGAAGTGAGCCGCGCGGTGCCGAGCTTCGCGGGCATGCTGCTCGTGTGGATCGCGGCCGGTGCGCTCACCTGGTTCGGCGCGAGCATCTGCGCGGAGCTGTCGTCCGCGCTGCCGAAGACCGGCGGGGTGTACGTGTTCCTGCGCGAGATGTTCTCGCCCGCCGCCGGGTTCCTGTGGGGCTGGGCGATGTTCTGGAGCATGCACTCGGGCATCATCGCCGCGATTGCGATGGTGTTCGGACGCTACGCCGCCACGATCGCGCCGCTGAACGATCTCGGCATCCGCCTCGTCGCCGTCGCCGGCATCCTCGTCCTGTCGGCCATCAACTACATCGGCGTGCGCCCCGGCAGCGCCGTCCAGACGGCGCTGACGATCACGAAGATCGCCGCGATCGGCGTGCTGCTCGCGCTGCTGCTCGGCCTTGGATCGCTGCACGTCCCGGCCGCGCCGGCCGGGATCGCTTCGGGCGGGGCGCTCGCCGCGGGCTTGCTGCGCGGCGGCGCGTTCCTGCGCGCGCTCGTCGCCGGCCTGTTCGCGTTCGGCGGCTGGCACATGGTCACCTACGCCGCGGAGGAAACGCGCGATCCCGCCCGCACGATTCCCCGCGCGCTGATGATCGGGTCCGCCGTCGTCGTCGTCATCTACCTGGCGCTGAACGCTGCGTACCTGCTCGTGCTGCCGCTCGGCGACGTGCTCAAGTCGACGCACATTGCGTTCGACGCCACGACGGCCACCGTCGGGCCGCGGACGGCGTCGGCGATTTCGGTGCTCGTGCTGGTGTCGTCGTTCGGCGCGATGAGCGGCATCGTGCTGGCGGGGCCGCGCGTGTATTACGCGATGGCCGAGGACCGGCTGCTCTTCGGCTGGATGGGGGCGCTGCACCCGAAATACCGGACGCCGTACCTCGCGACGGTCGTGCAAGGCGTCTGGTCGTCGTTTCTGGTCCTCACCGGCACGTACGGCGTGATCGTGTCGCGCGTCGTCTACACCGAGTGGATCTTCTTCGGCGCGCTCGCCGTCGGCGTCATGCGCCTCCGGCGGTCGCCGACCTACCGCCCGGCGTTCCGCGCCTGGGGATTTCCGATCGTGCCGGCGCTGTTCGCGCTGACGTGCCTGGCGATCGTCGCGCACCAAATCGTCAGCGACCCGCGCGAGAGCCTGATCGGTCTGGGGCTCGTCCTCGTCGGGCTGCCCGTCTACTACCTCTGGAGATCCGCCCATGGCCGTGATCGACTTTCACAACCACTACTACCCGCCGAGGTACATGCAGGCGCTGCAGTCAGGCCAGAGCAGCGTCAGGATCACCATCGATAAGGAGGGGAATCCCTGCCTGCACTATCCCGGCGACTACAACGTCGCCGTGCGCGGCCACCGCGATCTCGCGTACCGCCAGCAGGTGCTCGACACCCACGGCGTGACGATGCAGGTCGTCACGTTGACGACGCCGGGCACGCACGTCGAGGAGCCGGGGACGGCGGTGCGGCTGGCGTCGCTCGTCAACGACGAATTCCGCGAGGCGATCGATACCCGCGGCCGGCGCTTCACCGCGCTGGCGACGCTCCCGCTCAACGATCCGAAGGCGTCGCTCGCCGAGTTCCGCCGGGCGACGGGCCAGCTGAAGCTGCCCGGCGCGATGCTGTTCAGCAACATCAACGGCGTCGCGCTCAGCGATCAGCGCTTCTGGCCGATCTACGAGGCGGCGAACGACATCGGCGCGGTGCTCTACATCCACCCGGCCCATCCGGTGAACGTCGAGATGATGCAGGAGTACTGGCTGATGCCGCTCGTCGGCTTCCTGTTCGACACGACGCTCGCCGCGGCGTCGATCGTCTTCAGCGGCGTCGCCGAACGGTTCCCGCGGATCCGATGGGCGCTGTGCCATCTCGGCGGCGCGATTCCGTATCTGGCCGAGCGGCTCGATCGCGGATTCCACGCGTTCCGGGACTGCCGCGCGCACATCGATCGCGAGCCGAGCACGTACTTGAAGGGCTTCTACTACGACACGGTCAACTTCAACCAGGGCGCGCTGAAGCTCGCCATCGAGTTCGCCGGCGCCGATCACATCCTCGCCGGCAGCGACTACCCGCACCAGATCGGCAGCATTCCGTCGATGCTCGACGCGATCCGGCAACTGCCGGTCACCGAGGCGGAGCGCGCCGGCATCTACGGGCTGAACGCGGCGAAGCTGCTCGGCATCGAGGTGGCGTGATGCGGTACGGGACCGTCGGTGTCCTGACGTTGTCCGTCGTGTCCGGCGTCGGCGGGACCGGCGCCGAGATGCAGCGCCTGCCGCAGTTCGACAACGCGCGCGCCGGGTCGTGGACGAGCGTGATCCCGCCGCACACCGAGTCGACGTACCACCGCCACGATCACTACCGCGCGGTGGTCGCGATCAGCGGCGGCGATCTGAAGACGATCACCCCGGAGGGCAAGGTCACGGTGACGCACTACGAAACGGGGAAGTCGTACTGGTTCGAGCCGATGCCGCCTGGCGAGACGCACAAGGACGTCAACGACACGGCGAAGACGATAACCGTGGTGACGGTGGAACTGAAGTAGCGTCGGCCGTCGATCGTCCCGCGACGATCGCAGACAGTGGTGACGCGCCCGCGCGACCGCCTGCCACCGTCTTGTCACACCGCTGCCGCCGTTATGGCACATCGACGGCGTCCAATGAGGTGTGATGCGTGGCTGGGTCGTGACGTGCTGGGACGCGTGCCGCGTGGCGGTGGTGCAGGGCGGGATGAATTTGTCGGTGTCGGTGGCCGTGTTCGTCCTCGAGTTGGCCGCGCGCGCGGTCCGTGCGCGGCCGACCCCGACCCACGATCGATGACTACTGCTTCGGCTGTCGCTGGTACGTGCCGACCAGCTCCGTCTTGCCGAGGATGTGCCCTTCCATCGCCTTCTCGACGTCGGCCTTCGTGGCGCCTGCGGGCAGCCCGAGCGTCGGCACGTCGAGCGCCGTCAGGATGAAGTGATAGTGGTGCACGCCGCTCGGCGGGCACGGCCCGCCCCAGCCCTGCCGCCGGAATCCGCTGTTGCCTGACACGCCGACCGATCCCGCCTGAAAATTCTCCGGCAGCTGCGCCGTGGCGCCGGGAATGTCGAACAGCACCCAGTGGGTGAAGCCGCCCGCCAGGGGCGCGTCCGGGTCGTGCACGATCAGAGCGAACGACCTGGTGCCCGCCGGCGCATCGGTCCACGCCAGAGCCGGCGACGGGTTCGTCATGCCCGCATCGCACGTGAACTTGCTCGGAATGGCGCCGTCGTTGGTGAAAGCCGGGCTGGTCAGCGAGAACGCTGCAGCCGCGAAGAGGATTCCCAGCATTTGTCTCCTTTCGTCACGAACACACCGGGCCGGCATTTTACGTTGAAACGGTTCCGATTCGGCGCTACGCTCTGCGGCAGTTCGGACCCGGGGGCATTCAGGAGGTGCGCATGGAAGTCGATCGCAGAGCCTTCATCGCGAGTCTCGGCGGCGCCGCAGCGGTCGCGGCGATGGATCACGAGGCCAAAGCCGAAGCGCTCGAGCACTACATGGAAGATCAGCTCGACGCCCAGGTCGCCGCGAACTCCGGCCAGGCCGAGAAGTTCCCGACCGTCGCCGAGATCGAGGCGCAGATCGAAACGCGCGACTTCCGCCGCGGCGCGGGATCGCTGTTCGTCTCCAATCGCGGCAACGTCAAGAAGCTGGCGCCGATGCCGGAGAAGCCGACGCTGAAGGACTTCTTCGAGCTGCGCTTCCAGCCCGCGAACCACGTGCTGCAGAGCGCGACGCGCGCGATGAAGACAGGGATGTCGGAGGAGATCATCCTCGCGTGCCTCCTGCACGACGTCGTGCTCAACCTGATCAAACCCGACCACGGCTGGTGGGGCGCGCAGATGATCGAGCCGTACGTGCCGGAGAAGACCTCGTTCGCCGTCCGCTATCACCAGACGCTGCGCTTCTATCCGGATCCCGAGGCGGGCTACGAATATCCCGACCAGTACTACCGGATCTTCGGCCACGACTACCAGCCGCCGAAGTACATCGAGGACACCTACAAGTGGTTGAAGAACCACAAGTGGTACATGGAACCGCGGCTCGTCACGGTCAACGACCTCTACGCGTTCGATCCCAACGCGAAGGTCTCGCTCGATCCGTTCATCGACATCATCGGCCGCCACTTCAAGCAGCCGAAGGAAGGCCTCGGCTACGACAACAGCCCGAGCGCCCACATGTGGCGGACGATGATCAGGCCGGACAACCCGCTCTAGATTTGGCGAGTGGGGGAATTGGTGAGTTGGTGATGTGAAATCTCCAACTCACCGCTCCCAGACTAATTCACGAACTCACCAACTCACCAACTCACCAATTCTGCTTATGGGGGCTGCGTTGCAGCGAACGATTTTCGCCGGTGGGGTCCTCGCAGCGTCCGTCGCCGCGCTCGCCGCGCAAGGGAAGCCGCAGACGTGGAAGAACCTGCAGATGACGCCGACCGGCGTCGAGCTCACCGACAAGGGTTCGCTGCGAGACTGCCCGCCCGGCACGAACACCGTCAATTCGGTCGCGCGCGCCGGCGAGCAGATCGCCAACGTCACCGTCGCCTTCAAGGTGCTGCCGGGATTCATGCCGGGACCGATGAAGCGGCCCGTCGTGACGGCGGCCGACGGCAAGACCTACAACACGTCGGTGCAGTTCGTCGACGTCGGCTCGGTGCCGGAATTTTCATGCACCTTCGTGTACCGCGTGCCGCAGGGCACCCAGCTGAAGAGCATGACGATCGAGGACGCGACGCTCGACCTCTCCGGCCTCGCCAAGTAAGCTATCGCGCGCCGATCACCCGCCGATAACACGGAGGTCGTGTTGCGGGCGTTCGGGATCACCGACAAGGGTCGCGTCCGGCCAACCAACGAAGACTGTTTCGCCATCGACGAAGCGCTCGGCCTCTGCGTCGTCGCCGACGGCATGGGCGGCCACAACGCCGGCGAGGTCGCCGCGCAGATCGCGGTCGACGCCGTGCTGGAGCACGTCCGCGCGAACAAGACCGACTGGGCCTTCGGCTTCGACGAGGCGCTGTCGGTCGAGGCGAACATCCTGCGGACCGCCATCCAGATCGCCAGCCTGCAGATCCTCGAAGCCGCCATCGGCGCCTCGACGTACGCCGGCATGGGGACGACCGTCGTCGCCGCGCGCGTGGTGGGGCGGCGCCTGATCGTCGCGCACGTCGGCGACAGCCGCCTGTACCTGCTCGACCGCGAGGGCCTGGCGCAGGTCACGAGCGACGATTCGTGGGTCGCGACGGTGCTCGCGCGCGAGCCGGGCGTCGACCGCGCGGTCCTCGCGCACCATCCCATGCGCAACGCGCTGACCAACGTCGTCGGCGCGCGCGGGCGCACCGAGGTCCATGTCGAGGAGCGGCGGCTGGACGGCGGCGAAGTGCTGCTGCTGACGACCGACGGCGTCCACGGCGTCGTGGACGAGGCGAGGCTGGAGGGGATTCTGCGCGCGGACGGATCGCCCGCGTCGATCGCGACCGAGATCGTCGCGGCGGCGGTCGCGCGCGGCAGCCGCGACAACGTCACCGCCGTCGTCGCGCGGCTCGCCGACTAGCGGTTACCCGACGAACTTGTATCCCGCGCCGTGGACCGTCAGGATGTGCTCCGGCTCGTGGGGCGTCGTCTCGATCTTCTGCCGCAGTTTCGCCACGAAATTGTCGATCGTGCGCGTCGTCGGCGACTCCTCGTAGCCCCACACCTGGTTCAGGATCTGCTCGCGTGTGACGACCTGGCCCGTGTGCGCGACCAGATACCGGAGCAGGTCGAACTCGCGCGCGGTGAAGTCGATCCGCTGGCCGGCGCGGTGCGCCTGGTGGGTCCGGAAGTCGATCTCGATGTCGCCGATGCGGCACGTCTCCAGCCCCGACGAGCGGCCGCCGGCGCGCCGCAGCACGGCGCGGACCCGCGCGAGCAGCTCGGTGATGCTGAACGGCTTGGTGACGTAGTCGTCGGCGCCGAGCTCGAGGCCGAGCACCTTCTCGGTCTCCTGCGACCGCGCGGTCAGCATCACGACCGGCGTCGGATTGGCCCGCGCACGCAGCTCGCGGCAGACCTCGAACCCGTTCTTGCGCGGCAGCGTGATGTCGAGGATGACCAGGTCGGGCGCGCTCGAAATCGCTTTCGACAGCCCGTCTTCGCCGTCCGCGGCCGTCATCACCTCGTAGCCTTCGAGCTCCAGGTTGTCACGCAGACCGAGCAACATCTGCGGCTCGTCCTCGATCACCAGTATCCGTTTCGTCACCGTGGGCCTCTCCTGCACTGAGCGGGAAATAGAGCGCGAACGTGCTCCCTCGTCCCGGCTCGCTCTGCACGCGCACGAACCCGCCGTGGCCGCGCATGACGTGCTCGACGATGGCGAGTCCGAGGCCGGTGCCCTGCGGGCCCGACCCGGCATCGGTCTGGACGCGGAAGAACTTGCGGAAGATCTTCCGCTGCAGCCGCGGGGGGATGCCGATGCCGCGGTCGGTCACCCGGACGACCCCGAACTCGCGCTCGGTGCCGACGTCGACGACGATCTCGCGGTTGTCGGGGGAGTACTTCATCGCGTTGGACAGCAGGTTCTCGAGCGCCTGCTCCGCCGCCTCGGGATCGATCGTCACCGGCACGCGACCGTCGGCGTGCAGCGTCACCGTGTACTGGTTGTGCCGGAACTGGCTGTCGAGCGACTCGACGACGCGCCGCGTGAGCGCGGACAGATCCTCCGGCAGCTGCTTGTAGCGCCGCAGCCCGGCCTCGATCTTCGAGAAGTCGAGCAGGTTGTTGATCAGCCGCGTCAGCTTCTTCGCTTCGCTGTTGATGATGCGGTAGTACTCGTGCGCGCGCTCGCTGTTCTTCAGGCGTCCGAGCTCCAGCGTCTCCGCGAAGAGCTGGATCAGCGCGAGCGGCGTCTTCAGGTCGTGCGACACGCTCGAGACGAACGTCGACTTCATCTCGGCCACCCGCACTTCGCGCGCGGCCGCGCGGACGACGAAGAACATGCCCATCGCGAGCAGCGCGGCGAGCAGCGCGAGCATCGCCCGCTGCGGGCGCTCGCGCGCGGCGATGATCGCCGGAATCGTCTGGCTGCCGTAGCCGGTGCGCAACCGCCACACCTCGGGCTTGCGATCCTCCGGGGCGATGTACTGCTGCAGCTCGGTGTCGAAGAACACGAGCGGGAACGTGCGTTCGTCGATCCACGGCGCGGCCGGCGAGCCGTTCTTCGGGTAGACGACGTGTCCGGCTCCGTCGAGCACCGTCACCGACAGCGCCGGAAATCCGGTCGGCCCTTCGGCTTTCTTCAGCCGCCCCTCGACGAACGCCGGCAGGAAGCGGTCGCGCAGCCGATCCGCGTCCACCCTGAGCGCGACGAAGCTGGTCAGCTTGTCCCGCGACGGCGTCTGCCACCGGATCTGCGCCTGGAAGTACACGTGCTTGCCGTCGACCGTTCCGTCGAACAGGGAGATGGCGTGCTTCTGCGGCGCCAGCTCGCGCACGCGCCGGACGATGAACGCGCCTTCCGGAACGTCGGCCGTGAAGCCGTGCGTGTCGCGGTCGTACGCGAGCACCTCGTCGCGGTGCACGGTCGTGTTGTTCGACCAGACGTAGAAGCGCGAGACGAAGGGTTCGGCGGCGAGTCCCTGCTCGAAGGTGGGCGCGATGACGCCGAGGTCGAGCGGCTCGGCCTGCGCCTGGCCGACGCGCAGCAGGACGTTGATGTAGGGCGCCTTCAGCGCGTCCTGCAGCCCCTGCGCCAGCCCGTCGGACGTCTCCTGCGAGAGCTGGCGCAGGACGACGGCGGACGAGCGGCTGAGCGCGGAGATCGAACGGAACTGGAAGTAGAAGAGTCCGGCGACGGGAATCGCGATGGCGATCGTGAGCCCCGCCGCGAACCGGACGCTGCGATCTCGAAGAATCTCCATAGGACCAGGGAGCAGGCCGCCCGTTTCCGTTCGCGGCCCTCGTCCCGACTCACTTCACTGCGCGGTCGTTTTCGACTGCGACGCCAGGAAGCCCTGAATCTGTTTCACCGCGTAGTCGACCTTGATGTCGAACGCCATCTTGCCGAGCGCGGCGGTGGATCGGCGCGCGTCGCCCGTGATGCCGTTGTTCTTGCGCGGCGGCGCGTTCGGATCGTTCGCGCGGCCGCGTCCGCGCTCGCCGGGCGGCGGCACCGGATCGCCTTCGGCGGTCGGGATCAGTTCCTTGCGCACCCACCCCTTGTCGCCGCCGAGGTAGAGCATCGTCGACGTGTCGGGGATGCCGGCGTGCGAGCTGCTCGGATAGCCGTGGTCGACGAGCCACTTGTCGAAGTCGCCCTGCGCCTTCGCGTAGACCTCGTCGCAGAAGTACACGTGCTTGCCTTGCGGCGCGTACTTCGCTTCCATCTTCTCGGCCGCGGCCTTGTAGGCGGCGGGCTGGCCGCCGCCGTGATCGCCCATCAGGACGACGTTCTTGAAGCCGGTCGCCATCGCCTGGTCCGTGATCCGCTCGAGGATGGCCTGCAGCAGCTCCGGCGTCAGCCCGATCGTGCCGGGCAGGTCGGCGCTGGCGTTGTTCGGCGTGTACGGGAGCACCGGCAGGTAGAGCGCGTTGCCGAGGCGCAGCGCGATCGCCTTCACGATCGCCTGACCCATCAGCGTGTGGCCGCCGTTCACGTTCTGCGGACCGCGCTGTTCGGTGCCGCCGGTGTAGACGAGCGCCGTCGTCTTGCCCTCGGCGAACGCCTGCTTCACCTCGGGCCACGTCATCATCGCGAACTCGACGTTCGGCGCCGCGTTCTTCCTCGCGGCCGGGGCGGCCGGTTTGTTCGCCTGCGCGAAGGCGGGCGTGGCGAGCAGCGCGAGCACCGGAACGATCGGGAAGACGCGCGTCATTGCGTGGCTCCTTTGAGCTGATCGAGCTGCCGCTTCAGCCCGGGGTTCTGCGGATCGAGCGCCGCGGCCTTCTCGAGATCCTTGATGGCTTCGGGCTTGTCGCCCTTCTTCAGGTGCGCCGCGGACATCGCCTGGAAGGTGCGCGACGAGCCCGGATAGAACTGCGAGTTGATCTCGAGGAACTTCAGCGCCTCGTCGGGCTTGTCGCTGGTCAGGCGCTGCGCGACGGTGATGAGGCTCGCGTCGCCGAAGTCGTACGCCGCGCGGCCGTAGAACTGCTTGCGCAGGTCCCAGTACTGCGCGACGGCGGCGTCGACGCCCTTCTCCTTGTCGGTGTCGAGCAGGATGTCGGACAGCGCCTTCGGGATCGGCACGCCGCGGTGGCAGGTGGTGCAGCTGACGCGCGTCGCCTGGTCCGCCGGCTTGTTGACCGCTTGCGGCACCTTCTGGTTGATGTCGCGCGCGAGGATCATCATCTGCCGGGCCGCCGCTTTCGTCCGCAGATCGTCGGCCGCGCGGTCCTGCACGTGGCAGTAGTTGCAGTTGACCCCCAGCGCCTGCGTAAACGCCTGCATCGTCGCGAGCACCTGCTCGCGCGGCGTGTCCTTCGGCAGGACCTGCAGGTTCTTGGGCGCGGCCGGCGGCTGCGGGGGAGCGGCCGTGGCGGTGCCGGTGACACCGCCCGCCGGCGGCTGCTGGGCGGAGGGCGCCTGCGCCGCCGCGAGCGAGCCGGTGAGAAGCACCACGCCGACGGCGAAGGTGAAGCGCTTCATGAGGACTCCTTACGAATGAGTGACGGCCTGGCGGGCGAAGGAAAGCCAGCGCCGGTACTGCGGCAGCTGGCCACGGACCGCCTGGTTGAACGTGTCCTGAATACGACGCGTGATTGTACCCGGTTTCCCGCCGCTGATGACCTGGCCGTCCACCTCGCGGATCGCGGTGACTTCCACCGCCGTCCCCGAGAAGAACAGCTCGTCCGCGCTGAGCAGATCCTCGACCGAAATCGGGGCGACGCGCGTGGGAACGCCGAGGTCCTTCGCGATCTCGAGGATCGACGCGCGCGTGACGCCCATCAGGATGCTCGCGTCGACGTCGTTGGTGACGAGCGTGCCGTCCTTGACGAGGAACAGGTTCTCGCCCGATCCCTCCGCCAGCTGGCCGTGCGAGTTGAGCAGCAGCGCTTCGTCGAACCCCTTGCGCTGCGCCTCCTGTACGGCGCGCACCGAGTTGATGTACTGGCCGCACGCCTTGCCCCACGCGGGGATCGCCGAGTTGTCGTACTTGCGGATCGAAGAGATGGTGACGCGGACGCCGTTGGCGGCGTTGGCGTGGTAGCTGCCGGTCGGGAACGCCGCGATGGCGACGGTCACGGGACACTCCTTCGTCCAGACGCTCAGCGTGGCGGCGTCGAAGAAGGCGATCGGCCGGATATAGGCCGACTCGAGGTGGTTGGCGCGGATCACGTCGAGCGTGGCCTCCGCGAGCGCGTCGCGCGAATACGGGATCGGCAGCTCGTACAGCTCGGCCGATTTGAACATGCGCTCGATGTGCGCGTCGAGGCGGAACACCGCCGGACCGTCCGCCGTGGGGTAGCAGCGCATCCCCTCGAAGACGCCGGTTCCGTAATGGAGACCGTGTGCCAGGACGTGCACTTTCGCGTCGGCCCAGGGCACGAGCGCGCCGTTGAACCAGATCGTTTCGGTCGCTGTGAAACCCATAGCCGGACACTATATCAAGTTGCCCGCATCATCGGCCGATACGGAGACGAATGTCACAGTTCCGGGTCGAGAAGCGGCGCGCCGGGGCCGAGATCACGCTGGCCACCGGCGGGGCGGTGCGAGGCGCGTTCTTTCTGGCGGCCAGCAGCGCGAAACACGTCGGGCCCGAGCGGATCGGCGACCTGCTGAACGCCGAGACCGGCTTCTTCCCGTTCGAGACCGGCCCGGGCGACGACGGCACGCTGCTCGTCAACCGCGCGCACGTCCTCGCGGTGCGGCTGCTCGATCGCGCGGACGAGCCGCAGCACGATCCGGGCTACGGCATCGCGACGGCGCGGCACGTCTCGATGCTCCTCACCGACGGCACGACGCTCACCGGAACGGTCCGCGTGTACCTGCCCGAGGGGCGCGATCGCCTCAGCGACTACGCGCGATCGACCGACAGCTTCCGCTACCTGGAGAGCGCCGACGCCACCTACGTCGTCAACAGCGCCCACATCGTCAGCATCTATGAAACCCATTGATTCCCTGTTCATGGCGATGTGCACCTCGGGCGCATCGGATCTGCACCTCACCTCCGGCATGCCGCCGATCGTGCGCAAGGACGGGTCGATCCAGCCGCTCGACGCGTCGGCAGCGCCGCTGACGCCCGGCGCCGTGACCGCGCTGCTCGAACCGATCATGCCGGAGAAGAACCGGGCGGAGTTCGAGGCGCGGCACGACACCGACTTCGCGTACGAGATCGCCGGGCTCGCCCGGTTCCGCGCGAACCTGTTCATGGATCGGAACGGGCCGGGCGCGGTGTTTCGCGTCATCCCGTCGGAGATCCTGACGGCGGAGAAGCTGGGGCTGTCGCCCGCGATCCTCAGCCTGTGCAAGCTGCACAAGGGCCTGGTGCTCGTCACGGGCCCGACCGGCTCGGGCAAGTCGACGACGCTCTGCGCGATGGTCGACTACATCAACCGCAACCGCGACGACCATCTGATCACGATCGAGGACCCGATCGAGTTCGTCCACGAAAACAAGCGGTGCCTGATCAACCAGCGCGAGCTCCACACGCACACCGACTCGTTCAAGAGCGCCCTGCGCGCCGCGCTGCGCGAAGACCCCGACATCGTCCTGGTCGGCGAGATGCGCGACCTCGAGACGGTGCAGATTGCGATCGAGACGGCCGAAACCGGCCATCTGGTGTTCGGGACGCTGCACACGACGACGGCCGCGTCGACCGTCGACCGCATCATCGACCAGTTCCCGACGGACCGGCAGTCGCAGATCCGGGTGATGCTGTCGGAGTCGCTGAAAGGGGTGATCGCGCAGAACCTGTGCAAGAAGATCGGCGGCGGCCGCGCGGCGGCGCTCGAAGTGCTGATCGTCACCTCGGCCGTGGGCAACCTCATCCGCGAGGGCAAGACGTTCCAGATTCCGTCCATGATGCAGGTCGGCAAGGCGATCGGCATGGTGACGTTGAACGACGCGCTGTTCGATCTGGTCCAGAAAAAGGTGGTGCCGCCCGAAGAGGCCTATTCGAAGGCGGTCGACAAGGCGGGGTTCGAAGCCCTGCTGAAGCGGGCGAACATCGCCCTGAAGGTCGCCTCCCCGGCCCCGGCGGCCGCCGCGGCCGCCGTCTGAGTCGGGCCGTCTGAGTCGGCGCCGAACGCGTCTGAGTTGCGCCCGTAAATCGGGCCGTGCTATATTCGTCAGGTTCTCTTGAAGCTAGGACACCCTATCTAGCTTCACTGCTAGGGAAATATCTCCCCGGCTCTTCGAAGAACATTTTTCGAACGAGGGTCATTAGGGTTTTCCGGCGCCAAGCGGCCGTCGAGAGACGCGCTTTCAGGCCGGGAGCGAGCAGATGACGCGCGATGCCGCGCGTCGATTGTCATTTATGCCGACTATCAGCCAGCTGGTCCGTCAGGGACGCAAGAAGATCGTCAGCAAGACGAAGAGCCCCGCGCTGCAGGACAGCCCGCAGAAGCGCGGCGTGTGCGTGCGCGTCTTCACGCAGACGCCGAAGAAGCCGAACTCCGCGCTGCGCAAGGTCGCGCGCGTGCGGCTCACCAACGGGATCGAGGTCACGACCTACATCCCGGGCGTCGGCCACAACCTGCAGGAGCATTCGCTGGTGCTGATCCGCGGCGGCCGCGTCAAGGACCTGCCGGGCGTCCGCTATCACGTCGTCCGCGGGACGCTCGATGCGGTCGGCGTCCAGGGCCGGATGCAGGGTCGATCGAAGTACGGCGCCAAGCGTCCCAAGAAAGCTTAGGGCTGAGGGCTAAACGAACATGCCGCGTAGACGAGAAATTCCCAAGCGCGATATCCCGGCGGACCCGCTCTACCAGAGCCCGCTGGTGAGCAAGTTCATCAACTGCGTGATGAGCGACGGCAAGCGCTCGACCGCCGAGCGGATCATCTACAAGAGCTTCGACATCATCAAGGACAAGACCGGCGACGATCCGGTCAAGGTGTTCAAGAAGGCGATCGACAACGTCAAGCCGAGCCTCGAAGTGAAGTCGCGCCGCGTCGGCGGCAGCAACTACCAGGTGCCGGTCGAAGTGAACCCGAACCGGCGGCTCTCGCTCAGCATCCGCTGGCTGGTCGGCTACGCGCGTCAGCGCGGCGACGGCAAGACGATGCAGGAGAAGCTGGCGAACGAGTTCATGGACGCGGCGAACCTGCGCGGCGGCGCGGTGAAGAAGCGCGAAGACACGCATCGCATGGCCGAAGCCAACAAGGCGTTCGCGCACTACCGCTGGTAACGAGCCATGCCCAGGCAAGTATCGCTCGCCAAGACGCGCAACATCGGCATCATGGCCCACATCGATGCCGGCAAGACGACGACGACGGAACGGATCCTGTTCTATACCGGGATCACGTACAAGATCGGCGAAGTCCACGAAGGCACCGCGGTGATGGACTGGATGGAGCAGGAGCAGGAGCGCGGCATCACGATCACGTCGGCCGCGACGACCTGCTTCTGGCGCGATCACCGCATCAACATCATCGACACGCCGGGCCACGTCGACTTCACCGCCGAAGTCGAGCGCTCGCTGCGCGTGCTCGACGGCGCCGTCGCCGTGTTCGACTCGGTCGCCGGCGTCGAGCCGCAGTCCGAGACGGTGTGGCGGCAGGCCGACAAGTACCGCGTGCCGCGCATCTGCTTCGTCAACAAGATGGACCGCATCGGGGCCGACTTCAAGCGGACCTTCGATCAGATCATCAGCAAGCTCGAAGCGAACCCGGTCGCGATTCAGCTGCCGATCGGCGCAGAGGACAAGTTCGTCGGCGTGGTCGATCTGATCAAGATGCGGTCGATCACCTACAAGGACGAAACGATGGGCGCCGACTACATCGTCGGCGACATTCCGGCATCGATGCTCGACGAGGCGAAGCACTACCGCGAGCAGCTGATCGAAAAGGTGAGCGAGGCCGACGACAAGATCCTCGAGAAGTACCTCCACGGCGAAGAGATCACCGAAGAGGAGATCAAGGCGGCGCTGCGCAAGCGGGTGAACGCCTCGGTGCGCAACAAGAACGAGGGCGCGTTCGTGCCGGTCATCTGCGGCTCGGCGTTCAAGAACAAGGGCGTGCAGCCGCTGCTCGACGCCGTCGTCGACTTCCTGCCGTCGCCGCTCGACGTGCCGGCCATCGTGGGCCTCGACCCGAACAAGGCCGAGGAGACGCCGATCGAGCGTCCGGCGTCGGACGAGGCGCCGTTCGCGGCGCTCGCGTTCAAGATCATGACCGACCCGTTCGTCGGTCAGCTGACGTTCTTCCGCGTCTACTCGGGCGTGCTCACGTCGGGGTCGAGCGTCTACAACGCGACCAAGCAGCGCACCGAGCGCATCGGCCGCCTGCTGAAGATGCACGCGAACAAGCGCGAGGAGATCAAGGAAGTCTACGCGGGCGACATCGCGGCGGCCGTCGGCCTCAGGAGCGTGTCGACGGGCGACACGCTGTGCGACGAGAAGCACGCGATCGTCCTCGAGTCGATGGACTTCCCCGAGCCGGTCATTTCGCTCGCGATCGAGCCCAAGACCAAGGCCGACCAGGAGAAGCTGGGCACCGGCCTCGGCAAGCTGATGGCGGAGGATCCGACCTTCCGGGTCAACACGGATCAGCAGACGGGGCAGACGATCATCCGCGGGATGGGCGAGCTGCACCTCGAGATCATCGTCGACCGCCTGAAGCGCGAATTCAACGTCGAAGCGTCGGTCGGCAAGCCGCAGGTCGCCTACAAGGAGACGCTGACGCGTCCGGCCGACGGCGAGATGAAGTACGCGAAGCAGACGGGCGGCCGCGGCCAGTACGGCCACTGCAAGATCCACGTCTACCCAGGCGAGCCGGGCACCGGCTACATCTTCGAGAACGAGATCGTCGGCGGCGCGATTCCGAAGGAATTCATCAAGCCGATCGACGAGGGGATCAAGGAAGCGCTCACGCGCGGGGTCCTCGCGGGCTACCCGATCGACGACGTCAAGGTGGAGCTGTACGACGGCTCGTACCACGACGTCGACTCGTCGGAAATGGCGTTCAAGATCGCCGGGTCGATGGCGTTCCAGGATGCGGCCAAGAAAGCCAAGCCGGTGCTGCTCGAGCCCATCATGCGGGTCGAGGTCACGGTGCCCAAGGAGCACATGGGCGACGTGATGGGGAATTTGTCGAGCCGGCGTGGCCAGATTCAGTCGCAGGAGGATCGCGGCGGCACGCAGATCATCGCGGCCCGTGTTCCGCTGTCGGAGATGTTCGGCTATGCGACCGACCTGCGGTCGCGCACGCAGGGACGCGCCACCTACTCGATGCACTTCGATCGGTACGAGCCGGCGCCGCAGAACGTCAGCGACGAAGTCGTCGCGAGAATGCAGGGGAAGTAACAGGAAGGCTTCGGGCTTCAGCCTTCGGGCTTCGGGCACGGTCGGCTTCGGGCCGCCTGACGCCTGGAGCCGGAAGCCAGGAGCCGCGGGAAACAGAATGGCTACAGCATCGTTCAGCGAGAAGATCCGGATTCGCCTCAAGGCGTACGACTACCGGGTGCTCGACCAGTCGACCAGCGAGATCGTCGACACGGCCAAGCGGACCGGCGCGCGGCTGGCGGGCCCGATCCCGCTGCCGACGGCGAAGAACAAGTGGACCGTGCTGCGCTCGCCGCACGTCGACAAGAAGTCGCGCGAGCAGTTCGAGATCCGCACGCACAAGCGGCTGATCGACATCTTCGAGCCGACGCCGCAGACGGTCGACGCGCTGATGAAGCTCGATCTGCCGGCGGGCGTCGACGTCGAAATCAAGGCGTTTGGGAAGGAACACAAGTAGAGGCCTGAGCCTGGCGCGTTGAGCTGCGGACTTCCTCTACGGCTCGCGTCCCAAGTCCCACGCCACAAGGTTTCTTATGGTCACAGGAATCATCGGACGAAAAGTCGGCATGACTCAGGTCTTCGAAGGCGACGGCACGGTTGTGCCGGC
>DASRGT010000052.1:0-5358 GCA_035650895.1 Vicinamibacterales bacterium
GCGATTCTACGTCGGAGGTATCGTAGGCGGGTGCAGGCCAAGCCCAGCGGCCTCGGACCGGAGTACGGCGCGCAGTTCGACGACGCGTCGGTCGTCGCCGCGTACGACGCGCGGCCGCCGTATCCCGAGTCGCTCGTGTCCCTGATCCGCGAGGTGGCCGGCGCCCAACACCCGCGCCTGCTCGATCTCGGCTGCGGCACCGGCGAGCTGACGCGGCGGCTCGCGCCGCATGCATCCGCCATCGTCGCCGTCGATCGCTCCCCGCGCATGATCGACGCCGCGCGCGCCGCCCCGGGCGGGGACGCGCCGAACATCACGTGGACGATTGGCGAAGCGGAGCATGCGCCGGTCGACGGCCCGTTCGACCTCGCCGTCGCCGCCGAGAGCTTCCACTGGTTCGACTGGATCGCCGCATGCCGCGCGATCGCGCGCGTCGTGCCGACCAGGCGGCTCGTGCTGGTCGAGGGGCGGCACGAGGTGCGGACGCCCTGGGCGCCGGCGCTCGCCGCGCTGACCGCCGTCCACTCGACGAACCGCGAGTTCGTCTCCTACGATCTCGTCGGCGAGCTGCTCGCCCGCGGCCTGTTCGCCATCGAAGGCCGGCGGGCGCTCGGGCCGGAGCCGTTCGCGCCGTCGGTCGACGAGTACGTCCAGTCGATCCACTCGCGCAACGGCTTCTCGCGGGATCGCATGTCGGCCGGGTCGGCCCACGCGTTCGACGCCGCCGTCCGCGCGCTCGTCGCGCCGCACGCGCAGCCGCGCCTCGAGCTCGAGATCGAAACGCGCGTCGCCTGGGGACGCGTGTCGAACTAGAATCCGCGACGCAAAGGAGGCGATGCCGATGACACGCGAGACCATGGCGCTGCTGGCGGGGCTCCTGATGTGCGGCAGCGCGTCGACGGCCGACGCGCAGATCTCGACGAAGGAGCAACAGGCGGAGCAGGACGCGCTCGACGCGAAGACGCCGAAGCTGAACGCCCGCGAGGAGGTGCTGCAGCTGCTGGTGCCGGGATTCACGATGGGCCAGACGGTCGGCGTCGACGTCAACTCCCAGAACCACATCTTCGTCTACTCGCGCACCAACCCGCAGGGGATCGCCCGCGGCGGCATCGCGGCGATGCTCTGGGAATTCGATGCCGGCGGCGCGTTCGTCAAGGAGTGGGGGCCGCACAACTACGCCGCGTCGTTCGCGCACTCGGTCCGCGTCGACGCGCACGACAACGTGTGGCAGGTCGACGAGGGCTCCGGGATGGTCGTCAAGTACAGCCCCGGCGCGGTGCCGCTCGAGCAGTTCGGCCGCACGCCGGAGGCGATCGACTACCTGGAGGAGATGATCGAGAAGATGGGCCGCGGGTTCGAGCGCGGGGCGCGGGAGCTCGAACATCCCGCCGACCTGCAGCACCGCCTGCACCCCGACGGCGGCGTCGGCACGTTCAACCGGCCGACCGACGTCGCGTGGGATTCGCACGACAACGTGTTCGTCACCGACGGCTACGGCAACTCGCGCGTGGTCAAGATCGCCCCCGGCGGCCACTGGCTGAAGTGGGTCGGGACCTGGGGCACCGGTCCGAACCAGTTCAACATCGTGCACAGCGTCGCCGTCGACGCGCACGATCGCGTCTACGCGGCCGACCGCAACAACCACCGCATCCAGGTCTACGACGACGACCTGAACTTCATCAAGTCGATCACCGGCATGGGCGCGCCGTGGGGCCTCTGCATTCCGCGTCCCGACTCCAGCGGCAAGCAGTACGTCTTCAGCTCCGACGGCACGTCGGGGCGTCTCTACAAGATCGACCCCGACAGCGGCACGGTCGTCGGGTGGGCGCAGACCAGCCTCGGCCGCGGCGAAGACGATGCGGGGCGTCTCGTCCACGAGATCGGGTGCAAGGATCCGAACGTGGTGTACCTGGGGTCCGCGATCCTGTGGAACGTCACGAAGGTGACGATCGCACCGTGAACACGCCGCCGCAGCGAGGTCGACGCGGATCCGATGTCGCGGACGCGGTCAGGATGCGAAATCGGGTTTGGTCTCTTTCAGGATCTGCAGCACGTCAGGCGACGCTTCCGCGCGGATGCGGCCGTAGACGTACTGCTTGACGCTGTCGGGCAGCGCATTGAAGCTGTCGGAGTAGATGAGGTAGCTGAGCCCGTACTTGAACAGGCGGTCGTGCAGGTCGAGGTCGCGCAGCGATCGTCCCTGCGCGTCCTTCGGCCCCATCGCCTGGAAGTCCGCGGCGAAGGTCGACGTTCCTTTCACGGGCGCCCCGAGCGGCGCCGTCTTCGCGAAGAGCATCGCGTTGGCGAGCCGGTCGGCGATGCCCTTCGCCCGCGCGTCGAGCTGGCCGCCGGCAATGCGCGCCTCGTATCCGGCCAGCGTCATCAGGTTGTGCAGCGAGGTCTGGTGCGCGAGCACGAGCAGCGCCACGGCGTCGCTGCCCGGCGACAGGTACGGATCGACGTCGAACTGCTCTTTGAGCGACGTGAGGTCGTGCGTCGACACCAGCCGGTTCTGCGCGAGATAGCTGTGCACGTTGCCGATCTCGTGCGCGAGCTTCGGCACGAACACGTTTCCCATGTGCGGCGGGTTGCCGAGCGTCCCGGTGACGTACCACCCGCCCCACCGCTTCTCCATCGGCGTCTGATCCGTCGTCGCGCCCGTGTCCGCGAGGACGGGATAGCCGTAGCGATCGGTGACGACCGAGCGCATGATGAAGCCCGGCACGCCGCCGGTCGACGAGGACGAGTCGTGGCACTGCAGGCAGGTGTGCGTCTGCCGCTCGAACCTCGGATGATCGGACGGCTGCTGCGTCAGCGTGTAGAAGACCGCGCCGAGCGTCGGGTCGGCGGAGGCGACCTCCATGATCGGTCCGTTCTGCACCCACCCGACGTAGAGATCGTCGTTGAAGTAGATCGCGCGCGGCGTCCACGGCGCGATGCGATCCACCTGCAGCGACGTGCGCGAGAAGACCAGACCCTGCGACGACGCCGGCACGTTCAGCGCGTTCAGCACCGCCGGCAGGTAGCCGTGCGCCTCGTCCCAGGCGAGCGTGGCCTGCCCGGCGTCGAGCCGCGCCTGCAGCTTGGAGACCGCGTCCTGCGGCGCCGTCTTCGAGTACGCGATCGCATCGTGCTCGGCGAGGCTCACCATCTGAGCCGACGCCAGCGCCACGGCGCCGCAGGCGAGAAGGAACGTGGATGACAGGCGGAACACTGGGACGGAACGCGGAGATCGGTGAGCGGCGAGCGCCGACGGCGCCCGCCTCACCAACTCACCAATTCACCAACTCACCAATTCACCAACTTACCAATTCACCAATTCACCAATTCAACAAGACACACACTTGTGGTTGTTCTTCGCGCCCAGCGACTCGAGCAGCGCGAGCGCGTCCGGCCACGGGTTGATGCGCTGCACCGGCCCGTTGGCCATGTCGGCGGTCGTCTTGCCCTCGCGGTTCACCGCCTTGACGTCGACGCCCTTCGACACGAGGTACTTGATCATCTCGACGTCGCCGCGCGCTGCCGCGTCGTGGATCGCGTTGTTGCCTTCGTGGTCGCGGACGTTCGGATCGAGGTGGAGCTCTTCGACCATGTACTTCACGGCGGCCAGCATGCCCGTCGGCGCGTAGTGGTGATGATTCGCGGCAAGGCCTTCGCCGTACCCGGCCCCGGCCGCGGCGAGCAGCGGCGCGACGCCCGGTCCGCCGACCGGCACCGGCGCCATCCCGGAAACGTCCTCGGCCTCGCGCACGGCGTCGCCGGTGCGGGGGCGGCCCGGCGTGCGCAGCGTCGGAATCGTCGGGTCGGCGCCCCACTTGACGAGCAGCTTCATCGCATCGATGTCGTCGGCGTAGGCCGCGCGCCAGAACGGCGTCGCGCCGGTTTCGTCGACGCCCGACTGGTCGAAGTCGTACTGCGAGTACCAGACCTTGCGCGTGAGCCGGGCGTTGACGTTCGCGCCCTTCTGCATCAGCGCGTCCATCAGCTGCAGGTACGTGATCTTCTGCTGCTCGAACGCGCGCGGCTGCGGATACAGCGCCTTGTCGGACCACTGGCAGTTCAGCACGGCGTAGAGCGGCGTCACGCCGTTCTCCTGCGCGAGATTCGGGTCGGCGCCGCGATCGAGCAGCGCCTTCGCGAGATCGTAGTGGCCGTTGATGATCGCGATGAGCATCGGCGTCACGTGATCGCCGGCGGACGGCTGGTTGATGTCCGCGCCGGCGTCGACGAGCGCCAGCGCGCTGTCGGTGTGGCCCTGGCGCGCCGCGAGGTGCAGCGGCGAGAGGCCGCCCCAGTAGCCGACGAGCTCGGTGTAGTTGTACTGCCGCTCGAGACCCGGCACCTGCTTCAGCGGATCGGGACCGCGTCCGCGGCCGCCGCGGCCGGCAGCGGCCGGCGCCGCGGCCTTCGCGTCCTTGCCGTCGGCGGGCTTCGGCTCGCCGGGCTTGGCGTCGGGCGCGCTCTTCGCGTCGGCGGCCGGTTTCGCGTCAGCCGCGGGCTTCGCATCGGCGGCGGCCTTGGCGTCGGGCGCCGGTTTCGCGTCCGCCGCGGGCTTCCCGTCCGCCGCCGGCTTGGCGTCCGCGGCCGGTTTCGCGTCTCCCGGTTTGGCTTCGGCCGCCGGCGCGCCGCCGCGGCCCTGCTGACCCTGCTGTCCACCGCGCAGCGCGATGAGGAAGCGCATCTCTTCCTTCGCGAGCTCGGAGAGGTCCTGCACCTTGGTGGTGACGTTCAACTGGGCGCCGTGCGTGGTCAGCTCGCGGATCACCGCGGTGCGTCCGTTCGCCGCCGCGAAGGTCAACGCGGTCTCGCCCTTGACCGGCTCTTTGGCGTTGACGTTCGCGCCCTTCGCGACGAGCGCCTTCACCGCGTCGACGTTGCCCGACGCGGCCGCGAACATCAGCGCCGTCGTGCCGTTGGTCGTCGCGGTGTTCGCGTCGGCGCCGCCGCCGAGCAGCGTCTCGACCATCGCGGCATCGCCGTCGCGGCTCGCGATGAGCAGCGGCGTGTACCCGCCGATGCGCGTCGTCGCCTTGATGTTGGCGCCGGCGTACAGCAGCATCTTCGCGAGCTCGGCGTCGTGCTTCAGCACGGCGTAGTGCAGCGCGGTCATGCCGTCGCCCCGCGCCGTGTTGACGTCGGCGCCCTGCTTCAGCAGGTCGCGAACCGCGTCGCGGTTGCCCTGCATCGCCGCGTCGACCACCGACGAGGGTCCCGCGGCGTACAGGAACGCCGAACACACGAGCGCGGCCACCGAGCCGGTTGCGATGACGAGTCGTCGCATCGTTAGCCCTCGACTTTGGAGTCGGTCGTCGTCACCGACGCCGACGGGTTGTTCAGATCGAGCTCCGCGGTGCTGTC
>DASRGT010000053.1:0-21128 GCA_035650895.1 Vicinamibacterales bacterium
ACCCAAGCACCCAAGCACCCAAGCACCCTAAGCACCCCAACCACCCTAAAACAACTCCGTCCGCCACAGATCGTGCAGGTGGAGGACGCCGGCGACGCGCGCGGCGTCCGCCACGACGAGCGACGTGATCTTCCGCTGCTCCATGATGTTCAGCGCCTCGACCGCCAGCATCGATCCCGGGACGCTGACCGGGTTGCTCGTCATGACGTCGGCGGCGGTCAGCAGCAGGATGTTGTCGGTTCCCTCCATGTGCCGCCGCAGGTCGCCGTCGGTGATGATGCCGACGAGGTTCTCCGCGCCATCGACGACGCAGGTCATGCCCAGCTTCTTGCTCGACATCTCGTAGATCACGTCGCGCATGCGGGTGTCGGTCCGCACGACGGGGCAGTGCGCGCCCGCGTGCATCAGCGCCTCGACCCGCATCAGACGCTTGCCGAGCTTGCCGCCCGGATGCAGGCTCGCGAAATCGTCCTCGCGGAATCCCTTGTCCACCAGCAGCGTCATCGCCAGCGCGTCGCCGAGCGCGAGCGCCGCCGTCGTGCTCGCCGTCGGGACCAGGTTCATTGGGCAGGCTTCCTGCGCGACGCTGCAGTCGAGTGCCACGTCGGCCGCCTGCGCGAGCGCGGATCGCGGATCGCCGGTAATCGCGATCAGCTTCGCGCCGAGCCGCTTGATCGCTTCGAGCAGCCGCAGCAGCTCGTCGGTCTGTCCGCTGTACGACAGCGCGACGACGACATCGTCGCGCTGGATGATGCCCATGTCGCCGTGGATCGCGTCGGCGGCGTGCAGGAACACCGACGGCGTCCCCGTGCTCGTCATCGTGGCGGCGATCTTCTGGCCGATGATGCCGGACTTGCCCATGCCGGTGACGACGACGCGCCCCTTGCAGTGGCGGAGCAGTTCCACCGCGCAGGAGAACCGGCCGTCCAGTCGATCGAGCAGGGCGAGGATTGCGGCGGCTTCGGTCTCGAGGACGCGCTTCGCCAGCGTGAGATCAGCCACGGCCGGTTGCCTCGGGCGCGTAGTGTCCGGCGGCCGCCCGACCGCCCGCGGCGTGCGCCGCGCCCTTGACGACGGCGTCGATGGCGGTCAGCCGTGCGAGCAGCGGCTCGAGCCGATCGATCTGCAGCGCGTTCTGCGCGTCGCTCTTCGCGCGCGGCGGATCCTCGTGCACCTCGAGGAACACGCCGTCGACGCCGGCGCCGACGCCCGCCGAGGCGAGCGGCTCGATGTATTCGGCCTGGCCGGCCGTCACGCCGTTGCCGCCGCCGGGGAGCTGCAGGCTGTGCGTCACGTCGAACACCACCGGCACGCCGAGCGCGCGCATCATCGGAAACGCGCGCATGTCGACCACGAGGTTGTGATAGCCGAAGCTGACCCCGCGCTCGGTGACGAGGACGCGCGCATTGCCGGCGCCGGTCACTTTCGCGATCGCGTGCGCCACGTCGTCGGGCGCCAGGAACTGGCCCTTCTTGATGTTGACGACGCGGCCCGTCTTCGCGGCCGCGACCAGCAGATCGGTCTGGCGCGACAGGAAGGCGGGGATCTGCAGGACGTCGACGACGTCGGCGGCCGGCTGCGCCTGCGCCGCGTCGTGGATGTCGGTGAGCAGCGGGACGCCGTAGCGCGACTTGATCGCGGCCAGCACGCGCAGCCCTTCGTCGAGGCCCGGACCGCGGAAGGAGGCAGCCGACGTGCGGTTGGCCTTGTCGAACGAGGCTTTGAAGACGAACGGGACGCGTGCGGCGCGCGCGATCTCGACGAGCCGGCCGGCGATCTCGGTCGCGTGCCGTTCGCTCTCGATGACGCACGGGCCGGCGATCAGCACGAGCGGGCTGCCGCCGCCGAACGAGATGTCGCCCAGTGTGACCGGGATCACGAGGCGATTATACCGGGCGGATCGGGCTTCACCCTACCCGGCTGACCTGCCTCACCTGGCCCACCCGCGCGTCGCGCTCCTGCGTTTTGTGCGCGTACGCCGCCTCGACGAACGCGGCGAAGAGCGGATGCGGACGCGTCGGCTTCGACTTGAACTCGGGGTGGAACTGCACGGCGAGGTACCAGGGATGCCCCGGCAGCTCGGCGATCTCGACGAACTTGCCGTCGGGCGATCGACCCGAGATCCGCATCCCCTTCTCGTGGAGCGCCTTTTCGTACACGCAGTTGAACTCGTAGCGATGGCGATGGCGCTCGTGGATGAGCGCGGCGCCGTAGACGCGCTGCGCCAGCGATCCGGGCGCGAGCTCGCAGGCGTACGATCCGAGGCGCATCGTGCCGCCGAGATCGTCGACGCCGAGCAGATCGCGCAGCTTGTAGATCACCTTGGCGGCCGTGTCGGGGTTCACCTCGGTCGAGTCGGCGTCGGCGAGGCCGGCGACGTTGCGCGCGTACTCGACGGTCGCCCACTGGAAGCCGTAGCAGATCCCGAAGTACGGGATCTGCCGCTCGCGCGCGACCTGCGCCGCCTTCATCATGCCGCGCGTGCCGCGATTGCCGAAGCCGCCGGGCACGAGGATGCCGTCGGCGCCGTCGAGCAGCCGATCGCTGCCGGGCTCCTCGAGCGCTTCGGCTTCGATCCACTTGATGTTCACCTTGACGCGGTGCGGAAACCCGCCGTGGTACAGCGCCTCGTTGAGGCTCTTGTAGGAGTCCTCGTAGCCGACGTACTTGCCGACGACGTGGATCGTGAGCTCGTCGAGCGGGTTCTTGATGCGCGCGACGAGATCCTCCCACTGCTGCATGCGGCGCTCGGTCTGCGGCAGGTGCAGGTACTTGAGGACGATCGTGTCGAGGCCTTCGGCGGCGAGCACCAGCGGCACTTCGTAGATCGACGGCACGTCCTTCGCCGTGATCACCGCTTCTTCGTCGACGTCGCAGAAGAGCGCGATCTTGCGCTTGATGTCGGGGTCGAGGAAGCGATCGGTGCGGCACAGCAGGATGTCGGGCTGGATGCCGATCGACCGCAGGTCGCGGACGCTGTGCTGCGTCGGCTTGGTCTTCAGCTCGCCGGCCGCGCCGATGAACGGCACGAGCGTCAGGTGGATGAAGATCGAATTGTCGCGGCCGACGTCCTGGCGCAGCTGGCGGATCGCCTCGAGGAACGGCAGGCTCTCGATGTCGCCGACGGTGCCGCCGATCTCGACGAGCGAGACGTCGGCGTCCTTCGCGTTGGCGCGCATCGCGTCCTTGATCTCGTTCGTGATGTGCGGAATGACCTGTACCGTGCGGCCCAGGTATTCGCCGCGGCGCTCCTTCTGGATCACGCTCTGGTAGATCTTGCCGGTCGTCCAGTTCGAATTCTTCGTCGTGACGGTGTTCGTGAACCGCTCGTAGTGGCCCAGGTCGAGATCGGTCTCCGCACCGTCGTCGGTGACGAAGACCTCGCCGTGCTGATACGGGCTCATCGTGCCCGGGTCGACGTTGATGTACGGGTCGAACTTCTGCATCGTCACCGTGTACCCGTGGCCCTCGAGCAGCGCGCCGATCGACGCGGCGGCCAGGCCCTTGCCGAGCGACGACACGACGCCGCCGGTGACGAAGATGAATTTGGGGGTACGTCCGTCCATGGTCCTCTCTGGTCCGGCTGCCCGGACGCTACGACGAAGTCGACGTCGGCACCGCGAGCAGCCGGCGCACCTGCGCCAGGTCCTCGGGGGTATTCACCTCGAACGATTCGTACCGGGTTTCGACGGCCTTGATCCGGATGCCGTGCTCGAGCGCGCGCAGCTGCTCGAGCGACTCCGCGCGTTCGAGCGGCGTCGGTTCGAGCGCGGCGAGCACCAGCAGGGTGCTGCGGCGATAGCCGTACAAGCCGATATGTCTGTACATGGGCGGCCAGCCGCCGCGCGGATCGCGCATGTGCGGGATCGGCGCGCGCGAGAAGTACATCGCGTACCCGCCGCGATCGAGCACGATCTTCGCGATGTTCGGGTTCGCGAGATCGGCGGCATCGTGGATGCGGCGGTAGAGCGTGGTCATCAGCACGGACGGATCGGTGAAGGGATCGACCAGTTCGCCGAGCGCCGCGGGATCCACCAGCGGCTCGTCGCCCTGCACGTTGACGATGATGTCGCAGTCGAGCGTGGCGGCCACTTCCGCCAGGCGATCGGTGCCCGTTTCGTGCGTCGCCTTCGTCAGGCGGACCTTGCCGCCGAATTCGCTGACACGCGTCGCGATCCGCAGGTCGTCGGTCGCGACGATGACCTGCGACACGATCGGCGACGCGGCGGCGCGCCGGTACACGTGCTCGATCATCGGACGGCCGTCGATGTCGGCGAGCGGCTTGCCCGGGAGTCGCGACGAAGCGTATCGGGCGGGGATGACGGCGACGACGTTGAGAGGGGAAACCGAATCGACTCGCGAACCAGTCGATGCAGGGTGCACGGCGAATAATAGCACACCTGTTTCGTGCGCGTGCTACGATCGGATGAGATCCTGATGAACGTGAACCGGACGTTGACGCTGATGGCGATCAGTGGCGCGTTGCTCGCGTGGTTCGCGGCCGCGGCGACGTCGAACCGCGACGTCCCGCCGCCGATCGTGCTCCCGCCGCCGCACGTCGACCTGCAGGGCGCGGATCTCGCGAAGGAAATCGCGCGGCTGCACGATCGGCTGCGCCCCGACGCGCCGCCGCGGCAGCCCGCACGCAATCTCTTCACCTATCACGCCGCCGTGCACCACGACGCCGTGCCCGAGGCCGCGCCGCCGAAGCCGGCGCTGAGCGAGCCGGCGCCGCCGACGGCGCCGCCGCTGCCGCCGCTGAAGCTCGCCGGCATCGCCGAAGACGAAGGCCCCGACGGCCCGATCCGCACGGCGATCATTTCGGCCGAAGGGCAGCTGTTCCTCGTCAAGCCGGGCGACGCGCTGACGTCGCGCTATCGCGTCGCGCGCGTCGGCGCCGACGCCGTCGAGCTCACCGACACGATCGACAATTCCGTGCGCCGCCTGCCGCTGAAGTAGGCCGGGTCGCGAGACCCGGCACCGATGTCCGTCGCCATCATCATCAACCCGATCTCCGGCGGCGCGCGTCCGAACGCGGCGCAGCGCCGCGCCAGGGCCGCGATCGACGCCGTGGAGCGGCACGGCGATCGGCCGGAAGTGTTCGTCACCGAGCGGCCGGGCCACGCGCGCGAGCTGGCGCGCGCGGCGCTGGCGCGCGGCGTGCGCCTGGTCATCGCGTGGGGCGGCGACGGGACGATCAACGAAGTGGCGTCGGCCCTCGTATTCGGCGAGATCCCGCTCGGGATTGTGCCGGCCGGATCGGGCAACGGCCTCGCGCGCGAGCTGGGCGTGCAGACGCGCCCCGAGCGGGCGATCGCCAGCGCGCTGGCGGCGGCGCCGAGGCCGATCGATGTCGGCGAAGTGAGCGGGCGCTTCTTCGTCAACATCGCCGGCGTCGGCTTCGACGCCGAGGTGGCCGCCAGATTCAACCATCCCGGGAACACGACCCGCGGCCTGCGCGGCTACGCGGCGCTGACGGCGCGATCGTTCTTCACCTACCGCGCGCGCGAATACACGCTCGGCGCCGACGAGCAGCGGCTGCGCACGCGCGCGTTGATGATTGTGATAGCCAACGGAACGGAATTCGGCAACAGAATCCTGATCGCGCGCGGCGCGCGCGTCGACGACGGCGTGCTGGACCTCGTCGTCGTGGAGGAGCGGTCGCTCGCGGGCACGATCGGCCGCGTGCCGTGGCTCGTCGCGCGCCAGATCCACCGCGTGCCGCAGTGGTCCTCGCGGCCGGCGCGCCGCGTGACGATCGACTGCAGCGAGCCGATGACGTTCCACGTGGACGGCGAGCCGGTGCAGGGCGGGACGCGCCTCGAAGCGAGAATTCACCCGGGTGCGCTGGGCGTGTGTGTATGAGAATGGGTGGGCCGGTGCGTTCTCCGGGAAAGGACATCATGAAGCGTTTCGCGAAAATCGTGCTGCTCGCGACCGTCGTCGCGGCGATGTCGTCGATGACGAGCGGTCAGGCGCCGCCCGCGCCCGCGGCGGACAAGCAGCCCGACAAGCCGGCGGAGCTGCCGCCGCTCCCGGCCGACGCGCATGCGGCGCAGTCGATTCAGCTCGCCGGCCGGACGCTCAACTACACCGCCACCGTCGGCACCATTCCGGTATTCGGCGCCGACAACAAGAAGACGGGCGAGGTGGTCTTCACCTCGTATGTGATGGAGGGCGCGAACCGCCCCGTGACGTTCGCGCTCAACGGCGGTCCCGGCGCGGCGTCGGTCTACCTGAATCTCGGCGCCATCGGACCGAAGCGCGTCGCGTTCGGCGACGAGGGCGACAGCCCGTCCGATCCGGCGACCCTCAGCGACAACCCGGGCACGTGGCTCGACTTCACCGATCTCGTCTTCATCGATCCGATCGGCACCGGCTTCAGCCGTTCGCTCGAATCGGCCGACCAGACGAAGAAGGACTTCTACACGACCGAGAACGACATCCAGTATCTGTCGCGGGTCATCTACGACTGGCTGACGAAGAACAAGCGGCTGCAGTCGAAGAAGTACCTGGCCGGCGAGAGCTACGGCGGCTACCGCGTGCCGCGCCTGACGCACTACCTCCAGTCGCAGCTCGGCGTCGCGATGAACGGCGTCGTCGCCGTGTCGCCGTATCTCAACCCGGCGATCGACGAGCAGGCCGACCTGTCGCCGGTGCCGTGGATCGTGACGCTGCCGTCGATCGCTGCGGCGAACCTCGAGCGCAAGCACACGCTGTCGGCGGAGACGATGGCCCCGGTGATCGCGTACGCGCGCGGCGAGTACGCCGTCGACCTGCTGAAAGGCCGTTCGGATCCGCTGGCGCTCGGCCGGATCGTCGATCGCGTCAGCGAGTTGACCGGCCTCGACAAAGGCTTCGTGCGCCGATCCGGCGGGCGCATCGACGTCGGCGCGTATCTGCGGGAAGTCTTCCGATCCGAGGGGAAGCTCGGAAGCGTCTACGATTCGAACGTCACCTCGTTCGATCCGTTTCCCTTCGCGCCCGACCAGCGCGCCAACGATCCGCTGCTCGAGAGCATCGTCGCGCCGACCACGACGGCGATGGTCGATTTCGTCACGCGCGTGGTCGGCTGGAACGTGACCGCCCGGTTCAACGCGCTGAGCTACGACGTGGCGACCAAGTGGGACCGCGACAGCCCGGCGCTGCACAAGGGCGCGGTGCCCGACCTGCGCGAAGCGGTGGCCGCCGATCCGAAGCTGTGGGTCCTCATCGTGCACGGCTGGAACGACCTCTCGTGCCCGTTCATGGGGTCGATCCTGACCGTCGATCAGATGCCGATGATGGGCGATCCGGCGCGCGTGGCGGTGCGCGAATACCCCGGCGGGCACATGTTCTACTCGCGAAAGGACAGCCAGGCGGCGCTGCGCCGCGACGTGCAGGCGATGTTCGCCAGACACTGACGCGGCCGGACGGTCGCGCTATGATCGGAAGCGCCAGCGCCGGAGGGAGTGTGCCATGACCGGATCCGTGCCGGTCGCCGCGATCGCGGCGGTCACCGCGGCCATCGGCGTCGTCGCCGCGCAGAACCAGCCGCCGACCTTCGGCACGACCACGCGCACGGTGGCCGTGTACGCCACCGTCACCGACGCGCGCGGGCGGCTCGCGGCCGATCTCACGCGTGACGATTTCGAGATCGACGACAACGGCGCCGCACAGCCGATCACCGTCTTTTCGAACGACATCCAGCCGATCACCGTGATCATGCTGCTCGACCGCAGCGGCAGCATGAAGCCGAACTTCGACCTCGAAACCCGCGCCGCCGAAACGTTCGTCCACGGCATGCTGCCCGTCGACCGCGCCCGGATCGGAACGTTCGGCAAGGACATCCAGATCGAGCCCGACGATTTCACCTCGGACCGCGACGGGCTCTTCAAGATCCTCCACGGCGACCTCCAGAAGGAAGGGCCGACGCCGCTGTGGAACGCGGTGGATCGCGCCATCGACAAGCTGCTGCTCGAAAAAGGGCGCCGCATCGTGCTGCCGTTCAGCGACGGCGTCGACGAGCCGCTCGACTTCAGCGGCCACGCGAAGTCGCTCAAGGACGAGATGAAGCGCGCCGAGGACAACGACATCATGGTCTACGCCATCGGCATGGAGGGCGAGGCGCCGATGCAGCAGCAGCGCGCGATCCAGGGCTTCGGCGGACGCGGCATCATGGTGCCCCGGCGCAACGATCCGCCGCAGATGCAGAAGCCGGACGAAGGCATGGCCAGGATCGCGGCGGCGACCGGCGGCGGTTACTTCGAGCTGACGTCGCCGCGCGACATCGCGACCGGCGCCTTCGACCGCGTCGCCGACGAGCTGCACCACCAGTACGCGCTCGGCTTCGTGCCGCAGAAGCTCGACGGCCGACTGCACGATCTGACGGTGAAGGTGATCAAGCCGGGTTACAGCGTCCGGGCGCGGAAGCGGTACCTGGCGCCGAAGGCGTGAAGAGCGCCGCGAGCGCCTCGGCGACCGTCGCGGCCTGACGCCGCAGCTCGGGGACGGCGGTCGATTCCCACAGATCCGCGCGCCGCAGCGCGCCGACCAGAAAGATGGCGGGGTCGACCGTCGCGCGCCGGGAAATCAACCGGCCGACCGCGTCTGCGCGCAGCCCGAGCGCGTACGGATCGGCCACCGCCGTGCCGTTCCGCAGCAGCGCGCCGAGCAATCCCGGCCGGTTGCGATCGACCTTCATGGCCGGGCCGATGCAGTTCACCACCCACCGCGTCCGCACGTCCTGCTGCTCGCCGTGATGGCCACGCACGGAGAGCCGCAGTTGCCGCGCGTCGGGAGGTTCGTCCCTGGCGACCTCCGCCACCGACCCGCGAAACACGCGAATGCGTCCGCTGTCGACGCCGCGCTGCACGGACGCGAGCACGTGCGCCGGCGCCCGATGGCGATGCACGTCCCAGAATCGACGCAGCAGCCTGACGAAGCGGTCGCGCTCGCTGAGCGGCCACTTCTGCCAGATCGCGGAACTGTGATGACGCAGGCCGTCGACCACGTCCTGCCACGAGCCGCCGGCGTCGACGTGCTCGGCGATCATGCGTCGCACGGTCTGGAGCGCGCGCTTCGCGCCGACGGCGCACGCGGCCACGTCCTCCTGCCGGAGCTCGACGCGTTCGGGCCGCGCGGCGTGCGGCAGGGGGAAGCGGCCGGTGCGCGACACGAAGGTGACCGGCCCGCGATGACGCTGCTCGTCGAGCGCCTGCAGAACGTCGAGCGCGGTCAGCCCGGTCCCGACGATCGCCACCGGATCGTCCGGCGGGATCGCATCGAGCGCGCCGCTCGCCCACGGATCGCCGACCACGCCCGCGATGCGCGAGGCCTCGGCGCGCGACATCCACGACGGCAGCGCTGCGGGCAGCCCGACGGCGAGAATCACGGCTCGCGCGTCGATGGCGCGGCCCGACGCCAGCGAGACCCGCACGATGGGACCTTGTCGTTCGACGCCGTCGACCGTGTCGGTCACGCGTTCGACGTCTGCGCCGCTGTCGGCGATGGCGCGCGAGACGACGTCGTTCAGGTAGTCGCCGTACGACGCGCGCGGCACGAAATCGTCCGGCGCAAACCGTCCGGGATCGCGCGCATCGAGCCAGCGGAAGAATTCTTCGGGATCGTCGGCGAACGCGCCCATGCGGATCGCCGGCACGTTCAGCACGTGCACCGGACGGCACGCGCCGTACGCGACGCCCGGGCGCGGCCGGGTCGAGTGTTCCACGATCGCGGCGCGAAGCCGGTCGCACCGGCGGAGGAGCTGCACGAGCGAAATCAGGCCGCTGAAGCCCGCGCCCACCACGACGACGTCCGCCTGCGCGCGGGCATCCTCATTCACCTCACTAGCATACCTTCGGCGATGCGTGCCGCTTCCTCATGCGTGTAGTCGCCGGACAGCACGGCCTCCGCCGCGATCGCGGATCGGACGGTCGGCGCCATCACGACGACGCCGTCGACGAGCAAGGCGAGCGGCCGGCCGATGTGCGCCGCGGTCGCCGCGCGCATCTTCTCGCCGCCGGACCGGGTCAGCGTCACGGCAACGGCAAACCGGCCCGGCGCGTTGCCGGGCACCACACGGGCCGCGACCACGTCGTCGTTTGTCACGATGACGTCGCGATGCAGGTAGATCGTGCGGTCCGGCGCCACGCGAACCGGCTGCAGGTCGAGCGTCGGCGTCGTTTCGGCGAGGCGCGCTTCGAAGCGGACCGCCGCGGCGTGCACGGTCGTCGCGCCCAGCCATCGCTTGCCGCCGGCGACCGCCCCGCCGGCAATCGCCGTGACCGCGGCCGCGAGCACCACGCGGCGGCCGACCGAACTCGGCCGTGCGTGCGGGTGCTCCGCTGCCGCGAGCACGGCGCGCCGGGCGCGCTCGCGATCGGCGGGCGCGATCGTCTCGTGCCTGACCGGGTCCGCGTCCTTCAGGAGATCTCGAATCGGGTCCATGCGTTACTCCTTCTTCAAGGCGCCCAGGCGCACGGCCAGCTCGCGGCGGCCCCGCGACAGATGCCATCGGACCGTCACGCCGCTGATGCCGAGCAGCGACGCGATCGCGCGCACGTCGAGCCCCTCGAGTTCGTGGAGCACCACGACCGCCCGGCGCCTCGGCGCGAGGGCGTCGAGCGCGCGCCACACCGTCGCGCGGGCGACGACCGCGCTCTCGACGCTGCCGATCGTCGACACGTGATGTGGTGAGCCGGCGTACCGCGATCGCACCGCCGACTTCCGCCATGCGTCGCGCTGAAGGTTGACCAGCACGCGGACGAGCCACGCTTCTTCGTCGCGCGCGCCGTGCGGGATGGCGTTCGGCGACCGTGCCGCGCGGAGAAACGCGTCCTGGACGAGATCTCGAGCGGCATCCGCGCTCGGCGCCAGTCGCCGCGCGAGCCGATAGAGACGCTCGTAATGGCGGTCGAAGAGGCGCGCGAGGCGATCTGCCGCGACGTCCGTCATCGCCGCCGGGAGGGCCTCGGCCATGGGCGCGCCGTTCATATCATTGATAAACGGTCGACGCCTGAAAAGTGTTGGTCAGCTCGGCAGGCGCACGACCCAGGCCGAGCGGATGGCCGCCACGCGGCGAATCTCCTCGGCCGCCGCGTCGAGCGCCGCCGGCGCGCCGGCGTCCTCGTCGACGTTGACGACGCCGACCGCACCGCCGGCGTGCCGCCCGAGCGCGAAGTTCGCGATGTTGACCCGGTGGCGGCCGAGAATCGTCCCCACCTCGCCGATGACGCCGGGCTGATCGTCGTTGGCGACGATCAGCATCGTCCCGCCGAGCGGCGCCTCGACGTTGACGCCGTGGACCGACACGAGCCGCGGACTCGCCGGTTCGAACACCGTCCCCTCGACCCATCGCTCGCCGGCGTCGGTGTGCAGTTTGATCGACACCAGGCTGGTGAAGTGGCGCGCGCGCGAGCTGCGGGTTTCGACGATGTCGATGCCGCGTTCGCGGGCAGCGGCGCGGGCGTTGACGATGGAGACGCCGCTCGACAGGATCGGCCGCAGCACGCCGGCCGCCGCGCTCGCCGCCAGCACGTCGACGCCGCGGCTTTCGACGAGGGCGCCGTAATAGCGGACGCCGAGCGCCTCGATCCGCGCGGCGCCCAGCTGCGACACGAGGCCGCCGAGCGCGTCGGCGAGGCGGATCCACGGCTGCAGGCGCTGCAGCTCGTCGGGATGAATGGACGGGAAGTTGACGGCGTTGCGGACGAGACCGTCGCGCAGGAAGTCGCGGACGGTGGCCGCCGTTTCGATGCCGACCAGCTCCTGCGCCTCTTCGGTCGATGCCGCGATGTGCGGCGTGGCGATCACCTGCGGCAGCTGCGCGAGCGACCAGTCGCTGGGCGGCTCGGTCTCGAACACGTCGAGCGCGGCGCCCCCGATGGCGCCCGACTCGATCGCGCGGCGGAGCGCGGCCTCGTCGACCAGCTCGCCGCGCGCCGTGTTCACCAGGCGCAGGCCGTGCCGGCATCTGGCGAACCGGGCATCGTCGAACAGGTGCTTCGTCTCGGGCGTCGACGGCAGGTGGAGCGTCAGGTAGTCGGCGCTGGCGCACATGTCGTCCAGCGTCATCAGCTCGACGCCGAGGCCGGCCGCCACTTCCTTCGAGATGAACGGATCGTGCGCCACGATGCGCATGCCGAACGCGCGCGCGCGCTGCGCCACCTCCTGCCCGATCCGGCCGAGGCCGGCGATGCCGAGCGTCTTGCCGCGCACCTCGCTGCCGAGGAACTTCTTTTTTTCCCAGCGCGCGTCCTTCATGGCGCGGTCGGCCGCAGGCACCATCCGTGCGAGCGCGAGGATCAGCGCGCACGCGTGCTCGGCGACGCTGATGCTGTTGGCGCCCGGCGCGTTGACGACGAGGATGCCGCGGCCGCTCGCGGCCGGGACGTCGATGTTGTCGACGCCGGTGCCGGCACGTCCGACGACGCGCAGCCGCGGCGCGGCCGCGAGCAGCGCAGCGGTGACTTTCGTCGCGCTGCGGACGAGCAGCGCGTCGGCGTCGGCGAGGTCGGCGGCGAGGCGGTCCGGCGCGCGGCCGGAGCGGGCGTCGACGGTCCAGCCGGGTTCGGCGCGCAGGAGGTCCACCGCGGAAGCGGGCAGGTCGTCGGCGATTACGATCTTCATGCGTGGGCAGGCGTCGCCGGCGACAAGCGCGCGGGCGTCAGCGGCTTTTCGGTCCGATCGAGCGGATGTAGTTGACGACGTCCCAGATCTGGTGCTCGGTCAGCTTGCGGCCGTACGGTTTCATGCCGGTCTTCGGCGCGCCGTCGTGAATGACCTTGAAGATCTCGCCGTCGGTCGATCCGTGCTTCCAGTCGGCGTCGGTCAGGTTGGACGGCTTCGGGTTCAGCTCTTCGCCCATGCGTCCGTCGCCTTTGCCGCTGTCGCCGTGGCAGCTCGCGCAGTTCTTGTCGAAGACGGTCTTGCCGGCGGCAATGGACGCCGCGTCCGCGGCCACGGGATTGGTGACCTTCGCGGCGTCGGGGTGCCGATGGGCGCCGGCTTCGTGTTGATGCTGCTGCGCCGCGGAAAGCGCCAGCGTCAACGTCCCGCAGAACGCCGAGGTGAGGAGCGCGTGCCGCAATCGTGGATGACGCATGGCTACAGTATAATCCGGAGGTTTTGTTCGCCGTGGACGACGCGGCCTGCCGTTGATACGCCCTGCGATGGTGCAAACCGCTAAAACGTTCGAAACTCGACGCAACAACGGCGTAAACGACCCGCGTTTTCCACAGACTTTTCCACAGCGTTCGCGGAAATCTTCCGCGAGCGGAAGGTGACGTGACCTAAAACTATGGCTACTGCGATCGCGTTGAAAAACGGTCAGCTCGTCGTTCCCGACGATCCGATTATTCCGTTCATCGAGGGCGACGGCACCGGTCCGGACATCTGGCGCGCCAGCGTGCGCGTGTTCGACGAAGCGGTCCGGAAGGCGTACGGCGGCCGGAAAGCGATCGCGTGGCGGGAAGTGTACGCGGGCGAGAAGAGCTTTCAGAAGTTCAACAACTGGCTGCCGGACGAGACCGTCACCGCGTTCCGCGAGTACCTCGTCGGCATCAAGGGTCCGTTGACCACCCCGGTCGGCGGCGGCATCCGTTCGCTGAACGTCGCGCTGCGGCAGCTGCTGGATCTGTATGTCTGCCTGCGGCCGGTGCGCTGGTACAAAGGCGTGCCGTCGCCGGTCCGCCATCCCGAAAAAGTGGACATGGTGATCTTCCGCGAGAACACGGAAGACATCTACGCCGGCATCGAGTACGCCGCCGGCACGCCCGAAGCGCAGAAGGTCCTCGACTTCTTCGCCCGGGAATTCCCGAAAGAGTTCAACAAGATCCGCTTCGGATCGATCGAGAAGGCGAGCGCGTGGCAGTCGGCGCTCGAAGGCATCGGCGCGCCGAAGCGGTCGCCCGGCGTGCAGGTCGGCGTGGGACTGAAGCCGATCAGCTATCTGGGCAGCGAGCGCCTCGTGCACAGCGCCATCGGGTACGCGGTCCGGTACGGCCGCAAGAGCGTGACGCTGGTGCACAAGGGCAACATCATGAAGTTCACGGAGGGCGCGTTCCGCGACTGGGGGTATCAGATCGCGAAGCAGTTCTACGGGGCCGTCGAGATCGACGGCGGGCCGTGGTGCCGCATTCCCGACGGAAAGCCGGGCGCGGGCATCGTCATCAAGGACGCCATCGCCGACATCACGCTGCAGCAGGTGCTGACGCGTCCCGACGAGTTCGACGTCATCGCGACGCCGAACCTGAACGGCGATTACCTGTCGGACGCGCTCGCGGCGCAGGTCGGCGGCATCGGCATCGCCCCCGGCGGCAACATCAACTACGTCACCGGCCACGCGGTGTTCGAGGCGACGCACGGGACCGCGCCGAAGTACGCCAACCAGGACAAGGTGAATCCCGGCTCGGTGATCCTGTCGGGCGAGATGATGTTCCGGCATCTCGGATGGAACGACGCCGCCGATCTGATCGTGAAGGGGATGGACGCGGCGATTGCGGCCAAGACCGTCACCTACGATTTCGCGCGGCTGATGGACGGGGCGAAGGAACTGAAGACGTCCGAGTTCGCGGACGAAATCATCAGGCACATGTAGGTTGTCGGTCGCCGCCGGCGGCGCGTGCCGCCCGCGTGGCGACCGGCACACCCGGGCAGACGTCTCGAAGGAGCAGCGATGAATCGAAAGGTCACAGTGGTCGGCGGAGCCGGAAACGTCGGGGCGACCGTCGCGCGCGGCGTCGCGGACAAGCAGCTGGCCGACGTCGTCGTCGTCGATATCGCGGATCAGAAAGCGGCCGGAGTGGCGCTCGACATGCTCGAAGCGTGCCCGGTGTGGGGCTCGGACGCCCGCGTGATGGGCACCGGCGACTACGCCGAGAGCGCCAACTCGGACATCGTCGTCATCACGTCGGGGATGCCGCGCAAGCCGGGCATGAGCCGCGACGACCTGCTGAACGTCAACTACAAGATCATGCAGCAGGTCACCGAAAACGTCGTCAAGCACTCGCCCAACTGCATCCTGATCGTCGTCAGCAACCCGCTCGACGCGATGGCGCAGGCGGTCTACAAGCTGGCGAAGTTTCCGCGCGAGCGGGTGATCGGGATGGCGGGCGTGCTCGATTCGGCGCGCATGCGGACGTTCATCGCGAAGGAGCTGAGCGTGTCGGTGGACAACGTCCACGCGTTCGTGCTCGGCGGCCACGGCGACACGATGGTGCCGCTGCCGCGCTATTCGACCGTGGCGGGGATCCCGATCACCGATCTGATGGACACGGCCACGATCGATCGCATCGTCGATCGGACGGCGAACGGCGGCGCCGAGATCACCAAGCTCGTCGGGACGAGCGCGTGGTACGCGCCCGGCGCGTCGGTCGTCGAGATGGTGGAGGCGATCCTCCTCGACAAGAAGAAGATCGTCCCCTGCTCGGTGTTCCTCCAGGGAGAGTACGGCGTCCGCGACCTGTTCGTCGGCGTGCCGTGCAAGCTGGGCTCGCGCGGGCTCGAGAAGATCATCGAGATCAAGCTCACCCCGGACGAACAGGCCGCGTTCAACAAGTCGGCGGCCGCGGTCAAGGAACTCGTCGACGTGATCAAGGTCTGAAGAACGAAGCGCCGGTCCCGTCGGCGCGCTTCGCGCCGGGCGGCCGGTCTACAATGACGCATGGCCGACGATGACCTCGTCGTGGTGGCGACGTTCGGCGACCGCGCCGCCGCCGACATCGCCGCGAGCGCGCTCGACGCCGCCGAGATCGACGCGATGATCCGCGCCGACGACGGCGGCGCCATGCGGCCGGCCCTGGCGTGGGCCGGCGTCGGTTTTCAGGTGATCGTGCGGCGAGAGGATGCGGACGCCGCGCGGCAGATTCTCGAGACGCCCGCAAGGCCGGTGTGAGCGGCGAGCGCGTCACTGACTACGACCGCGTGGCCGCGCGGTTCGACCGCCGGTACGCGTTGTACGAATATGCCGGCACGCGCGACGCGGTGCTCGAGTTCGTCAAGAACGCGTCCGACGTCCTGGAAGTCGGCTGCGGCACCGGGCACTGGGTCGACACGGTCCGCGCGCGCGCGGCCGGCGCCGCGCCGCTTCGGCATCTCGTCGGCGTCGAGCCCTCGGCGGAGATGATTGCGCGCGCCTCCGGCCCCCGCGTGCGTGCGATCGCGGAGCAGCTGCCGTTTCCCGACGCCTCCTTCGACCGCATCTTCTGCGTCAACGCGCTGCATCACTTCACCGATCGATTCGCGTTCTTCACCGAAGCCCGGCGCGTGCTGCGCCCCGGCGGCGGCGTCATGACGATCGGCAAGGATCCGCACGCGGATCGCGACACCTGGTGGGTCTACGACCACTTTCCCGAAACGCGCGAGATCGATCGCGCGCGGTTCGCGCCGGTCCGGATCCTGCGCGGCGAGCTCGCGCGCGCCGGGTTCTCGTGGGCGGAGTCGTTCGAGGCGGATCACATCGAGGTGATGCAGTCGGCGGCCGAGGCGCTGGCGACCGGCGTCGTCGACAGGACGTTTACGTCGCAGCTGTCGGTGTTGACCGATGCGGAGTTCGACGCCGGTGTCGCGCGCATCCGCGCGGGCGGCGACGACCTGCAGCTCGCGGCCGATTTCCACCTGTTCGCGACCGTCGGCTGGGTCGGTTAGCCGCGTCCGACGGCCGTCCGCCTGCCTCGAACAGCACGCCTGCGACTGCGCCTCCAGGCCCGCCGATCAGAGCGCGCTGCGGTAGAGCGCGTTGTCCTGCGATCCCACGCGAAGCCATCGATAGCCGTAGGGCTCGAGCGCCACCTCGTGGCGGCCGTCGCGCCCCTCGCTGTGGTTGTCGTCGAACACGTCGACGAGCAGATCGCCGCGCGGCACCGTCACGTCGAAGGCCGCGCGCGTCTTCTTGTCGTTGAAGTTGTGCAGCGTCAGGAGCGACGTGCCGCGCCAGTCGTAGCGGATGGCGAGCACGCCGCTGGCGGACGTCGACAGCACCTCGAACTGCCCCCACGTGATCTCCGGGCATTCCTTGCGCATGCGGATCGTGCGCTCGGTCCAGTTCAGCAGCGAGTGCGGGTCGCGCCGCTGGTCGGCGACGTTGACGTGCCGGTAGCCGTACGTCCGGTCGTCGATGACGCGCTGAACCGGCGTGTCGCCCAGCGTGAAGCCGCCGTGGCGTTCGCGCGTCCACTGCATCGGCGTGCGCGCGCACTCGCGCTCGGGCAGCGACAGGTCATCGCCCATGCCGATCTCGTCGCCGTACAGCATCATCGGCGTGCCCGGCAGCGAGAAGAGCAGGCTGAAGGCGAGCTCGAGGCGCCGGCGATCGTTGCCGAGCATCGGCGCGAGGCGGCGGCGGATGCCGCGATCGTAGAGCTGCATCGATCGATCGGGTCCGAAGGCGTCGAAGACCTGCTGGCGCTCGTCAGGCGAGAGCCGTCCGAGATCGAGCTCGTCGTGGCTGCGCAGGAAGTGCACCCACTGCGCTTCGGCCGGACGCTTCGCCGTTTCGCGGAGCGCCCACGTCAGCGGCTCGAGGTCCGCGGTCGCCATCGCGTAGAACAGCCGCTGGTTCACCGGGAAGTTCAGCATCAGCTGCAGCCGATCGCCGCGGTCGCCGAAGTACTTCAGGCTCTCGTCGGGTGGCACGTTCGCCTCGGCCAGCAGGATCGCGTCGCCGCAGCGCCACTGCAGGAAGTGCCGCATCTCGTGCAGCAGCTCGAAATCCTGATCGTGCGGCACGTCCGCGCCCTTGCGCTCGATCAGGAACGGCACGGCGTCCATGCGGAACCCCGAGACGCCGAGCTCGAGCCAGTAGCCCATCACCTTGGTGATCTCGTCGCGCACCCACTTGTTCGTGGTGTTCAGGTCGGGCTGGAAGTCGTAGAAGCGGTGAAAGTAGTACTGCTTCGCCGCCTTGTCGTACGTCCAGGTCGTCTTCTGCACGCCCGGGAACACGACCCCCTTCTCGTGGTCCGGCGGCCGCGTGTCCGACCAGACGTACCAGTCGCGCGTCGGCGCGTCGCGGCGCTCGCGCGCCGCCTGGAACCACCGATGGCGGTCGGACGTGTGGTTGACGACCAGGTCGACGATGATGCGCAGGCCGAGCGCGCGGGCGTGGTTGATGAACTCGGAGAAGTCGCCCGGCGATCCGTACTTCCCGTTCACCCCGTAGTAGTCCGCGACGTCGTACCCATCGTCGCGCTCGGGGGAGGTGTAGAACGGCTGCAGCCAGACGCAGGTGACGCCGAGGCCGGCGAGGTAATCGAGCCGGCGACTCAGGCCCTCGAGATCTCCAATCCCGTCGCCGTCGGAATCCATGAATTTGGCGATCGGCAGGCAGTAGATGATCGCGTTCTTGTACCAGAGGTCCTCGATGGCCATGCCGCCGCGTGCTGCATGTTGCCTGCCGGTGGCGGCCGGCGGGGGAATGGAAGTTGCTCTCCGAGGGCGCAGCGCCGGCGTTCCCCCGGCGCGGTGTCAGGAAACCAGACATGCACGAGGCGGCCGGCCGGGTGTCGGTGCTGCTCGTCGACGACTGCGGCGATCAGCGCGATCTGTACGAGCTGCTCCTCGCGCCCGAATACCGCGTGTTCACCGCCGCACGCGGCAGCGAGGCGCTGGTGCTCGCCGCCGTGCGGCAGCCAGACGTCATCGTCCTCGACATCGAGATGCCGGAAATGAACGGTTTCGAAACATGCCGCCGGCTCAAGAACGACCCGGCGACGCGCGCGATTCCGGTCATCATGCTCACCGCCGGCGATTACATTCCTGACGAGGCGCGTGTCGCCGGCGCGTTCGCCGTTCTCGAGAAGCCCTGTCCCGAGCGGAAGCTGGTCGAAACGATTGAGACCGCCGTCACCGGAATTGCGCGTTAGAAGGCATGGCGCTGCGGCTGCTGTCGTTCTCGCGCGCACGACAACGGGGTGTTCCGGGCGGTCGTGCCGCGCCGATTCGCGTCCTGGTGGTCGACGACGAGGAGCAGATGCGGCTGCTCGTGCAGCACGTCCTGTACGACGCCGGGTACGAGACGGCGCTCGCCGCGGACGGCGACGAGGCGATTGCCCTGGCGGCGCGCGAGAAGCCGTTCGATCTGCTCGTGACCGACGAGATGATGCCGCGGATGGCCGGCCATCAGCTCGCGCGCTACATGCGCGAGCGGTACCTCGACATCAAGGTGCTGTATCTGACCGGCTATCGCGACGACGTCTTCGCTGCCAAGGGATCGCTCTGGGCCGACGAAGCGTTTCTCGACAAGCCGTGCAGCCCGGAAGCGCTGCGGCAGGCGGTCGCGCTGCTGCTGTTCGGCCGGCTATTTTCCGGCGGCCCACAGCGCGCGGAAGTACTCGCGGGTCATCCTCGCGATATTTGAGATCGGGATCTCTTTCGGGCAGACCGCCTCGCACTCGCCTTCGTTCGAGCAGGTGCCGAACCCTTCGGCGTCCGCCTGGTTGATCATCGACACCACGCGGCGGTCGCGCTCGACCTGTCCCTGCGGCAGCAGCGCCAGCTGCGAGATCTTCGCGCTCATGAACAGGTGCGCCGAGGCGTTCTTGCAGGCGGCCACGCACGCGCCGCACGCGATGCACGCGGCCGAGTCCATCGCCTTCTCGGAGACGTCCTTGGGAATCGGGATCGCGTTGCCGTCCGGCGCGCCGCCGCAGTTGATCGACACGTAGCCGCCGGCCGAGATGATGCGATCGAACGCGCTGCGGTCGACCACGAGGTCCTTGACGACGGGGAACGCCTTCGCGCGCCACGGCTCGATCGTGACGGTGTCGCCGTCCTTGAAGCGCCGCATGTGCAGCTGGCAGACGGTCGTGCCGCGGTCCGGCCCGTGCGGCACGCCGTTGACGACGAGGCTGCACATGCCGCAGATCCCTTCGCGGCAGTCCGAGTCGAACGCGATCGAGTCTTCGCCGCTCTTGACGAGCCCTTCGTTCACGACGTCGAGCATCTCGAGAAACGACATGTCGGGCGACACGTTGTCGGCGACGTAATCGACCAGTCGGCCGGCGGCGGTCGGGCCGGCCTGACGCCAGATCTTCAGGTTGAGACGCATTATTTGTAGCTCCGCTGCGTGGGGTGCACTTCCTCGAAGTCGAGCGGCTCCTTGTGCAGCACCGGCTCGTTCCCGACGCCGGTGAATTCCCACGCCGCCACGTACGAGAAGTTGGCATCGTCGCGCAGCGCCTCGCCGTCGGGCGTCTGGCTCTCTTCGCGGAAGTGGCCGCCGCACGACTCGCGGCGGTGCAGCGCGTCGAGCGCCAGCAGTTCCGCGAACTCCAGGTAGTCGGCCACGCGGCCGGCGTACTCGAGGCTCTGATTGAGGTTGTCGTTCGACCCCGGCACCGACACTTCGTGCCAGAAGGTGTCGCGCAGCCGCGGGATCTCCTGCAGCGCCGTCCGGAGGCTCTGCTCGGTGCGCGACATGCCGACGTTGTCCCACATGATCCGTCCGAGCTCGCGGTGGATCTCGCGGATGCCGCGGCGCCCCTTCACCGAGAGCAGCCGGTCGATGCGCGTCTGGACGTTGCTCTGCGCCTCCTTGAAGGCGTCGTGGTCGGTCGAGACCTTCGGCAGCGCAGTGCTCGCGAGATAGTGGCCGATCGTGTACGGAATGACGAAGTAGCCGTCGGCGAGCCCCTGCATCAACGCGCTCGCGCCGAGGCGGTTCGCGCCGTGATCGGAGAAGTTCGCTTCGCCGAGCACGTGCAGGCCGGGAACGTTGCTCATCAGGTTGTAGTCGACCCAGAGCCCGCCCATCGTGTAGTGGATCGCCGGGTAGATGCGCATCGGGACCTGGTACGCATCCTCGTCGGTGATCTTCTTGTACATGTGGAACAGGTTGCCGTATTTCTCGCGGATCACGTCGACGCCGAGCCGTTTGATCGCGTCGCGGAAGTCGAGGTACACCGCGAGGCCCGTCTCGCCGACGCCGCGTCCCTCGTCGGCCATCTGCTTCGCGTTGCGCGACGCGACGTCGCGCGGCACGAGGTTGCCGAACGACGGATACTTCCGCTCGAGGTAATAGTCGCGCTCGGCTTCGGGGATCTGCTCCGGCGACCGCTTGTCGCCCCTGTTCTTCGGCACCCACACGCGGCCGTCGTTCCGGAGGCTCTCGCTCATCAGCGTCAGCTTCGACTGATGCTCGCCGCTGACCG
>DASRGT010000054.1:0-294607 GCA_035650895.1 Vicinamibacterales bacterium
TCCAGCAGCGGCCGCGCCAACTCCCCCCGCAGCGCCGCGTCGCATCGCTCCAGCGCCCGCCGGAACGTCGGCTGCGTCTCATACAACCCCCGCCCCATCCCCGCCGCCTGCGCCCCCTGCCCCGGAAACAACCACGCGATCTTGACGCGATCGTCGCCGCGCACTTCGCCGCGCAGCGCTCCCGCCGCAGGTTGTCCACCCGCGAGCGTCGCGAGTTGACCACGGAGCTCGTCGGTCGACGACGACACGATCGCGAGGCGGTGCGCGAAGTGCTGACGCCCGACGTTGGCCGTGAACGCCGCGTCCGCCAGCGCCAGGTCGCCATCCGCTGTGACGCGATCGCGCCATCTCGCGACGACCTCGTCGAGCGCCTTGCCGCTCTTCGCCGACAGCGCCAGCACGTGCACCGGCCGCTCGACGGCGGTCGTCGCGCGCGCCGCGCCGCGCGGCGCCTCCTCGACGACGACGTGGGCGTTGGTGCCGCTGATGCCGAACGAGCTGACGCCCGCGATGCGCGGCCGATCGCTCGCGCGCCACGGCAGCGCGGAGGTCGGCACGACGGGCGGCACGCCGCGGAATGACGCGCGGGCGTTGAGCCGCTGGAAGTGAAGTTGCGGAGGGATCTCGTCGTGCTGCAGCGACAGCACCACCTTGATCAGTCCCGCAACGCCGGCGGCCGACTCGAGGTGGCCGACGTTGGTTTTCACCGATCCGACGACGAGCGGCCGATCCGCCGGACGACCGCCGCCGAGGACGGCGTCGAGCGCCTCGAGCTCGATCGGATCGCCCAGCGAGGTGCCGGTGCCGTGTGCTTCCACGTAGCTGACCGTCGCCGGCTCGACGCCGCCGACGCGAAGCGCCTGTCGGATGACCGACTCCTGCGCGAAACCGTTCGGCACCGTGAAGCCGCTCGTCGCGCCGTCCTGATTCACCGCGGAGCCGCGGATCACCGCGAGGATGCGGTCGCCATCCGCGAGCGCGTCCGAGAGCCGCTTCAGCGCGACGATCCCGCAGCCCTCGCCGCGGACGAATCCGTCAGCCGCATCGTCGAACGTCTTGCAGCGGCCGTCCAGCGCCGTCATCCCCCACTTGAAGAACGCGAAGAACGAGTCGGGGCTGTGGATCGTATTGACGCCGCCCGCCAGCGCGAGACGGCATTCCGCGAGCCGCAGGCTCTGGCAGGCAAGGTGGATCGCGGTGAGCGAAGAGGAACAGGCGGTGTCGACGGCGATCGACGGGCCTTGCAGCCCCAGCGTAAACGACACGCGGCCGGCCGCCGCGTTGTGCGAGTTGCCCGTCGCGATGTACACGTCGAGATGCGTCGGGTCGGCGGCGCGCAGGTGATTCCAGTAGTCGAGCGCCGTGACGCCGACGAACACGCCGGTCTCGCTGCCCCGCAGCGCCGACGGGTCGCAGCCCGCGTCCTCGAGCGTTTCCCAGCAGACTTCGAGCACGAGCCGCTGCTGCGGATCCATGCTCAGCGCTTCGCGCGGCGAGATGCCGAAAAACGCGGGATCGAACGCCTCGACGTCGCGCAGAAATCCGCCGCGCAGCGTCGGCAGCGACGCGGCGAACTCCGGGTCGAGCTCGCGATACCGCGCGGCGGTCCAACGGCCGTCGGGGACTTCCGACACGGCATCGACGGCGTCGCGCAGCAGCCGCCAGAACTCCGCGGGCGAATTCGCGCCCGGGAAGCGGCACCCCATGCCGACGATCGCAATCGGCTCGGTCCGCGCGCGCTCGAGGGAGCGGACGCGGGCCTGCATCTCCTCGACGGCGTCGAGCGCCTTCTTCAGCAGATCCCGCCGATCAGGGACGTGTGTGCTCTCACCCATGGTCACGACTACCGCATCTGTCCCAGGCGCTCGAGGAGCAGCGCCGCGAGATCGTCTTCCGAGAGGTGCTCACGCGACGCATCGGACCCCGGCTGTTCCGACGGCGCCGGGCGGCCCGCCGGCGTCGATGCGACCCCCAGCCGCTCGATCAGGAAGTCCGCCAGCGCCGACACGCTCGGATACTTGAACGTCACCGTGGTCGGCAGATCGAAGCCGACGAGACGCTCGAGGCGCCGCTTGAGATCGACCGACATCAGCGAGTCGATGCCGAGATCGAAGAGACCCTTGCGCGGATCGATCTCCGCAGCCGGCAGTCCGAGCACCGCGGCTGCCTCGGCACGCACGCGATCGACGAGCCGCGCGCGCCGATCGTCCGGCTCGATCGCGGCCAGTTCCTCCATCAACGCGCGCCCCGGCGTGACGGCGCTCGCGGGCGCGGCCGGCCGGACGTCGGCGATCAACGGTCGACGGCGCTTCGCTTCGTATACCGGCTTGAACGTCGCCCAATCGATCGATGCGACCATCAGCTGCGGCACGTCGCTCGACCGGAGCCTTCCGAACGCTTCGAGCGCGTCGGCCGTCGGCATCAGTCGCATGCCCGCGCGGACGAAGCCGTCGGCGCGCTCGTCGTAGTCGCGCATCTCGGCCCACGCACCCCAGTTGACGCTCACGGCCGGCAGGCCCGCGGCGCGCCGATAGTGCGCCGCCGCGTCGAGGAAGCTGTTCGCCGCGGCGTAATGTCCCAGCTCGTTCGATCCCAGCAGCGCGGCGGCCGACGAAAAGAGCACGAAGAAATCGAGCGGCACGCGTTGCGTGGCGGAGTGCAGCGCCCACGTGCCGGTCACCTTCGGCCGCAGCATGGCGAGGAGCGCATCCGTCGTCATGTCGCGCAGGCGCGCCGCTCCCGTTGCAGACGCGGCGTGCACCACGCCGCGCAGCGGCGGCAGCGATCGGCCGAACCGATCGATCGCTTCGTCGACCTGGTGTTCGTCGCAGACGTCCAGCGCCAGGACGTCGACGGTCGCGCCGAGCGCCTCGAGACCGCGAACGCCCGCGACTCGCCTTCCGGATTCGGTGGACGCGTCGAGCGACGCCCAGGTCGATCGATCCGGCAAGCCGGACCGGCCGGCAAGCGCGATGCGGCGCGCGCCGTTGCGCACGAGCCAGCGCGCGATCGCGAGGCCGAGGACGCCGAGGCCGCCGGTCACCAGATACGCCGCGTCGGGATCGAGCGGCTTGGCCGGCGCCGCCGTCGCCACGCGCGGCTCCAGGCGCGCGAGATAGCGCGCGCCGCCGCGCACCGCCACCTGATCCTCGTCGTCGCCGCGATCGAGTTCGGCGAGCAACTGCGCTGCGGCGGCGTCGGCATCGGCGACGTCGAGATCGACGAGGCCGCCCCAGATCTCGGGATGCTCGAGCGCGATCGCGCGGCCGAGACCCCAGAGCGGCGCCTGTGCCACCGCGCATCGCCCGTCCGTGCCGCCGACCGTCTGCGCGAAGCGCGTCACGATCCGGAGCATCGCGCCGCTCTCGTCGCGCAGCAGCGCCTGCATCACGCGGAGCGCCGACGCTGTCCCGTGACGCTGCGCCTCTTCCAGCGCGGCGGCAGTCGGCGCGTCGGACGCCGGCGCGTCGAGGCCCCACAGGAACACGACGTGGCGGACCGGCGCGCCGATCGTCGCGAGAACCGTCCGCAGCGGCGCGGTGAAGTCGTCGCGTCCATCGAACGTCCACGCCTGCGGGCCGACGTTCTCGAGGCGCTCGCCCGCGTACACCACGGCGCACTCGGCGCCGCGCGCGCGCCACCGCGCCGCCAACGCGTCGCCGACGCCGGTTCGATCGGCAAACACGACCAGACTCGATCCGTCCGCCTGCGGCGCGGCCGCCTGCTCGCCGGCGGAAGGGGTCCACTTCAGCGCGTACGTCCAGTCGGCGGGCGCGGCGGCATCGACAGCCGGCTGCTCCGCGGCGGCCGCTCCGTCGCGCGCGACCGAGCCGCGTGTCGATTGCGGCGGCTCGAGATCCAGCCAGTATCGCTGCCGCTCGAACGGCGTCGTCGGCAGCAGCAGCTTGCGGCGTGCGTATCCGCGATCGAACGCCGCGAAGTCCACGCGCGCGCCGCGGGCCCACAATGCCGCCACCGCGCCAAGCAGCTGCGTCCAGTCGTCCTGGGTCCGGCGCAACGACGGCAGCCAGGCGAGGTCGGGATCGTCGAACATGCGGCGGCCCATGCCGACGAGCACCGGCGCCGGGCCGATCTCGAGAAAGGTGCCGCAACCCAGTTCGCGCAACGCGCGCAATCCGTCGGCGCAGCGCACCGGTTCGCGAAGGTGCCGCAGCCAGTAACCGGCGTCGGCAATCGTGTCGGCGCCGATCGTGCGCCCGGTGACGTTCGACACGAGCGCGATCCGCGGCGCCGAGTACGTGATGCGGCGCGCGACGGCGCCGAACGCCTCGAGCGCCGGATCCATCAGCGCCGAGTGGAACGCATGCGAGACGTTCAGCCGCTCGCTGTCGATGCCCTGCGACGCGAGGTCCGCGACGACGGCGTCGACGTCGGCTTTCGAACCGGACACGACCGTGTTCTCGTCGCCGTTGAACGCCGCAATCGAAACAGCGGCGCCGCGGCGCGCGATGGCCTCGGCGACGCGCGACTCGCCGGCAAACACCGCCGCCATCGCGCCCCCGCCGGGCAGCGCCTGCATGGCGCGCCCGCGCGCGGCGATCAGGGTGAGACCGTCTTCCAGGCTGAAGACACCCGCCACGCACGCTGCCGCGAACTCGCCGACGCTGTGACCCATCACCGCGGAAGGCTCCACGCCCCAGCTGCGCCACAACTCGGCGAGCGCGTACTCGAGCGCGAAGAGCGCCGGCTGCGTGTACGCGGTGTCGTCGAGCGGCGTCGCTTCTCCGGCCGCGGGATACATCACCGAGAGCAGCGATCGGTCGAGCAGCGGCCGCAGGATCTCGTCGCATCGCTCGAGCGCACGACGGAACGCGGGCTGCGTCTCGAACAGGCGCCGGCCCATGCCGGCATATTGCGAGCCCTGACCCGAGAACAGAAACGCAATGGCGGGCCGCTCCGACGCCGCGATCGTCTGACGGACGCCGCCATCGAGCGGACGTCCCGCGGCGGCATCGCGCAGACGCCCGACCAGTTCGTCGCGCGAAGCCGCCACCACCGCAAGGCGCGCGTCGAGCTGCGCCCGACCCGTGTTCGCGCTGAACGCGACGTCGGCCACCGTCGCAGTCGGCTCCGCGTCCACGTAGTCCGCGAGGCTGCCCGCCAGAATCCCCACCGCCGTGTCGGTGCGCGCCGACAGTGTCAGCACGTGTGCCGGACGCTCGACGATGGCGGTCGGCGCGACCGGCGCCGGCCCGGGCGCTTCCTCGACGACAAGGTGGGCGTTCGTTCCGCTGAAGCCGAACGAGCTGACGGCCGCGGTGCGGGGCCGTCCCTCGCGCGACGACCACTCGGTCGTGGACGCCGCCACCGACACCGGCAGTTCGTTCCACGCGATGTGCGGGTTCGGCGTGGTGAAGTGCAGCGACGCGGGGATCTCCCGATGCTGCAGCGCGAGCACGGTCTTGATCAATGCCGCGACGCCCGCCGCCGATTCGAGATGGCCGATGTTCGTCTTCACCGATCCGATCAGCACGGGGCGGTCCGCCGGCCGCTCGTGGCCGAGCACGGCGCTGAGCGCGTTGACCTCGATGGGATCGCCCAGTGCCGTGCCGGTGCCGTGCGCCTCGACGTAGTCGACGTCGGCGGGACGGACCCCGCTCGCCGCGAGCGTCTCGCGAATCAGCGATTCCTGCGCCGGACCGCTCGGCACGGTGAGGCCGCTGCTGCGTCCGTCCTGGTTCACGCCGGTGCCGCGGATTACGGCGAGGACGTTGTCGCCCGACGCGATCGCGTCGCTCAGCCGCTTCAGCACCACGACGCCGCAACCCTCGCCGCGCACGTAGCCGTCGGCGTCGGCGGCGAACGTGCGGCACCGACCGGTCGGCGACATCATGTTGCCCTTCGAGAGCACCACGCTGACTTCGGGCAGCAGAATCAAGTTGACGCCGCCGGCCAGCGCCACCTGGCACTCGCCGGCGCGCAGGCTCTGGCACGCGAGGTGGACGGCGACGAGCGACGACGAGCAGGCGGTGTCGACGGAGAGCGCGGGACCCTGCAGCCCGAGGGTGTACGACAGCCGGCCCGCCGCGACGCTGAGCGAGCTGCCCGTGCCCGAATACGCGGTGAGGCACGTCGTGTCGCCGGTGCGCACCTGCAGCTGCAGGTAGTCGTTCGTGCTGATGCCGACGAACACGCCCGTCTTGCTGCCGGCGAGCGCGTCGGGCGCATGACCGGCGCGCTCGAGCGCCTGCCAGCTCACCTCGAGCAGCAGCCGCTGCTGCGGATCCATGAACGCCGCTTCGCGAGGCGCGATGCCGAAGAACTGCGGATCGAACCGATCGACGCCGTCGACGAATCCGCCCCAGCGCGTCTGCATCTTGCCGGGAGCGGCGGCATCGCTGTCGTAGAACGCGTCGATGTTCCAGCGATCGGACGGCACCTCGGTGATCGCATCGACGCCGTCGTGGAGCAGTTGCCAGAACGCTTCGGGCGTGGACGCGCGGCCGGGGAAGCGGCACGCCATGCCGACGATCGCGATCGGCTCCGGCCCTGTTGCCCTCGGCGACGGATCGGGCGCGGCCGCCGCGGCGGGCTTCGCCTCGGGCGCCGGCGCGAGTTTCGATTCGAGGTACGCGGCCAGTGCATCGACGGTCGGGCAATCGAACGCCAGCGTCGACGGCAACGTCTGCCCGACGCTGCGCTGCAGGCGGTTCCGCAGTTCGAGCGCCATCAGCGAATCGAGGCCGAGGTCGCGGAGTCCCACGCGCGTGTCGAGCTTGAACGCCGGATCCAGGCCGAGCACGCGGATCGCCTGATCGCGAACGTGGGCGACGAGGAGCGCCGGCCGGCTGCTCGCGGGCACATCCCGCAGCTGATCGATCAGCGTCGCGCGCGTCGCGGGCGTGCTCGCCGCGCGGGCGACGGCGCGATTTCGTTCCGGCGCCACACCGCGCAGCAGCGGCGGCTCGGTGCCGGGCGCGTACTGCGCCAGCACTTTGGTCCAGTCGGCCGGCAGCACGCCGGCTTGCGCGACCGCCGGACGCCGCAGCAACTGTTCGAGCGCCGCGATGCCCTGATCGGCGTCGATGATGCCGATGCCCTGCGCGCTCCAGCGCCTCGCGTCCTGCGCGCTGACGGTGGTGGCCATGCCGGCGCCGCCCCACGGACCCCAGTTGACGCTGAGCGCCGGCTGCCCCTGCGCGCGCCGCAGGTGCGCGAGGCCGTCGAGAAACGCGTTGGCCGCGGCGTACGGCGACTGCCCGGCCGTGCCGAGGACGGACGCCATCGACGAGAACAGGACGAAGCAGTCCAGCGATCCGGCGAGCCGGTGCAGGTGCCACGCGCCCGCGATCTTCGGCGCCATCACACGTGCGAACCGCTCCCACGCCTGCTGCGCGATGACGCCATCGTCCAGCACGCCCGCGAGGTGGAACACGCCGCGCAGCGGACGGGTCGACGCCGTGATCGCGTCGACGACGCGGCGAACGTCGTCTTCGCGGGAGACATCGCCCTGCTCGAACGCGACGCGCGCGTCGGGCGCGGCGGCGGCGAGCGAGGCCAGCGCGCCGTCGGCGGGCGCGCGACGTCCCATCAGGACGATCGACTGCGCGCCGCGGGCGAGCAGCCACTGCGCTACGACGAGCCCGAGGCCGCCGGCCCCGCCCGTGACGAGATACGTGCCATCGCTGCGAATCTGTACGGCGGATGGCTGCGACGATGCCGCCTGCGTGATGACGACTTTGCCGATGTGCTTCGCCTGCGCCATGTAGCGGAATCCGGCGGCCGCATCGGTCAGCGAAAACGTCTTGAGCGGCAGCGGGCGCAGCGTTCCGGCGTCGAACGCCGTCATCAGCTCCGCAAGCATCGGTCTCGTGATCGCGTCGTCCACGTCGCCGAGAAAGATGATCGAGTAGGCGACGTCGGGACGCGCCGCCGTCATTTCCTCGGCGCTCCAGATCCCGTTCTTGCCGATCTCGAGGAACGCGCCGCCGGGCCGCAGCGCGCGAAGGCTGGCCGGGATCGCGTCGCCGTTCAGCGAGTTGAGCACGATGTCGACGCCGCGGCCATCGGTCACGGCGGCGATGTCGTCCGCGAAGGCGACCGACCGCGAGTCCATCACGTGTCTGACACCGAGCGACGTCAGGTACGCGCGCTTCTCGGGGCTGCCGGCAGTCGCGAAGATTTCCGCGCCGGCGCGCTGGGCGAGTTGCACCGCCGCGAGGCCGACGCCGCCCGCCGCCGCGTGGATCAGCACGCGATCGCCGCGGCGCATGCCGGCGAGGCGATCGAGCGCCCACGCCGCCGTCAGGAACGTGATTGGCACCGTCGCGGCCTCGTCGAGCGTGATCGTCCGCGCCTTGCGCACGGCCTTCGTCGCCCGCGTCACGGTGAAGGTGCTGAACGTGCCGCTGCCGATGGCGACGACCTCGTCGCCGACGGCCAGGTCGGCGACCCCCTCGCCGATCGCGCTGATCGTCCCCGCGCACTCGTTGCCGAGCGCGCCGGGGTCGCCCGGGTACATGCCGAGCGCATTCAGCACGTCGCGGAAGTTGAGGCCGGCAGCGGCCACGCGGATTTCCACTTCGCCGGCCGCAGGTGCGCGCCGCTCGACGGGCTGGAGCTGCAGGTTGTCGAGGATGCCGCGCGAGGTCGTGACGAGCTGCACCGGCTGCTCGCGGACGGTCGCCGGCGGCGCGCTCTTGACGAGGCGAGCCGCCAGACGCGACCCGCCGCGAACCGCCACCTGGTTCTCGCCGTCCGGCGACGCGATCTCGCGCCAGACCGCGTCGACGTCTCCCCCGCTCTGCAGATCGAGGTCGACCGCCGTGCAGGCGAGGTCGGGATATTCGGACGCCACCGCTCGCGCGAATCCCCACACCGCCGAGCCCGCGGCGTCCGCGATGCGCCCGCCAGCCGGCTGCGCGCCGCGCGTGACCACCCAGAGGCGCGGACGCGTCGCGTCCTTGCGCCTGCCCGCCATCTGCACGAGCGACAGCAGGCCGCCGCATCCGAGCCGAACGCGCGATTCGATGTCGTCCAGCGACGCATCGGGGGCGGCGGTCGACGCGCTCCAGAGAAACACGAGGCCCGCGAGCGGCTCGTCCCCGATCGCCTCGCGCGACAGGCGGTCGAAATCCGCGGCGGACAGCGGGTCGACCCGGACGTGGCCGGCCGACAGCATCTCGTAACCACCGGCCGCCTCCACGACGACCGTGCGCGCGCCGGACTGCGACAACCGCGCGACGAGCTGCGCCGATGTCGCACTCGCGTCGCCGAGCACGAGCCACGTTCCGGATGCGACGTGGGATTCGCCCGCGTGCCCGGCGGCCGGCTGCCACGCGATGTCGACCAGCCAGTCCGCCACGCGGGAACGGGTCGCGCGGCGCAGCGCTTCCGCCGTCGCGCGCTTGAGGTGCAGCCCTTCGATGCTCGCCACCGGCGCGCCTGCTTCGTCGAAGATCGCGAGATCCGCGACGAGCGTTTCGTCGCTGCTGCCGCTCGCACGAAGGGTGGCGGTGCTCCAGACGCGCGCGCCCGGCGCGCCGAGCATCCGCACACGATCGATCGTCACCGGCAGATAAGTCGACCCGCGGCCGGCGCGCGTCGCCAGCATCGGCCCGAGCACGTGGAGGCACGCGTCGAGCAGCGCCGGGTGACATCCGAACGGCGCAGCGTCGCCCGCCGCCTCGGGCAGCCGGACGTCGCCGACCGCCGAGCGCTCCCCGATGGAGAGCGACGCGAGACCGCGGAACGCGTCGCCGTAGTCGATTCCGGTTGCGCGCAGCGCCGCGTACTCCGCCTCCACTTCGACGACGGTCGTGCAGGCGGCTCGCACGTCGGAGAGCCGCGGCAGCGCCGCGGACGCGGAGTCGACGATCGACACGGTCGCCGTCGCATGCAGGCGCCACGCCTCGACGCGCCCGTTCGTCCGCGCCCCGCTGAAGATCTGCACGACGGCCGATCCCGATTCCGATGGCGCGACGATCGTCTGCACCACGACCTCGCCGGCGCGCGGCAGCGGCAGCGGATCGGCAATCGACAGGTTCTCGACGATCGTCGTGCCCTCGAGAACCTGCGAGCCCGCGGCCGCCGCGATCTCGACGTACCCGGTCGCGGGAAACAGGACGGTGCCGTGGACCTGGTGGTCCGCGAGGAACGGCAGCGACGCCAGGCTGATCACCTGCTCGAACAGCGCTTCCTTCAGTGCGGTCGGGACGCGCCGCCCGAGCAGTGGATGCGCAACGCCGGACGGCTCGGCGGCGAATGGCGCCCCGGCCGCGCGATCGGTCCAGTAGCGCTCGCGTTGAAACGGATAGGTCGGCAGCGCCGTGCGCCTGCGGCTGCCGCTCCGTTCGACGCCCTGCCAGTCGATCTCCGCGCCGCGGACATACAGCGTCGCCAGGCTCGAGAGGATTTCCTGCCGCTCGCCCCGTTCGCTGCGGATCGAGGGGAGCCACGTGCCCGCGGCGTCGGGGACGCAGCGGCGGCCCATCCCGAGCAGCGTCGACCCCGGCCCGATTTCCACGAACGTGTCGCAGCCGAGCGCCTGCAGCGCGTCCACGCCCGCGGCGAAGCGCACCGCGCCGCGCGCGTGCCGCCCCCAATAGTCGGCGCTCTGCATCTCGCCCGATGCCGCCACCGCTCCGGTGACGTTCGACACGATCGGCACCTGCGGCGCGCTGAACGTCAGGCGCGACGACACGTCGCGGAACGCGTCGAGCATCGGATCCATCAGCGGCGAATGGAACGCGCGCGACGCGACCATCGGCTTGACGCGCACGCCGGCGCGCTCGAACCGCTCGGCGATGGCGCGCACCTCCGCTCGCCGACCCGAAATGGCGACCGCGTCCGGGCCGTTGATCGCCGCGATCGCGACGGCACCGGCATGCGGGCCGATCGCCTCGCGCACGCGCGCTTCGACGTCGAACACCGTCACCATGTCGCCGTCGTCGGGCAGCGCCTGCATCAGCCGTCCGCGCGCGGCGATCAGCGCCAGGCCGTCCTCGAGCGTGACGATCCCCGCGGCGCACGCCGCGGCGATCTCGCCGAGGCTGTGCCCCATCACCGCGTCGGGCTCGATGCCCCACGACCGCCACAGCTCGCTGAGCGCCAGCTCCACGGCGAACAGCGCGGGCTGCGTGTAGGCCGTGTCGTGGATGCTGTGTTCGTCGCCGGCCGCCGGAAACAACACCGACAGGAGCGATCGATCCAGGTGCGCCCGCAGCAGCTCGTCGCAGCGCCGCAGCGTGTCGCGGAAGACGGGCTCGGACTCGAAGAGCTCGCGCCCCATGCCGGGGTACTGCGCCCCCTGGCCGGTGAACAGAAACGCGATGTGCGGGCGGCGGTGCGACGCCGACTCGCCGGCGCGGACCGCCGGGTGCTCGTCGCCCGACCGGAATGCCGCAAGGGCCGCACGCGCGTCGTCCGTCGATCCCGCCACCAGCGCGAGGCGATGCGCGAAGTGGACGCGGCCGGTGTTCGCCGTGAACGCCACGTCGGCGATCCGCACATCGGGATCGCGCTCGAACCGCTCATCGTAGCGGTCCGCGAGCTCGCGCAGCGCCGCATCGGACCGCGCGGAGAGCGCGACGACGCGCAGCGGTCGATCGGCCGACGCGTCGGGCGCGTCGGCCGCAGGCGCGGCCTCGACGACCAGGTGCGCATTCGTGCCGCTGAAGCCGAACGAGCTGACCGCGGCGATCCGCCGGCGCCCGTCGCGTTCGGGCCACGGACGCGCACTCGTCGGCACGACGATCGGCACCGACGCCCAGTCGAAATGCGGGTTGCCGCTGTGGAAATGCAGGTGCGGCGGGATCTCGTCGTGCGTCAGCGCGAGGATCAGCTTGATCAGCCCGGCGACGCCGGCGGCCGATTCCAGGTGGCCGATGTTCGTCTTGACCGACGAGACCACCAGCGGCGCATCGGCGCTGCGGGCCTCGCAGTACACCGACGCCAGCGCGTTGAGCTCGATCGGATCGCCGAGCGACGTGCCCGTGCCATGCGCTTCGACGAGATCGACCTCGCGCGGGTCGACCGCGGCGTCGGCGAGCGCGGCGCGGATGACGGCTTCCTGCGACGGGCCGTACGGCACCGTCAGCCCGCTGCTCCGTCCGTCCTGGTTGACGGCGGATCCACGGATCACGGCCAGAATGCGATCGCCGTCGCGCTGCGCCTGCGACAGGCGCTTCAGCACGAGCATGCCGCAGCCTTCCGACCGTACGTAGCCGTCAGCCGACGCGTCGAACGTCTTGCACGCGCCGTCGGGCGCGAGCATCCGCGCCTTCGAGCACGCCACGTTCAGCTCGGGCGAGAGAATCAGGTTGACGCCGCCCGCGAGGGCGCGCTCGCACTCGTTCGCGCGGAGGCTTCGACACGCCAGGTGCACGGCCACGAGCGACGACGAGCACGCGGTGTCGACGGCGAGGCTCGGTCCGCGGAAGCCGAGCGTGTACGAGAGACGGCCGGCCGCGGCGCTGGCGCTCGTGCCCGATGCGAAGTACGCGTCGATGTCGGGGACGTTCGTGAACAGCTGGCGGTAGTAATCGCTGTTGGTCAGGCCGACGAACACGCCGGTCGGGCTCCCGCCCGCATCGGCCGGCGCGATCCCCGCGTGCTCGAGCGCCTCCCAGCTCACCTCGAGCAGCAGCCGCTGTTGCGGATCGAGGCTCAGCGCCTCGCGCGGCGAGATGCCGAAGAAATGCGGGTCGAAGCGGTCGACATCGTCGACGAACCCGCCCCGGCGCGCGTACATCTTGCCGGGGACGTCCGGATTCGGGTCGTAGTACGCGTCGACGTCCCATCGCGACGCCGGAATGTCGGTGATCGCATCGCGGCCGTCCCGCAGCAGCTGCCAGTACGCCTCGGGCGTCGACACCGATCCCGGCGCACGGATCGCGAGGCCGACCACGGCGATCGGCTCGCGGCGCCCCGCCTCGAGCGCATCGAGCTTCGCGCGCATCTCGCGCAACTCGACGAGCGCGCGCTTGACCGCTGAAGCCTGATCAGGTCGATCGGAAGGGTTCGCCATCAGCTCCGTTTCCCGAGATCCCCGCGCAGCGCCGACAGCTCCGCGTTCAAGAGCGCTTCGGCCATTTCGTCCGTCAACGCGTCGACGTCGATCGCCGCGCTGGCGGCCGCGCCGGCCGCCACGGCCTCGCGCGCATCGTCGAGCGACAGCACGTGCTCGGCGAGATAGCGCGAGAGGTCGAACACGGTCGGCTGATCGAAGGCGATGGTGGCCGGCAGCGCGCTGTCGACGGCGGCCTGCAGCCGTTTGCGCAGTTCGAGCGCGAGGAGCGAGTCGAGGCCGATGCTCCTGAAGCCTTGATGGGCGTCCAGCTCGAAATCCGACGGCAGACCGAGCACCGCGAGCACCTGCTCGCGCAGCGCCGCGCTGAGCACCGTCATGCGCCGCCGCGGCGCCGCCTGCTCCACCGCACCTCGCAGCCAGCCGCGAGCGCGCCCGGGCGCCGCATCGTCGCGAGCGACCGGCGCGGTGGCCACGAGCGTCAGGAACGCGGGCAGCGCGCCCGCGAACTGCGTCCGATAGCGCGCCCAGTCCATCGACATGACGGCCGCTTGCGCGCGCGGGGAACCGACGAGGGCCTCGAGCGCGTCGAGCGCCTGCTCGGGTTCGATCGGCGCGAGCCCCTGCTCGACCCACCGCTGCCGATCGCGCGCCTCCAGGTTCGTCGCCATGCCGCCCGCGGCCCATGCGCCCCAGTTGACGCTCAGCGCGGCGAGTCCGCAGCGGCGCCGCTCGTGCGCCAGCGCATCCATGAACGCGTTCGCCGCCGCGTAGTTCGCCTGGCCGGCGGAGCCGAGCACGGCGGACGCCGACGAGAACAGCACGAAGAAGTCCAGCGACAGATCACTGGTGAGCGCGTGCAGATTCCACGCGCCGGCGATCTTCGGCGCCATCACGCGCGCGAACCGATCCCATTCCTGCTGCACGACGACGCCGTCGTCCAGCACACCGGCCGCATGGACGATGCCGCGCAGCGAACCGAGCGAGGCGGCGGTCTGCAGCAGCCGCTCGACGTCGGCGCGCACGGCAACGTCGGCGCGCGCAATCACGACGTCGGCGCCGGCAGCCCGCAGCGCGTCGACGGCGGACGATGAGGCTGCGCGACCACTGCGTCCGGCCAACACGATTCGACGGGCTCCGCGCGCGACCAGCCGGTTGGCGACGTGCAATCCGAGCGCGCCCAGGCCGCCGGTGATCAGATAAACGGCATCGGACTGCGCCGGCGTCAGACCGGCTCCAAGACCGCCGGAGGTCTGGATGCGCATCAGCCGCGCGCCATGCCTGATCGCGCCGCGATAGGCCACCTGATCGTCGGCGGTGGGGCCGACCGACAGTTCCGCGATCAGCGCGTCCACGTCGGCAGGCGAGCCGGCGGGATCGAGGTCCACTCGAACGAACCGCACGTCGGACAACTCGATCGCCACCGACCGCGCCATGCCCCACAGCGGCGCCTGCGACACGGCGACGGACAGGTCGGCGGCCGCGACGCGCTGCGCACCGCGCGTCACCAGCCACACCGGCGGCGCACCGGCGCGGCTGGCCGACATCGCTTTGACGAGATCCAGCACGCTTCCGCAGATCCGCTTCTGGTCGGCGTCCACCGATTCCGGCGTGATGCCGTTCGCGGCGGCATCGAGGCTCCAGAGGTGCACGATGCCGCGGAGCGGCGCGGCGCCGGCCACGCGCGCGTATTCGCGGGCGACGTCGCCCGGACGGCGAACGAGCGTCGCCGTCGCGCCGCGTCGTTCGAGCGCGGACGCCAGCCGCTCCCCGAGTCCCGTGTCGTCGGCCAACACGAGCCACCTGCCGTCCACGGTCGATGCGTCGCTCGACGATGGGAGCGGGGCCGGCACCCAGCCGATCTCGTACAGCGCGTCGCTCGGCGAGCGATTCGCCGCGGCGCCGGAGTCGGCGTCGGCCGATCGCGGCGCTACGTTCAGCAGCCCCGAGGTCTGCGACGGAATCCAATACCGCTCGCGCTGCCACGGATAGGCCGGCAGCCGCACGCACCGCGCCGACGCGCCGTGCAGCGGTTTCCAGTTGACCGCGCATCCAGCCGCGTACAAGCCGCCGAGGGCCGCCAGCATCGACGCGCGCTCCGGCGCGTTGCGCCGCAGCGAGTGGACCACGCGGTGCGGAGCGCCGTCGATCGCGTGCTCGATCGCCTCGCTCAGCACCGGATGCGGTCCGATTTCGAGGAACACTTTGCGCTCGCCCGTCGAGTCGTCCGCGATCGCCGCGGCCAAAGCGGCGCCGAACAGCACCGGCTGCCGGACGTTTCGTCGCCAGTACGCCGCGTCGAACGCTCCCGAATACCGCGCGCCGGTCACCGTCGAGAACACGGGGATCCGCGGAGACGATGGCCGAAGCCCATCGAGCGCCGATTCGACCGCGCGCGCGCACGGTTCCATCTGGCCGCTGTGGAACGCGTAACCGACTGGCATCGGCCGGACCAGCACCTCGCGCGATTTCAACTGTGCGGTGAGTTCCTCGATCGCGGCGGGTTCGCCGGAGACCACCGTGGACGCGGCGGAATTCACGGCAGCGATCCACACGCGCTCGGCGAACGGCGCGATCGCCCGTTCGACGTCGCGCGACGGCATCTCGACGACCGCCATCCGGCCGCGGCCAGTGGCCTGCTGCATCGCCTGTCCGCGCTGAACGGCGACGCGCGCCGCCTCTTCGAGCGTCAGCGCGCCCGCCAGGTGCGCCGCCGCAATCTCGCCCACGCTGTGACCGATCGCCGCCGACGGCGCCACGCCCCACGACCGCCACAGCGCCGCGAGGGCGACCTGCAGCGTGAACAGCAGCGGCTGCGCGATCTCCGTCTGATCGACGCGCGACGCGGCTTCGTCCGCCAGGAGCTCGGCGCGCGGCGACCAGCCCGCGATCTTCCGAACGATTTCGTCGCACTGACGCACGGCCTCGGCGAACACCGGCTCCTGTTCGAGCAACTCGCGGCCCATCGCGTACCACTGCGGGCCCTGCCCCGAGAACACGAAGACGACGCCCGGCGCGCGGCCCGGCGACTGGCGGCCGCTCGACGTGCCGCGCACGGGATCGCCGGCGACGAACGCGTTCAACGCGTCGGCCATCGACCGCCGCGATGCCGCGACGAGCGCGACGCGGTGCTCGTGATGGCTGCGGCGCAGCGCGGCGGTGTAGCAGACGTCCTCGAGCGACACGTCAGCGGGATCCGACGCGGCGAGCAGATCGCGGTAGCGCGCCGCCAGCGTCTTCAGCGCGTCGGGATGACGAGCCGAGAGCGGCAGCACGAACGCGCGATCGACCGGCGCGGTGTCGGTCCGCGCGGCTGGCGCGGGTGCCTCTTCGACGATCACGTGCGCGTTCGTCCCCGACCAGCCGAACGAGCTGACGCCGGCAAGGCGAGGCGCGTCGCCGCGCGTCCAGGCCTGAAGCGCCGTCGGGATCTCGAGCGCCGTCCCCGCCAGCGAGATGTGCGGGTTGAGTTGCGAGAAGTGCACCAGCGGCGGAATGGCGTCGTGCTGGAGCGACAGCACGATCTTGATCAGGCCGGCGATGCCGGCCGCCCCTTCGAGGTGTCCGATGTTGGTCTTCGCCGCGCCCAGCCAGCAGCGGCTGCCGTCGGGCCGCGACGCGCCGACCACCTCGGCGAGCGCTTCGACTTCGATCGGATCGCCGAGCGCGGTGCCGGTGCCGTGCGTTTCGACGTGCGAGATCGCGTCGGCGCGCACGCCGGCGTTGCGCAGCGCCTGACGCAGCAGCGCGCGCTGCGACACGCCGTTCGGCGCGGTGATCCCATTGGTGCGGCCGTCCTGGTTGACGGCCGAGCCGCGGATGACGGCGAGGATGCGATCGCCGTGCGCCACGGCGTCCGACACCCGCTTCAACACGACGGCGCCGCAACCCTCGCTGCGCACCATCCCGTCCGCTTTTGCGTCGAACGTCTTGCAGCGCCCGTCAGCCGCGAGCATGCGCATGCGCGCCAGAGGAAGCGTCCAGTAGGGCGTCAGCATCAGGTTGACGCCGGCGGCGAGCGCCATCGAGCACTCGGCCGCGCGAAGACTCTGGCACGCGAGGTGGACCGCCACGAGCGACGACGAGCACGCGGTGTCGACGACGAGGTTGGGTCCCTGCAGATCGAAGAAATACGAGAGGCGGCCCGACGCGATGTTGTGCGCGGCCCCGGGTCCGCTGAACGCATCCAGGCCGGCGGCCGGATCGAACTGCAGCCAGAAATAGTCGCTGCTGTGGCTGTGGAGGCCGACGAACACTCCCGTCTGGCTGCCGGCGAGCTGATCGACCGTCTGGCCTGCGTCCTCGAAGGCCTCCCACGCGGCCTCGAGAAGCAGCCGCTGCTGCGGATCCATGCGGGCCGCTTCGCGCGGCGAAATGCCGAAGAAGTAGGCATCGAAGTCGGCGACGCGATCGAGGAAACCGCCCCACCGGCTCGTCACCTTGTTCGGCGCATCGGGATTCGAATCGTAGAGCGCCTCGGCGTCCCATCGGTCGGCCGGCACCTCGCGGATCGCGTCACCCCGACCTCGAAGGAGCTGCCAGAAGCCGTCCGGATCCTCCGCGCCGGGAAACCGGCACGCGAGCCCGACGATCGCAATCGGCTCGACACCGGCCTGAGGCGCCGCTTCTCGCGATCCCTGAAGGCGCTTCTCGAGCACGGCCCGCTTCTCGGGCGACAGTCTGGCGATCCGCTCTGACAAATCGGACATCGGCGTCGGATGACTCATTCGGCGAGGAGACGGCGCGCGTCCTCGTCAGACAACTCTTCGATTTCGCTCAGGAGCGCGGCGACGTCGACAGCGGCGTCGACCGAGGCGGCGTCCGGCGCCTTGTCGTCGACCGAGACGCCCATGCGCTCGGCGAGCTGCGCCGCGAACTGGACGACGGTCGGGTAATTCCAGACGAGCGTCGCCGGTATCCTGATGCCCACTGCCGGCTCGAGCCGATTCCTCAGCTCGAGCCCCATCAGCGAATCGAGACCCATCGTCCGGAACGGCTTGGTGGGATCGATTCGCGACGGCGCGAGGCGCAGCACGCGCGCGACCTCCGCCTGGACGAAATCTTCCACGCAGGCGCGGCGCTCCGGTCCGGAGGCGAGCGCGGCGAGTCGTGCGCCGAGATCGATCGCCTGCGCCTCGACGACGGCACCGCCTGATGCGGATTCGTCGAGCAGCCTCGCGAAGAACGCCGACGACGTCGCGCCATCGGCGGCGCACCATCGCGTTGCGTCGAAATGCATGACCGCGGCGCGCGTCGGCGCCTGCTCGATCGCGCACGCCAGCGCCGCGAGCCCGTCGGCTGTCGGCAACGTGTCGAGCCCGCGTTCCGCGAGCCGTTCGAGACGATCGGCCTGAGCCGCCGCCAGGCCGCGCTCGCCCCACGGGCCCCAGTTGATCGCGGTCGCGCAGCAGCCGAGCGTGCGGCGGTAGTCCGCAAACGCGTCGAGGAACGCGTTGGCCGCGGCGTAGTTGCCGTGCCCGGCGGAGATCAGGAACGACGCGACCGACGAGAACATGACGAAGAACTCGAGCGCATCCTCGCGCGTCGCCGCGTGCAGGTTCCAGGCGCCGCGCGCTTTCGACGCCATCACCGACGCGAGCCGCCGCCCGTCGAGTTGCAGCAGAATCCCGTCGTCCACCACACCGGCGGCGTGAACGATCCCTCGGAGCGGCGGCATCGAGCTGCGGACCTGCTCCAGCGCCGTCGCGACGTCGTCGCTGCGCGAGACGTCGGCGGACACGACGACCGCCGACGCGCCCAGGCGCCCGAGCGCGTCCACCGCCGCCGACGCTTCTGCGGTCATGCCGCGGCGGCTCATGAGCACGAGATGGCGCGCGCCCTGCTCCGCCATCCACGTCGCGACCGAGAGCCCCAGGGCGCCAACCCCGCCGGTGATCACGTACGTCCCCGACGCCCAGTCACGAGCGCCCGTCGCCGCGCGACGACCACCGCGGCGTCGCGGATGCCAGCGAACCAGCCGCGCCACGTAGCGATCGCCGCCGCGCAGCGCGACTTGCGATTCGTCGCCGGTTGCGCGCAGTTCGCGCACGAGCGCGTCGATCTCCCGGTCCGAGGGCGATGCGCTCAGGTCGACGCGGAGACACGCGAACTCGGGATGCTCCGCCGCGATCGCCGAACCCAGGCCCCAGACCGGCGCCTGCGCCACGGCAATCGTGCCGGGATTCGCGCCAATCGCCTGCACCCCGCCGGTGACGAGGACGACGCGGGGGGACGGCGTCGACGCGGCGGCGACGACGGCATGAACGAGATCGAGCACGCTGGCGCCATTCCGATCGAGGTCGCCGTCGAGGATTGCCGCGCCGTCGGCGACTGCCAGATCGAGACTGCCCAGGTGGACGATACCGCGAAGCGGCTGCTGGAGCGCCGCGCGATAGTCGTCCGCCGCGGACGCGACGGTGCACGCTTCGCCGGCGCGCGCGAGCCGCGCCGCCAGCCGTTCGCCGACGCCGCCGCGGTCGGAGAGGATGAGCCAACCGCCGCGCGCATCGCGCCGCGTCGTCGTCGCGGCGACCGCCTGCGACTGCCATTCGATCGCATACAACGCATCGCGCAACGGATCGACGGGCAGTCGCCGCACGCGCGCGCCGGTCATCTCCGCCACCACCTCACCGCCGTCGGTGACGAGGCGGACATCGCCGGTCACGTCGTTCCCGCTCGTCTGAACGTGAGTCGCGTGACACCAGACAGGGCGACCGGCATCGGCCGCGCGTCGCACGCGGAAGCCATCGATGCCCAGCGGCTCGATCGTCGACGGCGCGGCGCCGTCGGGGGCGGAGGCCAACGACAGCACGTCGAGCGCAGCCGCGATCAGAATCGGAGGGACGCGTTGCGTGTCGTTGATCGCGTCGGGCGCGGCCAGCCGTGCGAGCGCCTCGTCCGCGCCCCTGCGCATCTGCGCGATGACGCCAGTCCGAGCGCTCGACTCCGCGGTGCAGCGCGCGCGAATGGCCTCGAAATCGACCGGCGCGTTCGCGGCCTCCTCGTCACGCGCGACGACCGCGCTCAGAAGAGGCGTCCAATCCGAGGCGGTTGCGTCCGCTGCTGACGCGCTCAGGATTCGAACGACGGGGGTGCCGTCCGCCGACGGCGACAGCACCGTCTGCAGTGTCAGCGCGGCGCCGACATCCGGGTACGCGTCGATCTCGATGCGCGCCAGCGTCGCGTCGCCGCCGTGCACCTCGCCAACGGCCGCCGCCGCTGCATCCAGGAGCGCCGCTGCCGTCGACAGCGCGAAACGCTCTGATTCGCCGTCCGCGAACTGTTCCGGCGTGAGCTCCGCGTGCCAGAAATGGGTCCGATCGTGGATTGCGGACGGCATGCGCCGCCCGAGCAGCGGATGCGAGTCACCCTGCGCGGACGATCGCGGCGCTGGCGTCCGTCCGCTGTCGTACCAATACCGCTCGCGCTGCCACGGGTATGCGGGCAGCGCAACCGGCGGCCGGGGCGCCGGGTACACGCGACTCCAGTCCACGGCCTTGCCGAACGCATATGCGGCGCCGAGCGCGCCGAGAATCTCCGCCTGCTCGTCTTCGCCTCGCCGCAGCGACCCGATCGCGGCGCCCTCGACGCGGCCGTGCTGCAGGATCTCCTGGACGGCCGGCACCAGGATCGGGTGCGGGCTCATCTCGATGAACAGCGTGTGGCCCTCGCGGGTCAGGCGCTGCACCGTCTGGAAGAACAGCACCGGCTCGCGCAGATTTCGCACCCAGTATTTCGGGTCGAAGCCGGCGCCCGTCTCCGGCGCGCCGGTGACGGTCGAATAGAACGGCACCTGCGCCACGCGCGGCTCGATCCCCTGCAGCTCCTCGAGCAAATCGGCGCGAAGCGGATCCATCTGCGGGCTGTGGGACGCGACGTCCACCTTGACGCGGCGGCAGAAGACCTCGCGGCGCTCGAGCGACGCGATGATCTCGTCGAGCGCCGACGGATCCCCGGAGAGGACGGTCGACCGCGGGCTGTTGCTCACCGCCACCGAAACGCGATCGCCGTACCCGGCGAGCGCCGCCGTCGCTTCGTCGATCGTGAGCTCCACGACGGCCATCGCGCCCTGTCCGCTCGTCCGTCGCAGCAGTCGACTGCGGCGGCAGATGATGCGCGCGGCATCGCGCAGCGGCAGCGCGCCCGCGACGTACGCCGCCGCCACTTCGCCCATGCTGTGGCCGACGACGGCGGCCGGTTCGATGCCCCAGCTGCGCCACAGCGCCGCCAGCGCCACCTGCATCGAGAAGATGCACGGCTGGATCACGTCGATGCGGTCGAGTCGCGATTCGCCTTCGTCGGCCGCCAGCTCCTCGAGGAGCGACCACCCGGTCCACTCGCGAATCGCCGCGTCGCAGTCGACGAGCGTCTGGCGCACGACCGGCTGTTCGGCCATCAGCCGGCGTCCCATGCCAATCCACTGCGAGCCCTGGCCGGGGAACACGAACGCCGCTTTGCCCGCGCTCGCCTCCGAACGGCGGCCCTGCGAGAGCCGCGGCCGCTGTTCGCCGCCCATCCACGCGCCGAGCTGTTCGGCGGCCTCGTCGCCGTTTCGGGCGACGCACGCGAGGCGGTGCTCGTGGTGCGTGCGGCGGGCGCTGGCCGTGTAGCAGATGTCGGCGAGATCGGCGGTCGAACGACCCGCAAGCCGATCGACGTATGCTGCCGCCAGCTCGCGCAGCGAGTCCGGCGTGTTCGCCGACAGCGTGAGGAGCTGCGGGCCGTCCGCGTCGACCGCCTTCTCAGTACCGGCGATCTCCGGCTCGGTCCATGCCTGGAGCACGACGTGCGCGTTCGTGCCGGCGATCCCGAACGCGCTGACGCCCGCGATCGGCGCGCCGTCGCCGGAGCGCCAGGCCGCACGCACGTTCGAGATCGCGACCGGCAGCCGGTCCCATGGAATCGCGGGGTTCGGCGTCTCGAAGTGCAGGTTCGCGGGGACGGTTTGCTTGTGCAGCGCGAGCGCCGTCTTGATCAGACCGGCGACGCCGGCAGCGCCTTCGGTGTGCCCGATGTTCGTCTTCACCGAGCCGATGCGGCACGGGTTGTCCGGCGCGCGACCGTCGGCGAGGACGGTGCCGAGGGCGCCGATCTCGACCGGGTCGCCGGCCTGCGTCCCCGTGCCGTGCGCCTCGACATACTGGACGCGGCCGGGCGAGACGCCGGCGTCGCGGTACGCGTGCCGGAGCAGTTGCTCCTGGCCGTGCTGCGCGGGCGTGGCGAGGAAGCCGCTGCTGCCGCCGTCGTTGTTGACGGCGCTGCCAAGAATCACCGCGTAAATCCGATCGCGATCGGCGACGGCGTCGGACAACCGCTTCAGAACGACGAGGCCGGCGCCCTCGCTGCGCACGTAGCCGTTGGCGCGCGCGTCGCCGAACTTGCACCGGCCGTCGATCGCCATCATGTTCGACTGCGAGTACGCGAGCGTGATGTTCGGTTCGAGGATGACGTTCGCGCCGCCGGCGAGCGCGATCGTCGACTCGCCGAGGCGCAGGCTCTGGCACGCCAGGTGGACACCGACGAGCGACGACGAGCACGCCGTGTCGACGGTGACGCTCGGACCCTCGAAATCGAGCGCGTAGGAAATGCGCCCCGATGCCGAGTACCGGCCGCTGCCGGTGGTCATGTAGAAATCGATGGCCGCGGGGTCGCGGAACAGGCGCGCTTCGAAGTCGTTCAGCCAGAGGCCGACGAAAACGCCGGCGCGCGTGCCCGCCAGCCGTTCCCGGGTCTGGCCCGCATCGTCGAGCGCCTCGCAGGCGACTTCGAGCAGCAGCCGCTGCTGCGGATCGAGGCGATCGGCCTCGCGGGGGGAAATCCGGAAGAACGCGGCGTCGAACCGGTCGATCTGATCGAGGAATCCGCCCCACCGCGTGCTGATCTTGCCCGGGGTGCCGGGGCGCGGGTCGTAGAGCGCGTCGACGTCGAACCGGTCGGCCGGGATCTCCGAAATCGCGTCGACGCCGTCCTCTATCAGGCGCCAGAAGGCTTCGGGGCCGCTGGCCATCGGGAATCGGCAACCGATTCCGACGACGGCGATGGGTTCGCGATCGACACGGGTATAGGGCATGGTGGTAGCCAGTCTCGGAACGAGATCTGGGGTGCTAGAGTCAAGATGCGGGCCAACAAATCAGCCCGCAAACCATTGGGTAGGAACGACTTGACTTTGAGAGGCCGACGAAAGTCTTCCTATTGGAGACCTTTTGTCTGCCCTTCTCGACGGGCGAGGCGAGCTCGGAAACGGCCGAGATCGACCGATTTTTCGCTAGCCGACGCTCAGGCGCGCCCCGCAGCGGGGTGCGGCGCGGTGGCGGTCGCCTTCCGCGCCTTCCGCTGATGGTAGCGCCACAGCGCCTGATTCCGCACCACTTCGCCGACGACTTTCCGCGCCGACGAGAACAGGACGCCGGACCGGAGCTTCTGGCGGACCAGGAAGCGCGCCGGGCGCTCGATGGGCTCCGGCGGGTCGAGGGGCGCGCTCTTCACCAGGGCTTCGAGCTCGGCCCACGACAGCTCGTCGCGCCGGGCCCGATCGAATGCGCGGAACAGCGGCTCGTACATCTGGAGGTTGCCGGCCATCGTCCGCATCTTGGCGAGGCCGCCGTCTGCAAGCACCTTGCGCCGGACGATCGTCTGGCTGTTGCCGAGGCGCACCGACAGCGCGACGCGCGCCGTGTCGCCGTCCTCGGTGCGGTGGAAGATGTCGCCGCGCATCAGAAGGAGGTCGCCCGCTTCGAGTTGCGGCGTCTCGGCGATCCGGTCCAGCGGCACGTCGATGACGCGCGCCGCGCCGGACTGCGACTGCACGATCACTTGCTTATCGCCGACGTCGTACGCCATCGAGGCCCCGCCGCGCACCGTGTGCCGGTACACGCGCGGACTGACGCGTTCGAGCGCATCGAACGGCACGACGCACAGGTTCGACTTGTCCTTGCGCGGCTTGACGACGGGGATGAACAGATTGACGTAGTCGTAGTGGTTCTGGATCGTCAGGAAGCTCTCGTGATCCTGGTGCCACGGAAACACGCCGCGGCTGGTGGCGAAGTAGTAGCCGCCGAGCAGCGTGTCGATCCGGATGTCGGTCTTCTCGCGCACGAGCGCCATCAATTCCTGGAACGACCTTTCGAGCGTCGCGGTGGCGCGCCCCGACGCGATCGAGACGGCGTTGTTCTGGTTCTTCGCGTCCACCGGCTGGACGGTGTAGTCCTCGCGGCAGGCCTCGAGATCGTGCGGCGTCAGATAGCCCCGCACGTGGATGAAGCCGCGGGTTTCGAGCTCTTTCCAGTTGACGTTCCCGATGATCGGCATGATTGCTCCTGCAATTCCTGGGGCGGCGCTACCGGGTGCGTCGCCAGTACACGCCCGTCCAATCAATCTGCACGATCTCGTCGGTGATGCCGCGAGAGCGCCGGAAATCTTCCACGGCCTGGCGGCACGCCGCAATGCTGTGGTCGTCGATGATGACGAACCCGCCGGGCGACAGCCGGTCGTACAGGTTCGTCAGCGCGTCCATCGTCGACTCGTACAGGTCGCCGTCGAGCCGCATGACCGCGAGGCGCGTGATCGGCGCCTGCGGCAGCGTGTCCTTGAACCAGCCCTCCAGGAACCGGACCTGATCGTCGAGCAGCTCGTAGCGTTCGAAGTTCCGCCGCACCTCGTCCACCGAGATGGCGAGCTCCTTGAAGTGCTCGAGATGCAGTCCGCGGTCCTGCGGATACTTGGCTTCGTCGGGCGGCGGCAGGCCTTTGAACGAGTCGGCGGCCCAGATGGTGCGGTCCGTCACGTCGTACGCTTTCAGCAGGCCTCGCATGAAGATGACCGTGCCGCCGCGCCAGACGCCCGTTTCGATCAGATCGCCGGGCACATCGTCGGCGAGCACGCGCTCGATGCACTGCTGGACGTTGTTCAGCCGCGCCGCGCCGATCATCGTCGGCGCCACCGCGGGCCAGTCCTTTCCGATCGCGCGCAGCTCGGGGTTGTGCCGCTCGCGCTGCGCCGTGCCCTGCACGGTGGCCGGCGCGCGGTCCGACGGATCTTCGTAGGTCAGCCCGAGCAGGCTGCGCTTCAGCAGCTCGAGATACAGCGTGCGGCAACGATCGGTGGTCATGTCCACGCGGGTCCCCTGAATCTGCTCATACAGTGTCACGCCGGCCTCCGAAACAATATGCCGATTTCGCCCGTGTTGCGCTTGAACCAGTAGCCGAAGCGCGCCAGCGTCCGGAAGCGGATCGATCGCTGGAGCTGCTCCCGCGGCACCTCGTCGAACAGCGCATCGAGCGTCCCGTCGGTGAACGACTGATATTTGTTGATGGCCCAGGCGTTGAGCCCGTTGATCGGCGTGTCGTAGTACGCGCGATCGAACACGTCGACGACGTCCCACCCCGCTTCGCGGCCGATCGCTTCGACGGCGGCTCGCGTGTAGATGTGCAGGTGGTAGGGCACGTGGAGCTGCGTCCAGTGCCGCTCGTACTTGCGCAGCGAAATCGCGTCGGCCGTCGGCGTCCCCACCAGCACGCAGCCGCCGGGCCTGACGTACTCGTTGAGCTCCGCGAACAGCGCGCGGCCGTCCTCCACGTGCTCGAGCACGTCCTGAACGAGCACGTAGTCGTACGCGTTCGCCTCGAGGCAGCCGCGGTCGCGCAGCGCCGCCTCACCCGAGTACGGATCGTAGCCGCAGGCGTTGACGTAGCCCGACTCGCGCAGGTGCGCGAGAAACACACCCCACCCGCAGCCGTAGTCGAGGAGACGCGAATCGGCGCGGTAGCCGTGCTTCGTCAGCCGCTGCAGCAGGCTGTCGCACGTCAGGCGCGTGGGTTCGGAGAGCGTCCGGGTGATCGGATAGTTCGTGTAATATACGCTCAGGTCGACCTTCTCGAGGCAGTGCAGCGATCGGCAGACGGGGCATCTCCACACGTGGAAGCGCTCGTGCTTGAACGCGCGCACGTTCGACGGCACGACGGCTGATTCGACGGCCGCCGGGTCCACGCGCGTGCCGCAGAACGAGCACACCACGCGCTGATTTCCGATCGCAACATCCATCATGAACTCCGGCGCATGCGCATCACGGTGATCGGCTTCGGCACGCGCGGAGATGTCAGTCCGCTCATCACGCTGGCGTCACGCCTCCGCGCCGCCGGCCATCACCCGCGTGTGGCGACGCATGCGGAATTCGAGGCGCCGGCTCGTTCGCAGGGCCTCGACTTCCATCTGATTCCCGGCAGCTACCAGGCGCTCGTCTCGAGCGCCGAAGGCCGCCACGCGCTCGGCGTTCCGAACAACTCCCCGCTCGGTCTCACCGGCCTGTTCCAGCCGTTTCGAGACTGCGCCGAATCCGTTTTCCGCGAAGCGCACGCGGCCAGCGCCGATGCCGAGGCGATCGTGTCGTCTCCGCTCGCCTCGCTCGTCGCGACGCCGCTCGCCCGTTCGCGCGACCTGCCGCTCGTGGTCGCCTCGCCGATTCCGCCGCTCGGGTCGCGCCATCAGCAGGCGCATGCGTTCCCGGCGTGGCGGCTCGGTCCCGTCTACAACCGGCTCACGCAGGTGTTGAGCCAGGCGCTCGTCGCGTACGGCGCCTCGCAGGTGTTCGCCGCGTGGCGTCGCGAAGCCGCGGCGATCGCGCCGCCCGCATCCGCGCGCCCGGCGCGCCTCGTGACGCTCGTCGGCTCCAGTCCCGTCGTCGTACCCCGTCCGCCCGACTGGCCCACGACGACGCATGTCACCGGCTACTGGTTTCCGCCGCGCGGCAACGCGCCCGCTGCGAGCGACGATCTCCGCGCGTTCGTCGAAGCGGGCGAGCCGCCGATCTGCCTCGGCTTCGGCAGCATGGCCGACGACAATCCCGCGGAGCTTCGCGCCATCGTGCTCGACGCGGTGACCCGGCTCCGCCAGCGCGCGGTCATCGTCGGCGGCTCGGGAGGCGCGCTCAGCAATTTCGATCACCCGGCGATCTTCGAAACGCCCTTCGCCGACTACGACTGGCTGTTTCGCCGCGTGTCGGTGGTCGTGCATCAGGGCGGCGCGGGCACGGCGGCCTATTGCTTCACGGCCGGCGTACCGCAGGTCGTCGTGCAGTACTGTCTCGACCATGCGTTCTGGGCCGGCCGGCTCCACGATCTCGGGGTCGCGCCGCGCAGCACGACGCGCAGCCGGCTGACCGGCGCGCGCCTCGCCGAGATGATCGGGCGCGCCGTCGGAGATCCATGCTACCGCCGGCGCGCTGCCGATCTTGCGCCCCGCATCGCCGCCGAGCACGGCCTCGAGCTCGCCGCACGCATCGTCACAGCTCATCTCGAAAGCCGGAGCCGCTCCGGCTCCGGCACCTCCTCCTGATCGGCGGCGTCCCGCACGGGACGGACGCCTAGGGCGTCGTCCCGTTCGTGTTCACGCTGGCGTAGTCGACGCAGACCGGGCTTCCATCCGATCCGCTCAGCAGGCTCACCGCCACGACGCTCCCGATCGACGGAACCGCCAGCGGAATCTGGAACGACGTCGGGGCTATCGAGGACACGGACGTCGACCAGAGCGGTACCGCCGTGTTCAGCGCGAGCAGCCACATGCTCCAGGTGAGAGGCGTCGACGCCTGGAAGTTCGCGAAGTTCAGCCGCAGGGTGCCGGTCGAATATCCCAGCGTGAGGGTCTGATCGCAGGCCGGGGGCACGTCAGTGCGCGGCGTCGCGATGAAGCCGCAGAGCGCGCAGGTCGGGCTCGTGTACGAGCCGACGATCTGCCCGTTGTTGTTGATCGCCCATGGCTTGGTCATCAGCGCGCCGGGGAAATCGACGTCGAAGGCGCGGAAACGGCTTCCGCTCATGACGAACCCGTGCGTGATCGTGCCATTCTGCGAGTAGCCGACCATCGCGTTCGCGTTGTTCAGACCGCCGATGAAGGTCTGGCCGGCCCCGAGCGCGTCGATCTGTTTGAACGTGCCGCCGGCGTACGCGAAGCCGTGCAGCCGGCCGTCGGACGCGAGAAACGATCCCGTCATCGACGAGGCATCGTTGATGCCGAGGACGTAGGTCTGGAGCGCGCCGGGCATGTCGAGGCCGATGTAGGTGTCGCCCGACTTCAGATAACCGCGTTCGGGCGGGCCGCCGTTGTCCCACTCGCCGACGATCTGTCCGGAGGAGTTGATGGCGCGGCCGTCGGTCTGCTGACCGAGGTACTGATAGCTCGTCGTGGTCGTGCCGTCGGTGATCAGGCCGAACCACGGGCCGTGCGGTCCGAAGCCGTACGAACCGACCAGCTGGCCGGCGTTGTTGATCCCGAAGCCCCAGTTGTACGGCGCGGCCGGGAAGTCCATCGACGTGAACGTGCCGCTCTTGTAGGTGAAAGCGTGGATCGTGCCGTCCGAGCTCCACGACGTGCCGGCGACGACGCCGCTGTCGTTAATCCCGGTCGGTTCGGTCTGGACCGCGCCGGCCACCTGCACCTTCGTGAATGCGTACGGCGGTCCCTGCGCCCAGACAGGTGCTGCCGAGAGCACGACCGCCGCGGCCGCCGCCGCGCCCATCGTTCGCGTGCCTGTCATCAGATATCGCTGCCATGTCGTCACGGTCATCTCCACGTTAGAGAGTCAGCTCGATTTCAGCCACGCCGCCAGGCTGACGCCCGTCAGCTGTTCGGTGCGACGGATGTCGTCCCGATAGCGGTCGAGCAACGCACGTCGCGTTGCCGGGTTGAACGAGTGCGGCCGGAGGCGGCCGAGTAATCCGTTGACGAACCCTACGCTCGGGATCACGTACCGGTCGTAGAATTCGAGTTCGCCGCGCGGCGGCATCAACGGGTGCTGGCGCGCGCGCTTCAAGAGCAGGTGCTGCAGCCGCACCGAGAACGGAAACCACGTGGGGTTGTGCACTTCGATTTTCGGCGTGAACGACGGGTCGACGCCGAGGAACTCGTACACCTTCTTCGTCGTGTCGATCGCGCGCGTCTTCAGATCCTCGAACAGCATCACGTGAATCTGGCGGCGCGGAAACAGCGCCGTCCACGGCTCGATCTGGCTCGCGACGAGGCCGAAATGATAGTAGAGGATGAGTTCGTCCATGTACCGCGAGTCGCGATGTTCGGCGGCGACGGCGGCGCGGCGCTCTTCGTCGGCCAACGCCGCTTCGAGCGTCAACCCGGGTTCGATGCCGTACTGACACAGAAACCTGTACCAGGAGTGGACCCGGTCCGCCGGATTCCGCAGCGCGAGAATGATCCGCGCGTCGGGATAGCGCTCGTGGATGCGCGCCGCGGCGGCGGGGGACGGCAGATAACTGACCGACGCCTCGCCGATCGCCTTGCACGTCCCGGCGCCCGCGAAGAGGTCGAGGTACGTGTCGAGCGTGTATCGGTTCGCCGATGTCGGCGCCGGATCAGGAATGTCGCAGAAGAACCACGGCTCCTTGTCTTCCGACATGAACACGTCGGGATGCTGCCGCAGATATTCGTACAGCGACGTCGTGCCCGCCTTCGAGGCGCCAATGATGAAGAAGTTCGGTTCGGGCCTGGCACGTGCGGCGCCCGTGTCCGGCGTGCGCACGTCGATCCTGGCGAGCGGTTCCTCGACCGCAGCACTCATACTGTCCTCCGTCGCCGACGCGGCCTTACGATGCCGCCTGCGCCAGCTGCTTGCGCAGGCTGAGCGGCCGCATATCCGTCCAGACTTCCTTGACGTACTCGAGGCACTCGGCCTTCGACCCCGACTTGCCGGCGTCGCGCCAGCCGAGCGGGTTGTCGCGGTCCGCCGGCCAGATCGAGTACTGCTCCTCGTGATTCACCACCACCTTGTACACGGTGGCATCGTCTCGTTCGTCGCGGCTCATACCGCCTCCATGGCTTGGTGCACCGTGCCGACGCGGCCGGCCGCCGATGCCGTCCACGTCCCGTACTTCACCCGATCGACGCGTCCCTCGATGACGAGCGCCGCCGCGTACCCCGACGGCGCCGACAGCGGAATCAACGACCAGCGCTGCCCTTCCGACGCGTCGTCGGCCACGCGAACGCGGGGCGGCTCGCCGTCGACGAAGGTGACGTCGAACGTGTCGAGCGGCAGCGCCAGGCCGTCGCCGAGCGCCTTCAGATACGCTTCCTTCCGCGTCCAGCAGGCGAAGAACGCCGCGTGACGCGCCGACGCCGGGACCGACTGCAGATGCGCGACCTCCCGCGGCGAGAAGAACCGCGACGCGATGTCGTCGCCGTCCGCCAGCGGCCGAATGGCTTCGATGTCGACGCCGAGCTCGAGCCCGCGCGAGATCGCGACGAGCGCGAACGACCCCGAATTCGACACGTTGAACAGCAGCCCGGTGTCGAACGGGATCGACAGCGTCGGCTTGCCGTGCGCGCCGTACGCGAAGCGCAACGACGCGGCGTCCGCGCCGACGTACGACGCGAGCAGGTGGCGCAGCACGCCGCGGCCGCACGCGAAGCGCCGGCGATCGCGATCGAACACGAACCGATCGGCCCGCTCGCGCTCGTCGCTCGACAGCGTCGCGGTCAGGTCGGCCAGCGTCCCCTCGTCGACCGCGTCGACATCCGCCAGCCACACGTGCACCTCGCCGGGCGCAACGGGCGGCGCGGCCGGTGTGGTTGTCACGACGTCGGTCAACGGGCGCTCGCGGCGGCGCCGAGCAGCTGAATGCCCGCGGCGATCGCCGTCAGCAGGTCGTCGCGGCGGTTCTGGAGGTAGAAATGGTTGCCGTCGAACATCTTCAGCGCGAAGGCGCCGCTGGTGCGGTCGCGCCAGGCATCCAGTTCGGCCTCGCGCACGCGGGCGTCCTCCCGTCCGCCGAACGCGGAAATCCCGCACGCGAGCGGCACGTCGTCGGTGAACTGGTAGGTTTCGAACGCCACGAAGTCGGCGCGCAGGCACGGCAGCATCAGCGCGAGCAGTTCGGGATTGTCGAGCACTGCCTGCGGGATTCCGCCATAGCGGCGGCACAGCTCGTCGACGAACTCGGCATCGGCAAGGTGACGCAGCGGCGGATGGGGGTTCGGGAGCTGCGGCGCGCGATGCGCCGACACGAACAGATGCAGCGGCATCGGCGCGCGGCGGCGCCGGAGTTCGAGCGCCACCTCGAATGCGACGAGCGCGCCGAGGCTGTGGCCGAAGAACACCGAGGGACGCGTGAGCAGCGGCGCGATCGCGCCTGCGGCCGCCGCGGCGATGTCGGACACGCGGGTCAGCGGCGTTTCGGTGAAGCGCGCTTCACGGCCGGGAGCCTGGACGAGACAGAGCTCGACGTCCGACCGCACCGCCGCCGGCCAGGTCCGGTACGCCGACGGCCCGATGCCGGCGTAGGGAAAACAGAACATCTGCACGGCGGCCGACGGGTTGCGTCGGGGCCGCACGATCCACGGGGTCGTGTCGCCAGCTGCGTTGGTCATCGAATCGGCGTTGGACGACACATCAAGAGCCGGGCCACTAATTTCAGGCCGAAATCGACGTTGTTGCGAGGCTACGCGCCGAATCAGTCTTCCCCCGAGGCGCCTTTTGTCTCCAGACGAAGGGTGCCGCGCCTCCTTCACGTGATGGGAATTCAGGCACTCCCGACGGTCGACGCCCCGTCATCGAGTGTCATCGGTCACCCATCTCTCAGACAAAAGTCGCCCTGTCGCATGACGATGTACGGCCTGACCCGCGGATTCGAGCCTATAGCGGTTGATACAGTGGCCACGGTTTTGCCCTGTACTTGAGCATGCCTAATAGTTCCCTTATACCAGGTGCGCTCGTCAATCCCCTGGTCACTCCCGAGCGCGCCGCCGAACTGCGCGCGGCCTCTCGTGAATTTCCGTCGTGGGACCTCACGCCGCGGCAACTCTGCGATCTCGAGATGATCTCGTGCGGCGCCTTCACGCCGCTTCGCGGCTTCCTCGGCCGCGCCGATTACGAGTCGGTCTGCGCCTCGATGCGCCTCGCCGGCGGCGCGCTGTGGCCGATCCCGATCAGCCTCGACGTGCCGGAAGCGTTCGCGACGACGCTCCAGTCGGGCAGCACCGTCGCGCTCCGCGATCCCGAAGGCGTGATGCTCGCCGTGCTGCACGTCGAGGACATCTGGGTGCCGGACCGCGAGGCCGCGGCGCGCGCGGTCTTCGGCACGATCGACACGACCCACCCGGGCGTCGCCGCGCTGATGCGCGAGCACCCGTACTTGATCGGCGGCAGGATCGAGGCGATTCGCCTCCCGGTCCATCACGACTTCCGGCACCTCCGCCTGACGCCGGCGCAGGTGCGCGCCGAGTTCGCGCGTCGCGGGTGGTCGCGCATCGTCGCCTTCCAGACGCGGAACCCGATGCACCGGGCGCACGTCGAGCTGACGCTGCGCGCCGCGCGCGAGTGCGAGGCGGCCCTGCTGATCCAGCCGACCGTCGGCATGACGAAACCGGGCGACGTCGACCACTACACCCGCGTGCGCTGCTACGAAGCGGTGCTCGCGAACTACCCGCAGGAAACGGCGATGCTCTCGCTGCTGCCGCTCGCGATGCGCATGGGCGGCCCGCGCGAAGCGGTGCTCCACGCGATCATCCGCCGCAACTACGGCTGCACCCACTTCGTCGTCGGACGCGACCACGCGGGTCCGGGACAGGATGCGCAGGGTCGGCCGTTCTACGGGCCGTACGACGCGCAGGAACTGCTGCGCGCGCACCAGGACGAGATCGGCATCCAGATGGTGCCGTTCCGGATGATGGTGTACGTCCCGGCGTTCGATCGCTACGAGCCGGAAGACGAGGTGCCGGACGGCACGCATACGCTCAACCTGTCGGGGACCGAGTTGCGGCGACGCCTGGCGAAAGGGATCGACATCCCGCAGTGGTTCACGTATCCCGAAGTCGCGGCGGAATTGCAGCGGCGCCATCCCCCGCGCCGCCAGCAGGGATTCACGATCTTCTTCACCGGCCTGTCGGGCGCCGGCAAGTCGACGATCGCCAACGTCCTCGTCGTCAAGCTGCTCGAGCGCGGCGGCCGGCAGGTGACGCTGCTCGACGGCGATCTCGTGCGCAAGCATCTCTCGTCCGAGCTCGGGTTCTCGCGCGAGCACCGCGATCTGAACATCCGCCGCATCGGCTACGTCGCGTCCGAGATCACGAAGAACGGCGGCGTGGCCATCTGCGCGCCGATCGCGCCCTACGACCGCACGCGCAAGGAAGTCCGGTCGCTCGTCGAGCCGGTCGGCGGCTTCGTGCTCGTCCATCTGTCGACGTCGCTGGCCGTCTGCGAGGAGCGCGATCGCAAAGGCCTGTACGCGAAGGCGCGCGCCGGCATCGTCCAGCAGTTCACCGGCATCTCGGATCCGTACGAAGCGCCGAACGACGCCGAGCTGACGATCGATACGGCGTCGAACGCGCCCGATGCGGCCGCCGACCAGATTCTCGGCTGGCTCGCGGCCAACGGCTACCTCGATGTCGTCGAGGAACCGGCCGAGATGCTGCCGCTGGAAGCGAGCGCCTAGTGACGCCGAGCGCCGTCAAGCGGGCGGTGAAGACGGCCGTCGCATCGCGACCCGGCTGGCGCATCGCCCGCCGCAAGCGCCGCCCCGGGTGCGTCGTGCTGCTCTACCATCGGATCGGCGTCGAGACCGACCCGCTGCCGCACCTCGACGTCGACGCGTTCGGCGCGCAGATGGCGTGGCTCGCCAGACACTGCCACGTGATCGCGCCCGAACAGCTCGAGGACCGGGCCGCGCGCGACACCGGCGCCGGCCCGCCCGACGTGCTCGTCACGTTCGACGACGGCTATCACAATTACTTCGAGCTCGCCTATCCGGTGCTTCGGTCGCATCGCATCCGCGCGTTGAACTTCCTGTCGACGCACTACGTGGATCGGCCGATGCTGATCGAGTGGTGGGACAAGCTCTATCTGGCGGTGCGCGCCTCCACGCGCGCGCAGGTGGACGTGCCCTGGCTGGAGCGGCCGTTCGCGCTCGACGAGACCGGCCGGGCGAGGCTGCTGCGCGCCGCCAAGGACTTCATCAAGCAGCGCCCGAACGACGAGCGCGACGGCCTGATGGCGACGCTCCTCGACGCGCTCGGCGTGGACGACGCGTCGCTCGGCGCGCCGCGGCAGACGATGACCTGGGACGAAGTGCGGGCGGCCGCCGACTTCACCTGCTTCGGCGGGCATACGCACAGCCACGCGATCGTGTCGCAACTCGACGCCGCGGAGCTGGAGAACGAGATTCGCACCTGCCGCGATCGGCTGGCGGCGGAGACCGGCGTCGCGCCCGAGATGTTCGCCTATCCCAACGGCGACCGCCCCGACTTCAACGAGGCCGCGAAGACGGTGCTGCGCCGTCACGGCTTCCGCATCGCGTTCTCCGCGATGCCGGGGCTCAACGACGGCCGGACCGACTGGATGGAAGTCCGGCGGATCTCCGGCGGCGACTCGGTCGAAGATCTGGCGTGGCGGATGTCCTCGCTCTGGCGATGACGCGCTCCGCTCTTCCCCTCGCGAACCCGCGTCGACCGACCGCTACCGCATGACGAACGAGGCGTAGGCACGACGACGGCGGCGCGCCTTGCGGTGCCTCACGTACGCGGCGACGAACACGCGGTAGTAGACCAGCCAGTACAACGGCAGCCACACCATGACCGCGGCGAGACCGGCGAAGAATCCCTTGTTCTTCTGCACGAGGATGAGCGAGGTGTCGGGCACGCCGACCGCGATGCCGTCCGCCGTCATCGAGGCGTACGCAGCTGTCGCCGCGCAATGACGCCGCTCGGTCGGCGGCTGGCCCGCCGAATCGGCGATGGTGCGGTACTTGAGGCCGTCCACCGTGACGGTCGCGTCGGCTTCGTACCGGGCCGGATTCTCGCAGCGAATCGTTTCCGGCGCCGTGGCGCGCGGCGTCATCTTCAAGCCGCCGTCCGGCATGATCACCGCCTTGAAGCCCGGCAGCTGATCGAGGTCGTCGAGCGTCGTCGTCCCGCTCCGACCCAACGCGTAGTGCAGCAGCGTCATCGAATGCGTGTTGTCCTTCGTCAGCACGATATTCGCGCGCGCCACGACGGTCGCGATGACGAGATACAGAATCAGGGTCGACAGGATCGCCACGGCGATACTGGCGTGGTGCCACCACTTGCGACGCAGGTCGACTCCGCGCGGGACGCCGAGAATTTCATTCCACATGCCCATCAGTGACGCTCTCCTGCGGTGAGGCGCCGCGCGCCGGCCACCGCTTCCCTGTAGATGTCGCGAGTCCGCCGCGCGATCGCGGCAGGATGGAACCGCTCCTGCGCCGCTCGTTTCGCCGCCGCCCCCATCCGGCGGCGGCCGTCGCCGTCGCGCAGCAGCTGGGCGATGCGCGCGGCGATATCGGATGGATTCAACGGATCGACGAGATAGCCCGTTTCCGCGTGGCGCACCATGTACGGCATGCCGCACCGGTTCGACGTGACCACGGGCACGCCGACGGCCATGGCTTCCTCGATCGCGAGCGGCGCGTTCTCCTCGAGCGAGACGAGCGCGAACAGGCTGGCCGACGCGAGCTCGCGCCGGACTTCGTCGGGTCCGATCGAACCGAGCCACGTCGTCCGCGGTCCGAGGCCGTGCTCGTCGATGCGGGCCCGGACGCGAGCGGCGTATGCCTCGTCGACGACCGGCCCCGCGAGCCGCAGCGTGACGTCGACGCCGGCGGCCGCCACCTGCGCGACCGCGTCGACGAGCGCGAGCGTGTTCTTGCGCGGCGAGACGACGGCGGCGCTGAACACCGTCTGGCCGGACTCGCGCCGCGGGACGTCGAAGAACAGCGGCGCGATCGGATTCTCGACGTCGTGAATCACGCCCGACGCGATCGGCGTCAGCCGCTCGCGCACGTACGGGCTGATCGAGATGATGTGGTGCTGTCGCGCCCACGCGCCGGTTTCGACGCGGCGCCACACGAGACCGCGAACGCGCGCCAGCGGCTCGCCCGACACGACCGTGTCGCCGTGGATGAAGCCGTGAATCGTCTGGATGGTCGGCACCGCAAGGCCCTTCACCATCAGCCCGTACACGTCGTGCGCGTGCACGACGTCGGGCTGCAGCGCGGACAGGTACTGCCGCATCTGGCGACGGCCTGGTCCGATCGCGTCGACGAGCACGCGCCGATGCTTCACGGGCAGCCGATGCACGGTGACGCCGTTCCACGATTCGGTGGCGGGCGCCGGCGCCTCGGCGGCGGTCGTGACGACGTGCAGATCGAGATCGTCGAGCGCGGCCAGCGCCGCGACGAGGTTCACGCTGACCACCTCGACGCCGCCGCGCGGCGAGGACGTGTCCTTCGGAAACGCCGTCACGATGGCGACCTTCATCGGCCGTGTCATGCGTCCGGCACCCATGTCAGAACCGGAACCTCGCGCCGGCGGCCGGTTCGACCGGCGCGCCGGAGCGGAATCGCGCCGCCTGGCGCGCCGCGGCCGAGAACGGCGGGCGCGCGGCGGGCGCCGGCGCCGGCGGACGCGCCGCGTCCGTGCCGCCGAAGATCAGCGTGTCGAGATCCACTTTGGCCGGAGCCGTCGGGATGCGCGGGCCCGCCGACGTGACGAGCGCCAGCGGCGGGCGTTTCGGCGCAAGGGTGGCCAGCGCGCGGGCGCGCTCGACGGCGAGCCGCACCATCAGTCCGATGGCGCACCACATTTCGACGGTGCCCTCGATGGGATAGAACGACTGGCTCGACATCCCCGCGACCATCAGCGCGAGGATCGTCGTCGCCGCCAGGCCGCCGGCCACGTTGCACAGCACGCTTCGCCGCTCGAGGAAGAGGCGCAGCGAATGGAACAGCAACGTGAGGAACAGCGCCAGCACCGGAAGCGTGCCGATGATGCCGTTGTCGAGCAGCGTCTCGAGATACGCGTTGTGCGGATGGCCGAAGTCCTCCTTCAGCTCCGTGTAGAGGAACGCCACCGTGCCCGTGCGCAGCATCGCCTGCCGGCCCCACCCGGTCCACGGCTTCTGCTCGATCTGCCGGATGACGTACGGCCAGATGATGTTGCGGCCCGACGTCAGCTCGTACTCGTTGATCTCGGTCTGCGTGCCGACGATGTCGGGTTCCTTGACGAATCCCTGGAGCAGCCGGTCGTACGCGCTCGGCTCGATGACGTAGAAGAGCGCGGCGGCGAGCGGCGCCACCAGAAACACCTTGCGCCACTTGAGGAGCCCGAGCAGCAAGCCGATGACGCCGAGCGTCACGATGCCGCCGCGCCCGCCCGTGAGGAACTGCGCGTACACCACGACGAGGCTGACGATCGGCATCGTCCAGCGGAGGCGCCGGTCGAGGAGCGGCGCGGCCGCGATGACCGCCCATGCCGCGCCGCCGAGCATCATCGAGAGCGTGACGCGGTGGTAGCCGATGCGGCTGACCAGCAGCTTCAGCGCGAGCCGCTGCAGTTCGGTGCCGCCGAGGAACGCCGCGCCGAGCGGCATCACCTTGATGGTCATGACGGCGAGAAACACGTACGCGCCGAGCAGCGAGAACGCCGCCAGACGCAGACGCTCGCGGCTGCGGCAGCCGTCGAAGAGCAGCAGGCACGGCGTCATCCACTTGAGCGTGTTGACGAGGTACTCGGAGATGATGCTGCCGGTCGTTTCGGTGGCCGACATCAGCCCGCGGTCGAAGTACAGGCGCAGCCAGCCGATCAGGATCACCGCGACGTAGAGCGACAGCAGCGCGGCGATGTGGCTCGGCATGTCCCACGCGAGGCGTTCGCGCGAGCGGCCGACCATCCACGCCAGCGTCAGGTTCAACAGCAGCAGGTTGAAGAAGTTCAGGCCCGGAATGCCGAACATGCTCTTGGGCACGTCGGGATATTCGAGGATGCCGATCAGCACGACCAGCCCGCACAGGCCCTTGAACCAGTCCTTCCAACTGATCACACCCACGCCGATCACGACGAGCCAGAGCGCGGACAGGCGAATCATCGGGAGAGCCGGTGCATCATTCTTGCAGCATTTGCGCGGGCGACGCCCGCACGCGTGATAGCCGGAAGAGCAAGAATCTCACCCGGCAGGCGGGTGAGGGAGCGCGCGCCTGCGCGAAAATAGGCCGATTTCGCCGGATCGATCCGCCCTGACCGGAGACAAAAGTCGGCGCTGAAGCCGACTTTAGCCGCCGCAAGGCCCTCGTCAGCTGCCATCACATGCACGTGCTCCGAGCCGGAATTCTCGTCGCAATCGCCGCCGCTGCGGCGGCCCTGTCGTCCGATCCGGACCGTTCCCTGGCGGCCGCGCCTGGCGCCGCCGCCGCCGAACCATGGACCGCGCCGGCCGGCATCCCGACGCCGGAGTTCGGGATCGCCGAAACCGCTCCCCGCCCGCCGTCGCCGTGGAGCCAGGGCGTCGCCGGCTTCTATTACGTCGACGCGTCGCGCCGCGAAGCGACCGACGACAACAATCCGTTCGGCACGCCGGCGCACCCGCGGCAGTCCATCCCGCTCTCGCTGCCTCCGGGCGCCGTGGTCGAACTGCACGGCAGCTACGATCGGGCGCACTCGAGCCCGAACGGCCTGCACGCGCACGGCACCGCCGCCCAGCCCGTGTTCATCCGCGGCGCGAGCGCGACCGCGCGGCCGCTGGTGCGCGGACCGTGGGAGCTGACGGCCACCTACACCATCCTCGAGAACCTCGACTTCGGTCCGCTCGATGCGAACCGCACCGGCGAACTGGCCGTCGTCGCGCCCGGGGACCACGTCGCGGTCCGCGCCTCCGACGTGCACGGCAACGCGAACGGCGGCGGACTGGGAGCCGTCAGCTGGAGCCCGACGGCGTTCCTCGATCACGTGGTGTTCGCCGGGAACACAATCCACGACAACGGCAACGTGCGCGCCGACTTCGATCAGGACGTCCACGGCATCGCCGTCAGCGCGAACGTCAGCCGGCTGTGGGTCGTCGACAACGAGCTGTACCGGAACAGCGGCGACGGCATTCAGATCAACGGCGGCCGCGACGGCCAGGCGTCGACGCATCACATCTACGTCGCGCGCAACATCGCGCACGACAACAAGCAGACCGGGTTCTGGACCAAGCAGGCGACCGACGTGATCTTTGCGGAGAACCTCTGCTTCGGCCACCGGCCCGGCAACTCGTCCTACGGCCAGTGCATGGGCCTGCAGTACGCGCCCGAGCGGGTGTGGTTCGTCTCGAACCACATCCACGACTGCGACTTCGGCATCGCCTTGTCGAGCGACAGCGACATGGGCACGGGTCGCAGCGTCTTCGTCGTGGGCAACGTCATCCACCGGATTCATCACTCCGGGGAGTACAACCCCGGCACCGGCTGGTCGAACGCCGCGATCATGATGGCCGGCGAGACCGTGCACGTCGTCATGAACAACACCATCTCCGACGTGGATGCCGGCATCAACTCGCCGATCGGCGGCACGAACGTCGTCGTCAACAACATCATCGCGAACGTCACCGAGCCGGACGGGAACACGGTGTTCGTCGAGCGCGGCTCGCCGGGTCCCGAGACGATCGTCCGCGACAACGTCTTCGGCGTCGGCGCGCGCGTCAGACTGGGCGATCGGGTCTTCGGCTCGCTCGAGCTGCGGATGGCGCCGAACCGGATCCTCGGTCGGACGGGCGAAGCGTCGCTCTTCGTCGACCCGCGCGGCGAAGACTTCCGGCTCGCGTCCCCCGCAGGCGATCCGCAGCGCGCGCCGGCCGACGTCGCGAAGGTGGCGGCCGCCTACCGGGCGCTCTACGGCGTCGATCTCCCGATCGACGTCCACACGCCGGGCGCGTTCGACGCGTTGTCGCTGCGTCCGACGCGCGCGCCGGGCGCGCATCCCGCGACGCGCTAGGCGGCGCGCCGGCCGATCACAGCTGGCCGGACATCGCGCCGTACCCGTAGCCGTACGCGTAGTAGCGGTAGTGCTCGCCGTATCCCTCGCCGCCGGCCGAGTGATCCGCGCGGTTCAGCACCACGCCGAGGATCTTGTCGTGGCCGATCGCTTCGACCGCGCGCTGGACGAGCGGGTAGGCGGTCGAGCACGCCCGCAGCACGATCAGCGCGGCGTCGACGAAGCTGGCGATGAGGCTGCAGTCGGGCAGGAATGCCGCCGGCGGCGTGTCGACGATGATCCAGTCGAAGACGGCGGACGCGTCCTTCAGCAGGGTGTGGAGCAGGTCGGAGGTCAGCAGCGCGGCCGGATCCTGCATGACGCCGCCGGCCAGCAGCAGCGTCAGGCGCGGCGACACCGTGACGACCGGCACCTTCCGGTCCTTGATGCCGGCCTTCGCGTCGCGGAGCGCGTCGATGAGGCCGACCGCGTTCTCCAGATCGAAGATCGAATGGACGCTCGGCTTGCGGAGATCGGCGTCGATCAGCAGCACGCGGCGCTCGTAGGACTGGCTGAGCGTCAGCGCCAGGTTCGTCGCGGTGAGCGTCTTCCCTTCGCCGGCGGTCGCGCTGCTGATCATCAGCACCTTGGTGCCGTGCGCGAGCTGCGCGTGGTGCAGCAGCGCCGCGAGCCGCCGGAATTCCTCCAGCATGTCGGCCGGCGCCGCGGAGCTGACGACCAGCTTCTCGACCATCGTTTTGTTGTAGTCGAAGAACACCGGCTGCGCGTTCCCGTTCGACTGCGACGGCGCCTCGGATCCCCGCCGCTCGGCGCGCAGCACGCGCAGCGTGTCCTCGGCGGCAGGACGCGTGGACGCCGCCGGCTCGCTGTGAAACGGCGGTCGACCCGACGTCTCCGTCTCCGATTCGGACTGGAAGACGTCGGACGCCGGCGCGGCGGGCGCAGGCTCCTCCGCTCCGGCTTTCTTCAGCGCTTCGCTGATTCGGCTCATGTGAAAGAAACGTCCTTTAGCGCGGGAACCACGTTCGGTCGGGTCGGCGGAACATGCCGAACAGCTCGCTCGGCGGCCGCGCGGCGGCACCGGCCACGGCCGGCAACGCGCGCTGTTCCGGCTCGGGCACCGCGTGCGGCGCGGCAACGGCCGGACGCTCCGGCTCCGACGCCGGGCTCGGCTCGGCGCCGCCCTCCAAATCGAGATCGCGGCACACGTCGAGAATCACCTGGCGGCCCACGGGACGCTGGTCGAGCGCGAACCCGGTCACCAGGGCGTTGTCGCACATCACGCTGATCGTCCGGGGGATGCCGTGCGATCGCTCGTGAATCAGGTCCACGGCCTGCCGTGTGAACAACTGGCTCGGCACGCCGCCGGCGGCCTTGATGCGCGTCACGATGTACTGCGCCGTCTCGGTGACGCTGAGCGGCTGCAACTCGCAGCGCAGCGCGACGCGCTGCTTGATCGCGGCGTTCTCGGGCTGGTTCAGGCGGTCCGACAGCTCGCTCTGCCCCACCAGCACGACCGGCAGCAGCTTCTCGACGTCGCTTTCCAGATTGACCAGGAGGCGGATCTCCTCGAGGCAGTCGGCTGGCAGCGCCTGCGCCTCGTCGACGATCAGCGCGGTGACCAGCCCCTGGCGGCGGCGCGCCTTCAGCAGCTCTTCGAACTTCGCGAGGAAGACCGCCTTCGAGCGGCCGGCCTCGTCGCCGAGGTGGAATTCGCGGGCGAGCGATTCGAGCAGCTCCGCGCGCGTCAGCGCCGGGTTCGTCAGGCAGACGCAGACGGCCGACTCCGCGTTGCCCAGTGCCGACAGCACGGCGCGGATGAGCGTCGTCTTCCCGGTGCCGGGAGGGCCGACGAGCATCGTGATGCTCTTGCGCTCGCCGATCCCGTACTTCAGCAGACTGAGCGCCTCCTGGTGGCGCTCGGTCATCAGCAGATAGCGCGGGTTCGGCGCGAGCTCGAACGGCCGCTCACGCAGCCCGAAATACTCTTCGTACATATCCAGTTCCGCTCACCGCCACTTCAAGCCGAAGAGACCCATCACATCGATGATCCCGGCGCGCTGCGCCACGATCACCCCGCTGATGATCGCGGTCACGGCGAGAAACGCCACCGAGACGGCGAGCGTCTTGGCGCGACGCCGCTCCGCCGACGTGATAATCGCCGGCACCGACGCGAGCACGGGCAGCGACAGCGTCGGCAGCACTTCCAGCGCGTTGCGGAACGTCTGATCCCGCACCTCGAGGAGAACCGTCAGGCCCAGCCCGAAGATGAACCCGGCGCCGGCGCCGACGCCGATGATCAGCGTGCGGTTCGGGCCGTACGGCTTCTCGGGCAGCTTCGCCGGGTCGAGCGTCTTGAACTGCTGACTCCCCTGCTGCCGCTCGAGGTTCGCGGAGATGCTGGCCTCCTCCTTCTTCGCGAGCAGGTTCTGGTACGTCGCCTTCAGCGTGTCGTAGTCGCGCGTGAGCGCGATCATCTCGGACTCGCGCTCGGGCTGCGACTCGACGCGGCTCTGATAGGTCGCGATCACGCCTTTGATCCGGTCGCGGTCCGCCGCCTTGCGCGCGATCTCCTTGTCGACCGTCGCAATCTGCGCGCGGATCTGCGTCACGCGCGCGCGCCGCGCGAGCGTCACCGGATCGGGCGCCTCTTCGCCGGCCGGCCGATCCTTCCGGTCCTGATCGAGCGACAGCTGGAGCTGCTGAATCAACCGCTTGGTGCGCACGACGTCGGGGTGATCGGGCTTCAGGCGGAGCTCCATCCCGCGCAGCGCCTGCTGCAGCGTCTGGAGCTGCGCGAGCCGCGCGGTGACGTCGGCCGTGAGGCTCGCCGTGGCGGCGTCCAGATCGGGTGTGCCCGCCGGCGGCGTCGCCGTCGAGGCCGATCCGGTGGTCGCCGCCGCGTCGGTCGGCTTCTGCTCGGCCTTGGTCGGGGTCTCGCCGCCGGTCAGGTCGAGGAGCGTGCGCTCGAGCTCGACGCGCCGATCGCGATCGCGGCCCATCGCTTCTTCGAGCGTCTGGAGCTGGAACGCCGCCGTCTGCAGCACCTGCAGGTTCGATCCGACCTGCGACGGCAGCTCGCCCGCGTGGCGCTCGCGGTACTCCTGGACCTTCCGCTCCTGCTCCTCGAGCTGCCGCCGCGCGCGATCGAGCTGCGATTCGAGGAACTCGCTGGTGCCTTCGACGAGCTGCTCGCGGTCTTTGAGGTTCTCCTGCACGAACAGCGACGCGAGCCGCTGCGTCACCTGCATCACCTTGTACGGATCGTCGCCCGAGTAGGAGACGCTGAACAGGTCGCCCTTGATCACCTCGATGGAGATGTCGTCGCGCAGGTCGGCGACGATCTCTTCCATGCCGCCCTTCTTCAGCCGCTTCGACGGGCTCAGATCGAGCTCGGTGACGATGCGTTCCAGCCGCGTCTCGCTCAGGATCTGCGGCTTGATCGACGCGAGGCGCTGCTCGATGTTCTCGCTGATCGCGGGACGGACGTAGTTCTCGGGCACGCGCTGCGGCACGACGAGGATCAGCGTCTGCGCGCGGTAGCGATCCTTCAGTTGCGACGCGACGATCGCCGCGCCGCTGAAGCACAGCACGAGCGGCGCCGTCAGCAGCCACTTGCGCCGCCGGACGATCCACCAAATCGAAGCCGGCGTATACCGGCGTCCAGGCATCATGATCGCGGCACCCTCTGGCCGACGAGCGGGAGCGAGTACGACAAGCCGGCGCGCACGCCGCTGCGATTGGTCGTCACCGGAAATACCGGCGCGAGCCCGATCGTCTGATCGAACCGGTAGAAGTAGTAGACGTATTGCGCGTACACCGGAAGGTAGCGTGTCAGCGTGAAGTGCAGGCTCGTCGCCCCGGTCACCGCGTCGTAGCCGTTGCTGACGGCGACCGCGGCCGATCCGTGCGAGTACGCCGCCGTCGCGTCGAAGCTGACGTGCCGCGTGAACAGCCCGGCGATCGTCCCCGACACGACGTTCGACGCGTAGGGCACGAACGAGCCGCCGAACGTCGACACGTCGCGGTGGCCGTAAATCGCCGCCAGCCACGTGCGGCTCAACTGGTAGCTGAGCGACGCGTCGCCGGTCACGAAGATGCTCCGCGTCCCCGCCTGCGCCACCACCGACGAGCCGACGTTGAATCCGACGACCGTCCGCCGCGAGAACGACAGCGGCCGGTGATAGCCGAATCCGACGTCGATGTCGTGCGCGACGAACGCGCCGATCGCGCTGAACCCGCTGTTCGACGTGCGATACGTGTACCCGAGGTGCAGCTCGGAGTACTTGGTCGTCCGATGACGCAGCGCCGCGCCGGCCGATTCGCCGTGCAGTCGGTACGCCGCGATCGGCGTGTCGGTGTAATCGGCCGACCCGTTCAGGTCGATCCACGTGTAGCGCGTCAGCGACCAGGAGAGCCCGCCCCCGCCAGACGCCGTCAAGGTGTCGATGCGTGCGATGTCCTGGTCCGGCTGCGGCGTGGGAATCTGCGCCTCGGAAACGGGCGTCAGGAAGTTGCCGAACGAGTAGTACGGCGAGTAGCTGCCGGTGGCGCTGCCATGGATCGCCACGTGCCGGCTCACCGTCGTCGTGAAGTTGAAGCCGCCGAAGTAGTCGACCGGCAGCAGCTCCGGCAGAATCGAGTAGTAGCGCAGGTCGGCGCCCGTCGCCGCGTTGAACGCCTTGTCGTGTCCGACCTGCGTGTAATTGAGGCCGGCGGTGACGCCCGTGAACGACGTGTTCTGCTCGAGCCGCGGATCGCCCAGCTGCGGGATCGCGTACTTGACGCTCGCCAGATCGTACGCGTCGAAGAGCGACAGGTTCAGATTCAAGTGGCGCGGCTCCGGCTTGGCCACCACCGGCGGGCGCACCGCATCGTCGGGCGGCGGCGCGTCGGGAGCATCGAGCGGTTGGGGCGCGCTGCCGCCGAGCGGCAGATCCGGCGGCACATCCTGGGCAGAGGCGGACGCCGACACGACGACCGCGAGCGCGAGCGCGCTGAAGACACACGTGCACCAGCGGGTGCGAGCAGGCGCCGAGCGGCCGCGGGTGAATCGGGTCACGGGACGATAATCGTGTCGCCGGGCTTGAGGACGATGTTCTGCGCCAGGTTCTTGCGGTTCTTCACCTCGTCGTAGTTGAAGACGTAGGATGCCTGGCCCGACGCGTCGTTGCGGACGACGGTGATGTCGCTCGCCTTCGCGAACTCCTTCAGGCCGCCGGCGAGCGCGATCAGCTGGAGCACCGTCGTATTGCGGAGCAGCGGGAACGTGCCCGGCCGCTCCACGTTGCCCGTGATGTAGACCTTGCGGCTGTTGATCTGCTTGACGACCACGGTCGCCGAGGGCTCTTCGAAGAACTTCTTCGCGTCCTCGTTGATCTTCTGCCGGATCTGATCGGGCGTCAGCCCGGCCACGTCGATGTCGTTCAGCAGCTGGAGCGAGATCTTGCCGTCCGGCCGCACGACGGCGTCGCTCGACATCTCGCGCTCGCGCCAGAAGACGATCGACAGCACGTCCTCCGGCCCGACGACGTAGTCGGCAGGCGGCGTGACGCCCGACGCGACGGCCGGCGCATCGGCCGCGTCGTGCGCCGCTTTGGACGCGCGGGCGGTCTGCGCGGCGAGCGGAGCGGCAATGGCAAACGCCAGCGACGTGACGGCGAGGGTTCTGACGATCACGGCAGTAAGTCCTTTCCCGCTACTCGCGGAATTCCTTGAACGGCACCTGGCACGCGTGCTTGCGCAGGAAATTCAGGAACCGCTTGTAGTCGGAGTCTTCCATGTTGAACATGCGCGCGACGATCTTGTAGTTGCCGCGGGCTTCCTTGAGGCCCTTCCGGACCAGGTCCTTGACGATGCCGCGCGTGATCTCGCGCTGCATGTAGAGGGGATAGACGGCCGTCCAGAACGATTCCTGCTGCTGCGTGATCCGTTCGTACAGCTCGTCGGCGACGGTGCGGCGGCGTTCGCGGATGCGGCCCGTGTCGGCGCGCACGGTGCGCACTTCGCGCGGCAGCTCTTCCACGCCGATGACGCGGTTGGTGCCGGTCACGACGCACCGTTCAATGACGTTTTCGAGCTGGCGCACGTTCCCGGGCCACGAGTACTCGGTCAGCACGGCGAACGCCTCGGGGCCGAACTCCTTCAGCGGGTAGCGTCCTTCCGCGGCGAACCGGTGCAGGAAGTGCTCGACGAGCATCGGGATGTCGTCCTTGTGCTCGCGCAGCGGCGGCACGACGAGATGGATCACGTTGAGGCGGTAGAACAGGTCTTCGCGGAACAGCCCCTGCGCGATCATGTCGCTGAGCGACCGGTTCGTGGCCGCGACGACGCGCACGTTGACGCGGCCGCCGGTCTGGTCGGCGCCGACCTTCTGCAGCTCGCCCGTCTCGAGGAACCGGAGGAGCAGGCCCTGCATGCGCAGCGTCATCTCGCCGATTTCGTCGAGAAAGATGGTGCCGCGATCCGCGAGTTCGAGCTTGCCGGGCCGGTCGCGATAGGCGCCGGTGAAGCTGCCCTTCACGTGCCCGAACAGCTCCGATTCGAGGAGCGACTCGGGGACGCCCGCGCAGTTCACGGCGACGAACGGCCGTCCCGCGCGGGGGCTGCCGGTGTGCACCGCATGCGCGACCAATTCCTTGCCGGACCCGCTCTCGCCGGTGATCAGCACCTTGGCGTCCGAACGCGCGACCTGGGTGATCTCCTCGCGGAGCTCGCGCATCGGAAGGCTGTCGCCCAGAAATGTCGTAGTACCGTTACTGCGCATCGCGTCCTCTCGCGGATGGAACGGGGAGTTGTGGAGCGGCTCCGGCCTGCAGCCGGTCGCGCCGGACCTGCCCTTGTGCAAGCCCCTTTCCAGCCCGAGCAGTCTTTTGTCTGCGAAAACTGGCAGAAACCAGCGCCAGGGCCGACTTTCGGGCTTCTGGCGCGGTCGAAGGTCCTCGAATTGAGGGACAAAAGTCAGCCTAATAGCGGACTACATGACTAGGTATCGCTCTCCGCCTATCCGATTCCCCGCGCGGAAGGCGTGCTCCGCGCCGACATCGGTCTGCCCTCCTGGCGTCCGAATCCGCCGATTTTCGTCAATCGCGGGCAGAAAGGGGCGGTGTCCCGTGGCACACGTTCTGCCCCCGCCTTCGCCAGAAGGTGTTGCCATGAGTGCATATCGGTCAGCAGCCCAAATCGATCCGGCTGCCCTCGCGTCTCCTGCCGCTCCCGAGCGCCGGCAGTCTTCGTTCGACGAGCAGATCCGCGCCACCTGCGAGCGCTTCGGGGCCGCCTGGTCGGCCGGCGACGTCGGCCGCCTCGCGGCGCTGCTCGCCAGCGACTGCGACCACATGGCGCTCGCCGGCGACCGCCAGGACCGCTGCGGCCGCGCCGAATTGATCGCGCGCTGGACCGCGGCGTTTGCGCGGCGGCGGCCCGACTTCTCCGTGCGCATGCGGCCGGCGCTCACCGGCGTGCGGCGCCTCGCCGACGGCCTCGCCGTCCTCGACGGCCGGCTGGAGTACACGAGCGGCATCGGCGCCGGCGGCGTGCTGCAGGGACGCCTCACGCAGCCCTTCTCCGCGCTCGTCACCCGGACCGGCGACGACTGGCTGATTCTGTCGATTCGGGTCGGGATGGCAGCGCGCGCGGCGGCGATCATCGCGGAGGCCTAGCGGCTGGCGAGCGCGTCGCCGTCGAATCGAAGGATCGCGAAGCGCTCCGACACCAACGCCGGCGCAAACCCCGGTAGTCCGGCAAGCGTCGCCTCGTCAATCGCCGGCAGGTCGCTGGGCCGCAGTCCGGCGGCGCGAAGCCACTCGGTCGTGCGGTCGAGCGAGAGCACGACGAACCGAACGTCATACGATCGCGCGATTGCCGCGAACCCCGCGACATCGGACCGCTCGAGCGCGTGGAACATGCGGGCGCGATCGGCGTCCCGCGTCGTCCAGTCGACGTACGGATTCGAGAAGTACCGGTTGATCGCCACCACCTTGCGGCCCGCCGGCGTCACCAGATACATGCTGGCATCGTCGGCGCACAGGAAGACGTCGTGCGGCGAGGTGTGCGCGCGGATCCAGCCGATCAGGTCCGGCGCGTAGCGCGCGCCCATTGCCGTGGCTTCCTGCCGCACGCCCGTGAAGTCCTCCCGCGTCAGGTAGCTCCGCACGCCGGCGGCGACCGCGGCGAGGGTCATCGCGCACACGAGCACGGGACGCCATCGCGCGCTCGCGACGCGCACCACCGCATCGCGCACGCCGATGCCGAACGCGATCGCGAGGATCGTCATCAGGTAGAAGAAGAAGTGGAACGGCGGCACGATCGCCGGCAGCTCGACGTGCGCTTTCGCGAGGACGATCGCCGCCATGTGCGCGGCGAGCGCCGCGGCGATGACGCCCAGCCACACGAACAGCAGCCGCGTGCCGCGATCGACGCCGGCGCGCGCGCGGACGACCAGCGCGGCGACGGCGACCAGCGACGGGAGCGTCGCGAGTCGGCGCGCCAGGCCCGGCAACTCGTTCAGGTCCAGCAGGTCGCTCGGCGAATTGCTCGGAAACGGGTTGACGATCTTCAGGTGGTAGTGCCAGAGGATTTCGAACGAGAACGGCAGCGACACCAGGAACGCGACCGCGAGGGCGAGCGCGACCCGCAGCGCCGGACGGTCGACGCCCTCGCCCGACCGCGCCTCGACGAGGGCATACGCGACGATGACGAGCCCGCCCGTGATGGCGGGTGCGGTGTGCACCAGGAACGTCACGCCGAGCGCGGCGCCGGCGGCGGCCGCCCAGCCGAGCGCGGCGCCGGGCCGCCACGCCCGGTACACGAGCGCGAGCAGCAGGTACAGGAACGCCTGGCCGAAATTTTCCGGCGAGAACCACGGGGAATACGTGGCCGCGTAGTAGAACGGCAGCCACGTGCCGACGAGAAAGACGAACGCCGCGAGGGCCGCGGTCGCGGCCAGCGCGTCGACGGTCGTCGCGACGAGCAGAAACAGCGCCGCAGGCGCCGCGAGATTGACGAACGGACCGGACCGCGCGATCACGACCGGCAGCGAGGTGGCCGTCACGCGCGTCATCGCGGCGGCGAGCCACGCCGCCATCGGGTTGTACCAGACGTGCTCGTGCGCGTAGCTCGCGTCGGGACCGTAGCCCTCGTCGAGCACGGTTTGCGCGGCCGCCATCTCGCGGTACTGAATATCGATCCCCGGGGCCGAGAGGTCGCGCACCACCGACCAGTTCTTCGCGAACGCCGCCAGCAGCAGCGCACCCGCGGTCAGGGCAATCGCGATCGCCGCGCCGCGCGTCCGGATCATGTCGACACCAGCTGCCCGCAGATGCTGAACACGGTCAGGTACGCGGCGATCATCCGCGCGTACCACGTCGACCGGTGCCGCGCGACCGACGCGACGTAGTCGCGCGTGAAGGCCGCCCAGTTGACGGCGTTCGCGGTGTTCGCCGACACCGTGATCGATGCGCTGAGGATTCGCGCGGTGTGCCACCACCCGGCCGGGACGAACAGCGTTTCGCCCGGGTGCAGGTGGCATCGGGTCGCCACGGCCTGCCGAAACGCGGGAAACCGGTTCAGGTCGGGCTGTTCGATGTCGTCGATCGAGGACTTGTTCTCTTCGCTGCCGCCGCGCGGATAGAGAAACGGCGTCGCGGAGGGCGGATAGAAGATGTACTCCTTCACGCCCTCGAGCTGCATCAGGAACGCGTGCGTGTGCAGGTTGTCGTAGTGCAGGACCGGGAACGCCGCCCCCGCGCCGCCGATGTAGAGCTCGACCGACGTCAGCGCCTCCGGCCCGGGGAAGAATCGGCTGTCGAGCCAGTTCGGACGCGTGCACGCCGGCAATGGATCGATGTCCTTCAGCAGCTCCGGCGCCCAGCGCTCGATCAGCAGGTTGCGAAGATACGGCGCGGTCGCGCCCGGAGCAGAGCGCTTGACGGCGTCGATCAGCGCCGAGAGCTGATACTGCCGCCCGTCGACGGCGACCGTGCGCGATCCGTATTCGGCCGCGAAGAAGTCGAAGGTCCAGCGCGTTCGCGCCCGCCAGCCGTCGATGGCGTCGGTCAGGATCACCGGTTTGAGCGGGTGCAGGTATTCGGCGACGAATTCGCGATGCGTCACCCCCGCGCGCCGCTCGACGGCGTTGTGTTCGAGAACCGCCGCGCCGCCGCGAAGCGAATCAGCCATGGACCGCCTCCACCGCGCCGGGCCACGACGCGTCGACCGAGGGAGGAACCATGCGGTCGGCGAGCCGTGTCGCGAACGCGCGTGCGCTGGGATCACGAAGCATCGAGTCGCCGTCGCAATCGGCCGGCCCGCAGAACAGGTCCAGGCCGCCAACCGCGTGGGCGGCCCAGGCGAGCGGGCGATCGAAGGTTCGCGTCGCCGCCTGGTTCGCGGCAAAGAACGTAATGCGCCCGCCGTAGGGCCGCGGCCGATACCGGTACGCGGCTTCGAGCGTGGCCGACTCGACGGCGAGCCGCCGCGCCTCGAACTCCTCTGCCCCACCGGGCGCGGCGCGCCGCTTCGCCCGGCCGAGGCCGCGCATCTTGTCGGCGATCTTCGCGGCGCGGTCGCGCGGCGACGCCGCGAGAAACGCGCGCGCGCCGGCGGCGCGATGCTTCAGCCAGTACGCCGCCGTGCCGCGGACGCGGTTGACCGCCCGCAGCCCGGTCGGCGACGTCGTCCCGAACAGCACGAGCAGCCGGACGTCGCGCCCCGAGGCCTCGAGCTGGCGCGCCATCTCGAACGCCGTCAGCCCACCCAGGCAGTAGCCGCCGATCTGGTAGGGGCCGGGATCGCGGCGCACCAGTTCGTCGACGAAGAACGCGGCGAGATCTTCGATACGCCGCAGCGGCTGCGTGCCGTCGCGCAGTCCCGGCGGCTGCAGGCCGAAGAACGGAAACGCGGGGCCGAGCTCGCGCGCGAGCGGCACGAAGCAGAACACGTCGCCGTTGTGGCCCGGCACGGCGTAGAACGGGCGGCGCGATCCGCCTCGCTCGATCGGCACGATCGCGCTGCTCGCCGCGTCGCGCGCCGATCGAAGCGCCACGACGATCTCGTCGCGGCGGCGCGTCAGCTCGTCGCGCAGGTCGCCCGTGAGCGCGCCCGGCGGCGCGCTGCACCGCACGCGATCGCCCTCGAGCCAGACTTCGATGTCGCGCTGGCGCAGCTCCGACAGGAACTCGCCGGTGGTCACAGCTCGATGACCTCGCGCTCGCCCGAGACGCGGCGCGACGCCTGCGCCGCGAGCATGTCCACCATTTCCGCGAGGCCCGCCACCGTCGGCGCGTGAAACAGCGCGGCGACCGAGAGCGCGACGGCGAACCGCTCTTTGAGGCGCGCCACGACGGTGACCGCGGTCATCGAATGGCCGCCGAGGTCGAAGAAGCTGTCGGTCACGCCGACCTCGGAAACGCCGAGGGCGTCGCGCCAGATGTCGGCGATCGCGCGCTCGGTGTCGGTCCGCGGCGCCACGGCGGCGCGAGCCGCGTGCACGGCGGCGCTCGGCAGCGGCAGCCGCGCTCGATCGAGCTTCCCGTTCTCCGTCATCGGCAGCGCGTCGAGGAACACGAACGCACGCGGCACCATGTAGTCCGGCAATCGACCGCGAACGTGCGCGAGCAGCCCCGCCGCATCGCCGGTGCCTCCCGATCGAAGCACGGCATAGGCCACGAGCTGCGGCTCGCCGTGCGCGCCGGGCGCCATGACGACCGTCGCGTCGCCGACGTCGGGATGGGTCCGCAGCGCGGCCGCGATCTCGCCGAGCTCGATTCGGAAGCCCCGAATCTTGACCTGCTGGTCGATGCGCCCGAGGTACTCGATGTCGCCGTTCGCGCGTCGCCGCGCAAGGTCGCCGCTGCGATACAGGCGCTCGCCGGCGCCGCCGAACGGGTTCGGCACGAACCGGTCGGCCGACAGCTCGGGTTGGAACACGTAGCCGCGCGCCAGTCCCGGCCCCCCGACATGGATCTCCCCCGCGACACCGATCGGCACCAGCTCGCCCGCGCCGGGCGACAGCAGGAACAGATCGAGGTCCGGAATCGCAGCGCCGATCGGGCTCCCGCTGCCGGTCCACACGTCGTCGGCGCGGATGCGGCGGTAGGTTACGTGCACCGTCGTCTCGGTGATCCCGTACATGTTGACGAGCGCCGGGAGCTCGTCGCCGTGGCGCTCGACCCACGGCCGCAGCGCGGCCAGGTCGAGCGCTTCGCCGCCGAACACGATCAGCCGCAGCGCGAGCGGCTGCCCGGCGACCGTGCGATCGAACTCGGTCAGCTGCTTGAACGCCGACGGCGTCTGGTTGAGGACGGTGACGCGCTCGCGGCGGAGCAGCTCGTGCAGCGCTTCCGGCGATCGCGCAACCCAGTACGGCACGACGACCAGCCGCCCGCCGTGCAGGAGCGGACCCCACAGCTCCCACACCGAGAAGTCGAACGCCGCCGAATGGAACAGCGTCCACACGTCGCCGGCGCCGAACCGGAACCATGGCGCCGTGGCCGAGAACAGACGCGACACGTTCGCGTGCGTGACGGCGACGCCCTTGGGCCGGCCCGTCGAACCCGACGTGAAGATGACGTACGCGAGCTGCGCCGGCGTCACGCGAACCCTCGGGTTGCCGTCGCCGGCGCGCGCGAGCGCGGCGGCGTCGCCATCCAGCGACACGATGCGGCAGTCGACGTTGTCGAACCGATCGCGGCGGCGCTCGGTCGTGACGACGACGCGGCAGCCGGCGTCTTCGAGGACGAGCCTCGTCCGCGCGGCCGGCGACTCGGGATCGATCGGCACGTACGCCGCGCCCGCCTTCAGCACGCCGACGATCGCGGCGACCAGATCGATCGACGCGTCGACGCAGATCCCGACGAGCGACTCGGCGCCGACGCCGAGCGAGCGGAGATGGTGCGCGATCCGGTTCGCGCGCCGATTCAGCGCGTCGTAGCTGCGCGCGTCCTCCTCGCACGACACCGCAATCGCCTGCGGGTTTTCGGCGGCCGCCGCCTCGAACATCTCGTGCAGGCAACGGACCTCGTCGGAGGTCGACGCGGCCCGGCTCGCCGCCAGGACCGCCGTCCGCTCCTCGCCGGGCATGATGGCGACGCGGTCGAGCCGCACGGTGGAATCGGCGGCGACCGAGGTCAGGAGCACGCGGTAGTACTCGAGCCACCGCTCCACCGTCGACGCCTCGAACAGCTCGGAGGCGTAGTTGCACTCGACGTGCAGCTCGTCGCCGGTGTCCGCGATGTCGAGCGCGAGCTCGAATGTCACGCCCGCCTTCGCCGACGCGACCGGTTCGAGCGCCAGCCGATCGAACGACGGCGGCTCGGCCGGGCGATCGACGTTGAACACCACCGAGAACAGCGGCGTCCGGGCCGCATCGCGCGGAAGGTTCAGCAGCCGCACGAGCCGCCCAAAGGTCATCGCGCGATGCTCGTGCACCTCGGCGAGCGCGCGGCGCGTCGCCGTCACGTGCGCGTCGAACGACGCGGACGGATCGAGCCGCGCGACGACCGGCAGCATATGGACCGAGTGGCCGACGAGCCGTTCGTCGGCCAGCGGCCCCGCGACCGGAATGCCGACCGCGAGTTCGGTCTGCGAGGTCAGGCGATACAGCAGCGTCTGCCACGCCGCGAGCAGCGAGACGTACAGCGTCGACTTCTGACGCGCCGCGAGCGCGCGGACGTCGCGGTAGAGGTCTCCCCCGATGGTGATGCGCGTCTGGCCGGCGCGGAACGCGCGGTGCGGCGGTCGCGACCGATCGGTCGGCAACTCGAGCGGCGGAGGCACGCGATCGCGCAGACGACTCCAGTACTCGTCCGTGGCGGTCTCGCGCGCCGACGGCGCGGTGGCGGCACGCACGTACGCGTCGTACGACGCCACGTCGGCCGGCCACGCGACGCGGCCGTGCCGATCGGCGTTGTACAGCTCGGCGAGATCGTGCAGCAGCAGCCCGGACGACTGCCCGTCGCAGACCAGGTGATGCGCCGTGAACACGACGACGTGCGATTCTCCGGTCTCGCGGACGATCCAGGCGCGCGCGAGCGGCCCTCGCACCAGATCGAACGGCTGCGCCGACTCGCGCGCGATCAGCGCCGCCAGCGCATCGTCGCCCACCGACGCGCAGGCCGAGGCGTCGACGAGGGTGAACGGGATCGACGTCGCCGGCGCGATCTGCTGGCGATCGCCGGTTTCGGCAAACGTCAGCCGCAGCGCTTGGTGGCGCGCCGGCAGGCGGCCGAACGCCTCGCGCATCGAGTCGATCGACAGCGGTCCGCGAAGCCGGAACGCAAAGCACTGGTTGTACGCCGCCGAGGCGAGCGGATCGAGCTGGCACGCCGCCCAGACCTCCTGCTGCGCATCGGTCAGCGGGAGCGCGACGGGACTGTCGGGCGCGGCGAACGGATCGAAGTCCACCGGCGCCGCGTTCGCCGGACGCCCGGACGGCACGTGCGGCGTCATCGCGCGAGGCTCACTTCGAGATATTGCGACGGACGATCGGGATCCGGCACGAACCATCCGGCGCGGCCGTCGGGACGCCGGCCGCGGCGCGCGCCCGGCACCGGCGGCACCTCGTCGACCTTCGGCAGCAGTCCGCCGTCCTGCATCTCGGCGATCGTTTCGGTGAACGCATCGACGATGCGCGAGAGATCCGCGTCGGTGTGCGCGGTCGTGATGAACCCGGGGCGGCCCTCCCAGACGTGCACGCCCTTGCTGCGCAGGTAGGCGAAGAAGAGCGATCCGTACGGCAGGTCGGCGGGCAGCCGGAAGCAGAACCACGAGCTGAAATGCGAGACGCTGACCGGCGCGCCCATCGCGAACGCCGTGGCGTTGAGGCGCTCGACGAGCTCGGTCGCGCGGAGGTTCAGGCGGCGCTGCAGCTCCGGCCCTTCGCGCTGCAGGTGATCGAGGACCGCGTGCGCGGCGGCAAGCGCCAGCGGATGCCGCACGAACGTGCCCGCGAAGAACGTCATCCCGACCGACGGGAACGAGTCGTCGCCGTAGCGCCACTCGCCGCCGTCCAGCGTGTCGAGGTAGCGGGCGCTGCCGGCCACCAGGCCGATCGGCAGCCCGCCGCCGACCACTTTGCCGTAGGTCGCGAGGTCGGGATGGATGCCGAAGATCGCCTGCGCGCCGCCGGGATGGACACGGAATCCGGTGACCACCTCGTCGAACACGAGCGCCGTCTCGGATCGCGCCGTGATCTGCCGCAGGTCGCGCAGGAACTTGGCCGGCTGCAGTTCGGGGCGGCGGCTCTGCACCGGCTCGACGAGCACCGCCGCGAGCTCGGAGGCCCGCGCGCGCAGCACGTCGAGCGCTTCGGCGCTGCCGTACTCGAGCACGAGAACGTTGTCGCACGCGCTGGTCGGGATGCCCGGGGCGATCGGCGTCGATCGCAGTTCGCCGCGCGCCTGCGTCGCCCGCGCCAGCGCTTCGTCGAACGTGCCGTGATACGCGCCCGAGAACATCGCGATCGTGTCGCGGCCGGTCACGGTCCGCGCCATCCGGATCGCGGCGGTCACCGCCTCGGAGCCGGTGTTGCAGAACGCAAGCCGCTCGTGGCCGATCATCTCGCACGCGAGCGCGGCGACGCGGCCCGCCAGCGGAGATTGCGGCCCGATCTCGATTCCCGATTTCAGCTGCGCCTCGATCGCCGAGGTGACGAAGGCCGGCGAATGGCCGAAGAGGTTCGTCCCGAACCCGTTCACCAGATCCACGTACTCGTTGCCGTCGACGTCCCACAGCCTCGAGCCGGCCGACCGCGCCGCGACGATCGGATAGACGATCTCTTTCCACGTCGAGCGGAACCCCGCGACGGTCCGCGGATCGGCGAGCCGCGCCCGCGACGCCGCCGTCAGGCGCTTCGACTCGGACGTCCGGCCGGTGTAGCGCTCCACGAACGATTCGAGCGCGCGCGTCTGCGTCGCCGTCAGCGCCACGGCGCTCGCGTCGACCGGCCGGAACGGGCCGTGCGCACGGCCGCCGGCGCCCGCGGCGGCGGGTGCCGCGGTTTCCGCGGCGGCTCGACGCGCCGGCGCCGCAGACGCGGCAGGTGCGGCAGACGCGGCCACGCCCGGCGAGTCCTGCTCGAGACGAGCGGCGATCGCCGGAATCGAATTGACGTCTTCGAGCAGATCGGCGAAGCGGATGCGGACGCCGAACGTCTTGTGGATCGCGGTTGCGGCCTGTGTCAGGAACAGCGAGTCGAGGCCCAGCTCGAAGAACGTCGCCCCCGACTCGAAATCCGATTCGCGCAATCCGGAGAGCTCGCTCATCAGCGACACGAGCGCCGACCGGATGTCGCGCGTCGGTGCACGGTCGGGCTCGGCGTCCGATATCTGCGCGGCTGCCGCTGGCGCCGGCGGCTCGATCGGCGCGGGATCGACCCAATAGCGCTTCCGCTCGAATGGATACGTCGGCAGCGGCACGCGCGCGCGCCGCTCGCCGGCGTGGAGCGTGGCCCAGTCGACATGCACGCCGCGGACCCACAGCTCGGCGAGCGCGCAGAAGATCGATTCGATCGCGGCCACGCCGTCGCGGAGGGTCGAAATCGTGCGGCGCGACAGCTCGCCGCCGAGCAGCCGCGCGGCCGACGCGTTCGCCGCGGCCGGACTCACGGCAAGCGTGATCACCGACGCGTCGAGCGATTGGAGCGCATCGGACGCCGGCGCCGGCTCCCGGGTCGCATCGAGCGCCGCAATCCAGTAGTCGGCGCCGGTCGCCTGATCGGGCGGCAGCCAATCGCCGGTGAGCGTCGATACGATCGGGATCGCGGGCGCGTTGAACCGCAGCGACCGAAGGATCGCCTCGCGGCGTTCGCCGCTCGCGGCGACGGCAATCGCATCGTCGATCGACAGAACGCCTGCGACGACCGCCGCCACCATGGCGCCGGCGCCGTGGCCCATCGCGATTTGCGGCGCCACTCCCCACGTCGTCCACAACCGCGCGAGCGCGTATTCGATCGCGACGCACTGCACGTCGCGTGAGGTCGCCGACGCGCCGGCCAGCCGCTGACACTCGTCGAACGCGTGGCGGAAAGCGGGCTCGTGCGCGAACAGCTCGGCGAGCCCGCCGTCGAGCGCGGCGGAGGCGTCCGCGAACACGAACGCGACGGCCGTCTCCGACGCGGGCACTTCTCCGGTCGCGGACCGCGCCGATGCGCCTGCGGCGAGCATCGCCAGCGCCTCGGCCCGCGTGCGGCACGCCACGGCGCGGCGATGGGCAAACGCGCGACGACCCGTTTGCAGCGTGAAGGCGACGTCGGCGAGCGGCGCGTCAGGTTCGGCCGCCAGGTGCCGGCGCAGATTCTCCGTCGCGCGATCGAGCGCGTCGGCGCTGCGCGCGGACAGGACGAGCAGCTCGATTCCACGTCCCGCGCTCGACGGTTCCGCCGCCGGCGCCTCCTCGAGCACGACGTGCGCGTTCGTGCCGCCGACGCCGAGAGAGCTGACGCCGGCGCGGCGAGGCGTCGGGCCGGCGGGCCATGCGATCGGCGTCGCGTTGACGAAGAACGGCGTCTGCTCGAGCGACAGCTTGGGGTTCGGCGCGGTGAAATGCAGGGTCGCCGGAATCGTGCGGTGCTGCAGCGCGAGCACCGCCTTGATCAACCCGGCCACGCCCGACGCGGCGTCCAGATGCCCGATGTTCGTCTTGACCGAGCCGAGCGCGCAGAAACCGGTGTCAGGCGTGTGCAGGCGAAACGCCTGGTTCAGCGCCGCGACTTCGACGACGTCCCCGAGCGCCGTCCCGGTGCCGTGCGCCTCGATATACGAGACGGTCCGCGGGTCCACGCCGGCCGCGGCCTGCGCGACGGCGACCGCGTCGGCATGCCCGTCGACGCTCGGCGCGAGAAAGCTGACCTTCGCCGACCCGTCGTTGTTGATCGCCGCGCCCTTGATCACGGCGCAGATACAATCGCCGTCCGCCTGCGCGTCGCTGAGGCGCTTGAGGACGACCACGCCGAGGCCGTTGCTGAACACGGTGCCTTCGGCGCGCGCGTCGAAGGCGCGGCAGCGCCCGTCGGAGGAGGTGATGCCGCCGTCCTGGCAGACGTAGCCCTGCTCCTGCGGGAGGACGACCGAGACACCGCCCGCGAGCGCGAGATCGCAGCGGTACGCCAGCAGGCTCTCGACCGCCTGGCACACGGCCACGAGCGAGGTGGAGCACGCCGTCTGCACGCTCACGGACGGCCCCTTGAGGTCCAGCTTGTAGGACACGCGCGTCGCGAGATAGTCCTTCTCGTTGGCCATCATCGCCTGCAGCGCGCCGACGCGGCTGACGACGTCCTCGCGGCCGCGCAGCTGCGCGGCGAAGTAGCTGTTGTTGCTCATGCCGGCGAAGACGCCGACGGCGCCGGCGTACGCCGCCGGGTCGTACCCGGCGCGCTCGAACGCCTCCCACGCGGCCTCGAGGAACAGCCGCTGCTGCGGATCGAGGACTTCCGCTTCGGCGGGTGTGATGCCGAAGAAGGCGGCGTCGAACAGGTCGACGCCCGCAAGCGTGCCGCGCGCCGGCACGTACCGCGCGCCGGCGTCGGCCGCCAGCACGGCGGCGATCGCTGGCGGAACGCGGTCCTCCGCGAACCGCGAGATCGATTCCGTGCCGGCGACGAGGTTGCGCCAGAATTCGTCGAGCGTGTTCGCGCCCGGGAAACGGCCGGCCATCCCGATGATGGCGATGCCGTCGGGGCCCGCGTTGATCTGATCGTGGTTCGTCACACCCGGTCCCGTTTTGCGATGGCCATACGCTGCGCCGCCGCGCGCTGCTGCCGCTCGGCGCGCGCCCGCACGTCGGCGCCGCGCGCCGCCGCGACGCCGCCGGCCAGATGCGCCGCCAGATCGCGCACGGTCGGGTACTGGAACAGCGCGGACACCGGCAGGTCCGGCTTGAACGCGCTGCAGATCCGTTCGTGCGCGTGGACGAGCATCAGCGAGTGCGCGCCCAGTTCGAAATAGTTTTCATCCGTGCCGATGTCGCACCCCAGCACGTCGCGCCAGATGTCGGAGAGCGCTTTCTCCATGTTCGTGCGCGGCGCGAGCTGCGGCCGCCGCCGATCGGCGCGCGGGCCGTCGGCGACGCGCGAGGCGCCGCGCGTCTCGGCCGGCAGCTGCGCCAGCAGCTCGCCGATGGCCGGCCGATCGAGCACCGCCATCGTCTCGAGCACCGTCAGCAGGTCGGTCGCGGCGACGTCGGCGGCCGTTCGATCGAACGCGTGCCCGAGCCCGACCACCTTGATCTCGATGCGGGCGCCGGGGCGCACGACCACCGTCGCCGGGTAGTTCGTCGATTCGGGGCAGGCGACCGGGACGATCTTCGCGTCGCCGAGGCGTTCGATGCCCGGATCGACGGTGTAGTTCTGGACGACGACGAGGCTGTCGAACAGGCGGCTCCATTTCGGCAGCGCGCACGCGGCGTGGATGCGCTCGAGCGGCGTCGTCTGGAACCGCGTCAGCTCGCCGATCTGCTCGTTCAGGCCGCGCAGCCACTCGCCGAGCGGCGCCTCCGGGTTGACCGAGAGGCGCACCGGCAGGTTGTTGACGCACGGCCCGACCATCGTCTCGATGCCGGGAATCTCGGCGGCGCGCCCGGTGAACGCGGCGCCGAACACGACCTCCGGTCGTCCGCTGTGATGCGCGAGCACCAGCCCCCACGCCCCCTGCATCAGCGTGCCGAGCGTCACCTGGCACGCGCGCGCCAGCGCGACGAGCCGCGTGCTCATCGCGGCGGTCAACTCGCGGCGGCTGACGTACTCGGTGGCCGCCGCCTGATCGCGGCCCTTGCGCGGTCCGGATCCGGGCAGCGGCGTCGCCGACGTGACGCCGGTCAGCATCGCGCGCCAGAACTGATCTTCCGCCGGCAGGTTCCGTTCGTCGACCCAGCGGACGTAGTCGCGGTACTGGCACGGTGAGGGCGACGTGTCGGCGTCTTGCGCCGACTCGCCGTAGGCGCGCGCGAGGTCGGCGAAGATGCGCGGCCACGACCATCCGTCGACGAGGAGGTGATGCGTGCTCCACACCATCCGATGCGCCGCGTCGCCCGTGCGGAGGATCGCAATGCGCATCAGCGGCGGCTTGGTCAGATCGAACGGCCGGCCGCGGTCGGCGGCCAGGTACTCGCGAATTCGAGCGTCCCGCGCCTCGGCTCCGAGCGCGCGCCAGTCCTCCTCGTGCCATGCGATCGGCGCCTCGGCGACGACGATCTGCCGCGGACCGGCCGCGCCGGCGCGCGCAAACGCCGTGCGCAGGATCGCGTGGCGCGCCACGACCGTGTCCCACGCGCGCCGCAGTCGCTCGGAATCGAGCGGCCCTTCGATCAGGAAGTCCCACTGCTCGAAGCCGAGCATCCCGTCGGCGACCTCCATCGTGTAGAAGAGGCGCTGCGTCGCAGACAGCGGGTACACGTCGACGAGGGCCGGATAGCGGCCGGCGAGCTCGTCGAACTCCGCCTCGGTCAGCGCGGCGTCGGGGCAGTCGGCGAGGCGCACCGCGGCGGTGTCGGCGGCCGGACGCTGCGCGATCAGCTCGCGGAGCGCGTCGGTGTAGCGGCTCGCGAGGTCGGCGATCGTCGCCGCCTCGTGGAAGCGGCTGCTGTACTGCCAGTGGATCGTCAGGCGGCCGTCGCGGATCTCCGCCAGCACTTCCAGCAGATGCGACCGGCGATTCTCGCCCGCGCGGCAGTCGCCGGGCGCCTCGTCCGCGAAGGCGAAGAGCGACAGCCCCGCAACCGCCGCGTCGACCTGCCCGAGGTAGTTGAAGAGCACTTCGCGCTCGGGGACGGCCGCCGCCGCGTCGCGGACCCGTTCGTCCGACGCGACGTAGCGCAGCGCGCCGTAGCTGATCCCGTTGTCGTGCACGCGCCGCAGCGCCTCGCGCGTGCGCTCGAGCGCGCGGAACGGCGACGTGTCGCTCACTTCGAGCGCGACGGGATAGATGCTCGTGAACCAGCCGACGGTCCGCGAGAGATCGATGTCGTTGAAGAGGTCCTCGCGGCCGTGGCCTTCGACATCGACCATCACGGCGCTCCGCCCCGTCCATCCGGCGATCGTCCGGCCGAGCGCGGTCAGCAGCACGTCGTTGATCTGCGTGCCGTGCACGCCGGCGCCGCGCCGCACCACCGCGTCGGTCTCCGCCGGCGACAGCATCGTCGTCACGGCGCAGGTGGACGCCTCGGTGTTCCACGCGCGATCGCCGACGTGATCCCGCGGCACGAGTCCGATCTCGGCGTCGACCGCGCGCGTCCACGACGGCAGCGCCTGCTTCGCGCGCGTGTCCGCGTACACGCGGAGGCGTTCGGCCCACGTCTGCGGCGACGTCGTCGCCGGAGGAATGGAGACCGCACGGCCCGCGCCGATCGCGAGATAGGCCGATTCGAGATCCTCGAGCACGATCCGCCACGACACCATGTCGACGGCGACGTGGTGGATCGCGAGCAGCAGCCGCCCGCGGTCGCCGTCGCAGCGGAAGTGCACCGCGCGGATCGTCGGGCCCGCGAGCAGATCGAGGCTCGCCTGGACCGCGGTGGATTTCGACTGGATCGCCTCGCCGACGATTTCCGCCGCCACCCCGCTCAGATCGACGCGCTCGATCGTCACCGCCGGGCACTGGTCGATGTAGCGCGCCTCCCACCCGTGTTCGGTCGCGTAGAAGCGCTGGCGGAACGCGTCGTGGTGGCCGACGACGGCGTTCAGCGCGCGCTCGAGGACGTCGACGTCCAGCGCCGCCGGCACCTCGAACACGTACGCCTGGTTCCAGTGATCCGGGTTCGCGAACTCCTGCTCGAAGAACCAGCGCGCGACCGGCGTCATCGCCGAGTGCCCCGACGCGCGCGTGCGGTCGGTCGGCACCGACGGCGCGGGCGCCGCAATCGCCGCGAGCGATGCAACCGTGGGATGACTGAACACGTCGCGCGTCGTCACCGACAGCCCCGCGTGACGGCAGCGCGACACGACCTGCATGCAGAGGATCGAATCCCCGCCCTGCTCGAAGAAGTTGTCGTTGATGCCGATGCGGTCGCGGCGGAGCACGGTGGTCCAGATGTCGGCCAGCTTGCGCTCGACCTCGCTGCGCGGCGCCACGTAGCTGTCGCCGCCGGCAGGCGCGGAGGGCGACGGCAGCGCCCGCCGATCGAGCTTGCCCGTCGAGGTCAGCTTCAGCCCCTCGACCGGCACGATCACCGCCGGAATCATGTAGGGCGGGATCTTCGACTCGAGCGCGGTGCGCACGGCGTCGGGCGACGTCACCGCGTCGAGCACGACGTACGCCGCGAGGCGGTTGTCGGCACCCTCGGCGCGCCAGACGACGACGGCGGCGTCGAGCACGCCGGGACAGCGGCGCACGTTCGCCTCGACCTCGCCGAGCTCGATGCGGAAGCCGCGGATCTTGACCTGGTCGTCGATTCGTCCGCGGTATTCCAGCTCGCCGCTCGGCAGCCAGCGGCCGACGTCACCCGACCGGTACAGCACCGAACCGGTGCCCCGGAACGAATCGGCCACGAACCGCGCGCGCGTCAGCTCGGGACGCGCCAGATATCCTCGGGCGACGCCCGCGCCGCCGACGTAGATCTCGCCGGGCACGCCGACCGGCGCGAGCTGCCTGTGGCGGTCGACGATGTAGACGTCGAGGTCCGCGAGCGGCACCCCGATCACCGATCCGACGCCGGCGTCGACGTCGGCCTGGGTGATCCGGCGGTAGGTCACATGCACCGTCGTTTCGGTGATGCCGAACATGTTCACGACGGCGGGCTTCGCGTCGCCGTGCCGCCGGAACCAGGGCGCGAGCGTCCCGACCTCGAGCGCTTCGCCGCCGAAGACGATGAACCGCAGCGCGTACTCGGCGGCGCGCGCGCGTTCGCCGTCGGCCTCGATCAGCTGCCGAAACGCGGACGGCGTCTGGTTGAGCACGGTGACGCGCTCGCGTTCGAGCAGATCGATGAACGCGTCGGGCGCGCGCGCGATCCAGTGCGGCACGACGACGAGGCGTCCGCCGTAGAGCAGCGCGCCCCACATCTCCCAGACCGAGAAGTCGAAGGCGTACGAGTGGAAGAGCGTCCAGACGTCCTGGCGCCCGAACTCGAACCACGTTTCCGACGAGTCGAACAGGCGGCTGACGTTCGCGTGCGTGACGAGCACACCCTTCGGCGTGCCGGTCGATCCTGACGTGTACATCGCGTACGCCAGATGCTGCGGCTCGGCGATCGGCTCGAGGTTGGCGTCGCGTTCGCCCGCCGTGTCCTCGATGCAGACTCTGTCGACGCCGTGCACCGTCACGCGATCGCCCTGCCCCGCCGTCACCACGAGCGCGACGTGGGCATCGTCGAGCATGAACCGCAGGCGCTCGGCTGGATACGACGGGTCGAGCGGCACGTAGGCGCCGCCCGCCTTGAGGACGCCGAGAATGGCGATCACGAGCTCGAGCGAGCGCTCGACCGACACGCCGACGAGCACATCGGGGCCGACGCCGAGCGCGCGCAGCCGGTGCGCGAGCTTGTTGGCGCGGCGGTTCAACGCATCGTAGGTGAGCGTGCGCCCCTCGAACGTCAGCGCCGGCGCGTCCGGCGTCTCGGCGGCGCGGCGCTCGAAGCGTTCGTGCAGGCAGAAGGTTTCGAACTCGGACGGCGACGACGAAACGGGCAGCAGCTCCAGCCGCTCGTCCTGGGTGACCGTCGGCACGTCGGAGACGAGGCGGCGCGGGTTCTCGCTCAGCCCGACCAGCAGCGCCCGGACGTGCCCGACCATGCGCGCGGCGGCGGCGTCCGACAGCCGGCGACGATCGTACTCGAGGCGAAGCAGGATCGGCACGTCGCCGTAGGCCGACAACGTGACGGGATAGTTCGTCTGGCCTTTGTACTCGAAGCGCCGGTTCGCCCAGGCGCCGCCCTGCTGCCGCAACAGCGTGTCGAGCAGGTAGTTCTCGTAGACCAGCAGCGTCTCGAACAACGGTGTTCCGCGCGCGACGCCGCTGCAGGACTGGGCGAGGGTCAGCGGCGTGTGCTCGTGGCGCCGCAGCGCGAGGTGCTCGGCCCGGATCTCGGCGAGCCATTCGGCGACGGTCGCATCCGGCGTGACGCGGGCGCGGAACGGCACCGTGTTGATGAAGACGCCGACCATGTCGCTGGCGCCGCCGCCAAGCGCGGACCGGCGGCACGCGCGCGTGGCGCCGAAGACGACGTCTTCTTCGCCGGTGTACCGCGCGAGGAGGAGCGCCCAGGCAGCGGTCAGCAGCGTGCCGACCGTGCAGCGCGTTTCGAGCGCGCACGATTCGACCTGGGTCGTCTCGGCCGGCGTCAGCGTGAGGTCGACCGTGCCGATGCCCTCGTCAGCGCCGCCGAGGACGGAGTGCAGGAGCGGCGTCGGCGCGGTGATGCCGCCCAGGCGCTGCTCCCAGAACGGTTTCGATCGTTCCGGTGCCTGCGACTGCAGCCACTCGATGTATGCGGCGTAGGGCCGCGGCGTCGGCTCGGCGCCGATCGGCAGGCCGTCGTAGATCCCGAACACTTCGCGGAGCACGATCGGGAACGACCGGCCGTCGAGAATGGCATGATGGAACGACCAGAGCACGTCGAACGCGTTCGCGCCGTGCCGCACGATGAGGAGGCGCATCAGCGGCGCGCACCGGAGATCGAATCCTGCGGCGCGGTCTTTCGCGATCAGATCCGCGACCTGGTGGGCGCGGTCGGACTCCGGCAGCCCCTCGAGGTCGATGATCTTGGCCGGCAGCGTGACGGCGGCGTGGACGTGCTGAACGGGCTCGCTTCGCAGCTCCCAGTCGAACGCCGAGCGAAGCACGTCGTGCCGCTCGATGACCCGCTGCCACGCGCCGAGGAACCGCGGGATGTCCAGCGGCTCGGCGAGGCGGCAGAGGACGTGCTCGACGTTGACGCCGCTGTGCGGGGCGTCGATGCTGTGGAACAGCATGCCCTGCTGCATGGGCGACAGCGGATAACGGGCCACGACGGCCAATGTGATGTCTTCGACGCTCACCGCACGCTCGATTCAGCCAATGCAGAGCTCCGTGTGCAGCCTCGGGAACGTGGCACTCCGAGCCGAGTTCCGATACGTGGAGCCGGCAAACCGTCGTCAAGGCAACAGCTGGGCCGGCTTCACAAAAAAATGTGTGAAGGGTGCAAACGGCAGGTAAACGACTGTAAAATGCTGAAAGGTTGACGGTTGTGTCCCGGCATCGTTTACGGGACGCGCTCGAGTCGCCAAAAAAGTCTGCCTAATCGACGACCAATGTCTGCGCTCCAGGGGTCCCCCTTTTGCGGACAGCCGTCGAGGGGTGTTTCGTCGCGTGGGCCCGGCCCAGCGGTGCCGACGCGCATCTGGCACGCCGTTGGTAGAGGATCACATATCTCGTCACAGGTGAACATCACATGAGAGCGCTCGTCATCGACGACGACCCCGCCATCCTGACGCTCGTACGAAAGTGGCTCGAGCGAGCCGGGTACGAGGTGCTCACGTCGGTCGACTATGCCGACGCGCGCACGAAGCTGAAGGAACACCAGGTCGATCTCGTCGTCGCCGACATCCGCCTCGGCGAGTTCAATGGACTGCAACTCGCGGCGCGCGCACGTCAATCGGGCGCGCACGTCGTCATGATGTCGGGATGGTCCGACGATGTGCTGAAGGCCGAAGCCGCGCGGCTCGGCGCCGTCTTCCTCGACAAGCCGTTCACCGAATTCGAGTTTTCGTCCGCCATCGGCGCCCAGCCCGAGACGCGGCCGTCCGCGTCCTAAGCGTCGTCGCTGCCCCGCCGCTCACTGTCGATCCGCTGATCGCAATCGCCGCACAGGGCGATAGTTGTCTGCTTCGACGGCGATTTGTCCGAAACCCCACGCCGTGATCCATTCGGCTCGCGTGGTTTGACGTTTGCACGAGCGTCGCGCCGAGGCCTCGACACTTTTGATGCGTCCAATCCACGCCCGCGACAGGCGGGTGCTCAGAACCTTCTTGTCTGCGGCGGCGGCAGTACTCGCGACGTGGCTGGTCGCCTACGCGCAGGCCGCAGTCGCGCATGCGGGCTCGCCGCCGGCGAGCGCCACGCAGGGCGTCTGGCGAACGTTGCCGTACACGCTGCCGATCAACCCCGTTCACCTCGCGCTGCTGAACAACGGCAAGATCCTGATGGTGAGCGGATCGGGCAACGATCCGAACAACCAGAACCTGCAGGCGGGCCTGCTCGACCCGCAGACCGGCCCGGTGTGGGTGCGCGACGTCGCGTGGGACATGTTCTGCAACGGCATGATGATGCTGCCCGACGGCCGCGTCTTCATCAACGGCGGCAACCTGAAATACAACCCGTTCGCCGGCCTCGCGCGATCGGCGATCTACGACCCGGCCGCCGAAACGTTCACCGACATCGAGAACATGGCGCACGGGCGCTGGTACCCGACGGTCACCGAGCTCGGCGACGCGCGGGTGATGACCTTCTCCGGCCTCGACGAGAACAGCGCGACGAACACCGCCGTCGAGATCTACACGATCGGATCGGGATGGAGCCCCGAGTACCCGGCCGGCTGGACGCCGCCGCTGTACCCGCGGCTGCACCTGCTCCCGAACGGCACGGTGTTCTACTCGGCGTCGGGACCGCAGTCGCGCCTGTTCAACCCGTCGACGCACGCGTGGTCGCCGGTGCTGGCGACCACCAATTTCGTCGGCGGAACGCGGTTGTACGGAACGTCGATCCTGCTGCCGCTGCGGCCGTCGAACGGATATCAGCCGCGCGTCATGATCATGGGCGGCGGCAGCCCCGCGACGCCGACGACCGAAATCATCGATCTCTCGTCGCCGACGCCGCAGTGGCAGTACGGACCGTCGATGTCGCAGCCGCGCATCGAGATGAGCGGCACGATTCTGCCCAACGGCAAGGTGCTCGCCCTGGGCGGATCCGGGCTCGACGAAGACGCGTCCACCGCCAGCCTGAACGCCGACCTGTACGATCCGGCGACGAACGCCTTCAGTTCTGCCGGCGCGAATGCCATCCCGCGGCTGTACCACTCGGACACGATCCTGCTGCCCGACGCGCGCGTCCTCTTCATGGGCGGCAACCCGACGCCCGGCAACTGGGAGCCGCGCGTCGAGATGTACGAGCCGGCGTACCTGTTCAACGCCGACGGGAGCGCGGCCGCACGGCCGACGATCACCAGCGTCTCGCCGTCGCCGATCACCTACGCGACGAGTTTCCAGGTGCAGACGCCCGACGCGGCGGCGATCTCGCAGGTCGTGCTGCTGCGTCCCGGCGCGCCGACGCACGCGTTCGACACCGAGCAGCGCCTGATCGAGCTGCCCTTCACCGTCGGCGCCGGGTCGCTCACCGTGACCGGCCCGCCGACGAACAACATCGCGCCGCCCGGTTACTACATGCTCTTCCTCCTGAACACTGCGGGCGTGCCATCCGTCGCGCAGTTCGTTCAGGTTCTCTCGACGTCGGCCTCTCAGCGGCCGACGGCGATCATCAACGGCCCATCGAACGATCCGATTCTGCTCGCCGGCGGGTCCGTGTCGTTTTCGGGATCCGGCACGACCCCGGCCGGCACGATCGCGGGGTACTCGTGGTCGTTCCCGGGCGGCACGCCGGCGTCGAGCGCGTCGGCGAATCCGGGCCCCGTGGCGTACAGAACCCCCGGCGTGTACGTCGCGTCGCTGACGGTGACGAACTCCGACGGCCTCGCCAGCCAGATCGCCGCCACGCGCATCGTCATCGTCGCGCCCGACTTCTCGGTGTCGACCGGCCCCGGATCCGTGTCGGTCCTGCCCGGCGGCTCCGCGAACTATCTCGTGACCGTCACCGGCGCGCCGGGCTTCAGCGGTCAGGTGAGTTTCGCCGCGAACAACCTGCCGGCCGGCGTGACGGCCAGCTTCAATCCGCCGTCGATCACGACCTCGGGCTCGGCGGTGATGACGCTGACGGCAGCCTCGAGCACCGCCGTGGGCATCTACCCGGTAACCGTCGCCGCGTCGAGCGCGACGAACACTCACACGGCACCCACGAGTCTCACGGTGTCGAACTGCGTCGACTCGGTCGCGCTCACCTACGGCCTCGGAACGCTGAACCTGGCGTTCCGCGTGGGCACCGCCGCGCCGGCCGCATGGAGCACGTGGCTGGTGCTGCAGAACGTGCCGTACAACCTGTGGTCCACGTCGCTTCCGGCCGTGTCGCCGCTGGCCGAGTTCAATGTGCCGATCGCCCCGTTCCCGAAGATGGGGACGATCTACGTGATCACCACGCTGACGCCGACGCGCGGCCCCGCGTGCTGGGACATTCAGACGATCAACACGGGAAGCTAGCGGACGTGTCCATCTCGCGCAGGCATCTGTTCGAGCGCCTGGCTGGCGCGGCGGCCGTCGCCGTCGCGCCGCGATCCGCGCGGGCCGGGCACGCCGAGGCCGTCGACCCCGCGGCCGACACCGCGTCGCACATCATCAGGCTGCATCGCAACGAAAGCGCGTACGGCGCCTCGCCGAAAGCGTTGGCGTCGATCCACCGGGCGGCCGCCTCGGCGGTCCGCTACCCCGACCGCGCGGCTGACGACCTGCGCGCCCGGCTCGCCGCATTCCACCGCGTGACGCCCGACGAAATCGTGCTCGGCTGCGGGTCGAGCGAAGTGATGCAGATGGCCGTCGACGCATGCGTCGGGCCACGCAAGCGCCTCGTCACCGCAACGCCGACCTTCCCGTGGCCGGCCGAAGCGGCGCGGCGCGGCGGCGGCGACGTGGTGGCGCTGCCGTTGACCCGCGAATACGCGCACGACCTCGACGCGATGCGCGGCGCCGTCGGCGACGCCGGCGGGCTGATCTACATCTGCAATCCGAACAATCCCACCGGCACGCTGACGCGGCGGCCCGACGTCGAAGCGTTCGTCCGCGCGCTGCCGCCGGCGACGTACGTGCTCGTCGACGAGGCGTATCACCACTATGTGCGCGAGTCGTCGGGATACCGCTCGTTCATCGACGACCGCATCGACGATCCGCGCGTGATCGTCGTCCGAACGTTTTCGAAAGCGTACGGGCTGGCGGGCCTGCGCATCGGATACGCGGTCGCCGCGCCGGAGACGGCGCGCGCGCTTGCCGCGCAGCGGCTCGCCGACGGCGTCAATGCCGTCGCCGCGCACGCCGCGATCGCCGCCCTGGACGATGGCGAGCACCTGCGCGCGAGCATCCAGCGCAACGCCGACGACCGGCAGGAGTTCTACAACCAGGCGAACGCGCGGATGCTCAAGGGCATCGATTCGCACGCCAACTTCGCGATGATGAACACCGGCGAACGCGCGCTCGACGTCGTCGAGCGCCTCGGATCGCTGGGCGTCCTCGTGCCGGCGCCGTTTCCGCGCTTCGACAACTACGTCCGGATCTCGCTCGGCAACGCGTTCGACATGCGCGCGTTCTGGCGCGCCTGGGATCGGGCCGCCGGCAACATGATGATGTAAGGCCGGCGCCGCCCGGCGGCGTAGCGGATCCATGCGGCGGCGCACGGCCGAGCACCAGAAAGTCGTCCCGGGCCGCGTTTCTGTTCGTTTTCACGACGCGACCATTCCCAGTCATCCGTCCAATTGCGGCCGCTTCTGCGCCGACGGTGTAAAAGCCGGAGAACGGCCGAGTTGCCACCGACGTCGCGATCGCCGTTCGGTGTCGGTGGCACTCACCTAACGAACTGACCGTTCAGAAGTTACGCCGTCTGGCCGTCGACTTGCCCTATCCGTCAGCCGGCAGAGCTGGAGCGTGACGTCGCTCCCTCGCCAACCGTGCACGCGCCCGGACGACCCATCCCGGACGCAATCCCGAGTCTCATGCCGCCACGCGACGGCGGCTCGCGCACACAGAAGGTAGTCATGATCAACCGGGTTCTTACCCTGGCCCTGTCCGCTTGTGTCGTCGTTTCCGCGGCCGCGCCCGTCCTCGCGGCGCCGCCCAAGTTCACGCACGTCTACATCATCGTGATGGAGAACGAAGAGTCCACGTCCATCATCGGAAACCCGGCGGCACCGTACATCAACTCGCTGGCGCAGCAGTACGCGCTCGGGACGGCCTACACCGGCGTCTCGCATCCGAGCCTGCCCAACTACATGGCCATGACCGGCGGGAACACCGCCTTCACCGACGACTGCGTCGGCTGCACGGTGGCCACGTCGAGCATCGCGGATCAAATCGAAGCCGCGGGCCGCCGCTGGAAGGCGTACATGGAGAGCATGTCGTCGCCGTGCGACACGCAGGACGGCGACACCTACACGACGCATCACAATCCTTTCATTCACTACGCCGGCCTCGTCTCCAACACGTCGCGATGCCAGTCGCACGTCGTGCCGCTGACGGCGCTCGCCACCGACGTCACCGCGGGCACGGTGCCCGATTACGTGTGGATCACGCCGAACCTCTGCTCCGACATGCACGACTGCTCGATCGCGACCGGTGACGCCTGGTTGAAGGGGGTCGTGCCGTACATCATGAGCACGAAGGACTTTGCGACCTCCGCGCTCTTCATCACGTGGGACGAAGGAACGACCGACAGCGGCGGCGGCGGCGTGATCCCGATGATCGTCGTGTCGCCGCTCGCGAAGAAAGGGTTCCGATCGACCGTCGCCGAGAATCACTACAGCCTGCTCCGCACGATCGAGGACGCGTGGGGTCTCGCGCCGCTCGGCCACGCGTCGACGGCCGCGGCGATGACGGAGTACTTCACGTCGACGACGACCGGCGTCCCCGGCACCCCGACCAGCCTCGCCGCGACGACGAGCGGCTCCACGATCGGCCTGACGTGGAAGGCGCCGACGACCGGCGGCGCGCCGACCAACTACGTCCTGCAGGTGGGAACGGGCCCCGGCCTCACCGACATCGGCAGCGCATCGACCGGCAGCCTGGCGACGTCGCTGACGCTCAACAACGTCACCGCCGGCACGTACTATCTCCAGGTCGCCGCGCAGAACAGCGCCGGCACCAGCGCGCCGTCGAACCAGATCGCGGTGGCCGTTCTCGTCCCGAGCAGTCCGACGGGGTTGACGGCGACGGTGAACGGCACGTCGCTGACGCTGTCGTGGGCGGCGCCGGCGTCCGGCCCGCGGCCGACCGCGTACGTGCTCGAGGCCGGGTCGGCGCCCGGGCTCTCGGATCTCGGAAAGAATTCGACCGGCAGCACCGCGACGACGTTGACGGCCACCTCGCTTCCGCCGGGAACCTTCTACGCGCGCGTCCGCGCGCAGGACAGCTCGGGCGTGAGCGCGCCGTCGAACGAGGTCAAGGTGACGGTTGCCGGCCAGACAACGGCGCGAAACCCGCTGACGTGGCCGTTCTCGAGCGACAGCATCTGGAACATGCCGATCGGATCGCGCGCGGTCTACGGCGCCACCGGGCTCACCCCGGCGGTGGCGGTCTACGGCGACGTCGACTACTTCTACGCGCTGCGCTCCTCGGACCCGCTCGTGACGCTCTTCAACGACGACGACGTCTGGAGCGGGCCGCGGTGCAGCAGCACCAAGTCGTCGGGCATCTCGCTGAACGTTCCGACCGGCCTCATCGTCCCCGACACGTCGGGCAGCGACACGCCGAACAACTCGGCGGCGTTCCTGCTGCCCAACGGCCACACGCTCGAACAGGTCAACGCGCTCGCGCGGTGCAAGTCGGGCGGACCGATCTACGGCGTCCCCGCCGAGCAGAACGGCGCGAAAGTCGAGGACCTCTACGGCAGCGGCATCACCGGCGGACACGCCGGATCGAATCTCTCGTCGATCGGCGGCACGGTGCGCCTCGGCGAGCTGACCGGGTCGTCGGCGATCCGCCACGCGCTGAAGATCGAAGTCGACGGCCGCTACCTGCACTATTCGTCGCAGAAGCCCGGCTTCGAGTGGCCGGCGACCACCGCGGACAGCTGCGCCTCGTCCTGCTACACCGGCAGCGTGTCGACGATGGTGCAGGGCGCGCTGCTCGCGATCCCGCCGAGCGCAACCGAGCAGTCGCTCGGCCTGACGACCGCGCCCGGCAAGAAGCTCTTTCACGCCCTGCAGGACTACGGCGCCTACATCGTCGACAACTCCGACGACCCGTCCTACAACATCTCGGTCGAAAGCGGCGTGAAGTCCGAATTCAAGACGGCCTTCGGGTTCGACTTCGACACGGGCAGCTCGTCGCCCTGGCTGAAGGACATCGCGGCGCTGTTCTCGAACCTGAGGGTGATCACGAACAACGGGCCGGCGACGATCGGCGGCGGCGGCACGCCGCGCGCCGCGCTGGCCCCCGCGGTCGCGAGCCCGGCCTCCGCCGGCATCAGCGCGACGCTCTCGACGAGCGCGACGACGATTGCGAGCGGCGCATCCGCGACGCTGTCGTGGACCGTCTCGGGCGGAACGGCGGCGATCGATCAGGGCGTCGGGTCGGTGCCACTCAGCGGTTCGATCGCGGTCACGCCAAAGACGACGACGACCTACACGCTGTCGGCGTCGACGAACACCGGAACCGTGACGCGCTCGGTCACGGTGACGGTGAAGTAGCGCGAGGGCAACCGGGCGAGGGTAGAATCCATGCCGTTTCGGTGAAGCCGACCCCGTCGAATCGACGCGCCTGGTTCGCGGTGTCGGCCGCCGTCGCGCTCGTCGTGTTCCGCTCGCTGGTGTTTCTCTGCTACGAGCAGAACTTCGATTCCGACCAGGCCATCGTGGGGCTGATGGCGAAGCACCTGAGCGAGTTCAGGGCGCTGCCGCTGTTCTTCTACGGCCAGAACTACATGCTGGGCGTCGAAGCCTGGGCCGCCGTCCCGTTCTTCTGGCTCGGCGGCCCGACGGTGACCATGCTGCGGATGCCGCTGCTGCTGTGCAACGTCGCGGTGGCCGTCCTGCTGATTCGACTGCTCACGGCCGGCGGCGTCGATCCGTGGCTGGCGCTGATCGCCGCGCTGCCGTTCGCCGCGGCCGGCGCGGTTGCGTCGGCGCAGCTGATGACGGCGCTCGGCGCGAGCGTCGAGCCGCTGGTGTACGTGATCGCGCTCTGGCTCCTGCGCGGCCGGCCCGTGCCGTTCGGCGTCGTGCTGTGCCTCGGCTCGCTGCACCGCGAGTTCACGATGTTCGCGGTGCCGCCGATTCTCGCGTGGCGATGGCTCGAGCGCCGCGAGATCCGCTGGGTCGCCGTCGCGCAGGCGGCGTCGGCGTTCGCGATCGTCTGGATCGCGATCGATCAGCTGAAGCGGCACGTCAACATCGCCGGACCGGACGCCCCCGGCGCCGCGACCGGATCGCTCGCGCTCGAAGCCGTGCAGGTCGGCCGCCTGCTGTCGTTTCATCCTGACGTGTACGCCGCGCGCCTGCGGCTGCTGCTGACGCAGGGACTGCCCGACCTGTTCGGCGCAAGGCCGCAGCCGCTCGTCGCCGCGGGCATCTGGGGCGACGGCACGATCGGGTCGAGCCTAGCGGGCGCCGCGCTCGCCGCGGCCATCGCGCTCGCGGCGGCCAGGCTGCTGTGGATCGCATGGAGGCGGCGCGTGGCCGGCATCCAGCCACAGTTGTTCCTCGCATGCGTCGGCGTGGAAGCGCTGCTCGCGTACGGCCTGCACGGCGGCACGGCCATCGAACCGCGCACCGAGCTGAACTACGTGCTGCTCGCGCTCCTGCTCGCGCCGGCGCTGCTCGGCGCCCATTTTCAGCAGGAGCGGAACGCGCCGATGCGACGGACGGTCGCCGCGCTCACCATCGCGTGGGCGCTCGCGATGACGGCCGACCACGCGCGCACGATTCGCGAGTACGTCGTCTCGCCGCCCGACAGCATTCATCGCACGCTGGCCGACGACCTGACGACGCGTCGGATCAAGTACGCCTGGGCGGGATACTGGGACGCGTACCGTGTGACGTTTCTCGCGCGGGAACGCGTCGTCGTCGCGTCGACGGAGACGGTGAGGATTCCCGGCTATCAGGTGCGCGTGGAGCGCAACGCCGCAAACGCCGCGCGCATCGTCCGCGCGCCGTGCAGCGGCGGACGCCGCGTCGCCGAGTGGTGCGTCTTCGATCCCTTCGAGCGCTGACGCGCGCGGCCGCCTCGATGCCGCCGCCGGCTCACCGCGGCCCCGACGCGCCGAGCGCCTGCCACGAGCTGCTGCGGCCCGCCGCGTCGAGCGTCTGGCCGTAGACCACCGGGACGCCGAAGTCGTCGTCCAGCGTGATCGCGATCGCTCCGGTGACCTCGTGGCCGGCAATCGTCGCGGCGCTCGCGTCCGCGTCGACCGCGCAGTGCGCGCCGCGGATCTCGCCGCCGCTGCCGAGCGTCACCGCGTCCGTCCACCCGCCGCTCGCGTCGGCGAGCCGGATGCGGTTGGTCGCTGGCTCGTAGGCCGCCCGGCAGCTCACCGCGCCGGCGGAATCCGAGTCGATCGAAATCTCGACCAGCTCGATCGGCGCGGCGTCGCTCGCCGTCGTGGCGGTGAACGCGAGCGTCTGCGCGCCCGCGCCGGACGGCGCCGCCGTCAGCGCAAGCGTCGGCGCATCGGCGGCCGCGACGCTATACCCCGTCGCCGCCGCGGTGTTGCCCCCTCTGACGACCTGGCCTGCGCGCGCGTCCGTCGTCCCTGCCGGTTTCGTGAGGCGCGCGGTCGACGCTGCCGTGCGGGCCGGCGCGGCGACCGCGCCGGTGAACGCGAACGGATAGGACGCCGGATCGTGCGGACGCGCAGGCGTGGCGATATCGCCCGCCGCGACGCCGAAGTTCGTCTGCAGCACGACGACGCTGCCGGACGCGTTGGTGCCGTAGAACAACCCGGAGCTCGGGCGGTAGATTGCCGGATCGACGGCGCCGTCGCCGTCGTAGTCGCCGGCAATCGGGATGTCGCCGTTCTGCCCCAGGAAGATTTGCGTCACGATCTGCGCGGCGCCGGTGCGCGGGCCGTACCAGAGGCCCGTGCTCGGCCGGAAGATCACCGCGTCGGCCTTGCCATCGCCGTCGTAGTCGCCGGGCACCGGAATGTCGCCCGCCGCGCCGAAGTAGATCTGGAACGGCGATCCGCCGCCGCTCGGCACCGAGTACCACAGGTTCGTGCCGCCCGGGCCGACGCCGGGGCGCATGATGCCCGGGTCGCACTTGCCGTCGCCGTTGTAATCCGCCGGCACGGGAATATCGCCCGCGACCAGGCCCAGGTTCGTGTTCAGGACGATGGTCGAGCCGTTGGCGGTCGTGCCGAACCACTGGCCGGTCGACGGCCGATAGTACGCGGGGTCCACGGCCCCGTCGCCGTTGTAGTCGCACGGCACCGGGATGTCGCCCGTCTGCCCGAGCACGAGCTGGATCGCGATCTGCGCGGCGCCGGTGCGCGGGCCGTACCACAGACCGGTCGACGGCCGCCAGATCACCGCGTCGGCCTTGCCGTCGCCGTCGTAGTCGGCGGCCACGGGGATGTCGCCGGACGCGCCGAAGAAGATCTGGAACGGCGATCCGCCGCCGCTCGGCACCGAATACCACAGCGCGTTCGGCGTCACCGACGGGCGGAAGATGCCGGGATCCGATCGGCCGTCGCCGTTGAAGTCGGACGTCGCCTTGTGCACGGCGCCGGCGGCCAACGACTCGATCGCCCCCACGTCGCACGTGCTCCCGTGCGGCCGCGCGGTCCCGATCTGATCGATCGTGAGGTTGCACGAGGTCCGATCGATCGCGACGCTGCCCGCCTGCGGCGACTGGTAGTAGGTGAACGCGGAGAAGTTCAGCGCCGACAGGTTGATCTGCCCCTCGCTGAACTGGTGGAACGACGCGTCGCACGTGTTGTCGCTGGCGATGTTGTAGCCGAGCGGGACGAACGAGTTGTTGAGAAGATGGCAATTGCCGATCGCCCCGTCCGTCAAGTTGCCTGCGACGATCGTGTCGCGGACGGTCAACGTCACGCTGCCGCGCGGCGTGGCGGTCGCTTCGTTCTCGTTACTCCAGATCCCCGCACCGTGCGCTCCGGTCGACCCGTCCTGGCCGGCGGCGTTGCCGTAGATCGTGACGTTCGTCAGCGTCAGGTTCGCCTGCGAGCCGCCACCGCACGAGACCATGAACGTGCAGTCGACCTCGTTGAAGATGCCGCCGCCGTAACCTTCTCCGGCGCCGGAATTGGAGGCGGTGTTGCTGGCAATGGTGCTGTTCGTGATGTTGAGCGTTGCGACGGTGTTCGGAGCGGTGCTCGTGTACACGTGGCCGACGAAGTTCGTCACGCCGCCGCCGAAGGCCGGCGTCGTGCCGCCGGTCGTCGTGTTGGCTGTGATCGAACTGCGATCGATGGTCAAGGTCGACGTCGCGCTGTCGTCGTACGCGGAATTCGACACGCCCGCGCCCTGATTGGTCGCCGTGTTGTTGTGAAAACGGCTTCTGGCGATCGTCGCCGTGTTGACGGCGCCCGTCCCGACCGCGTAGGTATTGATGCCGGCGCCGGCGCCGAACGCGCTGCTCGTGGAGAGGGTCTGGTTGTCAATGAACGAGCTGTCGGTGACGGTCAGGCTCGCCGCCTTGTTCGCGACCGTGCAGCTGGGAACCGTCGGGTTGCTGCACGCGCGGCTCGTGATCGCGCCGCCCCCGGATCCGCCCGCGGCGACGCGCGTGCCCGTGAAGAAGCAGCGGTTGATCGTCAGCGTGCCGTTGTCGTTGTAGACCGCGCCGTCGGCGCCGTCGGGCAGCGTGATGCCCTGCAGCGTCAGATCGTTCAGCGTCAGCGACGCCTGGGGAACGACGTAGAACACGCGGAACGCGCCGGCGCCGGTCCTCGTGATCGTGCTGCCGTGCGCGTTGATCGTCAGCGTATTGGTGATGACCGGCAGGGCGATTGCCGCGGCGGTACCGGGATTCGTATATGCGGCCGTGATTGAGTACGTCTGGTTGGTGCCGAGCTCGATGACGTTTGTGGTCGAGCCAGCAGCGCAGTCGATGAACTCATGACTTGCGTGCGTCGCGTTTGTTATTGCCTCGATCAGCGTGCAGTTGCCGTCGCCCTGCACGGGCGTCGTCGACATGAGCGTCGAGTTGACGGTGATGGTGGCCGCCGCCGCGCGTACCGCGGTCCACGGCGCGATGACGCACGCGACGACGAAGAGCGGGACGATTGGAAGTCGGCGCACGGAACAACTCCTCGGTACACACGGCAGCCCGGTCCACCGCGAACGAACCCGATCCCGATTATCGGTGTATCGGTCGAACCGGACCCGACCTGTAGAGCTGTCGTGCGGGCGCCTGGACCGCCCTCAGTGCTGAGGATTCCAGGCGCCGAGGAGCCGCCAGTTGCTGCTGCCCTGCGCCGCGTCGACGGCGAGGCCGTAGATGTTGTGCGCTCCCGCGAAGCCGGCGTCCAGCGTCACGGCGAGCGTCACCCGGATGTCGTTGTTGCCGACCGTCGCCGCGCTGCCCGCGGCATCGATCGAGCACTGCGAGTTGGCGATCCGTCCGGCGCCGCCGAGCGACATCGGTTCGGACCACGCGTCGCCGCCATCGTTCGCCAGCCGCACGGTGTTGGCGGCCGCGTCGTACGCCACCCAGCAGCTGCCGCCGCCGACGAGATCGCCGCCGATCAGCGCTTCGACCGAAGCGAGCCGGGGCGCGTGTGCGGCAGCCGACGCCGACAGCGTGACGATGCGCGAGAGGCCCGACCCGGCGGACACGGCCGACGCCACCGCGGGCGCGTCGGACGCGGTGACGATCCAGGTGCCGAGCGGCTGCCAGCCCCTCGTATCCCCCGCCGCGTCGATCGCCTGGCCGTAAATCGTCTTCGGGCCGGCAAACCGATCCGTGAACGCGACGCCGAGCACCGCCGTCAGCGTGGTGCCGGACACCGACACGGCGCTGTCGCTGCCTCGGACTGCGCACTGGCTGTTGCTGATGGTGCCGCGCGCGCCGACCGCAATCGGATTCGACCAGCCCTTTCCGTCGTCTGCCGCGAGGCGCATCGTGCGCGTCGCCGCGTCGTACGACACGAGGCACGCGCCGGCGGCGGTCCACGTCGTGTTGACGAGCACCTGCATCGACCGCAGCGCCGCTCCATCGCCGGGCGTCGAGACGCGGATCGTCATCGAACCGTCGGCGCCGCTGCCCCAGAGCGGCGCGCTGCCGGCGGCTTGCCGTGCGTCGGCCGCGACCGTCCACGATCCGACCGGCTGCCATCCGCCGGTGGCGCCGGCTGCGGTCGTCGCGGCGGCGAAGATGGTCTTCGCGCCCGCGAACGCCGGATCGAACGTGATCGGCACGACCACGCTGACCGTGTCGCCCGACACGGCCACCGAGCTCCCGACGCCGTGCACCGCGCACTGCGCGTTGCTCGCCTCGTCGGCGCTGCCGATGCCCACCGGCCGCGACCAGCCGTCGCCCGCTTCGTCAGCGAGGCGCAGCGCGTGCGCCTGCCGGTCGTAGGCAATCAGACAGCCGCCGGCGGCAGCCACGCGCGAGCCGATCGCCGCATACACGGTGCTGATGTCCCCGGCCCCGTGCGGATCGACGGCGCTGAACGTGAAGAGGTGGCTCGTGCCGCTGCCCCACATCGGCGTGACCGGCGCGAGACGCGGCGCATCCGACGCGGCGGATCCGCCGAGGGCGGCGGCGCGGCCCGGCGCCAGCGGCGCGGCGTCGGCGGTCGTCGTCGAGGCCGCCGTCGCGGGCGTCGCGCCGATCGTCGACTGCGCCGTCGTGGTGCTGAAGCCGAACGGATACGCGGACTGCGGGTTCGGGCGTGCCGCCGTCGAGATGTCGCGCGCGGCGACGCCGAGGTTCGCGTTGAGGACCACGGCGGATCCGGCGGAGTTGACGCCGTAGAACATGCCGGTGCTCGGGCGGTAAATCGCCACGTCGGTCGTGCCGTTGCCGTCGTAGTCGCCTGGAACCGGTATGTCGCCGTTCTGGCCCAGCATCACCTGCACGACGATCTGCGACCCGCCGGTCCGCGGCCCGTACCACAGGCCGTTGCTCGGGCGGAAGATCACCGCGTCGGCCTTGCCGTCGCCGTCGTAGTCGCCCGGCGCCGGGATGTCGCCGACGGCGCCGAAGTAGATCTGGAAGCGGCCGCCGCCGCTCAGCAATCCGTACCACAGGTTCGTGCCGCCCGGACCGGCGCCCGGGCGCATGATCGCCGGGTCGCACTTCCCGTCGCCGTCGTAATCCGCCGGCACGGGAATGTCGCCGGCGACGACGCCGAGGTTGGTGTTCAGCACGACGCGCGTGCCGTTCGTGCTCGTGCCGAACCATTGTCCCGTCGACGGCCGGTAGATCGCGGGATCGGTCGCGCCGTCGCCGTCGTAGTCGCACGCCACCGGGATGTCGCCGTTCTGGCCGAGCGTCAACTGGATGACGATCGAACCGGCGCCGGTGCGCGGGCCGTACCACAACCCGTTCGACGGCCGCCAGATCACCGCGTCCGACTTGCCGTCGCCGTCGTAGTCGCCCACCACGGGGATGTCGCCGGACTGGCCGAAGAAGATCTGGAACGGCGTGCCGCCGCCGCTCGGCGTCGAATACCACAGCGCGTTCGGCGTCACCGAGGGCCGGAAGATGCCGGGGTCCGATCGGCCGTCGCCGTTGAAGTCCGAGAGCGTCTTGCGGCCGGTGCCCGCGGCTTCGTACGCGCCCATGTCCATGGCGCGGCCCTGCGGGCGCGCGACGCCGTCGCGATCCACCTGGATGCTGATCCCGTAGCGCTGCTGGAACGCGGCGTACACCGAGTTGATCTCCGCCTTGTCGATCGCGGACGACCCCGCCAGCACGTGGAAATCGGCGGCGGCGGGGTTCGCGAAGCGCGGATCGCCGCTCGACGAGCTCATCATCGTCAGCTGCGACGCGGTGAGGTGGTAGATCGCGTCGGCGAGGTTGATCCGCGCGTCGCCGAAGAAGACGTTGTGATGGAGCGACAGCGCCGACACGAGCGAGGACATTTCCACGAACACGTGGTTGCCCGCCGGCTGCGTGACGTTCGCGATGATGTTGTCGGCAATTTCCAGCGTGCCGGACACCGACGGCGAATTGATGCCGGCGTCCACGTCGTAGATCGTGTTGTTGATCACGTGCCGGTTGACGCCGCCCGCGATCATGATGCCGGCCGTCGACCACGCCGTGTTCGGGTTGTAGTTCGCCGGATCGCTGGTGTGGATGTTGTGGATCACGTTGCCGATGAAATACGACTGGGTGCCGATGCCCAGGTCGCTGTCGTCGGCCACGGCGATGCCCGAGTCCGAATCGTAGATGTGATTGAACAGGAACCAGATCTGCTCGGTCGCGTACTGGTAGCCCATGCACTGGCCGAACGACGAATTGCTGATGCGGTGCGAATGGCAGTCGTTCTGCGAGAAGATGACGTCCACCGCCTGCTTCGACCAGAATCCCGTCTGCTTGTTCGAGTAGGAGGTGTTGCGGCCGACGTAGATGTGGTGCGTCGTCGGCTGCGTCGCCGCGGACCCGCCGTTGATCTGGATGCCGTCGCCGCTGTTGCGGGCGAGCGTGCTGTCGAGCACCCACAGGTGATCGACGTTGCTGCTGACGGCGATGCCGTGGCAGTCCTGATCGAAGTTGGCGTTCACGTCGCCGTTGTCGTGGATGTAGTCGCTGAAGAGGACGACGTTCTGCGTCAGGTTGCTGTCCCAGCTGACGACGCCGACGCCGCCGCCGTTCAGGTTGCCGTGCACGTCGCTGTAGCGCAGCGCGGCGTGGTTGACCGGCGCGACGAACACGAGATCGCCGGTCAGCGTCGAGTTGAGCGGACCGATCTCGAGGTTCTCGAGGATGAAGTACGAGCCGCGGACCTCCCACTCGTTCCGGATCAGCGGTTTGTTCGTCGAACTGGCGCCGCGGATGAACACCGGCTTGGCGGCCGTGCCGTTCGACAGGATGCCGTTGGGACTGGAGTGGGCGGTGTCGTAGGTGCCATGCAGTTCGACGACCGATCCGGCCGCGAGGACCGTCGGGATCGTGCGGCGCGGCTTGGCGGGCGTGCCGTACGTGTTGCTGGTATCGGTCGCCGCCGGCTGCGTCGCGTCGACGTAGTAGAAACCGGGCGTGGCCACGAGCCAGGGGTTGGGGGTGGCGGGAGCCGTGTCGTAGATGCCGAAGCTCGGTGCCGGTATACCGATCGGCGGAGTCCATTGAGCTTCGGATGTCGACGCGAACGCCACGAACACCGTGCCCAGGGCTGCGGAAATCAGTCGTCGCGGCTGCATTTGTCAACCGCGGCTGCAACCGCGATGCCCGCTGAGCTGTTTGGCCTAACTGATTCGAGCGATTCGACTAGACGATGGGACCGCGAAAGTCCAGTTGCTGCAGCGGATATTCACTTTTGTCATGCAACTTTCCGAGCTGTCGCCGAGTCCGTTTCCGCACGCCGCGAGCACAGGGTCGCTGCACCAGGGGTGTGTAAGGGTGTCGATTAGCTTACACGGTGATTACACGGTGCTCGAGGTGGTCGGGCCGTGAAGTGGGAAAAAAGCCGCATAGCTCAGCGAATGCTCCCGACTCGAACGGACAGCTCGGTCGCCTACAGGGCGGCATGTTCGACTGCTAATAGTGGCATTGATGCTGCATTCTTGGCCCGCCTGCGAGGAGGCTGTCGACATGTTGGTATTGGTAGTTGATCACGACGCATCCGCACTGGCCGTGACTGCGCGGTCGCTCGAAGCTGCCGGCTGCGACGTGGACGCTACGACGAGTTTCACCGATGCCCGGCGGCTTCTGCTGGACAGGCCCGATGCGCTCGTCGCCGACGTGCGCCTCGGCGAATTCAACGGCCTGCACCTGGCGATGCTCGCGCGGAACGCCGATCCGGACGTCCAGATCGTCATCACCGGACGCCGCGAGGATGCGGCGATGCACGCGGACGCCGAAGCGCTCGACGCCACGTTCGTCGAGAAGCCCTGCACCGGGCGCGACATCGCGACGCTCGTCACCGAGCACGCGGCGCCGCGGCCGATGATCTGCCGGGCACCGCGTCATCATCACGTGCACCCGGCGTAAACCGGATTCGACTGCGCGAGGCGCGCGTTTGCGGCCTCGCGCAGGTCTCACGTCCCGTCCGCACGGCTCGCGCTGTCCCCCTTCCCGATCATCGACCCGGCACGTTGACCTCGACGTCGTTCGAGGCAGCGCTCAGCCCCCAGATGTTCTGCGCCCGCACTCTGATGAAATAGTGCCCCGGCGGCGCCACCGGCGCCGTGAAGGTGGTCGCCGCGCTGCCGGTCGGACGCCGCGTGACGCTCGGCTGGCCGGCTCCGGCAGCCGCTTCGAGGACGTAAGACGCCGCGACGCCGCACGCCGGCTTCTTCCACGCGAGCAGCAATCCGCGTCCCGGCAGCGCGACGGTGAGCCCGCCCGGCGCCGACGGCGCCGACGTCTTCGTGCAGGGCGGCGGCTGACCGGCAACGTAGGCGCCGATGTCGGTGGCGCCGCGCTGCGGAATCCTGGACGTCCCGTCCGGATCGGTCGCGATGTTCAATCCGTATCGGCCCTGAAAGACGCCGTACACCCCGTTGACCTCTCCGGCGCCGACGGCCGGCGACGACGGCTGCAGGTGGAAGTCCTCGTGATCCGGATCGGCCAGGCCCGCCGGGCCCCGCCTCGAGGAGATCGTGGCGAGCAGCTTCGCCCCGAGCCGCGTGAGCGGCCCCGCAATCTTGACCTCCGCCTCGGGTTCGAAGAGATCGTGATGGATCTTCGCGTGCCCGGCGAGGCTGCCCATCTCGATGAAGACGTGCGCCGCCTGCGGCCTGGTGACCTTCGCGATGATCGTGTCGGCGACCTCCAGCGTCCCGTTCGGCGCCGGCACGTTGATGCCGGCGTCCACGTCGTAGATGGTGTTGTTGACCACCCATCGGTCGACGCCGCCGGCGAGCATGATGGCCGCCGAGGACCACGCGGTGTTCGGGTTGAAGGGCTGCGCGGGCCCGGGGTGGATGTTGTGGATCACGTTGCCGACGAAGAACGCGCGCGTGCCGAGGCCGAGATCGCTGTCGGACGACACCGCGATGCCCGAATCGCTGTCCTCGATGTGATTGAAGAGGAACCACACCCACTCGGTCGCGTACTGGTAGCCCATGCACTGCCCGTACGACGAGTTCCCGGTGCGGTGCCCGTAGCACAGGTTCTGCGAGAAGACGACGTCGGTCGCCTGCTTGGCCCAGAAGCCGGTCTGCTTGTTGTCGTGCGAGATGTTCCGTCCGACGTAGATATGGTGCGTCGCCGGCTGCGCCGCGCGGTTGCCCGCGTTGATCTGGATGCCGTCGCCGCTGTTGCGCGCCATCTCGCTGTCGACCACCCACACGCGGCTCGCACGTCCGCCGACATGGATGCCGTGCGTGTCCTGATCGAAAGTCGCGTTGACGTTCCCGTTGTCGTGAACGAAGTCGTGGTAGACGACGACGTCGGAGATGGACGTGCCCGGCGCCCAGCTCTCGATGCCCAGGCCGCCGCCGTTCACGTTGCCGCGCAGTTCGCTGTGGCGGATCGCCAGGTGGTCGCCCGGTGAGATCAGCGCGAGCCCGCCGGTCTGGGTGTCGTTGAGCGGCGAGAACTCGAGGTTCTCGAGAATCACGTACGAGCCGCGCACTTCCCAGTTGTTGCGGACCGCCGTGCGTCCCGCACCGCCGCCGCGGATGAAGACGGGCGCCGCCTTCGTGCCCCGCGCCGTGATCGTGCGCGGACTGGAATGGCTGGCATCGTACGGCCCGTACACCTCCACCACCGCGCCGGCCGGCAGCAGCGTCGGGATCGTCCGCCGCGGCCGTTGCGGCGTGCCGAGCTCGTTGCGATCGTCGGTCGCGCCGGGCTTCGCCGGATCGACGTAATAGAACCCGGACGTGTCGGTCGTCCACGGGTGCGGGGCCGGCTTCGCCGTCTCGAAGATCCCGAAGGACGGGGCGGGAATCCCGATCGGCGGCGCCCACGGATCGACCTGCGGACGCGGCGGCGGCGCGCCCGCGACGACCGCCGACGCGAGCAGCGCGGCGAGTGCGGACAGCCAGCGCGGCCGAATGAACAGCCGCGGCGCCGGCGGGCGAAACGTCATGGGCGTAGAGGCGTCAGCCGACGAGCGGCGCGCGACGGGATCGCTCGTCATCGGGCATCCGCAGCGCGAACAGCGCGCCCGGCACGAGGACGAGCGCGTACGGGACGAGCAGCAGGCGCGTTTCGGCGAGCACGCCGACGAACGCGTGCACGAGCACCCACGCCGGCACGAGCACCCAGAACATGCGCGTCAGCGACGGCGGCCACTGCGATCGGCCGACGAGCGCGACGACCGGAACGATCGTGAAGGTCGCAAACACGCGATCCCAGGTGACGAAGCGCCCGACGTTGAAGCGGAACATGTCCCAGCCGGCGCGATGGCCGTGCGCGAGCACGAGGTCCTGCGGGCCGTAGTGCCACCGAAGCCACGCGAATACCGCGACATATATCACGAACGCCGTGCCGGCGAGCGCGGCGAGCCGTCCGCGCGCCGCGGACCCGTCGTTGCGGAACGTCGCCGCCGCGAAGACGAACGGGATGAATCCGCTCGTCTCCCGGTTGAACGCGGCAAGGGCGGCGATCGGCACGATCCACCCGGGCGCGTCGCCGAGGGCGCACAGCCCGGCGAGCAGGAAGAACAGCACGTCGAAGTACGTGCTGAACTGCAGATCGCTGTCCCAGAACGCGTACGACATCGCCCAGCCCAGGAGCGCCATCCCGACCAGCGCCTGCACCATCGTCAAGCCGTACTTCCGGTAGTACAGGAAGGCGACGAGGACGACCGCGAAGTCCTGCAGCAGCCGGAACGAGACGAACGAAATGAGATACGGGTGCGCCACGCCGCGCTGCGTCAGGGCGTCGATGACCGGCTGGATGAGGAACGGCGCCAGCACCCGGTACTGCCATGGGTTCCCCGCGTGCCCGTCGATGACCGCGAGGTGCCGCTGCACCTGGATGCCGTTATCGAGGTACGCCGGCGTCAGGTAGAACGCGTGCTGCGACACCGACAGGATGCTGAACAGCGCCGCGGCGCACCCGACCAGGAGCGCGAGGCCGATCGGCCGCACGCGCGCTCGCGCGGATGCCCGCTCGAATCGAGCCGCCCCGCTCGCCGGGTAAGACACGCGGTCGAAGGCTTCCACATCCTGCTCCCGGTCAACTCGTGAGAACGTGTCGGCGGAGCAAAGTATCCACCAAGCCGCGGCGTAAGAGAGGAATAAATCGTCGGAGGCGAGGCGAACTGTGCAGCGACTCGGCGGCCTTCCCGGCGCGCGGATTTCAGCGGCCGGAGGGCCGCGCGGCCGCTTCGTACGCGCCGATATCGGCCGCGGACCCTTGCGGACGCGGGACCCCGTCCTTATCGACCAGAATCGCGATTCCGTACCGATCCTGGAACGTGGCGTACACCGCGTTGACGTCGCCGGCGTCGATGGCGGGCGACCCCGGCCGCAGATGAAGATCGCCCCCTGCCGGGTCGACGAACTGCGGGTCGGCGTCGCTCGAGGCCACGGTCGCGAGCTGCGCGGCGGTGAAGTGGTACACCGTCGCGTCCACCTTGATCCGCGGGTCCCCCTCCAGCACGCAGCGGCTCAGCTTCGTGTTGCCGGCGAGCGACGTCATCTCGACGAAGAGGTGGCTCGACTCGGGATCCGTGACGTTGGCGATGATGTTATCGGCCACGTCGAGCGTCCCGTACGTGCCGGGCACATTGATGCCGGCATCCACGTCGTAGATCGTGTTGTTGACGACGTGGCGGTTGACGCCGCCCGCCAGCATGATCGCCGCGTTCGACCAGCTCGTTTGCGGGTTGTAGCCCTGCGGGTCGCTGGTGTGGATGTTGTGGATCACGTTGCCGACGAAGAACGCCTCGGTGCCGTTCCCGAGGCCGTTGTCGGACGCGGCCGCGATTCCGAAATCCGAGTCGTAGATATGGTTGTACAGGAACCAGATCCAATCGGTGGCGTACTGATAGCCCATGCACTGGCCGAACGAGGAGTTGCTCGGCCGGTGCGAGTGACACTCGTTCTGCGAGAAGATCACGTCGACCGCCTGCTTCGCCCAGAACCCCGTCTGCTTGTTGCCGAATGCGACGTTCCGCCCCACGTAGACGTGATGCGTCGTCGCCTGGTGCGCGGCGTTGCCGGCGTTGATCTGAATGCCGTCGCCGCTGTTGCGCGCGAGCTGGCTGTCGACGACCCACAGGTGATCGACGTTGAAGCTGACGGCGATGCCGTGGTTGTCCTGGTCGAACGTCGCGTGCACGTCGCCGTTGTCGTGGACGTTGACGTCGTAGACGACCACGTTCTGCGTCAGCAGCTTGTCGTCCCAGCTCACGACGCCGAGGCCGCCGCCATCGAGGTTGCCGTGGAGATCGCTGTGACGCACCGCGGCGTACTGCGTCGGCGCGACGATCACGAGCGACCCGGTCTGCGACTTGTCGCGCGGGCCGAACTCGAGGTTCTCGAGCACGAAGTAGGAGCCGCGCACTTCCCAGCCGTTGCGGATCAACGGCCGCGCGTCGCCGCTCGCGCCGCGGATGAACACGGGGTTCGCGCGCGTGCCGAGCGCGAGAATGCCGCGCGGACTCGAGTGATCGGCGTCGTAGGTGCCGTGGAGTTCGACGACCGCGCCGGCGGGCAGCACCGTGGGAATCGTCGCGCGCGGTTTGGTCGGCGTGCCGTACAGGTTCGCCGTGTCGGTGGCGTCGGGCCGCGACGCGTCGACGTAGAAGAATCCGTCGGTCGGCGCGGTCCACGGGCTCGGAACCGCGGGAGCCGATTCGGCGATGCCGAAGGTGGGAGCCGGGATGCCGATCGGCGGCGTCCACGCCGGCGCCGCGTTCGACGCCGCTGCGACGAGCACGATCGCGACGACGAACGAGGGCAGCGCGCGTGAACGGGTGATCACACGAGAATTATAGAGCCGGCGCAGCGACGTCGTGCGCGCGTCGGCGAGCGCCGGCCGCGGATTACGGTACTGACCGGCGCGTTACGTTGCTGTCGCCGCAGACGCGCGACGGCGCTCCGGCGCGCGCCGCCGCCGCGCGCGCCTGATGCCACCGCGATGTCGTTCGGATGAGCGTCGCGCGCGCGTCGGCGCGGCGATTCGTCGTGGAGGCCGTGCCGCTGCGCGGGTCCTGGTCGAGCCGACGCGCACGACGAGCGCGTGATCGGCCGGCCCTCAGGATTGCGCGAGCGGCGAGCGCGCCGTTCTGCGGCTGGCGACGCCGTTCAGCCGAGCTGGACGTTCTCGGCGCGCGGTCCCTTCGGTCCGCGGCCGACTTCGAAGGTCACCGGCTGACCTTCGCGCAGCTCGTCGTATCGCATGCCCCGGCACGCGGACTGGTGGAAGAAGTACTCGGTGCCGTCGGCCGCCGCAATGAATCCAAATCCCTTGTCGGTCAGCCGTTTGATCGTTCCGTTCATCGTCGCCATCGTCGCCCTCGCGATCTTCAGTCGATTGCCGGCTCGAGCGGCCGGCCGTCAGTGCAGCAACCGCGAGTATAGCGTCTTTGGCGGCGTGGACGGACGTCGAGCGCGCGAATCCCGCGCACGGTGCCGTCGAGCCGGTCGAACGCGAACCTCGCGACCGGTACGGTAAACTGCGGGCACTTTCCTGCTGTCGCTGTACTCTCGCAGCGCCTCATCAAAGCATCGGACCAACCGGAGGCCGCTGTGGAACACCCGCCGATCGCACCCTCGCCCGCCATCAAGTGCCCCGTATGCGGAAGCGCTGCCACCATCGCCACGAAGCACCCGACGAAAGCGAATACCGCGATTCTCGATTGCGACGCCTGCGGCCAGACGTCGATCGTGGCGGCCGCGGCTCCCGCGCCCGCACCCCAGGGCTAGCCGGCGCTCCGCGGCGGCTCGCGACACGGATCACGCGGCGTGCAGCCGCGCTGCGGCGCCGACCGAAGGCGGTGGTGAAGGCACTGGCCGGAATGGCCGGCATCGCGGAAGCACGATGCGCGAGCGCCGCGCCGTTCAGCGGCGGCGCACCCGCAGGGCGCGCGAGCCGCTCACGGCATCCTCGAGCAGTTCGAAGAGGACCGCATCGCCGACCTCGAAGTCGTTGAACGACGTCCCTTCCTGCACATCGCCTCGATGGAAGAAGATCTCGCCGCCTTCTTTGCCGCGGATGAAGCCGTAGCTCTGGCCGACGAAGAGCCTGACGATGCGCCCGCTCGAGGGGACGCCACGCTGCTCCGCCGGCCGCGTGTTACCAGCGCGGTTCGGAGCGCCGGCGATGCGAGGAGTCGCCGCCGCCGAACCCGCCGCCGCCGCTGCGCGGCGCTTTGGGGCGCGCTTCGTTGACGGTGAGACTGCGTCCGCCGAGTTCGTGGCCGTTGAACGTGTCGATCGCTTTCTGGGCGTCTTCATGCGTGCTCATTTCCACGAAGCCGAAGCCGCGCGCGCGGCCGGTCGCCTGATCGCGCATGATCGTGACGGACTCCACGCCGCCGGATTGCGCGAACAACTGCTGCAGTTCCGATTCGTCGACCTGATACGGAAGATTCCCAACATACAATTTCTGACCCATCGCACGCTCCTCTGTCGCAGACGCGACACTCCCACCGCCGGTCCGGCCGCGGGTGGATTCCGTCTCGTAGCTAGGCTGAACGTCTGGACGAGCGAGTCAGAAGATGGCTCGTTGCGCCGGAGGCAAGCTTGGTACGTGGCAAGATCCGAAGCCTCAGCTTAACACAGTCCCCTGCCGTCGAGGTTCTGAATCTCGAAAATCCCGTGCCGACCTACAATCCGAACCTCCGGCGGACGGCGCCGGGTGGATAGCGACGCCCGCGTCCGACCCCGTGCCAGGTGACCTGCCGCCGCCGTGACCGACGCTCTCGTCTGTATGAAGTACGCGCTCCGGCGCCTCAAGACGTCACCGGGATTCACCGCGACGGCGGTCGTGACGCTGGCGCTCGGCATCGGCGCGACGGCGGCGATCTTCACCCTGATCGAGCAGGTGATGCTGCGGTCGCTGGCGGTGGCCAGGCCGGAGCAGTTGTGGCGCATCGGCGACGCCGTCACGTGCTGCTACTCGACCGGCTACACGCAGAGCAATCACGCGGCGGAGAACGACTGGACGCTGTTCTCGTGGGAAGCGTACCGACGCTTCCGCGGCGACACCCCCGCGTTCGAGCAGCTCGCCGCCTTCCAGGTGGGCACGGGCAACGGCTACGTCGCCGTCCGCCGGGCCGGCTCGCGCGAGGCGGTGCAGTCGCGGCTCGGCGAGTTCGTGTCCGGCAATTTCTTCCAGACGTTCGGGATCTCGGCGTGGCGCGGGCGGCTGTTCACCGATGCCGACGACGTCCGGGGTGCGCTGCCCGTCGCGGTGATGAGCTTCCATGCCTGGCAGGAGAAGTACGGGTCCGACCCTTCGATCGTCGGCGCGCCGTACGACGTCAACGGGCGGGCGTTTTCGATCGTCGGCGTGGCGCCGCCCGGCTTTTTCGGGGCGAAAGTCGCCGCCTCGGACATGCCTGACATGTGGCTGCCGCTGGCGACCGAACCGCTCGTCGCCGGCGCGACGTCCCGCCTCGAGAATCCGGGTCTGGCGTGGCTCGATCTCATCGGACGGGTGCGACCGGGGACGAACCCGCGGGCGCTGGAGGCGCAGCTGCAGAGCGAGCTGCGCCAGTGGCTGGCGAGCCACCGCGCCGAAATGACTCCACATGAACGGGCGCGGTGGACCGAACAGACCTTGCACGTCACCCCCGGCGGCGCCGGCGTGTCGCTGATGCGCGAGCAATACCTGGACGGTTTACGGCTGCTGCTGATCGCGGCCGTATGCGTGCTGCTCCTCGCCTGCGCCAACATCGCGAACCTGCTCCTCGCGCGCAATCTCAGACGCGCGCGCCAGACGGCGATGCGCGCGGCGATCGGCGCGTCGCCCGCGCGGCTCGTGCGCGAAGCGCTGACCGACAGCGCGGTGCTGGCGGCGCTCGGCGGCGTCGCCGGCATTGCGGTGGCGTGGGCCGGCGCGCGCCTGATCGTGCATCTCGCTTTCCAGCAGGCCTGGGTTCCGGTGAGCGCTGCGCCGTCGATGCCGGTGTTGCTGTTCGCACTCGCCGTGTCGCTGACGACCGCGCTGCTCTTCGGCGCCGTGCCGGCGTGGATCGCCTCGCGCGCCGACCCGATGGACGCCATGCGCGGATCGACCCACACGACGTCGGCGGCGGCGGGTGCGCAGAACACCTTCGCGATCGCGCAGGCCGCCGTGTCCGTCGTGCTGCTGAGCGCAGCCGCGATGCTGGGCCAGAGCCTGCACAATCTCGAGCGCCAGCGCCTCGGCTTCGAGACCGAAGGCCGGTACCTCGTGTCGCTCGACTCGAAGCTGTCCAACCTGCCGCAGGAGCGACTGCTTCCGCTCTTCCGCGACATCCAGAGCGCGCTGCGCGCCTTCCCGGGCGTGCGCGCCGCGAGCGCGGCGCTCTACGCGCCGATGAGCGGCAGTTACTGGTCGCACGACGTGCGCATGGCGGGCCAGCCCGAGCCGGGCGCGGAAGACGATGTCTCGTCTGCGTGGACGCGCGTGATGCCGGAGTTCTTCGAAACGATCGGCGACCGGATCGTCAGGGGCCGGCCGATCGTCGACGCCGACAACGCGACCGCACCCCGCGTGGCCGTCATCAACGAAGCGTTCGCGAGGAGGTTCTTTCCGAACGACAATCCGATCGGCAGGCACTTCGGTCCCGCGGCCGGAAAGAACGCCGGTTTGTACGAGATCGTCGGCGTCGCGGCCGATGTCCGCTATTTTCCGTCGACCTTCGACGCGGTGCGGCCGATGTACTTCGTGCCGGAGGCGCAGGGCGCGACGTTCGAGGATCGAGAGCTCGAGAGCCGCGAGCTCTGGTCGCACGCGCTGTACAACGTCGTGCTGTGGGCGCCGGGCGACCCGCCAGGCCTTGGGGCCGCGGTGCGCGACCGCCTGGCCGCGATCGCTCCGGACGTCGTGATGCACGGCGTCGACCCCTATGCCGACGTCGTTCACCGCCAGTTCGCGCAGCAGGACATGATCGCGAGCCTCACGTGGCTGTTCGGCGCAGTCGGGCTCCTGCTCGCCGCCGTGGGGCTCTACGGCGTCACGGCGTACAGCGTCGAGCGGCGGACGGCCGAGATCGGCGTGCGCATGGCGCTCGGCGCGGACCGTGCGTCGGTCGTCGGCATGGTCCTGCGCGGCGCGTCCGTGCAGGTCGGCATCGGATTGGCGGTGGGCATTCCGGCGGCGATGGTCGCGGGCACGCTCCTCGGCAGCAGGCTCTTCGGCGTGCGCCCGTGGGACCCGGCGCTGTTGGCGCTCGCCACGCTGCTGCTCGTCGCAGCGACGCTGGTCGCGGCGGTGATTCCGGCAGCGCGGGCGGCGCGGGTGGATCCGATGCGGGCGCTGCGCATCGAATAGCCATGCACTTCAAGACGGTCGCTCATAGCTGACGTTGGACGCGACGCTACGCCGCTACCCCCCAAACAAAAAAGACCCTCAACCGACCGTGACGGTCAATTGAGGGCCGTATTTCTTGATCTTTTTTTGGTCGGGGCGAGAGGATTTGAACCTCCGACCCCTCGGTCCCGAACCGAGTGCTCTACCAGGCTGAGCCACGCCCCGACCGAGGCGAAGAATCATCTTACCACGACGATCACTTCACCGAGAACGCGATCGCCTGCGTCGCGCTCCCGCGCGTCAGCCGATCCCGCACCACCACCTCCAGCTCGTAATCCCCCGGCGGAAACGACGCGAGCGGCACGCGCTGCATCGCGAAGCCCTGCGTCTCCCAGCCCACCGGCAGCGGCAGATCGTCGTTGGTCAGATGCTGCGGCTGCGTCCGGTTGAAGAGCGTCCGCCGGCCGGCCGCGCGGCGATAGAACACATAGTCCGCGGTGACGTCGGTGTCCGGCGCGCCGTAGTTGCAGATCTGATACACGATCGCGAGCACGTCCTCGCGCGCGAACGTCGTCGACCCCGCGGGCACGACCTCGGCGCGTCCCCACGTGTAGGGATGCTCGATCTGATCCTGCAGCTTCAGCGGCGCGCCGAGCGCGCGGACGTCGCTGACGAACATGAGATCGCTCAGCCGCAGCTCGAGATTCCAGAAATCGGGCACCGTGATCGTGTGCCGCACGACCACGGGCGTCGTCGTCTTGACGCGCGCGCGATCGACGAGGGCGACGAACACGTCGTATTCGCCCGGCGGCACCGCCAGCGCGCGGTCGACGCGTCCGCCCCGCGCGTCGAAGAAATAGTACTCCTCGAAGGGAAAGCGGTACGGATCGCGCTGCCGCGTCTCGGCGCGCGCCCGCGCCGCTTCGGCCGCCGCCTTCTCTTTCTCGTACTGCTTCTGCTGCATCGCCAGGATCGCCGACGCCTCGGCCGGCGCCGCCGTCGCGCGGCGCGACGAGCGCACGGCGGGGCCGCCGATCGGCAGCTCGCCGGGGTTGAACACGATCGTCTGCAGCGGTTCCGGCGGCGCGTTGCCGCCGTGCATGGCCCACTCGCGCAGCGACGAGGACTCGTCGCTGCTGCGGTAGCCGTCGTGCCGCGACACGACGCGCACGTACATCGCAGCCGACTTCGACGACTCCGCCCACTCCGCCACGCCAAGGCGGAACGGGACGTACGCGACGTCGATGGCTTTGAGAACGTCCGCGGTCCAGGGCAGATCGGCCGCCGAGACGATGTCGGTGTCCTGCGCGAGATCGACCGCTTTGAGCAGCGCCAGGAGCGCCGCGCGCTCGTCCGAGGCGAGCGGCTTGCGCACCGGCGGGTCCGCGGCGCCGACGACGGCCGTCATCGCGAGCACGAGCGCGCCGATCGGGCGCAGCGTCATCGTGGCCGGCTACGTTAGCGCACCCGATTTTTGAAATCCAGCGGTTTGTGCCTCGACGGCGTCGAGAACGTCGTGCGCCGTGAGGTCGGGCTGCAGCGGCGTGATGGAGACGTACCCGTCGCGCACGGCCTGGTAATCCGAGCGGTCGTGCGGCTCCCACTCGTTCTGCCCTTCTTCGATCCAGTAGTAGGGCCGCCCCTTCGGATCGTGCCGCTCGCCGACCGACGTGACGTGATTGCGCCTGGCCTGCACGGTCGCCCGATACCCTTTGGGCTTGCCCTTCGGCACGTTGATGTTGAGGAACGTGCGCGGCGGCAGCGGCCGCCGCAGCATCGCGCCGGCCATCAGCGCCGCGGCGTGCGCGGCGTGGGTGAAGTCGTAGGCCTCGCGCGTCTGCCGCAGCGAGACGGCGATCGCCGGCACGCCGAGCAGCGCCCCCTCGAGCGCGCCCGCCACCGTCCCCGAATACGTGACGTCGTCGCCGAGGTTCCATCCCTTGTTGATCCCGGAGACGATGAGCGCCGGGAGGCACTTCAGCACCTGCGTCACGGCGATGTTGACGCAGTCGGTCGGCGTGCCCTCGACGGCGTACACCTCCGGGCCGATGTGCTCGAGGCGCAGCGGATGACGCAGCGTCAGCGCGTGGCCGATGGCGCTGGCTTCGCTCATCGGCGCGACGATCGTCACGTCGCCGAGCGGCGTCAGCGCCTCCGCCAGCGCGTGAATGCCCTCGGAGCGATAGCCGTCGTCGTTGGTGACGAGGATGCGAGGCATGGTCAACGTACGATTATAAGCAGCAGCATGGCGGCCGCGAGCGCCAGCGCGGCGCCGGTGCCGAACGCGACCGCCGCGCCGAAGGCGTTCCACAGCACGCCGAACAGCACGCTCGCCGCGAGCGCACCGATGCCCTGCACGGAGGTGTAGATGCCGAACGCGAGGCCGCGCGATCCGGCCGGCGACAGATCGGCTACGAGCGCTTTTTCGGGGCCTTCGGCGAACCCGAAGTAGAACCCGTACACCATGAACCAGGCCACGAGCGCCGCGAGCGACGTGCTGACCGCGAAGCCGGCGTACACGATCGCGTAGACCAGCCAGCCGAGCGCGATCACGCGACGGCGCCCGATCCGATCCGACCAGCTGCCGCCGGCGACGGAGACGGACGCTTTGACCACATGCAACGCGGCCCACATCAGCGGAACGAACTTCGCCGACCCGGCGGCGTCGGTCAGCTTCAGCAGCAGGAACGCATCGGTGGAGTTGCCGAGCGTGAAGAGGGCCAGGACGACCATGAACGCGGTGAACGCGCGGCGTTGCGCCCGCGGCACCTCCGGTCGGTCGCGTCGCTCAGGCGCTTCGGACGCGCGGAGCGTCGCGGGTGCGCTGCCCGCTTCGCGAATGCGTGTGATCAGCCACACCGCGATCAGCCCGGGCACGATCGTCAGCGCGAACAGCGTGCGGTACCGTCCCGGATACAGCAGCAGGAACGCCGAGGCCGCCACCGGACCGACAATCGCGCCGATGTGATCCATCGCACGATGGAAGCCGAAGATCCGGCCGCGGTTGTCGCGCGTGGCGATCGCCGCCAGCATCGCGTCGCGAGGGGCGCCGCGAACGCCCTTGCCGACGCGATCCAGGACGCGCACGGCGAACACCTGGGTCCACGTCGACGCGATCGCGATGAAGGGCCGCGCCAGCGACGACACGCTGTACCCGAACAGCACCAGCGGGCGCTTGCGCGCCGCCCGATCCGCCGCGCGGCCCGACAGCACCTTCACCAGGCTGTTCACCGCCTCGGCGGCGCCTTCGACGATGCCCAGCGACACGGCGCCGGCGCCGAGGACCTGCGTGAGAAAGAACGGCAGGAGCGGATAGATCGCCTCGGTCGCCGCGTCGGTCGCGAGGCTTACCCATCCGAGGAGCCAGACCGCACGGGGGAAGGCGACCATTGGCCATTTTCATTTCACCGCCTGGCGTACGGCGCCACGGGCCCGTCCTGGACGACGGCCACCCAGATGTCGCGCGATTGGCCGCCACGCTCGCGGTACACCGGGAAGCCGTGATAGCTCCCGATTTGCGTGAAGCGGTCGGGCGTGTACGGCGCGGCTTCGCCGTCGCTGTACCACCGCGCGCCGTCATACCGAATCCAGACGCCGTCGGTGGCGCGCGGCTGCGGCAACGACTCGACGCGGGTGCGGATCGGCGCTGGACTGTTCGTCGTGGAGGGCGTCGTCACGGTGACGGCGCCGGTCGTTCCCAGAGCACGATCTTCCGAGCGGCTCACGGGGTCGACCGGCAGCGTCGGCGCCTGGCTGCCGGTGGTCCCGGCCACATCGCCGGCGCGTCGACGCTCGTAAGTGCGCATGCCGCGCGCGACCGGCACGTACAGAACGCTGAACGGTTCGAGCGTGGCGTCGGCGTAGACCGGCACCCGATCGAAGACGCCCACTTGCGTCATCACGTTGCCGTCGAACTGACGGACGAGCGCCGTCGGGTAGTAGACGATGCCGTTGAACAGGATTGGCGCGCTTTCAATCTGCCACGGCGCGGCAGCCGCGGTCACCTGCGGCGCAGGAGTGGCCACGCGATACACCTGAGCATTTCCGACAAACGGCATCAGAGTCGTCACAAACAGCACAGCAGCAGCCCAGCGCGCGGCCATCCGCACCTCCACGAGGCATCCGGGTCAATCGGCGTGCCGTACAATGTGAAGAGATCCATGTCCACCCTGGCTGAGGTGCTCGCGCGCGAAACGCGCGTCGGCGACCTGTACGACGTGCTGCCGAACGGACGTCTCCGTTGCTACGCGTGCGGCCACTGCTGCCCGCTGCCGGACGGCGCGGCCGGCGTGTGCAAGGTGCGCTTCAATGCCGGCGGCAGGCTGATGGTGCCGTGGGGATACGTCGGCGGCGTGCAATGCGATCCCATCGAGAAGAAGCCATTCTTCCACGCGCATCCCGGCGCGCTGGCGTACAGCTTCGGCATGCTCGGCTGCGATCTGCACTGCGCCTACTGCCAGAACTGGGTCACCTCGCAGGCGTTGCGCGATCCGGCCGCCATCGCGCCGGCGCAGGGGGCAGACCCCGCGCACCTCGTGCGCGATGCGCTGCGCCTCGGTGCGAAGGCGATCGTCAGCACGTACAACGAGCCGCTCATCACGGCCGAATGGGCGGTGGCCGTGTTCAAAGAGGCGAAGGCCGCCGGCCTCACCACCGGCTTCGTGTCGAACGGCAACGGAACCCCGGAAGTGATCGAGTACCTGAAGCCCTGGGTCGACCTCTACAAAGTGGATCTCAAGAGCTTCGACGACCTGCACTACCGGAAGCTTGGCGGACGCCTCGAGCCGATTCTCGACACGATCCGCCGGCTGCACGCGATGGACTTCTGGGTCGAGATCGTGACGTTGCTGATCCCCGGCTTCAACGATTCCCGCGACGAGCTCGAACGGCTCACCGCGTTCATCGCAGGCGTCTCGCCAGACATCCCGTGGCACGTCACCGCCTTCCACGGCGACTACAAGATGACCGAGCCGGAGGACACGACGGCGCAGATGTTGATCGAAGCCGCGACCATCGGCCGCGCCAACGGACTGCGGTACGTGTACGCCGGCAACCTCCCGGGCGACGTCGGCAGCCTCGAGGACACGCATTGCGCCTCGTGCGGCGAGACGCTGATCAGGCGCTGGGGCTATCACATCCGCGAGTACAAGCTGACGCCCGACGGCCGCTGCCCCGCGTGCGCCGCGGCGCTTCCCGGCCGCTGGAGCCGCACCTTCGACGGCCAGGTCGCCGACCGTCCTTTCATTCCGAGCCGCCGGCAACTTACAATCCTCGGCTCACGATGAAGGATCGCCTCGGCCGATCGCTCCGCAACCTGCGGCTGTCGGTCACCGACCGGTGCAACCTGCGCTGCGAGTACTGCATGCCGGAGGACGACTACCACTGGCTGCCGCGGCAGGACGTCCTCGACTTCGAAGAGTTCAGCGCACTCGTCGACGTGTTCCTCTCGCTCGGCGTCGACAAGGTGCGGCTCACCGGCGGCGAACCGCTGCTGCGGCGCGACATCGCGACGCTCGTGCGCATGCTCGCGGAGAAGCCCGCGCTCCAGGATCTCGCGCTGACGACCAACGGCGTGCTGCTCGCCGCGCAGATCGATGCGCTGAAGGCGGCCGGCCTTCGACGCATCACGGTCAGCCTCGACACGCTGCGGCGCGATCGCTTCGCGGCCCTGACGCGCTTCGACCAGCTCGACGCCGTGCGCGACGGCCTGGCGGCCGCGCACCGCGTCTACGGCCGCTTCAAGATCGATACGGTCGTGATGCGCGGCGTCAACGACGACGAGCTCGCGGATCTGATCGAGGTCGGCCGCGCGGTGCACGCCGAGGTCCGCTTCATCGAATACATGGACGTCGGCGGCGCGACGCGCTGGGCCCCGGGCCGCGTCGTCTCGCGCCAGGACATCCTCGACACCCTGACGCGGCGCTACGGCGCGATCGTCCCGCTCGTCGAGCCCGAGTCGACCGCGCCGGCCGAGCGGTTCGCGCTGCCCGACGGCACCACGTTCGGGATCATCGCCTCGACGACCGCGCCGTTCTGCCGCAGCTGCGATCGCAGCCGCCTGACGGCCGACGGCATGTGGTACCTCTGCCTCTACGCCGCGCGCGGCATCGACCTGCGCGGGCCGCTGCGCGCCGGCGCCTCGGGCAGCGACCTGGCGTCGATCATCGCCGACGGCTGGCGCGGGCGCGAGGATCGCGGCGCCGAAGAGCGCGTCGCGCTGGGCGAGCGGCGGGCGTTCGTGCCCGTCCAGGATCTGCTCCGGCGCGATCCGCATCTCGAGATGCACACGCGCGGCGGGTAGCGTAAGATTTGCTGCTAGCATGGGCTCCCATACGTCGTCGTTCGCCGCGGACGTGCGCGGCGCCCTCGATGCCTTCCGCCGGATTGTGCAGACCCTCCGATTGTCGAGCCGCGACGCCGAACGGCGCGTCGGGCTGAGCGCCGCGCAGTTGTTCGCCCTCCAGCAGCTCGCCGGCATGTCCGGCGCTTCCGTCAACGACCTCGCCGCGCGGACCTTCACGCACCAGAGCTCCGTGTCGGTCGTGGTTCAGCGGCTCGTGGCGCGCAGGCTCGTCGCAAAAGCGCCCGCCGCCGACGACAGGCGTCGCGTCCGCCTGTCGGTGACCGACGCCGGCCGGGCGCTGCTCCGCCGATCGCCGGAGCCGGTGCAGGAACGGTTGATCGCGGGAATTGCGGCGCTGCCCGCCAGAGAACGCCGGGCGCTCGTGTCGGCGCTGAGCGCAATCGCCGACACGCTGGCGGTCTGGGACGACGCGCCGCCGATGCTGTTCGAGGACGGCCGGGCGCGAGCGGCCGCGCGGCCGAAGCGCCGCGCGAGCTAGGGCACGGTCGATTCCTGCGGCAGCTCGAAGCGGCCGAACAGGAGCAGCGAGATCGCCTGCAGCAGCCCCTTGACGCTGCACGGCTTGTCGAGAAACGCCTCGTCCTCCCAGAGCGTGATCTTGTCCTTGAACAGACGGTCGCTGTAGCCGGTCAGGTAGAGCACTTTGAGCGCCGGCTGATCCAGCCGCAGGCGGCGCGCGAGCTCGTCGCCCTGCATCTCCGGCATCATCAGGTCGGTGAGCAGGACGTCGAGGCGTTCGAGCGTCTTCGCCACTTCGAGCGCCTGCGGGCCATCCGATGCGAGCGCCGTCTTGTAGCCGGCGTCGCTGAGCACGCGGCTGACGAACTTCCGGATCGGCTCTTCATCGTCGACGATCAGTACGCACATGTCGCGCGGGGTGACCTGCTGCATGCGCGCCATGTATCCCTTGACGAGCGTTGCGATCGAAGCCATGCCTTTCAGCATGGCAAACGCCCTGCCAGGCCGCCTGCGCCGCGCATCGCGCGTTTCGCGCCGGTTGGCGCCCTCACGACGCCGCCATCGTCGTCCGGGTGTGCGGCTGTGGACCGCGCGCGAGCAGTTCCCGCACAGTCGCCACCAGCGCCGACGCTTCGAACGGCTTGCCGAGGAACGAGACCAGCGGATGCCCGATGTCGAGCGGCCGCAGCGCGTCGGCGTAGCCGGAGATGAACAGCACGCGCAGATCCGGCCGCGCGCCCACGAGCCGCTGCGCCAGCGCCGGACCCGACGTCTCGGGCATCACGACGTCGGTGACGAGCACCTCGATCTCGTCGCGGTGCGCGTCGAACAGCGGCCATGCGGCCGACGGCCCTTCCGCTTCCAGCACGCGGAAACCGTGACGCCGCAGGCCGGCCGCGACGATGGTGCGCACGGCCGGTTCGTCTTCGACCAGCAGGACGGTCGTCGCGCCGCCGTTGGACCCGGCGCCGGGATTCGCGCCGGCGCTCGTCGAGCTCGTGGCGACGAGCGGCAGATACACGACGAACGTGCTGCCGGCGCCCGGGGCGCTGTCGACCGTGACGAACCCGTTGCTCTGGCGAACGACGCCGTACACCGACGCCAGACCGAGACCGGTGCCCTGCCCGACCCCTTTCGTCGTGAAGAACGGCTCGAAGAGATGCCGCTGCGCCTCGGGCGCGATGCCGACGCCGTTGTCGGAGACGCGCAGGCGCACGAGCATCTCGCAGTCGAGCGGGCCGACGTCCGCCGGCGGCCTGACGCTGGCGGCCGACACGCACGCGACGTCGACGCGGATCCATCCAGCCGACGGCAGCGCGTCGCGCGCGTTCAAGACCAGGTTCATCACCACCTGCTCGAGCTGTGTCGGATCGACGCAGGCGATCGCCGGCTCGGGCGCCGCCTCGCACGTGAGGGTGATGTCTTCGCGGATCAGGCGCGTGAGCATCGACCGCAGGTTCATCACGACGCCGTTGACGTCCACCTCTTTCGGGATCAGCATCTGCCGGCGGCTGAACGCCAGGAGCTGTTGCGTCAGCGACGCCGCGCGCTGACCCGCCCGCCGGATCTCCTCGATGTCGGCGCGCTCGGCGTCGCCCACGCGGGGGCTCCCCGCCAGCAGTTCCGCGTAGCCGAGTATCGCCGTCAGCAGGTTGTTGAAGTCGTGTGCGACGCCGCCCGCGAGCCGCCCGATCGTCTCCAGCTTCTGCGCCTGCGCGAGGCGCTCCTCCAGCTCGCGCTCGCGGCGCTGGAGTCTTAGCTGCGCGTGGATGCCGTCGGTGATGTCGATGATGTACCCGCGAACGGCCACGAGCCGGTCGCTCCCGTCGAACTCCCCGATCCCGGTGAGGAGCACGTACCGAATCTCGCCGGCAACGGTGCGCAAGCGGCCGTGCATCCCGTCGACGAGGCGATCGCTCCGGACGCGCTCGAGGAACAGCGCGCGATCCTTCAGGTCCGCGTAGCAGCCGGTGACGTCGCGTCCGATCGCCTCGCTCGCCGACGGGTAGCCGAGAATGCGCGCGAACGCGTCGTTGCAGGATCGCAGGCGGCCCTCAATCGTGGAGTCGAACACGGCGAGCAGCCCGCCGTCGACCAGCTCCTGGTACCGGACGGCGGCGTCGATCATGATATCCGGCGCGAGGCGCCGGACGAGGGCACCTCGTCGATCAAGCGGTGTCGCTCGAGGCGGCGGTAGAGGGCGCGGCGGCTGATGCCGAGCAGCTTCGCGGCCGCCATGCGATTGCCGCGCACCTGGCGCAGCACGTCGACGATGTGGTCGCGTTCGATCTGATCGAGCGGACGGGTGATGCCGTCGGCCTCCCCCGGCGCGATCGAACGCGGCGGGCGGGCCGGCGCCAGCGACGGCTCCGGCGCCGCGATGCGCGCCGGGCCGAACGCGCCGCCCAGCTCGCGTTCCGAGATCACCGTCGCATCGGCGAGCATGCAGGCGCGCTCGATGACGTTCTTCAGCTCGCGGACGTTGCCTTCCCACTGGGCGTTGAACAGCTTGCGCTCGGCCGACGGCGTCAGCCCGGTGATCGGCTTGCGCGTCCGCTGCGCGGCGTCGCGCACGAACGCGGACGTCAGGTACGGAATGTCCTCGCGGCGCTCGCGCAGCGGCGGCAGCAGCACCTCGCACACGTTGAGCCGGTAGAACAAATCGCCGCGGAAGCGTCCGGCGGCGACCTCGGCGCGCAGATCGCGATTGCTCGCGGCGACGACCGTCACGTCGACGCGCTTGGGCTGGAGCGACCCGACGCGCTGCACTTCGCCGTTCTCGAGCGCGCGGAGCAGCTTCGCCTGCACCGACACCGGCAGCTCGCCGACTTCGTCGAGGAACAGCGTGCCGCCGTGCGCCAGCTCGAACACGCCGGCCTTGGAATCGACGGCGCCCGTGAACGCGCCGCGCACGTGGCCGAACAGCTCGCTCTCGAACAGCGTGTCGACGACCGCCGAGCAGTTGATCGTGACGAACGGCTTGTGCCGCCGCGGGCCGGCCTGGTGGAACGCTCGCGCGGCGAGCTCCTTGCCGGTGCCGGTCTCGCCGGCAATCAGCACCACCTTCGCGTGCGGCGCCAGCCGCGTGATCAGGCTGAAGACCTCCTGCATCGCGGGGCTGCGGCCGACCATCCCGCAGAACTCGACCTGGCGCGCCACCTCGCTCTCGAGCGCCGTCACCTGCGCGCGCCGCTCGATCTCCAGGCGGATGTCGACGAGCAGCTGCCGCAGGCGATCGTGGTCGAACGGCTTGGTCAGGTACTCGCGCGCGCCGAGCTTGATCGCTTCGACCGCGCTGTCGACCGCGGCGTGCCCCGTCATCAGGATCACTTCGCAGCCCGAGACCGTCGCGCGGATCTGCCGCAGCAGGTCGAGGCCGTTCACGTCGGGCATGCGCAGATCGACCATCGCGAGGTCGGCGGGGCGCCGCAGCAGCTCGCGCATCGCGTCGACGCCGCCGGCGCACGTCACCACGTCGTAGCCGGCCTTCGCCGCCATGCGTTCGACGACGCGCAGCACCGGCAGTTCATCGTCCACGACCATCAGCAGCGGGCGCGTGTTGTTCGTCATCAGCTGCGCATCGTGTGGCCGCACCAGCGTCATCAACAGGGCTTCGGGCGACATGAGCTGCGAGCTCGGCCGTCCAAGAACTGTGCCCGACGACAGCGCCGCGCCCGCCTCCCAAACGCGGGCGGATGCAGGCGGAGTGTGCGCTTCGGTCGGGCCGTCCGGCTGCGGGCGCGCACGAAGTGTGCGTCTCCGCACATCGTATCGGCCGGTGGCATCGAAACCTGCAGCAGCCGCCCTCGCGCGCGGTGGCAGTGCTCTTGCCCCTCCTCGGGCGCGATGACCTCAGTCCTGATCGTCGACGACGAGCCGGCCGTTCGCGACGTCATCGCGCGGTGGGCGCTCTCCTGCGGCTTGAAACCGCACACCGCCGGCAGCGCGGACGCGGCGCTCGCCGCGCTGCGCACGCAGCCGTGCGACATCGCGATCGTCGACGTGATGATGCCGGGACATGACGGCCTCTGGCTGCTCGACCAGCTGCATCGCGAGCACCCGCAGATCGCGGTGGTCCTCGCGACGGCGTACACGGAGCTGCTCGACGGCGATCGATCGGCGCACGACTACGCCGACCTGCTGGTCAAGCCGTTCCAGCGCGATCGCTTTCAGCTCGCGGTCGAACGCGGGCGCTACTGGCGCCGCGACGCGATCGCCGAATCGCAGTGGTTGTCGCAACTGAACGTCGAGCTGCGCGACGGCGCCGATGCGATTGCGCGCGACGTCGCCCGCCGCGTCGCCGACGAGGGCGTCGACGAGCTGACCGCCTTCGCGGGCACGGCGGCGGCCCGCATTCCGCGCACGACCGCGCACAGCGCGCGCGTCGCGCGGTTCGTCGGGGCGATGGCGCGCGACGCCGGCGTATGCGGCGCCGAAGCGGCGGTCTTCGACATCGCGGCGCGGTTCCACGACATCGGGAAGGCGGCGGTGCCGATGGCGCTGCTGACCAAGCCGTCGGTGCTCACCGACGGCGAAGAGATCATCATGCGGCGGCATGTCGAAGTCGGCGCCGACCTGCTGGCCTCCTTCGCGGCCACCGCCGACGCGGCCCCGCTCGTCCGCGCGTCGCACGAGTGGTTTGGCGGCGGCGGCTATCCGCACGGCTTCGCCGGCGCGGACATCCCGCTGGGCAGCCGGATGATCGCGGTCGCCGACGCCTACGACGCGATCACGCAGGACCGCGTCTACCATCATCCGGTCGAGTCGGCGAGCGCGGTCAACGAACTGCTCCGCTGCTGCCCGATGCAATTCGATCCCGACGTCGTCGATCGCTTCCTCCGCGTGCTGAGCCGCCACTAGCGCGTACGTGGGACTGCCTCGTCCCACGTACGGACACTTTTCCCCCGCCTGGCACGGACGGTCGCGCGAAATAAAGCTTTGTAATACAATCGGTTAGACGCAACTCGACGGCTGGCCCTGCGTTTGCGCTGACCGTACGCGATCGTTTTCAGTTTCTTTTCCGTCTAACGTCTCGAAACGACACAACCATGGATATTGCTCGCCCGTCCAACGCCAGAAAGAAGCGCATCCGCCAGGCGATTTACGGCGGCGTCGCGCTCGTCGCCGTCGTGCTCGTCAGCGTGGGCCTCTCGCGTCTCAAGCCGGCCGCGCCGACCGTCGAACGGGCCGTCATCTGGCCCGACACGGTCAAGCGCGGAAGCATCAAGCGCGAAGTCCGCGGCCTCGGGACCCTGACACCCGAGGACATCCGGTGGATCCCGGCGACGACGCAGTCGCGGGTCGAAAAGATCGTGCTGCGGCCCGGCACGCCGGTGAAGAAGGACTCGGTGATTCTCGAGTTGAGCAACCCGACGCTGGATCAGCAGTTGATGGACGCGCAGCTGAAGCTCCAGGCGGCCGAAGCCGGACTCGCGAACCTGAAAGTGCAGCTCCAGAACGACCTCCTCGCCGCGCGCTCCGCGGCCACGATCGCCGAAGCCGACTACAACAAAGCGCGGATGACGTTCCAGATGAACGAGTCGCTCTACAAGGACCAGCTCGTCTCGGAACAGGTGCTGAAGCTCTCGCAGGTCGACGCCGACCAGACCAAGCAGAAGGATCTAATCGCCAAGGAGCAGCTCGCGAGCAAGACCGACTCGACGCGCGCCCAGCTCCAGGTGCAGCAGTCGGCCGTGGACCAGGCGCGCGCCGTCCTCGCGCTCGCCAGGCAGCAGCACGACGAACTGCGCGTCCGCGCCGGCCTCGACGGCATGTTGCAGCTGGTGCCCGTCGAGGAAGGGCAACAGGTCGCGCCCGGAACGAACCTCGCGCGCGTCGCCAACCCGGCGCGGCTCAAGGCGGAGATCAAGATCGCCGAGACCCAGGCGAAGGACATCCAGCTCGGTCAGAAGGCCACGATCGACACGCGCAACGGCATCGTCGAGGGCCACGTCGCGCGCATCGATCCGTCGGTGATCAACGGCACCCGCACGGTCGACGTGACGATGAGCGGCGAGCTGCCGAAGGGCGCCGTGCCCGACCTGAGCGTCGACGGCACGATCGAGCTCGAGACGATGAACAACGTGCTGTACATGGGCCGCCCCGCCTTCGGGCAGGAACAGAGCACGGTGGGGCTGTTCAAGGTCGATCCCGACGGCGTGAACGCCGAGCGCGTGCAGGTGAAGCTGGGTCGCAGCTCCGTCAACACGGTGGAAATCCTCTCAGGGCTGAAGGTCGGGGATCAGGTGATCCTCTCCGACATGTCCCAGTACGACGCCTACGAACGCATCAGATTGAAGTAGCCGAAGCGCAGGCCCGCGGGCCTGCCGGGAGAAAACGCATGGCGCAGAACGGACAGGCGATCATCAAGCTCGATGGTGTCACCAAGGTGTTCTTCACCGACGAGGTCGAGACGCACGCGCTCTCGGGCATCCACATGGAGATCGCCAAGGGCGAGTACGTGTCGATCGCGGGGCCGTCGGGCTGCGGCAAGTCGACGCTGCTGTCCATCCTGGGCCTGCTCGATTCGCCGACCGAGGGGCAGTACCTCCTGAACAACCGTCCGGTGGCCGAGCTCCCCGCGTCCGAGCGCGCGCGCGTGCGCAACCGCGAGATCGGGTTCATCTTCCAGAGCTTCAACTTGATCGGCGACCTGACAGTGTTCGAGAACGTCGAGCTGCCGCTCACCTACCGCGGCATGAAGGCCGCCGAACGGAAGCAGCGCGCCGAGGCCGCGCTCGAGCGCGTCGGCATGGCGCACCGCGCGAAGCACCTGCCGAGCCAACTCTCGGGCGGTCAGCAGCAGCGCGTCGCCGTCGCCCGCGCGGTGGCCGGCGAGCCGCTCATCCTGCTCGCGGACGAGCCCACCGGCAACCTCGACTCGCGCAGCGGCGAAGCGGTGATGGATCTGCTCAAGGAGCTGCACAAGGCCGGCGCGACCATCTGCATGGTCACGCACGATCCCCGCTACGCGCGCCACGCCGAGCGCAGCATCCACCTGTTCGACGGCCGCGTCGTCGAAGAGCGAATGGAAATGGCCGTGACCGAGTAGCACGCCCGAAGCCTGGAGTCGAAGTCTGGCGTCTGAAGTCTGAAGTGACGGTTCGGGTGCACTTCAGACTTCGGGCTTCCCCGCTTCAGACTTCGGACTTCAGACTTTCATGATCACTGATTTCCGCCAGGCATTCCGCACGCTTCGACACTCCCCCGGGTTCAGCACGCTCGTCGTTCTGGTCCTCGCGGTCGGGATCGGCGCCAACACCGCCATCTTCAGCATCGTCGACGGCGTCCTGCTGAAGCCGCTTCCCTTCGCGAACGCCGACCGTCTCGTCGCGGTCGACACCACCCTCAAAGGCGAGCCGGACGACACCGCGTACCTCGATTTCGTCGACTGGCGCGCGCAGACCAGGACGCTCGAACGTCTGTCCGCCTATGCCGGCGCCGTCGTCACGCTGACCGGACCGGAAGGGCCGGCGCTGTCGGCGCCGATGGCGGTGGTCACGGCCGACCTGTTCCCGATGCTCGGCGTGACGCCGACGCTCGGCCGCGTCTTCCAGGCGGCGGACGATGCGAAGGGCGCGCCGCGGGTCGTGCTGCTGTCGGACGGCCTGTGGTCGTCGCGGTTCCACCGCGCCGCGGACGTCGTCGGCCGAACGATCCAGATCGACGCGGATCCGTTCCAAATCGTCGGCGTCATGCCGCGCGGTTTTCAGTTCCCGATGGACGAAGAGGATCCGGCGCAGCTGTGGATGCCGGTCTACGCGTCGCGATTCGCCACGGCATGGGCGGATCAGCGCGGCGCGTCGTTCATGAAGGCGATCGGCCTGTTGAAACCCGGCCTGCGCGCCGAGGCGGCGCAGGCCGAGCTCGCGGCGCTCGAGACGCGCATCGACAAGGATTCGGGACGCACCGGCGCGCGCAGCGTGATCGTGCGGCCGTTCCGCGACGTTCTCGTGAAGGACTATCGGCTGGGCCTCCTGGTGCTGCTGTTCGCGGTCGGATCCGTGCTGCTGATTGCGTGCGCGAACGTGGCGAACCTGCTGCTGGCGCGCGGGTCCGTCCGCCGGCGCGAGCTCGCGGTGCGCGCGGCGCTCGGCGCCAGCCGCGGACGCATCGTCTCCCAGCTGCTCGTCGAGAGCGTCGTTCTCGCGATCCTCGGCGGCATCGGCGGCGCGTTCGTGTCGTTGTGGGTCGTGGATCTGCTCGTCCGCTTCAGCCCGCTGCAGATCCCGCGTCTGCATGCGGTCCACGTGGACGGAGCTGCCCTGGCGTTCGCGGCCGCGGCGTCGCTTCTCACCGGCGTTCTGAGCGGCATCGCGCCCGCGTTCCAGCTCGCGCGCGCGCGAGCCGACGATGCGCTGCGCGAGACCGAGCGCGGCGGCACGGCGCGGGGGACGCGGACGCGCCAGGTGCTCGTCGTCTCCGAGATGGCGCTGTCGCTCGTGCTGCTCACGTCGGCGGGCCTGCTCGCCCGCAGCCTCGCGCGGCTGCAGCAGGTCAGCCCCGGGTTCCGCACCGAACGATCGGTCGCGATGCAGCTGCTGCTGCCGCAGACCCGCTACGAAACGGCCGACGAGCAGCGGATGTTCGTCCGCAAGCTGCGCGACGAACTGCAGACGCTGCCGGGCGTGTCGGCCGTCGCCATGTCGACGACGCTGCCGCTGTCGGGCAGCGACATCGGCGTCGGCTACGTGGTCGAAGAGCACCCGCTGCCCGCCGAGCAGCGGACGCCGGCGTCCTTCTTCGCGGTGGACAGCGGCTACTTCTCCGCGCTCGGCATTCCGCTCGTCGAGGGGCGCGGCTTCACGCCGCGCGACGACGAGCGCGCGCCGGGCGTCATCGTGATCAACCGCGCGCTGGCCGCGAAGTTCTGGCCGAACGACAATCCCCTGGGCAAGCGGATTGCGATTGGCTACAACCGGACCGGCCCGCGCGAGATCGTCGGCGTCGTCGAGAACGTCAAGCAGCATCAGCTCTCCGAGCCGGCGCCCGTGCAGATCTACGCGCCGTTCGACCAGACGCCGTGGCCGTTCGTCACCGCCATCGTGCGGACGACGGCGGCGCCCGAATCGGCGTTCGGCTCGATGCGCGCGGCGCTGGCGCGCGTCGATCCGCTGCTCGGCGCGGGGGATCCGAAGACGCTCGACAGCTACGTCGCCAGGTCGATCGCGACGCCGCGCTTCACGACGTTTCTGGTCGGCGCGTTCGCGGCGCTCGCACTGCTGCTCGCGGGGTTCGGGCTGTTCAGCGTGATGGCGTACTCGGTGGTGCAGCGGCGACGCGAGATCGGCATCCGCGTCGCCCTCGGGGCGCAGCCCGGCGACGTCCGGTCGCTCGTGCTGGGGCAGGCGCTGCGGATGGGCGCGATGGGCCTCGCCATCGGCCTCGCCGGCGCGTTCGCCGCGACGCGCGTCATCGCCAGCCTGCTGTTCGACGTCACGCCGCACGATCCGGCCACGTTTGCCGGGGTCAGCGCCGCGCTCGTCGCGGTGATGCTGGCCGCGGCCTATCTTCCGGCGCGGCGCGCGATGCGCGTCGATCCGATCGTCTCGCTGAGGGTCGAGTAATGCTCGTCAGTCTTCGAAGCGTCGAGAAGTCGTATCCGCATGGCGTCGGCCGCACCTACGTGCTCCGCCGCGTCAACGTGGACATCAAAGAGGGCGAGTTCGTGTCGATCATGGGGCCGTCGGGCGCCGGCAAGTCGACGCTGCTCCACATCCTCGGGATGCACGACAGCGCCTGGTCGGGCGAGTACTACTTCATGGACCAGCCGGTCCATCGTCTCAATCCGAAACAGCGTTCGGAACTGCACAAGAAGCACATCGGGTTCGTGTTCCAGAGCTATCACCTGCTCGACAACCTGACCGTCTACGAGAACCTCGAGATTCCGCTCTCGTATAGAAACGTGAGCCGGAAGGATCGTCAGAGCATGGTCGCCGACATCCTCGATCGCTTCCAGATCGTCGGCAAGAAGGATCTCTATCCGAATCAGCTCTCGGGCGGTCAGCAACAGCTCGTCGGCGTCGCGCGGGCGGTGATTGCGAACCCGCAGGTAATCCTCGCGGACGAACCCACCGGGAACCTGCACACGGCGCAGGGCAAGGAGATCATGGAGCTGTTCCGGACACTGAACGAAAGTGGGACGACGATCGTTCAGGTGACGCACTCGGAAGTGAACGCGTCCTATGGCACGCGCATCATCCAGCTGCGCGACGGCTGGGTCGTCGACGATTAACAAACCAATGGTCACCGCCGGACGTCTAAACGGCGGCATTTTCCCGGAGAGTCCTGTGGCTATCGCTCAATGGCCGGTTGACACTGTGGAGTCACACACCGACACTGCCGTCACCCCTCGCGTGCTGATCGCCGACGACCAGCCCGACGTGCTCGAGGCGCTGCGGCTCCTGCTCAAGGGCGAGGGTTACCAGCTCGAGTCGGTCGGATCGCCGGCCGCGATCCTCGACGCGGTCGACACGCAGGAGTTCGACGTCGCGCTGATCGATCTCAACTACACGCGCGACACGACGTCTGGGCAGGAGGGGCTCGACCTGCTGTCGCAGCTCCGGAACCACGACGCGACGCTGCCGGTCGTCGTCATGACGGCGTGGGGATCGGTGGAGCTCGCGGTGGAGGCAATGCGGCGCGGCGCGCGCGACTTCGTGCAGAAGCCGTGGGAGAACGCGCGGCTGCTGACGATCCTCCGCACCCAGGCCGAGCTCGCCCGCGCGCTGCGCCGCCAGCAGCGGCTCGAGGCCGAGAACCGCTCGCTCAAGCCGGACGTCCGGCCGCTGCTGATCGCCGAGGCGCCGTCGATGCGTCCGGTGCTCGAGCTGATTCAGCGCGTCGGCCCGTCCGAAGCCAACGTCCTCGTCACGGGCGAAAACGGCACCGGCAAGGGCACCGTCGCGCAGGCGATCCACGCCGTCTCGGTGCGGACCGGCAAAGGGCTCGTCACCGTCAACGCCGGCGGGCTCTCGGAAGGCGTCTTCGAGAGCGAACTCTTCGGCCACGTCAAAGGCGCGTTCACCGACGCGAAGACGGACCGCGTGGGGCGCTTCGAGCTGGCCGACGGCGGCACGCTCTTCCTCGACGAGATCGCGAACGTGCCGCTGAACCTGCAGCCGAAGCTGCTGCGGGTCCTCGAAACCGGCGACTTCGAGCGCGTCGGCTCGTCGCGCACGCGCCACGTCAACGTGCGCATCCTGTCCGCGACCAACGCGAATCTCGCCGAGGAAGTCGGGAGCGGCCGGTTCCGTCAGGACCTGCTCTTCCGCCTGAACACGATCGAGATCGCGCTGCCGCCCCTCCGCGACCGACGCGAGGACATCCCGGCGCTCGCGATGCACTTCCTGCGTCAGCACACGACGCGCTATCGCAAGAACATCACGGGCTTCGAACCGTCGGCCATGCAGGCGCTGCTCGACCATCCCTGGCCGGGCAACATCCGCGAGCTCGACCACGCGGTCGAACGCGGCGTGCTGATGGCGCTCGGCACGGCGATCCGCCTCGGCGAGCTCGGCCTGCGCATCGACCGCGACGCGACGTCGCGGATCGAGGACATGAGCCTCGAGGAGGTCGAGGGCTTCCTGATCAAGAAGGCGATGGCGCGCTTCGACGGCAACGTCAGCCAGGCGGCGAAGGCGCTCGGCCTGAGCCGCAGCGCTCTCTATCGCCGGCTGCAGCGGTACGGGCTCTGACACGTACGGACGGCTGCGGCCCGAGGTGAACGGTGGGCTCACCTCGGCGAGCAGCCGCCGCCCTCGCTAACCGATCGTCAGCCCGGGCCGCCGCCCCCGTTATGATCCCTTCGTGAGCGCCACCGAAGCCTCGAGCGCGGACGCCCACGCCTCCGCGCTCGACGCCATCGTCACGCGACCGCGCGCCCTTCGCTTCGACCGCCGCATTCTCCTGCTGTCCCTCGCCGCCGGTCTGCCGGCGGCGCTCGTCGCGCTGGTGCTGCTCTGGACCGGCGACTACTCGCCGAAAGTCGAATGGACGCTGACGGTCGTCATCTTCAGCGTGTGGATCGGCTGCTCGTTCAGCGTGCGGCAGCGCGTCGTGCTGCCGCTGCAGACGCTGTCGAACCTGCTGGCGGCGCTTCGCGAGAGCGACTTCTCCATCCGCGCGCGCTATGCCGCGGCGCACCGCGGCGTCCTCCACGACGACCCGCTCGGCGCGGTGATGCTCGAGGTGAACGACCTCGCGTCGACGCTCCACGATCAGCGGCTCGTCGCGATGGAGGCGGGCGCGCTGCTCCGCACCGTGATGGTCGAGATCGACGTCGCCGTCTTCACGTTCGACGTCGCGCGGACGCTGCGGCTGGTCAACCGCGCCGGCGAGCGCCTGCTGGGCCGCGCGGCGGATCAACTGCTCGGCGCCACGGCCGACGACCTCGGCCTCGCCGCGTGTCTCGACGGTCCGTCGCCGCGCATCGAGGACGCGACGTTCCCCGGCGGCGCCGGACGATACGAAGTGCGCCGGACCACGTTCCGCTCCGAAGGGCGCCCGCACCAGCTGCTCGTGCTGGCCGACGTCAGCCGCCCGCTGCGCGACGAGGAGCGCCAGGCCTGGCAGCGGCTGATTCGCGTCATCGGGCACGAGATCAACAACTCGCTGGCGCCGATCAAGTCGATCGCCGGCAGCCTCGAATCGCTCGTCGCGCGCGACGAGATGCCGCCGGACTGGCACGACGACATGAAGCGCGGCCTGGCGATCATCGCGGCGCGGTCCGACGCGCTCAGCCGCTTCACGACCGCCTACGCGCGCCTCGCCAAGCTGCCGGCGCCCCGCAAGCAGACGGCCGACGTCGCCGCGCTCGTGCGGCGCGTGTGCAACGTGGAGACACGGCTGCCCGTGCGCATCGAAGGCGAGCCGCTCGCGATCCGCGCCGATCCGGATCAACTCGAGCAGCTGCTGATCAACGTGGTGCGCAACGGCGTCGACGCCGCGCAGCAGACCGGCGGCGGGGTGACGGTCGGCTGGCGGACCGACGGCCGGGTCCTCACGCTGTGGATCGAGGACGAAGGCGCGGGGCTGCCGAACGAATCGAACCTCTTCGTCCCGTTCTTCACGACCAAGCCGGGCGGATCCGGCATCGGCCTCGTGTTGAGCCGGCAGATCGCGGAGGCCCACGGCGGGTCGCTGACCCTCGAGAACCGCACCGATCGACGCGGGTGCCGCGCGCTGCTGCGTCTGCCGCTCTGACCGGGCTCGCCGACGAGCGGCCCGACGCCGGCGCAATGATGGTCGCGCGCGCAGACGTTCAGCGCTGCTGGTGCGGCTCGTGCTCGCGCCGCAGCATCGCCGCGCGCTCGTAGAGATCGCTTTTCGTCGGGTACAGCTCGCGCAGGATGATGTCGTCGCCGCGGCGGAGCTGCAGTTCCGCGCCGCTGCAGCAGGAGATCATCCAGCAGCAGACGTCGCCGCTGCGCCAGAGCTCGCGGTCGCTACTCGTCATGGCGCGGGCCTTGCTTTGTCGACCGTGGGCTCATGCGGTCGTTCTCGAAGTGGGTGATCGCGCTCTGCGCGTCGCCCCTCGGCGTCATCGTCCTGGCGGCGCTGGATTCCACGCTGTTCTTTTCCCTCCCGTTCGGCATCGACGCCGCCGTCGTTCTGCTGAGCGCCAGGCTGCACGGCCTCGCCTGGCTGGTGCCGCTGCTCGCGACGGGCGGGTCGATCGCCGGCGCGTGGCTGACCTTCTGGATGGGCGAGAAGATCGGCGAGAAGGGGCTGGACCGCTTCGTCGACGAGGGGCGCCTCGAGAAGATTCACCGCAAGGTCAAAGAGAGCGGCGCCATCGCGCTCGCGGTGCTCGATTTCATCCCGCCGCCGTTTCCCTTCACCGCCTTCGTGCTGGCGGCCGGCGCGCTCGAAGTCGATCGCCTCACCTTCTTCCTCACGCTCGCCATCGTCCGGATCGTGCGCTTCGGCATCGAAGCGGCGCTCGCCGTCGTCTACGGCAACCGGATCATCGGCTGGATGGACTCGGACATCTTTCACGACGTCGTGGCGTTCTTCATGTTCGCGGCGTTCGCCTTGACCGCGTGGTCGATCGTCAAGTTGATCCGGTCGTCTAGAACATCCGGCCGCCGATCGGCACCTCGCGTTCCGGCGTAAGCAGGACGACGCCGTCCCCCTCCGCATCCGGCACGCCGAGGGTCAAGACCTCCGACATGAACGGGCCGATCTGCTTCGGCGGAAAGTTGACCACCGCCAGCACCAGCCGGTTCAGGAGCGCCTCTCGCGTGTAGTGCTTCGTCGCCTGGGCCGACGACCGCTTGATCCCGATCGTGCCGCCGAAGTCGATCCGCAGCTTGTAGGCCGGTTTCCGCGCCTCGGGAAAGTCGGCCACCTCCACGATGCGTCCCACGCGAATGTCCACTCGTTGAAACTCCGCGTAGGAAAGCGGTGCAGTGGGTTCGGGCATGATCGCCACAGAATCTGACATTTCGGCGGTTTTTGCGCAATGGCAGAGGCGGCACGCGGTTTGATTGTTCGGCCTCGAATGGCAGTGGCACCATCCGCCGGCAACGTGCTCATCGTCGAAGACGACCCCGACGTCCGCGAAATGCTCGCGACGCTCCTGTCGATGGAGGGCTTTTACGCCGTCGGCGCGGAGGACGGCCTCGAAGCGCTGCATCTGCTGCGGACGGTGCGCCACCGCGCGCCGGACACGCCCTGCCTGGTGCTGCTCGATCTGAAGATGCCGCGCCTCGGCGGACACGAATTCCGCCGCGCGCAGCTCGGCGATCCGATCGTGGCGAACGTGCCCGTCGCGGTGATGTCGGGGGCGGTCGACCTCGAGACGCGCGCGCAGGCGCTCGGCGCGGTGGCCTCCGTCGCCAAGCCGATCGATGTCGAGATGCTGCTGGACGTCGTCAGGAAATACTGCGCGTGACTACGATGGCCGGCCGAGGATCGCCTGCCTGATCGCGTACGCAATCACGGCGCCGAGCGCCGCGGTCGCCATCACCAGCGCTCCGGCAGGCCGCTCGTCGATGGCGAAACAGAGAATCGCGCCGGCCAGCCCGCCGACGCCGACCGTGGAGATCGCGTCGGTGACGCGCCGAAATACTCGCGGCGGGCACTTGTGGTTCTCGGTCAGAGCCCCCATGCATTTCGGACACGTCGCCATGAAAGTGGAGTTAAGTGTAACACGGGTCAGCGGTTAAAGGTCGCGACGACCGGCTTGTGGTCGGAGGCCGCCGTCCCGAACAGCGGCGCGGTGTCGACCGCTTCCACCTTCTGCAGCGTCAGGCCGCCGCGGTACAACACGTAGTCGATCCGCGAGTCGCCGTGTGTCGGCGCCTGGCCGCCGTCGCGGAACAGCGCGAACACCGGCTTCATCACCTCGTCCTCCGGCTTCGCGTTGAAATCGCCGAGGAGGATCGACGTCGGCCCGAGCTTCTCCATCCAGCGCAGCAGCACGTCGATTTCCTTGCGGCGCGCATCGCCGTTCTGTTTTCCCGATGCGAGATGCGTCACGGCGATCGGCAGACCGCCCGCCGACGGCAGCTTGACCGCGAGCGCGATGCGGCTGACGGGCAGCGGCGTCGTCGTCGTGGGCCCGAGCGTGTCGCCGGGCGCGAGGAAGGCGAGGCCTTCGGTTTCCTTGCCGTCGCCGCGGCCGCTGTCGCGGCATTCGACATTCGGCGTAAACCACTCCTGCTCGTATGCGACGGCCCAGGCGCGACCGGTCGCGCTTCGCAGCCCGGCCGCGATCTTCGCGGGCTGATCGTCGCAATTGTAGTACGGATGATTTCGCGTCACTTCCTGCAGTCCCACGATGTCGGGCTGAATCTTCGCGATGACGTCGATCGCGCGCTGCAGGTCGTACTTGTGCGACCCGCCGATGCCGTGCTGAACGTTGAAGGTCATGACGCGCAGCGTGCGCGCATCCGCGCCGATCGCGCGGTGTGTCGAGAGGATCGCGGCGGCCACGACCAGCACGACCGCTGAGCTGATGAGCATGCGCATGTAGTTTCTTCCCCGCTGTTTCGAATCCGTGCGTGCCCGGCCCCGAATTCCCCCGAATCCGCGGCATATCGGTTGCTCCCTCGGCCGGTGTTCCTCAGCAGGGAAAGGCATGTCGGAGCTACACGCGATAGAAGTGACCGTGAACCACGGTTTCGATCGACTCCAGCGAATCCTCCTGACGATGAGCGTCGGCGAGGAGATCTCACCTGCCGGCGCCGCGGAGCAGACCGGCCTCTCCGAAGAAGTCTGCCGCGCGGTGCTCGCCGGGCTCGAGCGCGCCGGGTTGATGACGCACGGCCCCGGCGATCGCTTCACGCGCTGCCCGCTCAACTTGACGAACGTTTAGTAACCGGACGCCTTCGCCTCGTCGCCGATCTTCTTGCCGTTGCGCCACGTGTTCGGACACAGCGGATGCGTGAAGACGGACGGTCCGTCCGCGCCGGCATACGTGATGTCGTCGGCAAACTCGCCTTTCTCGGGATCGAGCTGTGCGAGGTGCCGCACGCGCTTCGCAATCTCGTGGTCCGCGCACGCCGTGTCGCCGCTGACGCCGAGGCCGCCGACGCGCGTCTTCCCTTTGTACAGCGGGACGCCGCCGCCGAACGCGATCTGTCCGCCGCAGACTTTGCCGTTCGTCTTCGTGTAGTCGTCGGGGCCGACGAGGCAGTCGGGGTTGAACGCGTTCGGCTGCGACACGCCCCACAGCGAATGCCCCGGCTGGGTCAGCGTGTACAGGCGCGCGGTCGACAGCGGCGTGTCGTCGGTGCTGTACGCGTTGGCCGTGTAGGCCTTCGCTTTGGCGATCGCCTGGCTGCCGGGCCACGCGCTCGCCGGGTCGTCCGTCGCGACCGCGGTGGCGCACACCTCGCCGCGTCGGTTGACGACGGCCGCCCACTCCATCTTGCCGGAGAACATGCCGCCGGCCTCCCCCTCGATGCCGGGCGCCTGGCGCAGCCACTTCTTCAGGTCGTCCGACCCGGGCAGGTCGCGGCAGCTCGCGCCGGCCGCGCCCTCGCGCGGCGGCTTGTTCTGATCCGCGGCCGATCCGGGCTGCGTTTCCGCCGGGCTGACCGCGCGCGAATTCGAGCAGGCGGCCGCGACGCCGGCGACGATCAGGGCAACGAGACAACGACGCATGGTTTCGACTCCTCGATTAGCTGGGCGGCTGGATCTCGTTCTGCGTCCGCAGCGTCTTGATGTACGCCACGAGCTTCCAGATCTGATCGTCGTTCAGCTTCGTGCCCCACGCCGGCATCCCGTGCGCGCGCCCTTCGGCAATCGAGCTGAAGACCTGCGCGTCGGTGGCGCCGTACATCCAGTCCACGTCGCGCAGGCTCGGTCCCATGCCGCCGCCGGCGCGGCCGCCGTGGCACCCCGAGCAGTTGAAGCGAACGAACAGCTGGCGCCCCTCACCGGCCGCGGTCCGGTCGCCGTTGTACGGATTGTTCGGCCGCGACGGCTGTTCGACCGGGCCAGGCACCGGGCCGACCGGCGTCTTCATCGGCGGCGGCGACGACGCGGCCGACACGTCGTTGGACGGCCGATCGCATGCGGCGGCCGCGAGCACGCACGCCGCGACGAGGAGCCATGAACCGCGCATGATGATCCTCATGTGTCCGACCGCTGCAGCAGCGGCACGTCGAACGCGCGCAGGATGCGGCGGATGTCGGCGGCGCGCCTCGCGATCGCCGCGTCCAGCGCATCGTGCAGCGCCGCATCGTCCTTGCGCACCGCCATCGAGATGTCGAACGCGAACGGAAGCGCCGGGCCATCCTGCTGCGGCGTCACCGGCGCGATCGCCATCGGCACCGCCGCGCGAGCCGCGTAGTAGCCGCCGAGCGGTCCCCACACGACCGCCACGTCCACCTCGCCCGTCGCGACGGCGTCCACCACGGCGCGCTGCGGATCGGGCTGCGAGTAGTCGCCGAACACGGTATAGCCGTGAACGTTGCCGACGATCTTCCGCGCCGCCAGCGCCTGCGCGGCCGGCGGGTTCGCGTAGTCGCTGCCGACGATCTGGATGCCGATCTGCACCCGGCGGAGGCGGGGATCGTCCAACGATCGGATGTCGAGGTGTCGGTCGCGCCGCGAGACGAACACGTAGCTCGATCGGTAGTACGGCCGCGTCGGGCGCGCCAGCTCGTAGCGCGCCGGGACGCCCATCATGACGTCGCATTGACGCGCGCGCAGCGTGTTGCGCACGAACCCGCGCCGTTGCGGCGCCCAGAAGTATTCGACGTGCCGTCCGAGCTCGCGTGCGACGAGATCCGCGATCCGGTTCTCGAAGCCCTGCTGTCTGTCGTTCGAGAACGGCATGTTGTTCGGATCGGAGCAGACGCGCAGCACGCCGGCGTCGGCGCCGCTCGAAGGCGGCGCGGCGGACGTGGGCTGCGCCACCGACGAAGGCTGCCCCGACGCGCCCGCGACGGTGATGCCGGCCTCCAGGCCCGTCCACACCACCGCGGCCGCGGCGACCGCGATCGCCCCGATCGATCTACAGACCGAAGACATAGACCGTGCTTCCCGCGGCCGAGTATTTCTTGATCTCTTTCATCGCCCCGACGACCCCGAGCGCGGCGTAGGGATCGTCGGCGGAGATATCCGGGAACGCGACCGCGCCCATCCACCCGCCGATGCCCGAGTAGATGGCGACGTACTGCTTGCCGTCGGGACCGAGATACGTGATCGGGTTGCCGACGATCCCCGACGCGCAGTGGAACTTCCACAGCTCCGTCCCCGTCCGCGCATCGATCGCCTTGAACCAGCCGTCCATCGTCCCGTAAAAGACGACGTCGCCGCCGGTCGCGAGGACGCCGCTGTAGACCGGGAACTTCGGATCCTGGACGCCCCACGCTTTCTTGTTGTGCGCGACGTCCCAGCCGACCAGCTCGCCCTGGTAGCCGCCGGGCCCGGGATACATCTTGACGTCGGCGCCGAGGTACGGCGTCCCGGCGATGTAGTTGGCGTCGATGCCTTCGTAGTCCATGCAGGTGTTGTGCGCGGGGATGTAGAGCAGCCCGGTGCGCGGCGAGAACGCCGACGGGATCACGTCCTTCGCGCCCGTCGACGACGGGCAGATCCCCTGCGTCACCTTGCCGTACTGCGTGTGCTTGGTCGGATCCTCCTGCGGCCTCCCGGTCTTCAAGTCGTACTTCGACGCCCAGTTCGTCGGCTCGAACGTCTCGGCCGAGAGCAGCTCGCCGCTCGCGCGATCGAAGACGTAGACGAAGCCGGTGCGCCCCGGATGGATCAGCAGCTTGCGCGCGCGCCCGCCGTACTGCATGTCGACGAGCAGGTTCTCCATGATCTCGTCGTAGTCCCACATGTCGTGCGCCGTCGCCTGGTACGCCCAGCGCAGCTCGCCCGTGTCGGCGTCGCGCGCCATGATCGCGCACGACCACTTGTTGTCGCCGGGGCGCAGATCCGGATTCCAGACGCCCGGGTTGCCGGTGCCGTAGAAGAACAGGTTGGTCTCGGGGTCGTACGAGATCCAGCCCCACACCGTCGATCCCCCGAGCTTCCACTGCTCGCCCTGCCACGTCGAGACGCCGAGATCCTTCCCCTGGTCCTTCGCGTAGAACGGCTTGAACGTCGCGCCGATCTTCACGTCGGCATCGGGTCCGGTGTTGTACGCCTTCCACAGGATCTTGCCCGTCTTGACGTCCAGCGCCGCGACGTAGCCGCGGACGCCGAGCTCTCCGCCCGAGTTGCCGACGATCACCTTGTCCTTGACGACGAGCGGCGCCGCGGTGAAGGTTTCGCCGATGTTGATGTCGCCGACCTTCGACCGCCACACCTCGGTGCCCCGTTCGGCGTCGACGGCGACCACGGTGGCGTCGAGAAGGCTGAAAATGATCTTGCCGTCGGCGAACGTCGCGCCGCGGTTCACCACGTCGCAGCACGCGATGCCGACCGACCGCGGATCCGGGTGCGGCTCGTAGACGAACTTGATCGCGCCGCCCGGCTTCGTGAGGTCGACGGCGATCAGATTGTTCGGGTACGGCGTCACGACGTACATGGTGTTGTCGAGCACGAGCGGCTGGCCTTCGTGGCCGTGCGGGATGCCGGTCGAGAACGTCGTGACGACGTGCAGATCTTTTGCGTTCGAGGTGTTGATCGTATCGAGCGTGCTGTAGCGCAGGTTGCCGTAGTCGCCGGCCGCCATCCGCCACTCTCCCCGCGAAACGTCCGACACGAGGTGGAGATCGGCCGGCGCGCCGGGCGCCGTGCCGCTGCCGACCGGCGCCGGACCGGCGCCGCCGCGATCGTTGTGCTCCCTCGCGTTGCCGGTGCACCCGGCGGCGAGCACGGCCAGGATCCAGGCTGCGGCTCCGAGCGCCGGCGCCGCCCCCGCCGCCAGCCTCGCACCTCGCACTCCGCGCTCCACACCCCGCACGTTCATCTGGCTACCTCAGCGTGTACAGGTAAGCGACGACGTCGCGCGTCTGCTGCTCGTCGAGGCCGACTGCGGGCATCGCGGTACGCGGATGGATCTTTTGGGGAGTGCGAATCCACAGCGCCAGGTTGTCGGCTGTGTTGGGCAGTTCACCGGCGACATACGATCGCCGGGCGAACCACAGCAGCGGCGGCCCGACCAGGCCGTGCGCGCCCGCCACGCCCGGAATTTCGTGACACGATCCGCAGCCGTACTGCTGGATGATCGCCTGCCCGCGCGCCGGGTTGCCGCCGCTGGAATTCTCGGCGATGGCGATGTCGGGATGGCCGTTCAGGCACGCACCGGCCCCGAGCGCGGCGAGCGCGAGCGGTAAGCCGAGTCGGATCCCTACAGTCGAGACGGTGGCCACGTCGTCCGGTTGAGACGACGCAAGAGCGGTGCCGGAAGATCGGCGACCCGGCCTATGTTTTCATCGCGCCGAACACGGCCATGTGCGATTCGACGACGCGCTTCCGCTCGGCTTCGTCGGGCTCGAGCGTCCACACGCCGCGCTGCGACGTGCCGCCGAGGATGATGCCGTCGCGGCGCGACATCATGTGGATGCCGAGCTGCCCCGGCGCCGGCGGCGTGTGCAGTCCGCCGTTGGTGTGATACGTCACCTCGTCCTGCGGCACCAGCACCGTCAGCTGGCCCTTCAGCGGGACGAGCTCCTGATCGCCGAACAGATCGCGGGCGCCGAGGCCGGTGCAGTTGACGACGATCGGCTCGGCGAGCGCCATCAGGTCGCGCGGCGCGTCGAACTTCCTGACGACGATCCGGCCGCCGAACAGCACGACATCGCGCATCAGCGCGTCGAGGTAGATGTTCGGCTCGATCCGGATCTGCGGCGATCGGATCGCGTACTTCGTGTCGAACGGATGCTCGCCCGGTCCGAAGATCTCGCGCTCGGTATCGGCGCCGTCGGGCAGCGGCGCGCGCGGATGCCCCGGCGCGGGCGCCGGCGCAGCCGTCGACGGCTCGCGATCGGTGAGGCTGATGTTGTCGAGCCACGAGACGCCGCTGATCGGGTTGCCGGCCAGCAGCTGCAGCTGCCGATACGAGATGTCGTACGCGCGCTGGTACTGCGCGTCCCACGCGTCGGTCCGCTGATCGTTGACGACCAGGCCGGAACTGGGCGTGAAGCCGGCGAGCGACATGTTGGACGTGACGTTCGGCGGGATCGCCGCGGCGTAAATCGTGACGTCGAAGCCGCGGCGCTGCAGCTGGCGCGCGCAGGTCAGCCCCACCGAGCCGCAGCCGATCACGGCCGCCTTGCGCGCCTGGTGCTCGGTGGCGAACTCCGCCGCCATCAATCCGGTGCCCCACGCGAGCGACATCCCGGCGCCGCCGTGGCCGTAGTTGTGCACCAGCAGCTTGTCGTCGAGCCGGTCGGGTTTGAGCACGAATCCCGAATCGCGGTGCGGGCGCAAACCCACCGTCGTCCGGATGACGCGCTCCCACGACACCCTGACGGGCGCGAGCCGCAGCGGGGCGCGCCGGGCGCGCGGCGCCGTGGTCGGTTTCGGATTGCCGCCGCACGCGCTCAGCCCGAAGCCGAGCGCCGCGACGCTGCCGGTCGTGACGAAGTCCCGTCTGTTCATGCTGTGGTGCTGCCGACGCCGTTCTTGACGGCGTCGCGGATGGCGTCGGCGAACGTGTCGAGCTCTTCGAGCGTCGTGTAGACGTTCGGCGTGATGCGGACGCCCTGGTAGTCGAACTGCTGCCCCGGATAGGGCGACCTGGTCATCGCCTGGCCGATGATGCGGTACTTGTTCCAGAAGAACTCGTTCAGCCTGCGCGCCTCGATGCCGTCGACGCCGACGTAGGCAAGCCCCCAGCTCTGGCCGGGTGCGAGGTCCGTGTAGATTTTCACGCGAGGCAGATCCTTCACCTGGTTCGCCCAGCGCAGTGTCAGATACCGCAGGCGCGCCGCCTTGCGCTCGGCGCCGATCGCCTGGTGGAACGCGAGCGCTTCGCCGATGGCCGCCTTGTTGGCCGCCGGCTGCGTGCCGACCGCCTCGAACTTGCGGACGTCGTGGCTCTGCGCCTCGGTGGTCGCCTGCAGCGGCCACGTGCCCGCGATGCGCTCCCGGCGGACGTACAGCAGGCCCGTGCCGTGCGGCGCGAGCAGCCACTTGTGCAGGCTCGTGCCGACGAAATCGGCCTCGAGCTCGCGCAGCTTGAACGGGAAGTGCGCGATCGAATGCGCGGCGTCGACGATCGACACGAGCCCGCGCTGCCGGGCCATGCGGCACAGGCGCTGGACGGGAAAGACCTGGCCCGTGATGTTCGTGACGTGGCAGATGTGCAGCACCCTGGTCCGCGGCGTCACGGCGCCCTCGAGCAGCCGATACAGATCGTCCTGCTTCGCCGGCACCTGGAAGTTCACCCGCACGACCTTGATCCCGTCGCGCCGCTGCCGCTGATCCCACGTGGTCAGCATCCGCGGGTAGTCCTGATCGGTCGTCAGCACCTCGTCGCCCGGCTTCAGATCGAGGCCGTCCTGCGCGATCTGCAGCGACTCGCTCGCGTTGCGCGTGATCGCGATCTCTTCGGGGTCGGCGCCGAATTCCGCCGCGAGGCGGCGGCGGACCGTCTCCATGTTGCGCTCGATCTGTCCGCGGTAGTAAACCGGCGCCTGGTTCGAGATGTCGTAGTAGCGCTTCATCGCCTCGTGGACGACGCGCGGGCTCGGGCAGCTGTTGCCGTTGTTCAGATTGCTGATGGTGCGATCGAGGGTGAACGCCTCCTGGATTTCGCGCCAGTACAGCTCGTCCTGGGCGACCTCCTCAGGCGTCCGATCGGCGACCGCGGCGCCGGCCGCTTCGACCTCGCGAAGCCCATTGCGCCCCGCCATGAACGCCGACGCGCCGAAGGCGCCCGCAACGCGAAACAGCGACCGTCGAGTCCACATAGCGTCCTCCTGGTCTGGCGCGCATTATACGGCCACGGCGCGCCGGCCTCCCGTAGGCCGCAGGCCGCCCCCGCACGACGCGCGGCTACCGCCGCATGTTCGCCAGCGCGAACGCCCATTCGTCGGCGAGCTCCGCGATGCGCTTGTCGGTCGGACGGTAGCCGTGCGACCCCTGCGTCTCCACGCGAATCAGCACCGGTCTGGCACACCCCTGCGCCTGCTGGAGGGTCGCCGCGAACTTGAACGAATGGCTCGGCACCACGCGGTCGTCGTGATCGGCCGTCGTGATGAACGTCGCGGGATAGCAGGTCCCCTTCTTGACGTTGTGCAGCGGCGAGTACTTGATCAGGTACGCGAACGCCCGCGGATCGTCGGCCGATCCGTATTCGGTCGCCCACGCCTCGCCGCCGGTGAACTTCTGGTACCGCAGCATGTCCATCACGCCGACCGCCGGCAGCGCGACGGCGAAGAGATCGGGCCGCTGCTCCATGACGGCGCCGACGAGCAGGCCGCCGTTGCTGCCGCCCATGATGCCGAGCGTCCGGGGCGACGCGTACTGCCCGGCGACCAGGTGCTCGGCGCACGCGATGAAGTCGTCGAAGACGTTCTGCTTCTTCTCGAACATGCCGGCGTGGTGCCATGTCTCGCCGTACTCGCTGCCGCCGCGCATGTTGCACGTCGCCCAGACGCCGCCGCGCTCGAGGAACGCCGGCACGTCGCTCCTGAAGGCCGGCAGCGTCGCGATGTCGAACCCGCCGTACCCGTACAGCATCGTCGGGTTCGAGCCGTCCTTCGTCAGGTCCTTGCGGTGCGTGACGAACATCGGCACGCGCGTGCCGTCCTTCGACGTGGCGAACATCCGCTCGGTCGTGTAGCGCGTCGGGTCGAACGTCAGCGTCGGCGGCTCGAACGGCGTGCTCTTGCCGGTCGCGATGTCGAAGCGGTAGACCGTCGCCGGATGGAGCGGCGACGTGAACGAGTAGAACACCTCGGGCCGGTCGAATCGGCCCTGCGGCCCGTTGATCGTGCCGAGGCCCGGCGGCTCGATGCGGCCCGCTTTCGTGCCGTCCAGGTTGTAGAAGCTGACCTCGCTCGCGACGTCGGCCATCGCGTTGACCGCCAGCTTGCCGGCGATCAGATGCGCCGATTCGATGGCGTCCTTCGACTCGGGAACGATGGTGTTCCAGTTGGCCGGATTGGGATCGACGAGCGGAACGGACACGATCTTGCCGTTCGGCGCGCCGCGATCGGTCCGCAGGTACAGCACCGCGTTGACGACGCCCAGCGGATCGTACGCGGCGGTATGGCCCGCGAACAGCGCGCGCACCGGCGCGTCCAGCTTCGGCGCGAGCGGATCGCCGAGGTCCTTCACGAACAGCTCGTTGTTGTTGCTCGTCCCCTTGTTCGTCACGAACCAGACGTAGCGGCCCGTCTCGTCGATGTCGACGTCGATGAACAGCGTCGGCTCCTGCGGCCGCTCGTACACGAGGCGGTCGTCGGACTGCGCCGTTCCGAGGCGGTGGTAGTAGATCTTCTTGTCGCGCACTGCGGCTTCGAGCATCTTCCCCGCCGGCGGCTCCGGGTAGCGCCCGTAGAAGAAGCCCTTGCCGTCCCTGGTCCAGGCGAGGCTGCTGAACTTGACGAACCGGACGACGTCCGGCAGCTGCCGGTTGCTCCCGAGCTCGCGCACGTAATACGTCGACCAGTCCGAGCCCCCCTCGGCCTGCCCGTACGCGTAGTGCTGCCCATCGGGAGCCGGATCGAACGACGACAACGCGATCGAGCCGTCCGGCGACAGCTGGTTCGGATCGATCACGACCGTTTCGGGACCGCTGAGCGTTTCGCGCGTGAAGACGACGTTCTGCCGCTGCAGCCCCGTGTTGCGCGAATAGAACCAGTGCCGCCCTTCGAAGTGCGGCATCGTGACCCGCGGGTAGTCGTACAGCTCGGTGATCCGCTTCTTCAGCGCGTCGCGCTCGGGCAGCGCGTCGAGATAGCGGAACGTGACGGCGTTCTCCGCGTCGACCCACTGCTTCAGTTCGGGCGAATTGAGGTCTTCCATCCACCGGTACGGGTCCGCGACCGTCGTCGTGCCGTAGGTGTCGACCGTGTCGCCTTTGCGCGCCACCGGATACGAGAGCGTCGCCTGGATCATGAGCACCGCAACCAGCCAGCGAAGCGTGGACATCATTTCGAAACTCCGAACAGCGATAGATTAATCGCATTCGCCATCGCCTGGTATCCGGCGTCGCTCGGATGCAGGTGGTCGCCGCGATCGAACTCCGCCCGGAGATGCCTCGGCTGCTGCGCGTCGCGCGTCGCCGCGTCGAAGTCGATCACGCCGTCGTAGGCGCGACCGTTCCGGATCCAGTCGTTCAGCGCCTGGCGCTTGCGTTCGCCGGTCTCGGTGAAGTACGCCGCGCCCTCGAACGGCGTCAGCGTGGCGCCGATCGCCGTCAGGCCGCGGGTGTGCGCGCGCTCGATCAGCTGCCGGTGCGCGGCGATGAGGTCGTCGGCGGTCGGCGACCCGTCGTCCCTGGCGTTGCCGATGTCGTTGATCCCCTCGAGCACGACCAGATGCGTGATGCCGGGCTGCGCCACGACGTCGCGGTCGAACCGCGCGAGGAGGTTGACGCCGAACTCCGGAATTCCCTCCGTCAGCAGCCGGTTGCCGCCGATGCCCGCGTTCAGCACCGCGATCTTCGTCGGCTTCCCCGCCGACAGGCGCCGCGCGAAGACGTCCGGCCACCGCGCGTTCGCGTCGACGGTCGATCCGGTGCCGTCGGTGATCGAGTCGCCGAGGGCGATGAACGCCCGCGACGCATCCGATCGGCTGACGTCGACCCGCTCGATGAAGTACCACGTCGTCGTCGCCGCGGCGTCGGGCGGCGCGGGTTCGCCGGCGTGGTTGCCGGGACCGAGCAGGTAGTTCGTCTGGTAGGCGGACCGATGGATCGTCAGCGTCTGGCCGGCCGTGTCGTCCGGCACGTAGAGATCGATCGCGAGGTCGGCGAAATCGGGCGCCGCGAGCGACACGGCGTCGCTGACGAGCGTCGCGCCGGTCGGCACGACGGCGGTGCCGCGGCCGGAGAACGTCAGCGCCCGATCGGACGCGGCCACGATCGCCGATTCGCGCGCGCGCAGCGCGACGTGCGCGGCGTCGATGCGCAGCGGCGCCGTCCCGAACACGTTGGACACGACGACCCGGAGGCGATCGCCGCCGAGCGTGAGGTGGACGATCTGCCGCAGCGTCTGGTTGCTCGGAAACGTCACACGGGGCGGCGCCGGCTGGCCGCTCGCGGCGGCGGCGGCGTACGGCGGGCGGCCGATGAGCGCGGTCGTCCACGACGCCACCCAGTGATCGCGGGTGCGGGCCTGGCCCACGACGGCGGCGGCGAGCGCCAGCGCGCTCACGAAGAAAGCGGCTCGTTTCATGGCGTCATTCTAGTGGGTACAATCCGGACCCATGCGTATCCGCGCGCGGCTCGCCTTCCTCCTGCTCCTGTCGGCTCCGCTCGCGGCGGCCACCGTGCCGGCGCCGGAATCGGTCCTCGGCTTCCGCCCGGGCGCCGACTACAAGCTGGCCACGTACGATCAGTCGGTCGACTACTTCAAGCGCGTCGCCGCGTCGACCCGGCACGTCAGGCTGTTCGAAGCCGGCAAGACGTCGCAGGGACGGACGATGTACTACGCGGTCGTGTCGTCGACGGCGAACCTGGCGAAGCTGGATCGGCTGCGCGAGATCGCCCGCCGGCTCGCGCACCCGCAGGGCCTGGGCGAGGCCGAGGCGCACCGGCTGGCGCGCGAAGGCAAGGCGTTCGTCCACATCGACGGCGGCCTTCACTCGACCGAAGTCGCCGGCTGGTCGCACACGCCGCAGCTGCTCTACGACATCGTCAATCGTGCGGCCGATCGCGACGTCAAGTTCATCCTCGACAACGTGGTGCTGTTCCTGTGGCCGACGATCAACCCCGACGGCCAGCAGATGGTCGCCGAGTGGTACATGAAGAACGTCGGCACGCAGTACGAACTGTCGCCCCTCCCCGGCCTGTACCAGGACTACGTCGGCCACGACAACAACCGCGACGCGTACATGATGAACATGATCGAGTCGCGCGCCATCGAGCACACGTGGCGGCAGTGGGAGCCGCAGATCATCTACGTGCACCATCAGTCGGGGCCGTTCCCGACGCGCATCTGGCTGCCGCCGTTCTCCGAGCCGGTCGGCGCCGACACGCCGTACCTGATGGCGCGCGAGGTGAACATGATCGGCATGGCGATCGCCAAGGGCCTCGAAGAGCACGGCCAGGTCGGCGCGACGCACATGGGCACGGCGTTCGACGCGTGGTACCCCGGCTACATCGACTACGCGCCGATGTTCAAGAACATCGCCGCGTTCTGGACCGAGACGGCGCTCTTCCAGTACGCGACGCCGCACACCTACACGCTCGACGACTTCCCGCCGAACATGCGCGATCTCCGGATGCAGAGCCTGTACGCGAGTCCATGGCCGCCGGGCCCGTGGCGCCTGCGCGACGCGGTCGACTACATGGAGACGGCGTCGTGGTCGGTGCTCGAGTGGGCGGCGAAGTACAAGGAGTCGCTGCTGTTCGACCGCTACAAGGCGGGCGTGGAGCAGACCGTCGAGGGCGCGAAGCATGCGCCGTATGCGTACGTCGTCCCGAAGGACCAGCGCGACCCGGTCGCCGCGGTGGAACTGCTGCGCCGGCTCGCCTTCGGCGGCGTGCGCGTGTACGACACCGGCGCCGCGTGGATCGTGCCGATGGACCAGGAGTTCGCGGCGATGGCGCGCGAAGTGCTCGACGTGCAGCGCTATCCCGATCTGCGCCAGTATCCCGGCGGACCGCCCGAGCGGCCGTACGACGCGGCGGGCTGGTCGCTGCCGCTGCAGATGGGGGTGCGCGTCGAGCCGCGGACGACGCCGCTGACCAACGCGGACCGCGCGTCGATGACGCTGCTCGGCGACATGCCGGCCCGTCAAACGAAGGTGACGCCCTACGATGCGGCGCTGCAGCGCGACGCGGCGCCGTTCGACAGCGTCCCCGGCGAGGGCTTCGACAGCAACGCGGGCGCGGCGGCGATCGTGCCGCCGCCGGGCCGCACCACCGGCTCGGGCGGCGCCCTCCTCGTCGACCCGGCGCAGAACAACGCGTTCCGCGCGCTCAACCAGGCGTGGAAAGACGGCGCGGTGGTCGCGCGCGTCGGCGGCCGCTACCGGATCTCGGGTCTCGACGCCGCCGCGGCGCAGAATCTGGTGACGCGCCTCTCGCTCCGCGCCGAACGCACCTCGGCTCCCGGCATCGTCGCCGGGATCGATCCGACGATCCGGCGGCCGCGCGTCGGCCTCTTCTCGCCGTGGACCGGCAGCATGGACACCGGCTGGACCCGCTGGATCCTCGAGCAGTACGGTTTCGCACCCATCGCCGTCCGGCCCGAAGACTTCAGGCAGCCGCTCGCCGGGAAGATCGACACCCTGATCATTGCCGACGATGCGCGCGTGCCGGTCGAGGGAGCGGCGGCCGGGCGCGGCGGCCGCGGGAGAGGCGGCGCGATCCGCCCGGAGTACGCGTATCAGCTCACGCCCGACGACCTGCAGCGGCTCGACCAGTTCGTCCGCGGCGGCGGCACGCTCGTCTGCCTGAGCAACGCGAGCCAGTTCGCGATCGATCATTTCAAGCTGCCGGTGAAGAACGCCGTCGCGAACCTCCGCAGCGACGAGTTCTTCCTGCGCGGGTCGATCGTCGAGGTTCTGCCCGATACGGCGCATCCGGTCATGGCGGGAATGCCGGACAAGGCGCCCGTCTTCGTCGATTTCAGCCCGGTGTTCGAAACGGAGCCCGGCTTCAGCGGCACCGTCATCGCGAAGTACGCCGACTCGGGATCGCCGCTGCTGTCCGGGTACTTGATCGGCGAGCAATACCTGCACGGCAAAGCGGCCGCGCTCGACGTGCCGCTGGGCGACGGACGAGTGATCCTGATCGGCTTCCGGCCGACGTGGCGCGGTCAGCCGTTCGGGACGTTCAAAGTGCTGTTCAATGCGGCGCTGCTGACTCGCTGACGCGCGCGCGCAATCACTCGTCCCGGGGCGCCACGGCGATCTGCGCTTCGAGGATCCGCGACTGGCGGCACTGCGGACACTTGCCGGGCTTCGACAGCTTCTCTTCGCCGAACACGAACCCGCACGCCCGGCATCGCGCCGGCTCGATGACGATGCGATGGCCCGCGGCACGCGCCGACCGGATCAGGTGGCGGAGATCGTCCTCGACGTCGCCGCGCGTCAGCCCCAGTTCGCGCGCGAGCGACGACACCGAGCGTGGCTGCGCGCCGAGCATGGCGAGGAGATCGCGGCGAAACGCCATTCGGTCAGTCCAGAGGGCGCCCGTGTCAGGCGCTCGGCTGCTTGTGCTCGGCCACGAGGCCGGCGGACGACGCCGTCGAGTGCGGCCCGATCGTCAGCGTGAATTCGAGCACTTCCAGCGGCGCGTAGCGCAGGGGCATCGCGTCTCGATTGCCTTCCGCCGCGTAGTTGTGAAAAATCCTCACCCGGTATGTCTCGGGAGCGATGATGCGACGGCGGCGATGGTCGTACAACGCGACACGATACGCAAATGCGTAGCCGCGGGCGCCGGGCCGATGGAACGCGGCTAAATCGGGTGCGAAGATCATCTCTCGTCGCCAGCGCAGGCTGTTGGCGAAGTACAAGAGGTCGCTGCGCAGATAGTCCAGCCGTTGCCCTTCGTATCCATCGAGCGGAACGACGGTCGATTGCCCTCCGTCGGCGTGCGTCAGAACGGCCCACCGATCGCCCATCTGGAGATCCATGGTGTTGAAGACGTTCGGCGCCACCAGTCCGACGTAGTACAGCACCGGGTTGGCCACCCATCGCGGCAGCGATGCGCCGGCGGCGAATCCGAGGATCGCGTTCGTGAAGAACATCAGCGACAGGAAACCATAGCCCACGCCGTAGATCGCGACGGCCGGCCGCATCCCGGACCGCCGGATCGAATCGCCGGTCGAAATTCGTTTCGCCGGATCGATCGCGGGCGACGGGCGCGCCCGGAAGAACACCATCGCCCACAGGACCGCCTCGACGAACGGCAGCAGCGTCAATTGCAGATCGACGACCGATCCCAGAATGAAGATCCAGCCCCACGTCCGGACGAATGCTGCACCCCGGCGCGTGAAGACCAGCGGGATCATCGCCATCTGAAACAGGATCTGCGCCGAGCCGACGAACACCGACAACGCTCTGAGCGTGGCGGGGCTGGCCCGCTCCCACGCGCGAAAAACCACGTAGTACTCGCTGAGGTAGCTGTTGAGGAACATCACCTGCGTCGTCCGCCCCTGAATCCAGTACGGATCGCGCACGTGATACAGCGCCGCCTGCAGGCTCCAGCCCGCGTACGCGAGAAACAGAATCAGGTACGCCGCGCGAAATTCATCGGCCGAGGGCGTCTGACGCACGCGGCGATGCACGGTGAGTTTCCCGCTGTCCAGCACGAGCAGGGCGCCGAGAATCGGCACCAGCAGCATCGGTCCGAGATTGTAGGTGTCGGTCCAGATGGAAAACGCGGCGTGGGTCAGCATCAACAGCGCCAAACACGCCCTCGGCACGACGCCGACCACGAGCCCGCCGGCGACGGCGCACTGGATCCAGCCCGCAACCGCTTCGAGCGGCACGGGCCGACCCAAGATCGGCGTGGGGTCGAAATAGTACGCGGCGTCGCGCGCGACGATGCCGGTGCGCCACATGAGCAGAAGGCCGACGACGATTCGCAGTCCGGCGACCTTCCGGGCCTCGGCTTCCGTGTCGACGATGTGTATGAATCCGCCGGCGCGCCGGAGCGCGGCGAACAAAAACGGCATCAGTCTCGAACGTGGCTGCTGGCTTGGCTGTTGCACAACTCCGGCGTATGAAGAGACTAACTCAAGCGCTCGCCGCCTCGGCCCTTCTCTTTCTCTTTTGTTCGCCCGCATCCGCGCAAGTGACGTTCGACGTTCGCATCGGGCAGCCGCCGCCGGCGCCGCGCGTGTATCGCGTGCCGCCGCCGCCCGGGCCCGACTACGTGTGGGTCGAAGGCTACTGGTATCCGCAGGGACGCCGCTACGTGTGGCACGACGGCTACTGGACGCGGCCGCCGTATGCCGGCGCGTACTGGGTGGCGCCGTACTACGAGGGCGGGCGCTATTACGCCGGCCGATGGGAAGGCAATCGCCGGCCGGTCTACCACGATCATCGCTGGGATCGCGACGGCCGCCGCGACGAACGGCGCGAGCCGCGCCGCGACCGGGGACGGCAGTAGCGCCATCACCCGCGCGCCGGATTGATGGATCCCATACAATCCGGCGCGTATGCCTCGCCTCGCCGCACGCGCGGTCGCGTCGCTTCTTCTCGCCGCGCTGTCGGCGCTGGTCCTGGTCGGCTCCGCCGCGTCGAACACCTGGTGGCCGGTGCACGGCGGCGCCGGCAACATGCACTACTCCCCGCTGACGCAGATCACCCGCGACAACGTCTCGCGCCTGCAGGTGGCGTGGACCTACGACTCGCACGACGCCTTCAGGGGTTCCGAAATGCAGAGCAACCCCATCGTCGTCGACGGCGTGCTCTACGCGACGACGCCGACGCTGAAGGTGGTCGCGATCGACGCGGCGACGGGACGGGAGATCTGGAAGTTCGATCCGAGCGGTGGCGCCGGCACCGGCGGACGCTTCCGGCACCGCGGCGTCACGGTGCATGCCGACCGGGTCTTCGTGACGTACCGCAACTGGCTCTACGCGTTGAGCCGCAAGGACGGGCAGCCGATCGCGTCGTTCGGCACCGGCGGACGCATCGACCTGCGCGAGAACCTGGATCAGCCGGCCGACCGGCTGACGGTCAGCGCGAGCACGCCGGGGCAGATCTTCGAAGATCTCCTGATCATGGGCAGCAGCGTGCCCGAAACGATCCCCGGATCGCCCGGACACATCCGCGCGTTCGACGTGAAGACCGGACGCCTCCGCTGGATCTTCCACACGATTCCGAAGCCGGGCGAATTCGGATACGACACGTGGCCGAAGGACGCCTACAAGATCTCGGGCGGCGCCAACGCGTGGGCGGGCGTCACGGTGGACGCGAAGAACGGCATCGTGTTCGCGGCGACGGGATCGGCGTCCTTCGATTTCTACGGCGTCACGCGACACGGCGACAACCTGTTTGCCGACTGCGTCCTCGCGCTCGACGCGCGCACCGGCAGGCGCCTGTGGCATTTCCAGGGGATCAAGCACGACGTGTGGGACTGGGACTTCCCCGCCGCGCCGAATCTCGTCACGGTGAAGCGCGGCGGCCGGACCGTCGACGCCGTCGCGCAGATCACGAAGTACGGCTACGTGTACGTGCTCGACCGAAAGAGCGGCGTCCCGCTGTTTCCCGTCGAATACCGCAAGGCGCCCCCCTCCGACATCGACGGCGAGCAGCTCGCCGAGCAGCAGCCGTATCCGGTGAAGCCGCCGCCCTTCACGCGCCAGGGCTTCAGCGAAGACATCATCACGGCGCGGACGCCGGACGCGCACGCGGCGGTGCTCGCGCAGTACCGCAAGATGGCGCACGGCTTTCTGACGCCGCCCTCGCTGGCCGGCACCATCGTGTTTCCCGGCTTCGACGGCGGCGCGGAATGGGGCGGCGCGGCATTCGACCCCGACACGTCGCTGCTGTACGTGAACGCGAACGAGATGCCGTGGATCGTGAAGCTGATCCCGAACGACGACACGTCGCTCTACAACTCGAAATGCGCCACGTGTCATCGCGAGGATCGCCGCGGATCGGCGGCGGCGCCTTCGCTGATCGACATCGGCCAGCGTTACTCGCGCGAGCAGATCACCGCCACCATCCGCGAAGGCACCGGCCGGATGCCGGGCAATCCCGACATGGGCGCGCGCAACATCAACGACCTCGTCGACTTCCTGGTGACCGGCACGGACAGAGGCAAGGATCCCACCGTCACCAGCCAGCCCGGGTGGCTGAAGTACCGGAGCGACGGCGAGCAGCTGTTCCGCGATCCCGACGGATATCCGCCGATCACGCCGCCCTGGGGCACGCTGACGGCGATCGACCTCAGCGCCGGCGCCATCCGGTGGCAGATTCCGTTCGGCGAATTCCCGGCGCTCGCGGCGGCTGGGCTGACCAACACCGGCAGCGACAACTACGGCGGTCCCGTCGTCACCGCGAGCGGCGTCCTCTTCATCGGGGCGACGAACTTCGATCGGAAGTTTCACGCCTACGACAAGCTGACGGGCCGGCGGCTGTGGGAGACGACGCTGCCCGCCGCGGGCAACGCGACGCCGGCGATCTACGAGATCGACGGCCGCGAGTACGTCGTCATCGTCTGCGGCGGCGGCAAGAACGGCGCGCCGTCCGGCAGCGCGATCGTGGCGTTCGCATTGCCATAACCGTCGAGCTGGCTGACCGGCGTCTCGCGCGACGCGGCGGCGGCGCGCTAACATGCGAAGACGCCGCATCCATGACCGCCGCCATCGACCTCGACCGCTCGGCGCTCGTTTCCTGGTATCGCCGCAACCGGCACCGGTCGCGGCAGCTCTTCGATCTGCTGACACCCGACGTGTACTACGCGCAGCCGATCGCGCTGCGGCACCCGTTCGTGTTCTACGAAGGGCATCTGCCGGCGTTCAGCTTCAACACGCTGGTGAAGCGCGCGCTCGGCGGACCGAGCATCGACGAGCGGCTCGAGCGCCTGTTCGCGCGCGGCATCGATCCGGCGGACGCGGATGGCGCCGCGGGGGCGTCGGCGTGGCCCGATCGCGCCACCGTCGCGGCGTTCGTCGACGAAGCCGATCGCCGCGTGTGCGACGCGCTCGGCCAGGCCGAGCTCGATCGACCGGGCGACGCGCTGCTCGATCGGGGCGACGCGGCGTTTGCGATTCTCGAGCACGAAGCGATGCATCAGGAAACGCTGCTGTACATGCTGCATCGCCTGCCCTTCGACGCGAAGCGCCGGCCTCACGGCTACACGCCGCGCACGGACGCGCCGCTGCCGACCGCGGAGCGGATCGAGATCCCCGCCGGACGCGCGACGCTCGGCACGAACCGCGCGGCGCTGCCCTTCGCGTGGGACAACGAAATGCCGGCGCTCGACGTCGACGTTCCTGCCTTCGCCATCGATCGGCACGACGTCACGAACGCCGCGTTCCTCGAATTCGTCGACGCCGGCGGGTACGCGTCGCCGGAGTGGTGGTCGCCGCACGATCGCGCGTGGCTCGAGCGCGAGCACATCACGCATCCGCTCTTCTGGGAGTTCCGTGACGGCCGCTGGTATTGGCGCGGCATGTTCGATGCGATTCCACTCCCGATGTCGTGGCCGGTGTACGTCAGCCACGCGGAGGCCGCGGCGTACGCGCGATGGAAAGGCGCGCGGCTGCCCACCGAAGCGGAATTTCAGCGCGCGGCGTTCGGCACGCCGTCCGGCGCGGAGCGTCTCCATCCGTGGGGCGACGCGCCACCCGGCGCGGCGCACGGCGTGTTCGACTTCTCGAGCTGGGATCCCGAGCCGGCGGGAACCCACCCGGGCGGCCGCAGCGCGTGGAACGTCGACGATCTCGTCGGCAACGGCTGGGAGTGGACCAGCACGATCTTCGCGCCGTTCCCCGGCTTCGCGCCCATCCCGTCGTACCCCGAGTACTCCGCCGACTTCTTCGACGGCGAGCACGTGGTGATGAAAGGCGCCTCGCCGGCCACGACGCGCGAGCTGCTGCGACCGACCTTCCGCAACTGGTTCCGTCCGCGGTATCCCTATGTCTACGCCACGTTCCGTCTCGCCGCCGATCGCGCCTGAGCCGGCCCACGCCGCCGAGTTCGCCGCCGCGCTCCAGTACTACCTCGCACTGCAGCCGCGGCAGCTGCCGTCGCGATACCTGTACGACGATCTCGGGTCGGCGCTCTTCGAGGCGATCTGCCACCTGCCGTGGTACGGCGTCACGCGCGCGGAGTCGCGGCTGCTCGATGCGCACGGCGCCGAGATCATCGCGCGCGTGGACGGGCTGTCGCGCGTCGCGGAGCTCGGTTCGGGCAGCGGCGACAAGCTCCGCCGGCTCCTCGACGCCCGCGAGACCATTGCGCCGATCGACGTGCATCTGGTCGACGTCTCGGCGAGCGCGCTGGACGCGTCGACACGCGCGCTGGAATCGGCCGACGGCGTCACCGTGATCCGGCATCGCGCGCGCTACGAGGCGGGCCTCGACGAGGCACTCGCGCGTCGCGCCGGCGAGAGACGCACGCTGGTGCTGTTCCTGGGGTCGAACATCGGCAACTTCGATCCGCCGGGCGCGGCGGCGCTGCTGCGCGGCATCCGATCATCGCTCGACGACGGCGACGCGCTGCTGCTCGGCGCCGACGTGGTGAAGCCGGTCCGGGATCTGCTGCTCGCCTACGACGACCCGCTCGGCGTCACGGCGGCGTTCAACCGCAACCTGCTCGTGCGGATCAACCGGGAGCTCGACGCGAACTTCGACCTCGACGCGTTCGCGCATCGCGCGGTGTGGAATGCGCCGGCGTCGCGCATCGAGATGCATTTGGTGTCGCGCCGGCGCCAGACGGTCTCGATTCCTCCGGCGATGCTCGACCTCACGCTCGACGAAGGCGAAGCCATCTGGACCGAGAGCTCGTACAAATACACGCCTCGGACGGTGCGCGATCTCCTGGCCACCGCCGATTTCGCCGTGGCGGCGCAGTGGATCGACGCGCCGGAGCCGTTCGTGCTCACGCTTGCCGTGGCAGCGTGACGCGGACGGTCGTGCCTTCGCCGGGGCCGCTCGTCGCCTGCATCTCGCCGCCGTGGAGCCGGACGATGTTGCGCGCGATGGTGAGGCCGAGGCCGGATCCGCGCGAGTCGGCGCCCTTGTAGAAGCGGTCGAAGATGCGCGCGAGCTCGTCGGGGGTCATCCCCCGGCCGGTGTCTGACACCGACACGGCGGCGGCGCCGCCGTCGCCCGTCGCCCCGACGCGGACGGTCACGCGGCCCCGCGCCGGCGTCGCGCGGACGGCGTTCGACACGAGATTCGCCAGCACCTGACGCAGCCGGACCGCGTCGCCGTCCACCGCCGGCGCGCCATCGTCCTCGACGCGGATCGTCACGTCCCGCGCGGCCGCCTCGGGCGCGAACCCCGCGGTGACGTCGCGCGCGAGCGACGGCAGGTCGACGCGCTCCCGCCGCAGCGTCAGCGCGCCGCTCTCCGACAGCCCCAGCGTGCGGAGATCCTCGACGAGCCGGCCGAGCACCTTCGTCTCGTCGAGCAGCTGGCGCACGTGCGCCGCATCGCTCGGGTAGACGCCGTCGAGCATCGCTTCGAGCGTTCCCTGGATCACCGTCAGCGGCGTGCGCAGCTCGTGCGCGATGTCGGCCATCATGTCGCGCCGGAAGCGATCGTGATCGCGCCGCTGCGCGCGCATCGCGCCGACGCCGCCGGCGATCGCCATCGCCCACGCGACGAGAAACACCGCGGACACGACGAGCAACGGCTGCGGCGCGCGCGCCCCGAACGCGACGGCGAGCGCGAGCATCAGGGCGACGCCGAAGAACACCGACGTCGCAAAGCGCCACACGAACCGCGGCGTCCGCCGATACCCCGCCCGCCACCGGCGCGGCGGCCACGGCTCGTTCTCGGGCCACCACGGCGGCCGGCGCCGCGGACCGCAGAACGGCATCCGCATCATCCCGCGAACTTGTAGCCGACGCCATGGACCGTCAGCAGGAAACGCGGGTGATGCGGATCGGACTCGATCTTGCGCCGCACGTTCTTGACGTGCGCGTCGATCGCGCGATCGAACGCCTCGACCATGTCGCCGCGCACGGCGTCGAGCAGCTGCGCGCGTGTGAAGACGCGCCCCGGCTGGCGCGCGAGCGCTGCCAGGAGCGCGAACTCCGTCGGCGTCACCTCGACGCGGCGCCCCTCCACCCGCACCTCCAGGCGGCGCGTGTCCAGCCGGACGGATCCGGCCTCGATGACGTCGCCGCGATCGGGCGGCGTGTCGACGCGTCGGAACACCGCGCGCACGCGCGCGACGAGCTCGCTCGGGCTGAACGGCTTCGTCACGTAGTCGTCGGCGCCGGTCTCGAGCCCGTTCAACTTGTCCTGTTCGTCGACGCGCGCCGTCAGCATGATGATCGGCACGGTCGACTCGGCGCGCAGCGCCTTCGCCACCTCCATGCCGTCCATCTCGGCCAGCCCGAGGTCGAGCACGACGAGATCGGGCCGCCGCGCGCGAGCCGCGGCGAGCGCCTCGCGGCCGGTCGCCGCGGTCGTGACGCGGTAGCCGGCGCGTTCGAGGTAGTCGCGGACGAGGTCAGAGATGCGTCGTTCGTCCTCGGCGACGAGGATATGCTTCATGGTCGTAGCCGCAGGCGAACCCGCCGTAGCGGCGCCCCCGCCAGAATAGCGCGCGCCCGAGAAAGACCCACAGCAGGATGAAGAACACGAACGGGAAGATCGGGAAGAACGGGAAGAACCCGAATCCCCACGGCCGTCCGTAGCCCCACGGCGGGAGCGCGCCCGCCGCCGCCCCGGCGCGCGCGAGCCCGTGCGCGACGCCGAGGTTGTAGCCGTACAGGCCGACCGCGCCTGCCACGGCGAGGACGAGGAGTCCGACGAGAAGTTGAAAACCGATCCGGCGATGCATGGTGCCTCCTTCGCTCCCAAGGAGTCTCGCCGCCGGACGTGAAGGAATTATGAAGGCGTCAGTCGCAGCGGATCGCGCTGATGGGGTCGATCCGCAGGGCGCGAACGGTCGGCACGAGCGTCCCGACGATCAGCATGACCGCCGTCAGCGCCACCGCGGCGCCGAACGCCTCGAAATCGTGCGGCTTGACGCCCGCGAGCAGCGCCTCCATGCTGCGCGCCGCGACGTAGGCGAGGGCGATCCCGAGCACGAGCCCCATCACACCCAGCCGGATCGCGCCGGCCACGATCATGCGGACGACGTCGCGCGGCTGCGCGCCGAGCGCCATGCGCACGCCGATCTCCTGCGTCCGCTGCGACACCGCGAACGACAGCAGGCCGTGGATCCCCACCGCGGCGAGCACGAACGCAATCGCGGCGAACGCGCCCAGCACGCGCACCTGCGTCGACCGCGACGCGGTATCGAGGTCCACCATGTCGGCCAGCGTCTGCACTTCGGTGATCGCGACCTTCGGCGCGGCGCCGTGCACGATGGCTCTGACCTCCGGCGCCAGCCCCAGCGGCGCGCCGCTCACCCGGATCGCCAGCGCGCGAGGCGCGTAGCCGGTGATCCAGTTGTCCTTCACCTGCGGCGCCGACAGGTACGCCTGCGGCTCGCTCTGGCGTTCGAGCCCCCGGAACTTGACGTCGCCGACGACGCCGACCACCGTCCGATCCTCGAAGGCGAAATCGAAGTGGCGCCCGATCGGATCCTCGCCGGGCCAGTAGCGTTTGGCGAACGACTCGCTGACGACCGCCACGAACGGCCGCTGGCGCGTGTCGCCGTCGTCGATGTCGCGCCCGCGCAGCAGCGGGATGCGCAGCGCCGCGAAGTACCCCGGCGTCACGAACCGGAGCGCCGCGACGTTGTTGGCGCCGCGGACGTCGCCGGCCGCCTCCGTGTCGCCCTTCACCTTCACCGGCCAGATGCCGCCGCGGAACCGCGAGATCGGCAGGTAGCTGATGAACCCGGCGGCGCGCACGCCGGGCAGCGCGCGCACCTGCTGCAGCACGCGATCGTAGAAGGCCTGCCGCATCGGCACCGGCGCGTACTCCGGAATCGGCAGCTCGACGCGCATCGTCAGCACGTGGTCGACGTCGAAGCCGGGGTTCGTGCCCTGGATGGCGAGCAGCGCGCGGATGAGCAGCCCGGCGCTGACGAGCAGCACGACCGAGGCCGCGATCTCGCCGAGGACGAGCGCCGATCGCAGGTGCTCGCGGCGGCCGCCGCCGGCGCGCGCCCCGTCGCGCAGCGCCGCGAGGTCGCGGCCCGCGCCGCTCCGCAGGATCGGCGCCATGCCGAAGGCGACGCCGGTGACGAGCGTCAGCAGCAGCGCGACGCCGATGACGCGTCCGTCGATGCTGGGCGACGCGGCAATCGGCAGCGTCTGCGGCACGAGCTGCGACAGCAGCGGCACCGCGGCGATCGCGAGGGCGATGCCGATCGCGCCGCCGACGCCGGCGAGGACGAGGCTTTCGGTGAGCAGCTGCCGGACGACGCGCTCGCGGCCGGCGCCGATCGCGGTGCGGACCGCGAGCTCGCGCCGGCGTTCGAGCCCGCGCGCGAGCAGCAGGTTCGCCAGGTTCATGCACGCGATCAGCAGCACGCACGCGGCGGCAGCCGACAGCGCCTCGAGGAGCATCACCGACCGCGCCGACAGGTCTTCGCGCATCGACACCACGCGCGCGCCGGTGTCCTTGTTCTCCTTCGGGTACTGCTCGCGGAGGCGCGCCATGATCACCTGCGCCTCGGCATGCGCCTGATCGACGGTGACGCCGGGGCGCAGCCTCGCGATCCCGTCCAGCCAGTTGTTGCTGCGTTCCAGCGGGACGTAGTCGTCCGGCCTGAACCGCGTCGTCACCCAGAAGTCGGCGCTGGCGGTCGGATAGTGGAAATCGCGCGGCATGACGCCGACGATGGTGAACGTGTCCGCTTCGATGTCCATCTGGCCGTCGATGCGCCGCCCGATGACGGCGGGATCGCCGCCGAACTCGGTCTGCCAGAGTCGATAGCCCAGCATCACCGTTCCCGCGGCGCCCGCCGTGTCGTCGGCCTCGGTGAAGGCGCGGCCGAGCAGCGGCGTCACGCCGAGCGTCGGCAGGACGCCCGCGCTGATCGCGGCGCCCTGGAAGCGATGCGGCTCGCCGCCGGTGACGATCGTCAGCGCCTCGGAGTGCGAGACGCCCGCCGATTCGAACGATCGCGACGCGGCAATCCAGTCGCGGAAATTCGGCGCCGACAGCTCCATCCCCGAATAGCCCGGCGTGGTCTCCCACAACTGGACGAGACGCTCGGGCTCGCGGTACGGCAGCGGACGGATCAGGACGAAGTCGGTCACCGAGAATGCCGCGGTCGTCGCGCCGATGCCGAGCGCGACGATGGCGACCGCCATCGCCGCGAATCCGGGCGAGCGACGCAGCGTGCGGACGATGTAGCGGAGGTCCTGACGCAGCAGATCCAGATGGACGAGCGCCGCGTTGCCGATCGTCTCGACGGCGGCGGCAATCCCGACGATCGCGCGCGCCACCGGATTCGACGCGTCGGCCAGGCGCCGCGCGAGGATCGCGGCCATCTCCTCGCCGTATTCATGACGAAACGAGGCCGGGTACAGGTGCAGCAGCAGGCGATAGGATCGCATCACGCCCGCTCCGGCGCGATTCCGCGCGCGCGGGCCATCTTCACCAGCTCCGCGAGCCGCCGCGCTTCGGCCTTCGCCAGCGACGTCCCCAGCGCCGTAATCCGGTAGTACCGGCGCCGCTCGTCGTCGTCTTCCGGCGCGGGGCGTTCGCGCGGCTCGACGATCAGCCCTTCCTCGAGCATGCGCTGGATGGTGCGGTACAGCGTGCCGGCGCTGAGCCGGATCTGGCCGCCGGTGCGTTCGGCGACGTCCTGGATGATCGCGTAGCCGTGCCGGTCCTCGTCGGCCAGCGCGACGAGAACGTGGAACATCGCCTCGGTCACTCCACCGAGGCTATATCCACCGTGAATACATTGTCAACGGGTCGGCAGGATCGCGCGGCGCAGGCGGTGTTTCCGCGCGTACATCCGCGAGTCGGCCACGGCGACCAGCTCGTCGTAGCGGCCGCCGTCGTTCGGAAAGATGGCGGTGCCGATGCTGATCGACAGCGGCCGGTCGGACGGAAACTCGCTGTCGGGCAGGCGCGTCGCGACGGCGTCCGACAGCTCCGCCGCGCGCTTGTCGGCCAGGTCGCCGCCGCAGCGCGACAGGATCAGCACGAACTCGTCGCCGGCGTACCGGCCGCACGCGTCGTACGAGCGCAGGCCCGCCCGGAGCGCCGATGCCACGGTGCGCAGCGCGAGGTCGCCGTCGGCATGGCCGTAGCGATCGTTGATCGCCTTGAAGTCGTTGATGTCGACGACGAGGAACGCCACCTCGTAGCCTTCGCGGCGCGCGCGCGCGAGCTCCGCCTCGGCGTGCGCGATGATGAAGCGGCGGTTCGGCAGCTCGGTGAGCGGATCGGTCAGCGACTCGGCGTGCGCGCGCTCGTACATCGAGTGCAGCTCGCGGTTCTTGCGGGCGAGCGCGTCGACGCGATCGAGGTACCCGCGGTACACGCGATACGTGAGGTACAGCGGCGCGACGAGCAGCGCCACCGCCTGCAGTCCGTAGCGCCCGACGCTCTGCACGGCAATCGTCGCCGCCATCGCGCCGATCAGGTAGTTCGGCGCTCCCCACACGAACTCCTGATCCCACACCTTGATGATCGACTGCTTCGTCGTCAGGCCGATGACCGCGGCGACGAGGACCGAGTTCGCCGCGAAGTAGACGATCGCCGAGGCGGCGATCGACGGCACGACGATGTCGGCGGGGCCGTCGAGGTGGATGCCGCCGGTCCAGGCGAGCGTGTTCGCCGCCGCGACGAGCGAGAGCGCCAGCGCCGACATCGTGAAGAGCACGCGGTACCACTGGTTCGGGCTCTTGGTGTTGAGCGTCGACTGCGCCCACGCGCCGGCGAGCGTCGTCCAGACGGTGGCCGCCTCGCCCAGCACGAGCAGCGACGCGAAGGTGACGGCGAAGCCGAGCGAGATCGTGGTGTTGGAACCGCCGACCGGCACCGTCAGCTTCATCGAGTGCACGGCGATCGACGCGGCGATGAAGGTGACGAGGAACAGCGGACGCGCGAAGGCGCCCGCGGTCATCGACGTGGCGGCGGCGGCGAGGCCCGCCACGATCACCGCCAGCACGAACGCCCGAGCCGCGCCCGGCAGTTCACCGAATTTCATGCAGGGATACCGTTACACGTATCGGACGCAGCACCCCGGATACAATAGGTGGCCGAGGAGCTCTGCATGAAAGTCACCGTCGCCGGTCTGTCCGTCGCGGCCGTGGTCGTCTCCGCCGTCGCGGTGCGCACCGCCCCGCCCGTCCCGCAGAATCCGACGTTCGAGAAGGACGTCCTGCCGATCGCGCAGAAGGCGTGTCAGGACTGCCATCGGCCGGGCCAGATGGCGCCCTTCTCGCTGTTGGACTACGAGAGCGCGCGGCCGTGGGCGCGGTCGATCAAGGACAAGGTCGTCTCGCGCTACATGCCGCCGTGGCACCTCGACCGGACGTTCGGCGAATACGATCCGGATCCGTCGCTGACCGACGAGGAGATCCAGACGATCGCGCGCTGGGTCGACGCCGGCGCGCCGAAGGGCGACCCCAGGGACGCCCCGCCGCCCAAGCACTTCGCCGCGGATCACAGCTGGGTGTTCGGCGAGGAGCCGGATCTGATCGTGACGAGCCCGGGCGTCGAGGTGCCCGCGGTCGGGCCCGACATGTATCCGGAGCCCGAGGCCGCCACCGGGCTCACCGAGGATCGCTACGTCAAGTGGATTCAGGTGATGCCGGGCGACTACCAGGTGGTCCATCACACGCTCGTGTTCGCGGTGCAGGACAAGCCGTCGAACGGCATGCCCGCGATTCCCGGCCTCGTCGGATCGAACATCAACGTGCGCGCGCTCACCCAGCAGGAAAACGGCGCCGCGCGCATCGTCACGTCGATGCTGACCGAGTACGCGCGCGGCAACGACGGCGACATCTTCGACGACGGCCAGGCGAAGATGCTGGCGGCGGGATCGAAGCTGCGCTGGCAGTTCCACTACCACCCGAACGGCAAGACGAAGGTGTTCGACCAGACGCGCGTCGGCATCAAGTTCTGGCCGAAGGGATGGCAGCCGAAGCACCTGATCTCGACGATGGCGCTCGCGACGCCCGAGACGCTGTCGATTCCGCCGGGCGAAGCGAACGCGCGCAGCGATGCGTACTTCCCCCTCGCGGCGCCGGCGCGCCTGCTGTCGTACCAGCCGCACATGCACTACCGCGGCAAGCGGATGGTGCTCGAAGCGATCCTGCCGAGCGGCCAGGTGCAGACGCTGACCGACGTGAACCGCTTCACGTGGACGTGGCAGATCACCTACGCGTACAAGAACCGGCCGGCGTTCCCGAAGGGCACGGTGCTCCACTCGATCGCGTACCACGACAACTCGGCCGGCAACAAGGAGAACCCCGATCCGACGGCGTTCGTCGGGTGGGGCGACCGCACCGTCGACGAGATGAACATCGGGTGGATCGACTTCTACTACATCAGCGACGAGGAATTCGCGCAGCTGCAGAAAGCGCCGCTGACCGCCGAGCGGTGATCCGGATCACCGAGACCCTGTCCATCAGCGACGCCGAGATCGACGAGCGGTTCGTCCGCTCGTCGGGTCCCGGCGGTCAGAACGTCAACAAGGTCGCGAGCGCCGTCGAGCTGCGCTTCGACATCGGCGCCTCGTCGCTGCCCGCCGAGGTCAAGCATCGTCTGATCGCCGTCGCCGGGCGCCGCGTCACCGACGCCGGCGTGCTCGTCATCGACAGCCGCGAGCACCGCACCCAGGCGCAGAACCGCGAGGCGGGCCGCGCCCGCCTCGTGGCGTTCATCCAGGCGGCCGCCAGACCGCCCAAGCGGCGGAAGGCGACGCGGCCGACCGGCGCGTCGCGCCGGCGGCGGCTCGACGCCAAGAAGCGGCGTGGCGAGGTGAAGGCGGCGCGAGCGCGGCGCGGCGACGACTGATTTACAATCGCCGGATGAAACTCGCTGCCGCTCTCGCGCTGCTCGCGGCGCTCGCCGCGCAGCCGGCGAAGCCGAAACCGATCTGGGCGCGGAACAACCCGCTGCCGACCGGCTTCAACCCCGGCGAAGCCTTCCCCACGATCGCGCTGCCGTCGGCCGTCGACGGCCGGCCGACCTCCGTCGCGGAGTTCCGCGGCAAGAAGCTGATCGTCAACATCTTCGCCTCCTGGTGAAGCGGCTGCCGCGCAGACGTGCCCGTGTGGCACGCAGCACTCGAACCGTTTGAGAAGGCCGGCAAGGTCGCGGTGGTCGCCGTCGTGCAGGATCAGCATCCCGATCGCGCGCGCCTGTTCCTGCAGTGGAAGCGCGTCGGCTGGCCGGTCCTCGCCGACAGCCTGGACCTGCTGAATCTCGACACCGTGCCGCTGACCGTCGCCGTCGACGAGTACGGCATCGTCCGCTTCACGGAACTGCCGATGTCGGCGACGAAGACGATCGGCGAGACGTTCATCGACCAGACGTATCCGAAGCCGGCCTCCCTGCCGCCGATCGATCGCGGCCGGTTCGAGACGTTCACGACGTGGACGATGGCGATCGAGGCGTTCGAGCGGGACGTGCAGCGGAACCCGAACGACGGGCCGGCCCAGTTCCGGCTCGGCAGCGCGTATCGCGCGCGGTACGACTCGCGCGAGCGGCGCACGACCGACTTTGCCGACGCCGAGCGGCACTGGACGCGCGCGCTCGACATCGATCCGAACCGCTACATCTGGCGGCGGCGCGTGCAGCAGTACGGCCCACGGATGGCGGAGCCGTATGCCTTCTTCGATTGGATTCGCGACGCCCGACAGGAACTGGCGGCGCGGGGCGAGACGCCGGTTCCGCTCGCCGTGGAACCGGGCGACTCGGAGTTCGAGAAGCCCGATCCGCGCGCGCTCGCGAAGGCGCCCGCGGCCGAGCCGGATCCGCGCGGCCGCATCCGCCGCGACGCCGGCGAGTTCATCGGCATCGATGCGACGGCCGTCCCCGCCGTGCCGAACGCCGGCGACACGGTCCGCGTTCACGTCACGTTCCGTCCGAACGCGGCGACCAAGGCGCACTGGAACAACACCGCCGAGCCGCTCGTGTACTGGATGACGCCGCCGTCCGGCGTCACGGTCGCCTCGCGGGCCGTCGTCGCGCCGAACGCCGCCGCCGAGGTGAGCCTGGAGACGCGCACGATCGACTACGACGTCACGCTCCCGGCATCGGCGGCCGGCCGCGTCACGATCCCCGGCTATGCGCTCTACTACGTCTGCGAGGACGTCAACGGCGTCTGCATGTACCGCCGCCACGACGTGACCGTGACGATCCCGGTGAAGCATTGAACCGACGCGCGTTTCTGGCGGCGGCCGCGGTCGGCCTCGGCTACGCGCGGGGTCGGCGCGCGTCGGCGCAGTCGCTCGCGAACGAAGGCTGGCGCCTCTTCGAAATCACCACGCACGTCCACGTCCAGAACGCGAGCGGACCGACGCGCGCGTGGCTGCCGACGCCGCTCGTCGGCGCGCCGTATCAGCAGACGCTCGGCGATACGTACCAGGCCGAGCACGGCCGCGTCGTGATGGTCGAAAGCGAGGAGCTCGACCTCCTCTACGCGGAGTGGCCGGCGGACGCCGACCCGATCCTCGAGATGACGAGCCGCGTCGCGACGCGCGATCACGCCGTCGATCTCGCGACGCCGCACGTCGCGCCGCCGGCCGATCTCTCGGCGTTCGCCCGCTACCTGCGACCCACCAAGCTGATTCCGACCGACGGCATCGTCAAGGCGACTGCGGACACGATCACCCGCGGCGCCGGCACCGACATCGAGAAGGCGCGCGCGATTTACGACTGGGTGGTCGAGCACACGTTCCGCGATCCCAGGACGCGCGGCTGCGGCACCGGCGATATCCGCTTCATGCTGGAGACGGGCAACTTCGGCGGCAAGTGCGCCGACATCAACGCGCTGTTCGTCGGGCTCGCGCGCGCGGCCGGGATCCCGGCACGCGACGTGTACGGGCTGCGCATCGCGCCGTCGCGCCGCGGCGTCAGCAGCCTCGGGCTGTCGAGCGCCGATGCGACGGCGGCGCAGCACTGCCGCGCCGAGGTGTATCTGGTGGGCTTCGGGTGGGTGCCGGCCGATCCGGCCGACGTCCGCAAAGTGGCGCTCGAGGAGCCGCCGGGCAACCTGGCGATCGGCGACGCGCGCGTTCGCGAGACGCGCGCGCGCCTGTTCGGCAGCTGGGAGATGAACTGGGTCGCGTTCAACACGGCGAACGACGTCATGCTGCCGAAGTCGCCGGGCAAGACGCTCCCCTACTTCATGTACCCGCAGGCGGAGACGGCGAACGGCCGCGCCGACAGCCTCGCGGCCGACACCTTCCGCTACACGATCGCCGTGCACGAGGTGACGTAGCGGCGAATCCCCGCTACAGCATCACCGTTCCTTCCCCGACGATCACCGACGCGCCGCCGACCTGCACCTTCGTGATGTCGCTGCCCGACCCGCCGATCTTCACGTGCAGCCGGCTCGGCCGGCCGGCCAGCACGCCCTGCAGAAACACCATGGACCCGAGGCGTTCCGCCGGCACCAAGCCGTACTTCGCGAGGTAGCAGCCCGCCGGACCGGCCGCGGATCCGGTCGCCGGATCCTCGATGCCGCCCGTCCCCAGCAACCGCGAGTACGCGGTCGCATCGTCGCTCCCGCGGTCGGTGGTGACGATGTAGAGGCCGCGGCGCTGGAGGCCGGCGGCCGCGAAGACCGCGTCGATCTTCGCGCGGTCGAGCGCCGCGGCGTCGACGGCCCTGCGCGACGCGATCGGCACGATGAGGAAGTTCGATCCGCAGTTCACTTCCTGCGCGGCGCGAACGACGTCGCCGGGATTGAGCGACATGGCCGCGGCGAGCGCCCCGGTGTCAGACACCGGCTTGCCGAAGGTCGGATTGAGCTGCGTCATCCACGCGAACCGGAGCCGGGCGTTCGACCATTCGAGATCGAGCGGCGTCGGCCCGACGCCGAGACCGAACACGACCCGCGGCGTGCCCGCCTTGATCGCACCCGTGTGCGCCAGCGCGAACGCCGTGCCGATCGTCGGGTGGCCGGCGAAGGGCGCTTCCGCCGTCCGCGTGAAGATCCGCACGCGGTAGTCGGTCCCGGCCTGCTCCGGCGGCAGCGCGAACGTGTTCTCCGAGTAATTCGATTCGCGCGTCAGCGCCTGCATCTGCTCGGTCGTCAGCCCGGTCGGCGCGGTGTAGACCAGAAGCTGATTGCCGGCCAGCGCGGTGTCGGTGAAGACGTCGAGGTGAACGTACCGCTGCGCGCGGGCCGCGGTCGCGGGAGCCTGGGGACCGCTCCGCAGCGCGAACAGCGCAGCGGCGCTCGTCGAGCCGAATTCGCGTCGTGTCAGCATGGCGATACAATAGCGTCTTTTCCGAGCGGAGTCCCCACATGCACACGAAAGCGATCCTGCTCGCGGCGGTTCTTGCCGCGGGTTTCGTCCGGTCGGCCGGATCCACCGTGCAGGGCCAGGCCACGGCCGCGCTCGAAACGCCCGGCTTTCACCACCTGCACCTCAATTCGATGAACCCGGAGAAGGCGATCGACTGGTACGTCCGGGCCTTTCCGGTCAACTCGAAGGTGACCTGGGGCGGCCAGGCCGCCCTGGCCGCCCCCAACAACGTCCTGATTCTCTTCACGAAGGTCGACCAGCCGCCGGCGACGCAGCCGCAGACCGCCGTCTGGCACTTCGGCTGGCACGTGCTCCACGAGCGCGAGACGATGGCGCGGCTGCGCGACATGGGGGTGACGCTCCTGCCGCTCTACACCGGCCGCGACGATCTGCCGACCGTGAACATCAACAGCGACACGTATCCGGGCACCGGCGGCCTGCTCGGCCTGACGCGCGCGCAGGTCGAAGACGCGAAGAAGAACGGCGTCAAGCCGCAGGGCGGTCCGGGGTTCGCGTACATCAACGGCCCCGACGACGCCGTGATCGAAGTGCAGGGCGACATGCCGCAGGAGCGCTTCAATCACGTGCACTTCTTCCACGAGAATCCGTTCTGCGCGCAGCTCTGGTACGAGAAGCATCTCAACGTCAAGCCGCCGCAGGGCCGCCGCGGCGCGGCGCCGGCGCAGCCGCGCACCGAGGCCGACTGCAAAGTGCCGCGGACGCCGGATCGCACCTTCCCCGCGCTCGAGGCGAACGGCATGTTCCGCGCGCCGCAGATCCCGCTGGTCTTCGGCGACGTCTCGATGGGCGGCTACATGAACAACGCCGATCAGCCGCTGGTCAGCACGCGCGGCCACCTGGCCGACCACATCGCCCTCAGCGTCAAAGGGCTCGATGCGTGGGTCGCGAAGCTGAAGGCGGAGAACGTCACGTTCCTCGAGCAGCCGTACACGCTCGGCGACACCCGCGCCGTCATGATCGAGGGCCCGAGCAAGGAAGCGCTGGAACTCGTCGAGGTCAGGTAGTTGGGGCACATACTTCAGCGTCTTCCGGCGGGCGAAAAAGTCGGCATCGCGTTTTCCGGCGGCCTCGACACGAGCGCGGCGCTGCACTGGATGCGCGAGAAGGGCGCCGTCCCGTACGCCTACACGGCAAACCTCGGCCAGCCCGACGAACCGGATTACGACGACATCCCGCGGCGCGCGCTGCAGTACGGCGCGGAGAAGGCGCGGCTCGTCGACTGCCGCGCGCAGCTCGTCGCCGAAGGCATCGCGGCGCTCCAGTGCGGAGCGTTCCACATCTCCACCGCCGGCGTCCCCTACTTCAACACGACGCCGCTCGGCCGCGCCGTGACCGGCACGATGCTCGTCAACGCGATGAAGGAAGACGACGTCAACGTGTGGGGCGACGGCAGCACGTTCAAGGGCAACGACATCGAGCGGTTCTACCGCTACGGCCTGCTCGCCAACCCGAACCTGCGCATCTACAAACCGTGGCTCGATCAGCAGTTCATCGACGAGCTCGGCGGACGCAAGGAAATGTCCGAGTACATGCAGCGGTGCGGGTTCGCCTACAAGATGAGCGTCGAGAAGGCCTACTCCACCGACTCGAACATGCTCGGCGCCACGCACGAGGCGAAGGATCTCGAATTCCTCGACAAAGGCATCACCATCGTCGAGCCGATCATGGGCGCCGCGTTCTGGAAGCCGTCGGTCGACGTCGCGCCCGAGACCGTGCGCGTCCGCTTCGACGAGGGGCAGCCGATCGAGCTCAACGGCCGCCGCTTCGACGATCAGGTCGCGCTGATGCGCGAAGCGAACGCGATCGGCGGCCGTCACGGCCTCGGCATGAGCGATCAGATCGAGAACCGCATCATCGAAGCGAAGAGCCGCGGCATCTACGAGGCGCCCGGCATGGCGCTCCTCCACATCGGGTACGAACGCCTCGTCACCGGCATCCACAACGAGGACACGATCGAGGAGTACCGCGATCGCGGCCGCCGGCTCGGGCGCTACCTGTATCAGGGCCGCTGGTTCGATCCGCAGGCGCTGATGCTGCGCGAAACGGCGCAGCGCTGGGTCGCGCGCGCGATCACCGGCGAGGTGACCGTGGAGCTCCGCCGCGGGAACGATTACTCGATCCTCGACACGACGAGCCCGAACCTGACCTACAAGCCCGAACGCCTCACGATGGAAAAGGGCGAGGCGTTCTTCACGCCGCAGGATCGCATCGGCCAGTTGACGATGCGCAATCTCGACATCGTCGACACGCGAGACAAGCTGTTGACGTATGCGAAGGCCGGCCTGCTGAAGTCGGGTGCGTCGGCGCCGCTGCCGCTGCCCGAGGCCGTCGAGACCGAACCGGTGAAGAAGTGATCGTGCGCGCGATCGCGGTGGCATGTGTGGCGATCGCCGCGGCGTATGCGAGTGCCATGACCGACGCGACCCACGGCGCCTCCCCTTCCGATACACCCCCCGCCTACGAAGTCGACCCGTTCTGGCCGAAGCCGCTGCCCAACCACTGGATACTGGGCTCGGTCGCCGGCGTGGCGGTGGACCGGCGCGATCACGTGTGGCTGACGCATCGCCCCTCGACGCTGCAGCCGAACGAGACGCGATCGATCTGGAAGGCGGCGCCGCCGGTGCTCGAATTCGACGCGGAGGGCAATCTCGTGTCGTCGTGGGGCGGTCCGGGCGAGGGGTACGAGTGGCCGCAGCTCGAGCACGGCATCTACGTGGACGCGCGCGATCGTGTGTGGCTGGGCGGCGGCGGCGACAAGGACGCGCAGATCCTCGCGTTCACGCGTCAGGGCCGGTTCCTTCTCCAGATCGGGCACCAGGGTGAGGGCCAGGGGTCGAACGACACGCGGAACCTCGGCGCGGCCGCGAACATGGTCGTCGACGAAGCGGCCCGCGAACTGTACGTCGCCGACGGCTACGTCAACCACCGCGTCATCGTGTTCGACGCCGACACCGGCGCGTACAAACGGCACTGGGGCGCGTACGGCAAGCGGCCCGACGATGGCTGGTTCACGCGGGCGGGCGAGAAGCTGCCGGGTCCGTTCAGCGGCGCCGTGCAGCACGAGAACAAGCCGAGCCAGTACGACCCCGCCGGTCCGCCGCCCGAGCAGTTCCGGATCGTCCACGCGGTGCGCATCTCGAACGACGGCCTGGTGTACGTCTGCGATCGGACGAACGACCGTCTGCAGGTGTTTCGCAAGGACGGGACGTTCGTCCGCGAGCGCTTCGTCGCGAAGGAGACGTTCGGCAGCGGGTCGGTGTGGGACCTCGCGTTTTCGACCGATCGGGAGCAGGCGTACATCATCGTGATCGACGGCACGAATCAGCAGGTCTACGTCCTGCGGCGCGCGACGCTCGAGACGGTGTCGACGTTCGGGCGCGCGGGTCACCAGGCCGGAGAGTTCTACGGCGCGCACGTGCTCGGGTCGGATTCGCGGGGGAATCTGTTCGTCGGGGAGACGTACGAGGGCAAGCGGATCCAGAAGTTCGTCCTGCGCACCCCGCCGGCCGGTGCCAGGTAAGTACCTGGCACGTACCTGGTACGTGCCAGGTACGTACCTGGCACGTACCAGGTACCGGACTACTCGGCGACCACCAGCGCCCACGTCGCCCACGCGGTCGCCGCCGTCGATATCCACTGGTTGACCCCGAAGGGAAACCCGCTGTCGAAATAGGCCTGAATCGGCACCGACCGCGAATCCACGAACCAGCTGCCGTCCTCGAACTGCGTCGACAACAGATACGCCACGCCGCGGCGGACCGTGGGGTCGGCCGCCGCCACCGCGCCGCTCTCGCGCAGCGCGACGAGCGCCTCGCCGGTCGCGTACGCGTCGCTGCCGCGCCGCTCGTTCTGCGACCATCCGCCGTCCTCCCGCTGCGCCGCCGCCAGCTCGCGCGCGGCATCCGCGATCGCCGACCGCGACGCGCCGGACCAGACCAGCCCGAGCACCTTGAACGCGAGCTCCTCGGTGTCGACCGGCGTCGCGTTGACCAGCCACGCCCGCGCGCGATCGACCGCCTTGTCGAACTCGGCGCGGCGCGACGCCGGCGCGAACAGCCGGAGCGCGCGCGCCGACATCGCCGTCACCTCGACGTCGTTCGACTCGATCGGCGGCCGCAGCGTCTGCACCGCCCAATGCCCGTCGACCTCCTGCCGGCGCGCGAGGCCAATCACGTGCGCGTCGCTCGCCGCGTCGGGCGCGTACCCGTCGGCGGCCATGCCGACCAGCAGGTAGCTGACCGTGTCGGGGCCGCCGGCGATCGGAATGTTCTGCAGCGCGCGCTCGCGCCACGACTCGAGATACGGCGGCATGAACGCCGCGGCGGCCGTCTCCTGCGCCGCCGGCACGTGGTAGCCGTGCGTCCGCGCGGCGGCCGACGCGAGCGAGACCAGCGAATTGTGATGGCACGACGCGCACCCGGTCTGCCGGACGAACGCCGCGCTCACCTCCTGCAGCAGCGGGAGGCTGCGATCGACCGCGGCGCGGATCGCGGCCCCGGTCACCGGCATCGGGCCGAGCGGCGTCGGAATGGCGAGGCGGCCGGGATCGTAGATCGGCGCCGTGGCGGCCGCGTTCGACTCGGGCGGATGCAGCGGCAGCGGATCGCCGGCGCCGATCGCGGCCGCGCACCTGCCGCAGGTCGTGCGCACGAACCGCGCGGACACCGACGCGCGCGGCGCGCCGGCCTCGAGCAGCAGCTGGAACAGCTCGGGGTCGTCGGCGCGCGCCGCTTCGCGCAGCACGCTCGCGTCGCCGCGAGTCGCGGCGACGTCCGCCCCGTAGTCGAGGAGCAGCCGCGCCGCCGCGCGCGATCCGGCGATGCCGCTGACGATCAGCAGCGGCGTGCGCCCTTCGTCCGTGCGCGCGTCGACGTCGGCGCCCGCCTCGAGCAGCGGCCGCATCTTCGCGGTCTCCGGCACCGCCCACATCAGCGCCGTGGCGCCGCCCGGTGACCGGGCATCGACCTCGGCGCCGAGCGCGATCAGCCGCTTGACCAGCGCCGCATTGCCGTAGAGCGCCGCCGCCATCAGCGGCGTCGTGCCGCCGGCGCCGCGGCCGTTCAGCGCCCGAGCGCGGACCGCAGCGGCAGCGCGAAGCGCCACGTCGACCGCGCGGGCGTCGCCGGTGCGAATGGCATCGATCAGCCGCTGCGCGTCGGTGTCGACCGGCACGGGCGGCGCCTCTCCGGACGCCGCATCGGGCCACGCCGCGCCTTCGTCGATCCAGCGCCGGATGATGTCCACCTCGTCATCCGGCAGCGGCGCGCCGCCGGGCGGCATCCGCGTGCCGAAGCTCGTGCCGATCAGACGGTGATAGAGGCGGCTTCCGTCCGCGTTGCCCGGCCCGATGTCGGTCTGCGCTCCGCCGCGCAGCGCGTCCCGCCGCCGATCGAGACGCAGGCCGCCCATCTGCTGGTCGGGTCCGTGGCACGTGATGCAGCGGGACCGAAAGATCGGCAGGACGTCGCGCTGGAAGTCGACCGCCGGCGCGCGCTGCGCGGCCGCGTCCGCGGCCCACACCAGGAGCGCCAGCGCGAGAGAGGCGTATCGCACCCCGTGATTGTAGAACTACGCGCGCCTCGGCCAGAACACAATTGCGCCGGCGACCCCCATCGCGACGGCGCCGATGCCGGCCCACCACTGCGCCTGCGCGATCGCGCGCTCCTTCAGGGCGTCGATGCGGTCGCCAAGCCGACGCAGATCGCGATCGAGCGTGCCGCGCGTGCGCGCTATCTCGCGCTCGAGTTGATCCGGTTTTTCATCCATGCGGAGGTCTCCTTGACCGACTCGGTCGTCCTGGGCAGCATCAGGATGCGCCGCGCGCGATCGCGTCCGCGGACCAGCGCGATCCCGCCGCCCACGGCAAGCACCACGCCGACGATCAGGAACCCGGCCCAGTTCGGCCAGCGAAGGCCGGTCGAGATGCCGAGCGCGCACGCGACGAGGACGAACAAGGCCGCCGCGCCGAGCACCGCCCCGCCGCCGGCCATCGCCGCGCCGGCCGCGGCCCACGCGCTCGCCTCTTCACGCACCTCGGCGCGCGCCAGCGCCACCTCCTCGCGGAACAGCTCGCGCGCGTCGTCGATCACGCGCTGCAGCAGGCTCGTCGTCGATTCCCGGGACTCGTACGCCATGCGGAACCGCGTCGCACGATCCTTGCCAGACGTACAATGTCGCCGGCCTCGTCGTGGCGGACACATCCCAGCAGGATCGGTTGCGGCAGGACTTCGGGCTCGGCGGCAAGCTCTCCGAGCGCAGCCGCGTGCGTCTGGTCAACCGTGACGGCACGTTCAACGTCCGCCGCAACGATCTCAGCGCCTTTCACCCCTACAACGCGTACCACACGCTGCTGTCGCTGCCGATTCCGCGCCTGCTGGGGCTGATGGCGCTTGGTTATCTCGCGGCGAACTTGTTCTTCGCGACGCTCTACTGGATGGGCGGCCCCGGCGCGCTCGCCGGCGCGAGCCGCGAGCCGCTCGCGCGCTTCGTCGACTGCGCGTTCTTCAGCGTCCAGACGCTGGCGACGATCGGGTACGGCCAGCTCGTGCCGGCGACGCGGCTCGCCAACGTCCTCGTCGCCGTCGAAGCGCTCGTCGGCCTGCTCGGCTTCGCCATCCTCAGCGGGCTGCTCTTCGCGCGCTTCACGAGGCCGACCGCGAAGATCAGCTTCAGCCGCCACGCGATCGTCGCGCCGTACGACGGCGGGTGGGCCGTGATGTTCCGGCTGGTCAACCAGCGCAGCCACGATCTCTCGGACGTCCGCGCGACGGTGTCGTTCGCGCGCTGGGTGGAAGACGCCGGACGTCGCGCGCGCGAGTTCGACCAGCTGCCGCTCGAGCGCGATTCGATTCTGTTCATGCCGCTGCACTGGGTGATCGTCCACCCGATCACCGACGCGAGCCCGCTCCGCGGGTTCACCGAAGCGTCGTTCGCGGCGTCGGAACCGGAAATCGTCTGCCTGATCACCGCAGACGACGAGACGTTCGCGCAGACGGTGCACGCGCGCACGAGCTACGACAAGAGCGACGTCGTGTGGGGCGCCCGCTTCCGCGACATGTATCTCGCCGATCGCGATCACGTGGCGATCGACATGACGCGCCTGCACGACATCGAGCGCCTCGACCCGCCTGCCGTCTTGTAAACCCGCGGTCGCGCGATCGTCCCGCACGCCTGTGGGCCGTCTTCGATCGCGCGGGATCCGGGCAGCCGCCGATCGGGCGCCGCGCGGCCGGACATGCCGGGCGCCGTGGATCCCCGCCGGCCGTGGCGGAGATCCCGACGCCCGGCGCTCGATCAGAACTCGAACCTGGCGCCGACCCGGAATTGGCGCGGCGTGGCGAACTGCTGCCCCGCGATCACCTGCGACACGCCGGCGCGGCCGAAATCGGGATTCGGCACGGCGTCGGGCAGTTCGCTCCAGTAGTCGTAGCCGAGCACCGTCTGCGCGTTGAAGACGTTGAACACGTCCGCGATCAGCTGCAGGTTGCGCGCCGCCACCTTCAGGTTGTACGAGGCCTCAAGGTTGATCGGCTTCGTCCACGGCGTCCGGGTGAGGAACCCGTCCTGCGTCTGGAACCCGGCGCCGCGCGGCGTCAGCGGGATCTCGCCGCCGTTGCCGTACACCGGATGCGAGGCGAGCGCGGTCAACGGCATCCCCGACTCGAACTCGGCGCCGATCGACACGTTGAGGCCCATCGGGAACGCATACGTGCCGTAGATCTTGATGTCGTGCGTGCGATCGAGCGGCAGCGGGCCGTCGCCGGCCTGTCCGAGGAAACGGATGTCGCCGCCGTAGCCGAACTGCGGAACGCCGATCGCCGCGTAGGTCGGATCGTTGGTCGGATAGTCGTAGAGCGACGTGATGCCGGGATCCGACTGGCCGTTGTCGTTGCGGAAGAACCCTTCGAAGTTCCCGGTCAGCCGGGACCAGCGATACGACGACTGCAGCGACCAGTTGTCGGCCAGCCGCTTGTTCGCGGTGAACTCGACGGCGTTGTAGTTGTGCACCGGCGCTTCGAAGCCGACGGTGTATCCCGGAATGTCCTGCACGACCGGCGTGCCCGGCCCGGGGTTCGTCAGCAGGTAGTTCGCGGTCGCGGCGCCCGGCAGCCCGAGGCTCGTCGCGACGATCGGATACGGCTGCACGTCCTCGAGCACGCGGCCGATGTCGCGGTGGATGTAGCGCACGCCGAGGTCCACACCCTGCCGAACGGTGTACTCGGTGCCGACCACCCACTCGTTGTAGTAACTCAGCTTCGCGTTCGGATCGATGTCGTCCGCGCCCGCGCCCAGCAGCGTGAAGTGCGTCGTCGTCGTGCCGCCGCTCGGGGTGGCCGTCGCCGTGCCGTTCGGGATCGGTTTGGTGAGGTTCGGATCGAAGTAGTCGGCCGTGATCGACGCGTCGGACGACAGCGCGCGCGCGGCGAGGTCGTTCGGCACGCGGGCGAAGTAGCGGCCGTAGTTCGCGAACACCTTGCCGCGGCCGCTGGCCGTCGGATCCCAGATCGCGCCGATCCGCGGCGCCCAGTTGTTCTTCAGCGAGAAGTCCTGGACGATCGTGCCGGAGAGCGTCTCCTGCTCGTAGCGCAGGCCGGGCCGGATCGTCAGCGAGTTGCCGATCTTCCACTCGTCCTCCAGGAACAGCGCGCCGTAGTGCTGCGTCGTGGCGCGCGCCGACGTCAGGCTCGCCCGCTCCACGTGGTAGATCTGGCCGAACGTCGGATCCGACAGGATGTCGACCACGGCGCCCGTCGCGGTCTGCGAGCCGTCGGGCGCGGTGAAGGTCGGCCCCGAATACTGCGTCAGCTGGTTGTAGTCGAGGCGTTCGACGTCGAAGCCGTATCGCACCTCGTGCTGGCCGTACCCCGGCAGGATGTTCGTCGCCTTCGCCTGGAACTGCCAGTTGTTGCTGCGGTTGCCCTGCTCGTAGAACCCGAGTCCGCCGGTGCGCACCGTCGGCGTGACGCGGAAGTCGCGCACCTCCCACGTGTTCGCCGACGGCGTCTCGACGATCCGGTTCAGCGCGCGACCGATCGACGCATCGACGAGGAATTTCGACGTGACGACGCCGTCGTAGTGGACGGTCTGGTTGTGCCCGCCGTACTCGAGCGAGCTGTAGCCGGACGTCGTCTGGTTCAGCAGCGACGCCGTCCGCTGCGGTCCCATCGCGCCCGTCGCGGGATCGCCGAAGAAGGACGCGTCCAGCCGGTGGCCGCTCGTCACCTGCCACGTCCCCTTCGCCGCGTAGTTCGTGATCCGGCGGTCGCGGTTCACGTCGCCGAGGCTCGCCAGCGGGAATCCCACCGGCGCGTTGAACGTGTTGGTCTGCCACTGCGGGTCGACCGCGCCGAAAAAGAACAGGCGGTCGCGCAGAACGGGTCCGCCGACGGTCGCGCCGACGTCGCTCGTCTGCGAGCCCACCGTGTTCACCGTGCCCTCGATGCTTTGAACGGTCTGAAACGCGGACTGCAGCGCGTTCGGCGCCGAGTACCCGAAGACGCTGCCGACGAGATTGTTCGTGCCGCTCTTGGTGACGACGTTGATCACGCCGCCGGTCGCCTGTCCGAACTCCGCCTCGTAGCCGCCGGTCTTCACCTGCACTTCCTGCATGAAGTCGTACGGCGTACCGTTGCCGAGCGAACCGAAGACAATCGAGTACGAGCCGAGCGCGCCGTACCCGCCGTTGGTGATGTTCACGCCGTCGACGACGTACTGGTTCTCGAGGCCGCTCGATCCCTCGATCGACGGGTTCGCGTTGCCGACGTTGCCGCCGCTGCTGACGCCCGGCGCGAGATACAGCGTGTCGCTGAAGCGCCGGCCGACCGGCAGCCGCGACAGGGTCGTGCTGTCCAGGTTCGCGCCGATGGTCGTCGACGTGACGTCGAGGGTGGGCGGCGCCGCGGTCACCTGCACCGTTTCGCTCAGCGCGCCGACCTGCATCGTCAGCGGCAGTTCGACGTTCTGCCCGAGACGGACCTGCACGTCGGGACGATCGACCGGCTTGAATCCCTGCAGCTCGGCGTGGACCCGATAGGCGCCGGGGGTGAGAAACGGGACGGTGAATCGTCCTTCGCTGTCGGTGACGGCGCTCTTCGCGCCCTGTGGTCCGGTCGCCGTCACCGTGACGCCAGGCACCGCGAGGCCCTGCGCGTCGACGATGCGGCCGGAAATCGCACCGGTCGTCTCCTGTGCCGTCGCTGCCGCGGCACCGGCCAGCAGCAGAGCGAGCAGCACGCACACTTTTTTCACGTTGACAATCCTCCGGCGGATGCACGTGCAAAGCGTGCCGCTGCGGACACGGCCCTCTTCCGGCCGTTCCGGGCTGCCGACTAGTTGGGATCGCCTACATTGCGCGTCGAAACCCGTCGAGCTGACGCGCTACCACGGCGGAAGGGTCATGAACAGGAACTCGCGGAGGTAGGCGTCGTGGGCGTCGAGCAGTTCGGTCGCGGTCCCCTCGAACATGACGCCGCCGTCGTGCAGCACCATGAACCGCGCGCGCGACCTCGACGCATCGGCGATCTCGGCAATGCGCACGCGGTCGCCGTCCTGGAGCGCCTCGTGGCGGGCGACGTAGAACGCGTCGCGAATCTGATGCGTGGCGAGAATCGCCGTCACCTGCTGCAGATCGCGCAGCTTCACGAGCTCGTCGTCGACCGTGCTCGCGATGATCGGATCGAGCCCCGTCGTCGGGTCGTCGAAGAGCAGCAGCGACGGCCGCGATGCCATCGCCCGGGCGATCGCGACGCGCCGACGCTGGCCGCCCGACAGCTCGGACGGCATGCTGTCGATGTAGTCGGCGAGGCCGATGAAGCCGAGCACTTCCTCGACGCGCTCGCGGGCGCGGTCGAGCGGCAGGTCGCTCTCTTCGTAGAGACGGTAGCCGACGTTCTCGGCGACGGTCAGCGAATCGAAGAGCGCGATCTCCTGGAACGACATCCCCATGTCGGCGCGCAGCCGCAGCAGCGCGCCTTCGGCCATGTTGTCGACGCGCTGGCCGTTGACGAGAATGTGGCCTTCGTCGGGCCGCAGCAGCCCGAGGATCAGCTTGAGCAGCACCGACTTGCCCGCGCCGCTCGCGCCGAGGACGATGCGCATGCTGCCCCTCGGCACCGTGAAGCTGACGTCGCGCAGGACGGGATGCTCGTCGAAGGCGAACGAGACGTGGTCGAAGACGACTGCGTTCAGCGCGCTCTGATCGGGCATCCGCTCCCGGCGGTCATTCTGACACAGCGGTCGCGGGCCAGGGTGGCAGCAGCCGGACCAGTCCGGCCAGAATCCCGAACGGCAGGATCAGCAGCGCGATCGCCGGTGCGAGCCCTTCGCGCGTCGCGAACTGCAGCTTGTACGTCGTGTAGCCGAGGAAGCTCTTCGAGAACAGCTGGCCGCCGATGACCACGTTCCATCGCATGGCGAAGATGCCGACGAGTGTCAGACACCCGGCGAGGATGTAGACGCGAAGGCGCGCGGCATCGCGCAGCTTCGCCACCTGCGACACCGCCAGCAGCAGGAGCGGCACTGCGGTGCCGAGCCCGAGCTGCAACACGATCTGCGAGGTGAACAGCCGCGTGTGCACCATGAAGTCGAGCGCGCGGAACGATTCGTCGGCCTCGTAGATGCGGTGGATCAGGTCGACCATCTCGAGGGAGAAGTCGACGACGAACGCGTAGAACAGGTAGCTCGCGATCGTGTCGACGCACGGCATCTCGACCCGGCGCCCCTGCAGGCGCGACAGGCCGATATACATCAGCATCACCAGCGCGATGCCGGAGACCATCGCGGAAAAGATGAACACGATCGGCATCAGCGGCGTCGACCACCAGGGGTTGGCCTTGATCGATCCGAAGATGAAGCCGACGTAGCCGTGCAGCAGGAATGCGGAGGGAATGCCCACGATGGTGATGATCCGCCCCGCCTTGTCGTCGAGCGCGAGCGCCTCGTCGCTGATGTCGTCGGACCAGAGCGTCAGCGCGCCGTACAGCGCCCGCTTCACGCCGGTGCTCGCCCGGTGGCTGCAGACCAGGTCGCGCCGGTAGTCGAGCCAGATCTCCAGCAGCAGAATGCCCATCAGGTACCACAGGTAGACGAAGCCGAACATCGCCATCGCCGACGTGCGGTGCGGCGTGAAGTACATCTCGAGCGATCGCTCCGGCCGCCCGAGGTGCAGCTGCAGCGGCAGCGGCGCGACGATGAGGAACGCCAGCGCCGTCAGCAGCGCGAGCCGGTAGGTCGGGCGCACGACGTGCACGTTGAACACGCGCTCGAGCGACGCGAGAATGAAGGCGCCGGCCACCAGCCCGGTGATGAACGGATACAGCACGATGAGGATGCTCCACTGGAGCTCCACCTCGTTCGGATACATGAACCCCTGCACGCCACCCATGCCATCCTCTCGTTCAGCGAACCGAGCCGTCGAGCCCGTAGTAGTACGCCTTCGCGCCCGTCGCCATCTGCGGCTTCAGCACGTGCACGGTGTGCGTCCGCAGGAACTCGTGCACCGGATCGGCGGGGTTCTTCAGATCGGCCAGCCGCCGCGCGCCGGTCGGGCACGTTTCGACACACGCCGGCAGCAGCCCCTTCGTGATCCGGTGGTAGCAGAGCGTGCACTTGTCGACCGTGTTCGTGCGCGGATCGATGAACCGCGTGCCGTACGGGCACGCCTGGATGCAGTAGCGGCACCCGAGGCACCGATCCTTGTCGACGAGCACCACGCCGTCGGGGCTGACGAACGTCGCCCCGACGGGACACACCTGCACGCACGGCGAATCGCTGCAGTGGTTGCACATCTTCGGGACGAAGAAGGTCTTCGCGTGCGGGCCGAGCGGCGTGTCGGTGAATCCGTCGTAGCCGCCGTTCGGCGAGTCCACGATCGGATGGTCCGGGTCGTCGATGTTCACGACGTAGCGTTCCACCCACGTGCGGAAATGCTCGGCGTCGAGGGGCACGTTGTTCTCGGTCTTGCACGCGCGCACGCAGGTGCCGCAGCCGATGCACTGCTCGATGTCGAGGAGCATCGCCCACCAGTGCTCCGTCATCCGGTAGTTCGGCGCGGTCTCCGGCGCGCCGGCGGCAATCGCGTCCCACGCGATCGACGCCGCGCCGGTGAGCACGATCCACCGGCCCGCGTCGCTCAGAAAAGTGCGTCGGGATTGATCCATGGGCCCCTCACGAGATCTTCGGGTCGTGCGGCTGGTGGCACTCGCTGCACTTCGCGTCGCCGGCATGATCCGCGACGGCGATCTGCGGGAACCGCGCCGGCTTCGACACGTTCTTCTGGTGGCAGGTCACGCACGCGGTCCTGCCGTCCGGCCGCCTGGGCGTGGCCGGGTCGTCCCCCGACGCGTGCGTCGCGAGCGGCCCGTGGCACACCTCGCACGACACCGCCCGGTGGCGCGACGGCTTCCGGATCTCGACGATGTCGGTGTGACAGTCGCCGCAGGCGTTCTGCCCCGCGAACGCAATCGGACGCGCGCGCGCGTCGGTCAGGGCGCCGGCGCGGTAGTGGCCGTAGACGCCGAAATCCGTCGGGACGAAATAGTGGCGGACGACCAGGAAGGCCAGGATGCCGGCGACGAAGAGGCCGCCGACGCGAACGAGATGACGGCCGTGTCTCGCGCCGCTCATGCCGGGCGCGGCTGCAAGCGCGGCGCCGCGGAAAAATGGGGGATTTTGAACGTATGTTCAAGTCGGCGCGCCGCCGCCGACGGGTTTCCGGCAGCCGGGCGCCGCCGCGGACCGGGCGCGTTTTAAGCTTGGAGGATGCCCGACCGCCCCTCACCCTGGCCGAACGGCGCCCCCGCCGTCGGCCAACGCGCCGAGCGCTCGCGCGTCGTCGGCCCGCGCGACATCGAGCTCTTCACCGCGATCAGCGGCGACCCGAACCCGCTCCACTACGACGCCGATCGCGCCGCGCGCACCAGGTTCGGCGGGATCGTCGTCCAGGGCGGCGTCACGAGCGCGATCCTCAACGCCGTGGTCGCCGAAGACCTGCCCGGGCCCGGCACCGTGTTCCTGAACGTCAACTGGAACTTCACCGCGCCGGTGCGGCCCGGCGACACGATCACGGGGCAGGTGGAGGTCACGCGCGTGCGCGACGACAAGCCGATCACCGAACTGGCGACGCGGGTGGTGCGCGGCGACGGCACCGTCGTGCTCGACGGCACCGCCGTCTGCTACACGTTCAACGTGATCTGACCGGCGCGTACTTCACGACGTCGCCGCCCTTCATCACGAACACCACGCGACGCACGCTCGTGATGTCGTCGAGCGGGTTGCCGGCCACGGCCACGAGGTCGGCGTCGAACCCCGTCGCGACGGCGCCGATCCGGTCGCCGAGGCGCAGCGACTCGGCCGACAGCGACGTCGCGCTCACGATCGCGTCCATCGCCGCTTCGTGGGCGTCGCGGACGCGGTAGACGAACTCCTCGGCGTTGCGGCCATGTGCGCCCGCCACGGCATCGGTGCCGAAGATGATCTTGACGTGTCGCGCGCGCGCGCGGCGCAGCACGTCGATCGTCGGCGCGATGCCCTTCTCGATCGTCGACAGCGCCTCCGCCGAGAACGCGTAGCCCGCGCGGTTGTCGAGATAGTTGTGCAGCACCAGCAGGTTCGGATCGAAGTACGTACCGCGCCGCGCCATCTCGTCGAGCGTCGCGTCGGTCAGGAACGTGCCGTGCTCGATCGAGGTGCAGCCGGCGTCGACCGCCGCGCGCGCGCCGGCGTCGCCGATGGCATGCACCACCGACCGCAGGCCGACGGCGCGCGCTTCGCCGCAGGTCGCCTGGATCTGCGCGCTCGACATGCTCTGGTTGCCGCCGGCCCCGAGCCCCGTGGTCGCGAACAGCTTGATGACGTCGGCGCCCTCGTCCTTCGTCCGCCGCACGAGCGCGCGCAGCGCATCGGGATCGCCGCTGCGATCCTGGATCTGCCGCAGCGAGGTCAGTATGCGCGGTCCCGGCAGCAGCCCGCGGTTGATCGCGTCGCGCACGCGCCCGTCGATCGCGGCGCCGACGCTCTGCACGGTCGTGAAGCCGCCCTGCAGCGTCGCCCACGCATCCGCCGCCGTCGCGAGCGCGGCCTCGTCCGCCGGTTCTCCGCCGTTCACGGACCTGCCGTTCGCGTCGAAGTGCCAGTTGACGTGCACGTGCGTGTCGATCCAGCCGGGCATCAGCGTCGCGGCCTGAAGGTCGTAGTCGATCGGCGACGCCGTCGGATCGATCCGCGCGATCCGCCGCCCCTCGACGACAATCCGCGTGTTGCGCACGAGCTGGCCCCTGCCGTCGATCAGCGCGGCGACGGCGATGACGGTCCGCGGCGCCTGCGCCGACAGCGCGACCGTCGCCGCGGCGCACCAGACGAGCGGGAGGACGCGCTTCATCGCACAAGAATACGCCGGCCGCCGCCGCGGCGCCTTGATAGCATCTATGCGATGCGTCCTCCATCGCTCGGCGATCGCGACCTGGCCTTCCCGCGGCTGACGCCCGCGCAGGTCGCCGCCTTCCGGCAGCGCGGACACGCGCGCGCGGTCAACGCCGGCGACGTCCTGTTTGCCGAAGGCGATCGCGGCTTCTGCTTCTACGTCGTGCTCGCCGGCGCGATCGAGATCGTCGAGCACTCCAGCGGCGCCGCGCACACGGTCGTCGTCCACCAGCCGCAGGAATTCACCGGCGACGTCGACATGCTGTCCGGCCGCTCGGCGCTGGTCACGGCCCGCGCCGCCGTCGAGGGCGAGGTCCTCGAGGTGAGCGCGGTCGATCTGCGCCATACCGTCGACGAGCTCCCGGAGCTCGGCGAGATCATCGTCAAGGCGTTTCTCGCGCGCCGCTCGCTGCTGCTCGACGGCGGTTTCGCCGGCATCAGAATCATCGGGTCGCGCTTCTCCCCCGACGCGCATCGTCTGCGCGACTTCGCCACGCGGAATGCCATCCCCTTCACCTGGATCGACCTCGAGTCCGACGCGCAGGCCGAAGGGATCCTGCGCCACTTCAACATTCCGGCGTCGGCGACGCCGGTGGTGATCGGCCGCGAAGGGCGCTTCCTGCGCAATCCATCCATCGAAGATCTCGCTCGCTGCGCCGGCCTGGACGTCGCGTTCGATCCGCAGGAGGCGCACGACCTGATCGTCGTCGGCGGCGGTCCGGCAGGCCTCGCCGCGGCGCTGTACGGCGCGTCGGAGGGTCTCGACGTCGTCGTGCTCGAGGCGATCGCGACCGGCGGTCAGGCGGGCACGAGCTCGCGCATCGAAAACTACCTCGGATTTCCGGCCGGCATCTCGGGCGCGGAGCTGACGGGCAACGCGCTCGTCCAGGCGCAGCGGTTCGGCGCGCGCATCACCGTGCCGCGCACCGTGGCGCGGCTCGGGATCGACGACGGCATGCGCGTCGTCACGCTCGTGGACGGGACGAAGCTGCGGACGCGCACCGTGCTGATTGCCACCGGCGTCCGCTACCGCCGCCTCGACGTGCCGCGGTTCGGCGAATTCGAGGGCGCCGGGATCTATTACGCCGCGACCGAAATGGAAGCGCGCTTTTGCCGCGACGAGCAGGTGGTCGTGGTCGGCGCGGGCAACTCCGCCGGACAGGCGATTGTGTACCTGGCCGAGCTCGCCCGCGACGTGCACGTCGTCGTGCGCGGCGACGATCTCGCGACGAGCATGTCGCGGTATCTCGTGGACCGCGTCGAGCACCTGGCCAACGTCCACGTGCACCGCGGCGCCGTCGTGACCGCGCTCGATGGCGAGGGGCACCTCGCCGGCGTCCGCGTCCGCGATCGATCGGGCACCGAGACGACGATTGCGACGACGGCGCTGTTCCTGTTCATCGGCGCCGACCCGAACACCAGATGGCTCAGCGGCTGCGTCGAACTCGATTCGAAGTCGTTCGTCGTGACCGGCCCCGCGATCCCGCGGCCGGTGCTCGATGCCGAGCCGTGGCGCTCGCTCGACCGCCAGCCCTTCCTCCTCGAAACGAGCCTGCCCGGCGTCTTCGCGGCGGGCGACGTACGCAGCGGATCGATCAAGCGCTGCGCGTCGGCGGTCGGCGAAGGATCGATCGCCGTCAGCTTCGTCCACGCGTACATCGGGCGTACCGTTTAGCTGAGCTTCGTGCTAGGCTTTTCGCGCGTGTATGCGGAGGAGATGGAAATGATGAACGACGAAAACGGGAATCGGCGCGGGTTCCTCGGTCGGCTGTTCGGAGGGGTTGCCGCAGCGGTGACGATGTCCGCGGCGGCAGAAGCGCAGGCGCCGGCCGGCGGCGCGGCCGCCGCCGCAGGACCGGACGCGTGGATCCGCGAGGTGAAGGGCACCCACCGCTGCCTGTTCGATTTTCCGCAGCACAAAGGCGGCGCGCCGCTGCTGCACATCCTCAACTACCTGAACACGTACAACGAAGCGTACAAGGCGCCCGCGGGCAGCGCCGGCGCGGTCGGCACCTTCTACAGCATCGGGAACCAATCGAGCATCGCCCTCGCGTTCAACGATGCGATGTGGGCGAAGTACGGCCTGGGCGAATACCTCGGGCTGAAGGACAAGAACGGCAAGGCGTACACGCGCAACGTCTTCCACAAGCCGACGCCCGACGACGCCGGCATCCTGATTCAGGCGTTCGGCACGCCGCCGATCCCCGAACTGGCGGGCGCCGTGCCCGGGCTCGGCATCGAGAGCCTGCAGAAGATGGGGACCAAGTTCCTGCTGTGCGCCAACGCGCTCGGCGCGTGGTGCCTCGAACTGCAGGCGCGCAACAAGGGCAAGGCGAACGAGATCGAGAAGGAACTTCGCGCGAACGTGCTGCCCGGCGTCACGATCGTTCCGGCGATGGTGATCGCGATCGAGAAGGCGCAGGCGGCCGGCATCAGGTACAACCGCCAGTAAACGTCGGCCGTCGCCGGACCGTCGGTCGTCAGGCATCGTCGTTCGTCGTCGCTGAACATGCGGCGACAGCGCTCTACGAGAATCCCTGACGACCGGCGGCCGACGCCAGGTCTACTTGCGCCCCGTCGTCGGGCGGCCCTCCTGACGAAGCGTCCGCACGAAGGCCTCCGCCGCCGGCGGCGCCGGCACCTTGCCGATGAACAGCACGTCGCGCGCGGACGCCGAGGCGCCGTAGGCGTTCGCGTTGGCGCTGCGATCGGCGCGAAGTGCGCCGCCCGACAGGTTGATGCCGGCGAAGGCGCCCTGCGCGCGCGAATAGGCCAGGATTTCGGCCGACAGCCGTCCGTCCGTTGCGGCCGACGCCGCGCGGCCCACCGGGCCGGCCGCGACCGACGCATCCGCGCCCAGGTTCACTTTGTCCGAGAGCAGCTTTTCGACCCCGCGGCGGTTCATCACCAGCAGCACGAGATCGACGTTCTCCGCGCCGATCTGGAAGCCGGCGCTCCCCTTTTCGAGCTCCAGGAAGATCGGGGCGCTCCACGCCTCGCCGCGGCGGCAGCTGATGACACCCTTGCCGAACTCGCCGCCGACGATGAACGCGGCTTTCTTCAATCCTGGAATCACCGCGACGCAGTCGGCGCGGTTCCACAAGTCTTCGGGGATTCCGTTGTCCGGCGTGGCGCGCAGCTCCCGAACGGTGGCCGCGGCCGCGTCGAGGCGCTTGACTTCCGACGACGAGAGCTCGGCACGCGCGGTCTGCGCGCAGAGCAGAACGGCGGCGCCGAGCGCGAGCACTACTTTCATGGCTGCTTTCCCTCCGGCGCCCGAGATTGCAAAAGCAGCGCCGTCAGGACCTCGACGGTTGGACGGGCGCACGCGCCATTCGCGACTAGGATCGAGACATGGCTGATGCTCTCGACGGGTTGACGCCCGTTCCGGTGTGGAAGTACTTCGCAGAGCTCTCGCGCATTCCGCGATGCTCGAAGCACGAAGCCGCGGCTTCGCGCTTCATCGTCGACACGGCGGCGCGCCTTGGTCTCTCCGCCGTCGCGGACCGCGCCGGCAACGTCGTCGTCCGCAAGCCCGCTGCGCGCGGATTCGAGCGCGCGCCGGGCGTCTGCCTGCAGGGTCATCTGGACATGGTGTGCGAGAAGACGCCCGCGTCGACGCACGACTTCGGCACCGACGCGATCGAGCTGGTACGCCGCGACGGCGCGTTGACGGCCGACGGCACGACGCTCGGCGCCGACAACGGCATCGCCGTCGCCACGAACCTCGCGATCATGGAGGATCGATCGCTGACGCACGGACCGCTCGAGCTCCTCTTCACCGTCGACGAGGAAACCGGGCTGACCGGCGCGCGCAGCCTCGAACCGGGATTCATCGAGAGCCGGATTCTGCTGAACCTCGACTCCGAGGAAGAAGGCGCGATCTACGTCGGCTGCGCCGGCGGCCGCGACACGGTGGCGACATGGGTCGTCGGCGAAGAGACGGCGCCGCCATCGTGGACGGCGATGCACGTGTCGGTGGGCGGATTGAAGGGCGGACACTCGGGGCTCGACATCGACAAAGGACGCGGCAACGCGGTGAAGATCCTGGCGCGCGTCGTGCGCGCGCTCGTCGACGCGGGTGGTCGCCTGGCGTCGATCGCCGGCGGCAACAAGCGCAACGCGATTCCGCGCGACGCGCAGGCCGTCGTCTGCGTCGGCGATCCGCGCGACGCCGACGCGATCGTCCGGCGATGGAACGACCTCGTTCGAAACGAGCTCGGCCGCGTCGATCCCGACGTCGCCGTCACACTCGATCGCGCGACGACGAGGGTCGACGCGGTACTGGCGCAGCAAGACGAGAGACGAGTCCTGCGCGCGCTCGCTGCCGTTCCGCACGGCGTCGTCAAGATGAGCGCCGACATCGCCGCGCTGGTCGAGACGTCCACGAATCTCGCGACCGTGGAGACGAACGGCCGCACGATTTCGGTGGCGACGAGCCAGCGCAGCTCGGTCGCGTCCGAGATGGACGACATCGTCACGGCGGTGACCGCGGTGTTCGAGCTCGCCGGCGCCCGCGTCGAACACAGCGACGGCTACCCCGGGTGGAAGCCGGACATCGCGTCGCCGATCCTCAGGACCGCCGTCGGGACCTATCAATCGCTGTACGGCAGGGCGCCGGAGGTGAAGGCGGTGCACGCCGGACTGGAGTGCGGCATCATCGGCGAGAAGTACCCCGGCATCGACATGATCTCGTTCGGGCCGACGCTCGAAGGCGTCCATACGCCGGACGAGAAGATCCACGTCGATACCGTCCCGCGGTTCTGGCGTTTTCTGCTGGCGCTGCTCGCCGAGTGCGCGTCATCTGAAGGTGCGGCCGCCGCACGAACCTGAGCGCCGCACCCTGGACGGAAGTTGGTCCGACGCCGCGCGACGACGCCGGCGCCGCCGTGCGGACGGTTGATTGCCGAGCGCCGAGCGAATCGCGTAATCTGACCGTGTCGAGGAGAGAGACGGCATGATGAGAGCGTTCACCGCCGCGCTGCTGCTGGCGTTCGCGTCGACCGCCGCCGACGCGCAGATCAACGCGGGCGAGCAGAAGCCCGAGCCGAGCCTGCCCTTCACGATGACGCAGGTGGCCACGTTCAACCTGCCGTGGCGGATTGCGTTCCTGCCCGACGGACGGATGCTCGTCACCGAGAAAGTCGGGGCGCTCTGGCTCGTGACGCAGCAGGGCGCGAAAACCGCCGTGGACAACGTGCCGGCGGTCCTCCATCAGGGCCAGGGCGGCATGCTCGGCGTGTTCCTGTCGCCGCACTACGCGACGGACCACGCGGTGTATCTCACGTACTCGGAGCCGGGGAACGGCGGATCCAGCCTGGCGCTCGCCCGCGCGCGTCTCTCGATCGGCGAGGGGACCGCGAGCCTCGACGCGCTGCAGGTGCTCTGGCGGCAGATGCCGAAGGGACGCGGCGGCCAGTTCGGCGCGCAAATCGCCTTCTCGCCCGACGGCAAGTACCTGTTCCTGACGGTCGGCGACCGGCAGCGGATGACGCCCGCGCAGGACCCGAATCAGGAGCTCGGAAAAATCCTGCGGCTGACGCTCGGTGGCAAGCCGGCGCCCGGCAACCCGATGGCCGGCAAGACCGGCGACAAGAGCGTCCCGCTGATCGATCCGCCCCGCGACACCGAGGCGGCGAAGACGGCGCCGGTCGTCGACATGTACACCTTCCCGGGACCGAACCTCGCGCCGGCCGAGACGTGGGCCAGCGGGGTCCGCACGCCGTACGGCCTCGCATTCGCGCCCGACGGCCGGTTGTGGGAAGTCGAGCACGGCCCGCGCGGCGGCGACGAGTTGAACCTGATCGAACCGGGCAAGAACTACGGATGGCCGCTCGTCTCGTACGCGACGAACTACGACGGCGTAGCGATTCCGAGTCCGACGACGCGGCCGGATCTCGCGAAGCCGGTCATCTACTGGACGCCGATCATCGCGCCGGGCAACCTGACGTTCTACAACGGCTCGATGTTCGCCGCGTGGCGCGGCTCCGCGCTCGTCGGCGGCCTCGCGACGCGGACCCTGAACCGCATCACGTTCGACGGCCACGGCGGCGCGCGCCCCGCCGAGCGGTGGGACGTCGGCCACAGGATTCGTGACGTCGAGGTCGCGCCGGACGGCGCCGTCTGGATGATCGAGGATGCCACTGCGGGCGGGCTGTTCCGCGTCACGCCCAAGTAACGCGGCTCATCACTAACCGCGTGTCGCGTTCACGCGCTCGAGTTCGCCGGCAATGCGCGGCGTCGCGGCGGACGAGCGGCACGTCCACGCGGTCCCAGTGTTGCAGCCGGCCCGCCGGGAGGCAGAATGACGAATATCATCTCGGCAGGAACCTGTACCGCCATTGTCGCGGCCGCCACGATTTCGTTGATGGCCCAGGCACCCGCGTCGCAGACGACCACGTCGCCGACGGACGCGCGCGTCACGGTCACGGGCTGTTTGAAGGCCGCGCCGCCGTCGGCAGACACAGCGAGCCCGAGCACGACGACCGGCACCGCGGGAACGACGGGCACCGCGGGCGCGACCGGCACCACCGGCGCGGCGACCGCCACCGACGCGAGCAACGCGAAGTACGTGCTCGCTGATGCCGCGATCTCGCCGGCGGGCGACGCCGCGGGGCAGACATCGACCCCGGCCACGACGGCCGGCAGCCCCGCGTCGAAGGAATCGACGCAGACGTATCGACTGATCGCGAATCCGACGGCGCTCGGTCCGCACGTCGGCAAGAAACTGGAATTGACCGGCACGCTGCTCGACCCGTCCGCGGCGGCGTCGAGTGCCGCGGCGAGCCAGGTCGCGTCGGGATCGGGACCGATCCTGCGCGTGGAAGCCGGAAAAGTTCTGGCGGCTTCCTGCCAGAACTGACACGGACCGGAACCGACACCGCTCGCAGACGACCTTCCGGTGCGACACCGGAAGGTCGTCCTCGCGTCCGCATGCTTCTCTGCACGCGCATGTCGCGGAATCGGGTCAGGCCCCTTGCGATCTGGCGCGATCGGACTGTGCGCGGTCCGGGAATCCTGACGGCGCCGAAACAGCGACAGCGTTCAGGGGCGCACGTCCAACCGATCGATCACGCTGGTGACGCCGTTGGTCTCGCGCGCGAGCCGGACGGCGCGGTCGTGTTCCGCGGTCGATCGCACCGTGCCGCTCAGCGTCACGGTCGAGCCGCTCGTCGACACGTCGATGCTGCGCGCGCGGACGGAGTCGTCCAGCGCCATCTTGGCTTTGATCTTCGAGGTGATGGCGGCTTCGTCGACCGTCTCGCGAACCGCCTCCGCCGTCTTGGCGGCGTGCTCGCCCAGCTCGGCGCCGCGCTCGCGTGCGCGCGAGACGTCGATCGCGCCGCTCGTGCCCGTCGTCTGGTGCGACGGCGTCGCGACAGCGTGCGGCATCCCGGATCCATTCCACCAGACGTACGCGACGAAGCCGACGATCACGATCAGGACGACGAGCAGCAGAGCCCGAATCGCATGCATGGGCAGCCCTCCCGAGCTTCTCGGGTCAAGGATCTTCAAACCGGCTGCCGTACGTCGCCGAAGCGATAGCTCGACGCGGTCACCCCGCCCATGAACTGCTCTTCGTGGTACACGCGGACGGCCCGTTCCTGCTCGGCCGCGCCGACGGCGACCATCAGCGGCAGCAGATGGTCGGCGTCCGGATGTGAGAGCCGGGCGGCGGGCGCGCGCTCCCACTCGATCAGCCGCCGCGTGCGCTGGGCCGGCGGCTGCGAAAGCGCCTCGTCGAGCCATCGATCGAACGCCTGAGACGACTCGCGCGCCGCCGGACCGAAGAGCTGGAGGTTGTGCCACGACAGTCCGCTGCCGAGCACGACGATCCCTTCGTCGCGCAGCGGCGCCAGCGCGCGCCCCGCGGCGAGATGCTCGGCGGGATCGAGGCCGCGCTTCAACGAGAGCTGCAGCACCGGCACGTTCGCGTCGGGATACATCGCCTTGAGCGGCGCGAACACGCCGTGATCGTAGCCGCGCGTCGGATCGAGCGCCGCGTCGATGCCCGCGTGCGTCAGCAGATCGCGAACGCGATTCGCGACATCCGGCGCGCCGGCAGACGGGAACGTGATGCGGTACAGCTCCGGCGGAAATCCGCCGTAGTCGTACACCATCCCAGGGTGCTCGGCCGACTGGACCGTGAAGCGCGCTGCCTCCCAATGACCCGACACCGCGAGCACCGCGCGCACTTCCCCGCCCACCTCTCGCGCGACGTCGTCCAGCGAGGCGGCGAGACGATCGAACTGCCGCCGGAACGGCCCGGTCATCCACGGCCACGGCCCTCCGCCGTGCGACACGAAGTAGGTGGGCAGCCGGCCGCTGTTCACCGCGCGCTCTCGTGCGGCCACACCGGGCTGACGAGCTCGATGCGCCAGACCGGACCGTCGTTGAACAGCGGCTGCTCCGACTTGACGAACGCCGGCGCGTCGCCCTCGAGGATCCACACGTGCGAATCGGGCGGCTGCTTGCCGACGAGCGGCGCGACGGCGCCGGCGAGGCCGCCGATCTTCACCTTCAGCACGTAGTGCATCGCCTTTCGGCTCACGCCGGCGGTGGTGAACGGTTCCTCGCCGGCGGTCGAAATCGCCAGCTTCACGAGACGCGGCTTCGGCGTGGCCGCGACGAACCCGACGCTCTTCGGCGCCGCTTGCGGACTGGCGTTCTTGAGCACGGTGAGAATCAGGCCGTTGGCGAGATCGGGCGGCAGATTCAGGTGTTCCGAGTCGCTCTTCGACTGCCCGTGATCATCGTATCGGACGGTCACGGTGCCCTTCACCGCGTCGATCGTCATGTCGATCGGCTGCGGAAACGCGCGTCCCTTCTGGATCACGTGATCGCTGATCAGGCGAAACGATCCGCGCTGCGAGAACACCGCCGTCTCGTCGTGCAGCGATCCGTCCTTGAAACGAAACACGAGCCGGCTGGTCACGCGCGCGCCGCGCGACGTCTGCAGCAGATCGCCGTCGGCGAGCAGCGTGCCGTCGAGCGCGCGCAGCGCGAGAAACCCGTGCACCAGCCCCTCGGCGTGCCGCACCGCAACCTGTTCGCCGGCAGACGAGGCCGGCGCGAACACGGCGAGGACGGCGCAGGCCAGCGCGTTCGCGATCGCGCGCAGGGGCCCCGACGAATGCGGCTCGAGCATGGAGAAGCACCTCTCTGCCCGCAGCAGCAAGACTTCTTCCGGTGCGGTCGCACGAATCTTCCGGATCTCGCGCGCGCGGCGCCGAGCGCACTTTCGAAACGCGAAATTGGTAACCGGATGTGTGGATCGGCGGAGCTTTTAGCTCGACGGCCGCACGTCGTGGCGTTGGGACGGAGCGGAAGCCGGAATTCAACTTGCACTCACTCCGCGCAAACAATGCCGAAGCCCGACCACCGTGTCGCATCCGCCGATCGCCGCGCCTCGCGCCGCGGCGGGCGACGTTCGACCGACGACGTCGTGAACACCGCCGCCGCGCTCAGACGCGAATGGGAACGCCAGCCGCCGTCCGACCTGCTCGTCTCGCGCGATGGGCCGCCGCCCCGCATGCCGCCGCCCGCGCCACCGACGCCGGCCGCGGAACTGAAGAAGCCGTGACTCAGGTCGGAAACGTCATCGTCACGCGCGTGCCGGCCGAGGCGAGAAGCTCCATCGTGCCGCCGCAGCGTTCCACGACGGTGCGCGCGGCGACCGCCCCGATCGCGCCCGCGACATCGGTGTGTTGATCCAGCACGGCATCTGACCGCAGCAGGTCGTCGAGCGTCGCCTGGCCGACGCTGCGATGCGTCTGCGAAATCTCGAGCGCCGGCCCGTCGGCGGCCCGATCGAAATTCCGGACGACGATCGTCGCGCCGGGCGCTTCGCCGATGACCGCCAGCGTTGCGAAGATGGCCCCGGCGAGCGCCACCGACAGATGCCGGCGATCGACGCCGGCGGTGTAGTAGCCGCCGATCTCGATGCGAAGATCCACGCGGCGCAGCTGCATCTCCGGCGCGAACGCCGCCAGCGTGTCGTCGACGACCGACGCCATCGCGGACGTCCGCACGGCATCGCCCGCGGGCGCGTGCTCCAGCACCTCCATCACGTCGAGGAGGTACGCCGCGCGCCAGGCATGCGCCCGCACGATTCGCGCGCCCGATTCGTCGAGGCCCGCATTCGGGTAGCCCACCGGCAGCTGCGACGCGCGCATCACCCGGTGCAGGTGCTCGGCGATCAGCTGCCGCACCACGGAGAAATCGCGGCCGTTCTCCAGCCGCTGTCGACCCGTCGTCAGGTTGTCGGCAACCGCGAGTTCCGCGGCCTCGAACGGCCCCACGTCGCGGACGATGCACGGGACCGTTTCGAGGTGAAGGACCTGGGCGACCGCGAACCGCTTGTGCCCGGTGATGACGTGGTAGCGCTCGTTGTGGCGGTTGACCAGGAGCGGGTGAACGATGCCGAGGGCGCGAACCGATTCGATCAGCGGCCGCAGGTCGCCGGCCGTCTCCCGTGCGTCGGATTCGATGGACGCGAGCGGCAGCATGCGGACCGGGTGTCCGACTTCGGCGGCAATCTGGTCGACGTAGTGGCGATCGGCCCGCATGCGATACGTCCGCGGCAGCCCCTCGCGCTCGCCGATCGTTTCGGACTCGAAGTCGACCTCGTATGACCGATCGGCGGGATTGGAGAAATCGGGTCCTGATGTGATGTCAAACGAATCGGACACGTGGCAGCTCCGTGGGGACGACAGGCATGCTCGACGGGACGGCGGTCGTTATATCAAGACGTGCGCGACGCTGCAAGCCAGAAGACGCGATCGCGACGCGTTCGCATTGCGGCGACGACATTTTTCTTCTCCCAAGACGACATCTACCGACTTTCGTCGGCGGCGATGACAACTATTGACGCGCAGAGTTTTGCGTGTCGACCAAACGCGGTGTTGCTAAGATCGTCCGCGTTGCGAGGCCGACTCTGAATCAGCGCGATCCGTGGAGCGATCTGGCGCGTGACCTCGCGGTGACAGCGAACGAGCAGGACGCCTGGTCCACGATCGTTCACGAAGTCGGGCGCGTCGTCGGCCGCCGCGCCTGGGTCGTGGAGGTGGACGATCATTCGCTCCGCGTCCTTTCGCACGGACGCGGCGAGGCCGGCGGCCTGCAGGTCGATCAGGTTCTCGAGTCCCCCATTCTCGGCCGCTCGCTCTCGACCGATCGCGAGGTGGTGGCGGTCGACGGGTGGATCGCGCTCAAGCTTTCGGAAGGCCGCCGCCGCATCGCCCTCATCGCCGAACGCGCCGGCTCGACGGATGCGGCGACGTTCGCGCCGCTCGCGACGTGGCTGCCGAGCGTGCTCGTCGCGGTCGGCGAGCGCAGCCGCCACGCCCGCGCCGAGCAGCAGCTGCTCGACCACTACAAGCTCGCGCGCCGCGCCGGGCGCGGCCGCCCCGTCGACGCGATCGCGCGACAGCTCGTTCAGCAGACCGCGCGGGTCGTCGAGGCCGATCGCGTGGCCGTCGCGATCTACGTGCCCGACGAACGCCAACTGGCGCTCGCCGCGACCCATGGCTACGCCATCGGACCGCTGCGGGACCGCCGCATCGCGCCCGGCGAATGGGTGATGGGGCACGTCTACGCGTCGCGCCGCGCGGTCGTCGTCGGCGACGTCCGCCGCTTGCGGCCGGCCTCGGACGGCGCGCGGCGGTACAAGACGTTCTCGTTCGCGGCCGTGCCGCTCCTCGTCGGCGGCAAGGTGCTCGGGGTGCTGGCGGCGACGGACAAGCGTGACGGCGGCCCGTTCTCGCGGCACGATCTGGTGACGCTGCGCGCGCTCGCGGGCATTTCGGGCCTCGGCCTCGCCGTGACGCGCAGCGACGCCGAGGCGTCGCGGCTGGCGCGGGCGGCGACGGTCGACGCGCTCACCGGCCTCTTCAATCGGCGGTACTTCGACGTGCGGCTCCGGCAGGAGCTCGAGCGCGGCCGGCGCGCGAACCTCCCGGCGAGCCTCCTCATCATCGACATCGACGACTTCAAGGCGATCAACGACACGCACGGCCACCCGATCGGGGACGTGGTGCTGAAGGTGGTCGCGCGGCTGGTGGCGGGCGCGCTGCGCGTCTTCGACGTGTGCGCGCGGATCGGCGGGGACGAGATCGCGGTCGTCATGCCGACCGGCGATCCCGACAGCGTCTACGCCTGCGCCGAGCGGATCCGCAGCCGCATCGCGACCTCTGCGACGCAGGACGCCCGCCTCGGCGGCGTCGCGAGGGTGACCGTCAGCATCGGCGTCACGACGGCGGAGGCCGACGATACGCCCGAACGGCTGCTGCGCCGCGCCGACGAAGCGCTGTACACCGCGAAGCACGCCGGCAAGAACTGCCTCCGCCTGCTCAGACGCGTGCGACTGCCGGCGCCCTCGGGTGAACGCACGTGACGGTACTGCAGTCGGACCGCCGGTTCCGGCCGGCGGCCGAGCCGCCGGAGCGGCCGCCGTACGCGATCGTCGCGGACGCCGATGCGCCGCGCAGCGGCGTCGCCGTTCGCGAATGCGCCGACCTGATGGCGTGCCGGATCGTCGTGTCGCCCGACGGCGACGATGCGGCGCGGGTGATCGAGGAATGGGGACCGCCGTCGCTGCTCATCGCGTCGGTGTCGCTGCCCGGCCGGCCGGTGCTGTCGATCGTCGAGACGCTGCTGCGCGCGAACGACGCGCTGCCGATCGTGCTGTGGGCCGGCGAGCGCGACGTGCGGGAATTCGCGCGCAGCGCGCTCGGCGGCCGCAGCATCCGCATCCTCAGGCCGTTTGCGCCTCCGATGGCGCTGCGCGCCTGCCTCGCGGCCATCCGGGACCAGCGCGACGCGGGGACGGCTCACGAGGAGCCCCCGCAGGAAGGGCTGCAGGCGCTGGCCGAGCGGGCGCGCAAGCGGCTCGGCGTCGCCGGCGCGGCGGTGTACGGTCGCGCGGGCGACACGGCGACGTTCCGCGTGGCGGTGGCCTGGATGCCCGACGCGCCGATGCCGCCGCTGCCGCCGATGCTGCCTGCGGCGGTCGATACGGCGATCTCGAGCGGCAAGGCGATCGTCTGGCCCGATCGCAGTTCGGACGAGCGCGCGCCGGACGCCGCCGCGTCGGAGGTGATGCGCAGCCTCGCCGTCGTGCCGCTGATCCGGGACGGCCGCCCGGCGGGCGCGCTGTGCGTGTTCGACGCGAAGCCGCACGCGCTGACCGAAGCGGATCTGCCGGTGCTGGCGGCGCTGTCGGGCGGCGTGCTGCCGGTCGCGAAGCCGGCGGAGGCCGCTCCCCGCCTGATCGACGCGCGCCTCGCCGACATCGTCGTGCAGCGCGAGCTGGCGCGGGCGCGGCGCGAGCGGCTCTCGATGAGCATCATGCTGTTCGGCGCGCACGGCGAGCCGCGCTCGCCCATCCGCCTCGACGCGGTGGGATCCACGGTCGCGCGCGCCGTGCGGGCGAACGATCTGGTGATTCGCTGGAACGACTCGCACGTGCTCGTCCTGCTGACCGGCGTGCCGACCGACCTCGCGCGGGACGTGGCCGAGCGCGTGCGGACGTCGGTGGAGACGAGCGTGGCGCACGCCGCGAGCGTGTCGGGGGCGATCGGGGAGCTTCGGCCGAGCGAGGCGTTCGACGCGGCGGTGACGCGGACGATCGAACGGCTGGAGCTGATCGTGCGGGGGGGCGAACCGAGGATCGCGTGACCGCGCGTCAGGCGGTCAGCGACAGGCGGAACATCGCCGGCGCGTGGTCGGCGACCGCGATGATGAACCGCGGCATCGCATCGGTCTCGGCGAGCTCGATTTCCCGCGGCGTGCTCGCCTGGGACGCGCCGCGGAACGCGTTCCAGTAGAGCCGCGGCGCGGGCGCGAACGCCGACAGCGGCGCCCGGTTGTGGCGCCGGTCGAACTCCACGTGAGCCCGGATAATCTTGATGACCGCGTCCACAGCGTTGTCGCGGCTGCGCGCCTGGGCGGCGACATCGTGCTCGAGCGTCCGTGCGGTCCAGAGCCCGCCGGTTTCCGGGAACACCAGCAACCGCAGTTCGTCGGGAACCATGTTGGTTACGTATCGGTAGATGCCCGGAGGGGCAATAGATGCGCGGCGAGTGTTCGGAATGATGACGGTCGGGAATGTCGCTTACACGGTCCGGTTGTCCCCGATCGAGGCATAGACGTCGCCGCCGCTCGTGCAGCGGATCACCAGCATCTCGCATCGGCCGTTCACGCCGGCGATCCAGACGCGATAGACGATGGTTGCGCCGTCCACCGTGATGATGGGGGTCGAACCGGGGCGGGCGGGCTCTGGCAGCATTGCGGGTCCTGGCGCGACCGCCCAACAAGGGATGTGCCAAATTGGGCACAACCGATCGCCCCCCGCTGCGATAGCGTGCAACGACGGATCGCACAGCCCGATCGGCTCACATCCCGGGCCGCGACTCCCGGACGCGGACGTCGATCGCAGGCTGGATCTGATCGGAGCCGCGGACGGCCACCAGATCCCCTTCCGCCAGATCGCCGAATACTTCGACCGATGCGCCGGCGCGCGTGCCGGTCGTGACGTCAACCCAGGCCGTCCTGCCATCGCGCACGCGGACGACGAACGTGCGCTGCAGGTTGGTGGCGACGCTCGAGGCCGGTACGAACAGCGTGGGATACGTCCGGCGCACCGGCCACCGCACGTCACAGAACACGCCGGGCGACAGCTCGCCGTGCGGATCCTGCACGTCGAGCTCGACGGGCATCGTCCGCGTCTTCGGATCGACCTCGCGCGAGATGCGGGCGATCGGCGCGTGGAAGGTGCGTCCGGGAAACGCCGACACGGTGAAGTCGACGATCGTCCCTGCCGCTACGCCGGCGATGTGGTCCTCGGGGACGGGCACGACGAGGCGATCGCGGGTGAGGTTCTGAATCCGGACGATCGGCGTCGCCGCACCCCCGCCGGCTGACGGTCCCACCAGCGCGCCCGGATGGACGAAGCGAGTCGTCACCTGCCCGTCGAAGGGCGCCGTAATCGTCAGGTAGTCCTCGCGTTGCTCGACCGCACGCATCCCTTCCCGCGCCGCCTTGGCGGCGTTGCGCAGCGCAGACACGTTCGCGGTGTCCGCGTCGACGGTCCGCTGCGCCACCTCGACGTCGTTCCCCGCCACCACGCCGGGCGTCCGTGCGGCTTCGCGCAGACGGCCGGCGGTGGCGCGATCGGAGGCGAGCCTGGCTTCGGCCGACGACAACTGCGACTGCGCGCTCTGATACGCGGCGCTCGCCTGCGCGTGCTGCGCGACGAGTTCGGGCGCCTCGAGTTCGGCGAGCACGTCGCCGCGCCTCACGTTCGAGCCGCGATCCACGCGGATCACTTTCACGAAACCGGTCTCCTTCGCGTAGACGTCCACGGACTCGAATGGCGTCAGCTCGCCGGGCAGGCTGACCGTGCTGTTCAACACGTGCGCCTCGACCCGCGCCACGTCGAGGGCCGGCCGCTCGCTCGCCGTCGATGCCGCGCCTGGTTGCGGCGGCGGCGCGTCGGCGCCACCGCACGCGGCGATCGCGAGCGCGCTGCCCGACACCAGTGCCGCCAGGGCGCGCCTCACGGTCATGACGCGGTCCCGTCGGCGAATCGGCTCTCAGGGTCGTCCGGATCCAGCGAGGACGACGCGGCTCCGGCACGGCGCTGCACGACGGCGAACGCGAACGGCAGCACGGTGAGATTGGCGACGGTGGCGGCGACCAGCCCGCCGATGACCGCGCGGCCGAGGGGCGCGGTGACCTCCGCCGCCAGCGCCATCGGGATCATGCCGGCGATCATCGCGAGGCTCGTCATCAGAACGGGCCGCATGCGCGCCTTGACGCCGTCGATGCCGGCCTCGCGCGACGACGCGCCAGCCCGCCGGCGATCTTCGGCGAACGTGACGAGCAGGATCGCGTTCGCCGTCCCGACGCCGACCGCCATGATCGCGCCCATGTAGGATTCGATGTTCAGGCTCGTCCGCGTCGCCACGAGCATGACGAGGACGCCGGCCACCGCCGCCGGCGCGGTGGCGAGCACGACCGCGGCCAGCCGGAGCGACTCGTAGTTCGCCGCCAGCAGCAGGAAGATGACCAGCACGGCCAGGCCGAGCCCGGTCCGCAGGTTCGCGAACGTCTCGTGCATCAGCGCAATCTGGCCGCGGACCTGGACCGACGCGCCGCGCGGGGTGGCGCCGGCGCGCCCGATCGCGGCGTCGATGCGGCGCGACACGCCGCCGAGATCCGCGACGGCCGTGTTCGCCGACAGCGTCAGCATGCGGAACCCGTTGCGGCGGTCGTACTCGCCCATCACCGTGCCCTCCCCCACCTTCGCGACGTCGCCGAGCAGCGGATGGGCCGATTGTCCCGGCGTCACCGGAATGTTCTGCACGTCCTGCACGGTCGTGATGTCCGGCTGCGGGAACTGCACCTGCAGCTGATACGCGATCCCGGTGTTCGGATCGGCCCAGTAGCTCGGCGAGGTGAAACGGCTCGAATAGGTCGCTTCGGACAGCGACCGCGCCACCTGGTTCGTCGTCACGCCGAGTTGCCCGGCCAGCCGGCGATCGATCTTCACCTCCACGCTCGGATACTCGAGCGGCAGTTCGTATTTCAAGTCGCGGAGGTCGGTAATCTTCGCCAACTCACCGCGGAGGCGGTCGGTGTAGGCGCGGGTCGCCCTGAGGTCCGGCCCCGTCACCGCGATCTCCACCGGCGTCGGCGCGCCGAAATTCATGATCTGGTTGACGAGATCGCCCGGCTCGAACGAGAACGTGCAGCCCGGGAACTTCGGCGGGAGGACGTCGCGCAGCGTCGCCTCGAGCGCGCCGACGTCGACATGCGCCTCGGGCCGCAGCGCGACGTTCACGATCGCTTCGTGCGGCCCCGACGACCACAGGAACACGGTGTTGATCGGGTAGCTGGCGCCCTGCGTCCCGACGTAGCCGACGGTGACGAGCACGTTGTCGGATCCCGCCGCGCGGCGGACTTCGTCCAGCACTCGCACGGTCAGCTGCTCCGTCTCCTCGGCGCGCGTGCCGACCGGCGCGTCGAATCGGAGGCGGAATTGCGTCGCGCCGGCGTTCGAGAACAGCTCCTGGCCGAGCCTCGGGCCGAGCAGGGCCATCACCAGGACGACGACGGCGCCGTAGACGCCGAGCACGAGAGACGGGACGGCAGCGAACCGCTCCAGCCGTCGCGCCCATCGATCGCGCAGGCGCTCGAGGGACCATCGGCCCGTCGTCGCCGCCCGGTGCCCTGAATCGATCCGCCGGTGAAACCAGAGGAAGAACACCGGGAGCGCCGAGCTCGACAGGAGGAACGACGCGATCATCGCGAACGCGACCGCGAGCGACAACGGAACGAACAGCGTCCTGGCGACGCCGGTCATCAGGAACGACGGCGCGAACACCGCCACCACGGCGAGCATCGAGAGGAAGCGCGCGACGACCGTGCGCTGCGTGGCCACGAGCACGCCCCGGGCCGGCGGCAGATCCGGCTGCCGCCGCAGCGTCGCGTCGATGTTCTCGATCTCGACGACGCCCTCGTCGACGAGAATGCCGACGGCGAGCGCGAGGCCGCCGAGCGTCATCACGTTGATCGTCTGCCCCGTCAGCCACAACGCGACGACCGAGGTCAGCAGCGCGAACGGAATGGTCGTCAGGACGATCAGCGAGCTGCGCCAGTCGCCGAGGAACACCCAGACCACCAGCGCGGTGAGCACGGCGCCGGACAGCCCTTCGCGCACGACCGAGGACAGCGCGCTCCGCACGTACGGCGACTGATCCAGCTCGTAGGTCACCCTGATGTCGTCGGGCACGAGCGACCGGAAGTACGGCAGGTTGTCCCGCACTTCCTGGACGACGGCCAGGGTCGACGCGTCGGGCCGCTTGGTGACCGGGATGTAGACGGCGCGGCGGCCGTTGACGAGCGCGTAGCCGGTCGGGATGTCGCTCGTATCCGCGATGCTCCCGACATCGTGCAGGTAGACGGTCGGCCCGGCGCCGGTCCGGATCGGCAGATCCTTCAGCGCTTCCACGTTGGGCGCCACCGAATTGCTCTCCGCGATCCGCAGCAACGACCCGGTCCGCACGTTGCCGGCCGGCTGGAGCACGCTCCCGTTGGCAATCGCCTGCGTCACCTCGTCGGGGGACATGTGGTACGCGCGCAGCCGATCCGGATCCACCGTGACGACCATCGTCCGCTGGTTGCCGCCGAACGGCGGCGGCGACGTCAGGCCCGGCAGCGTCGCAAACGCCGGCCGCACGCGGTTCAGCGCGAGATCCTGAATCTCGCCGACCGTGCGCGTGTCGCTCGAAAAGACGACGTAGCCGACCGGCACCGTCCCGGCGTCGAAGCGGACGACGAACGGCGACACGGTGCCGGGCGGCATGAAGGCGCGCGCGCGGTTCACGTACGAGATCGTCTGCGCGAGCGCCTGGCTCATGTCGGTGTCGGGATAGAACGTCAGCTTCAGCAGCCCGTTGCCCTGGATCGACTTGTCCTCGACGCTCTGGATACCGTTGATGTAGAGGAAGTGGTACTCGTAGTAGTAGACGAGGTATCCCTCCATCTGCGCGGGGCTCATGCCGCCGTACGGCTGCGCGACGTAGATCACCGGCACGTTGAGGTCCGGGAAGATGTCGACGCGCATCCGCGTCGCCGCAAGGACGGGGCAGAGCGCCACGCCGATCGCGACGACGACGGTCGCGATCGGACGGCGCAGCGCGGAGCGAATCAGCCACATCGCGCGCGCGCCTCAGGGCTGCTGCCGCAGCAGCGCGACCAACGCGTTCAGGTCGCCCTGCGCGGCGGCGGTCGCGAGCACGCCGCGCCACACGTTGATGCGAGCGAGGCGATCCTGGAGCTCGGCCTGCGCGAGGAGACCCTGCGCGTCGGCGACCTCGACGATGCTGGCGAGGCCGGCGGCGTAGCGCGCCCGCGCCTGCGTTTCGGTCTGCTGCGCGGCGGCAAGCTGGAGCGGGGTGTTGGCCGCCACGGCGCGCGCGGCGTCGAGCAGGGCGGCGGCCGTCTGCTGCTGCGAGGTCACCGAGAGCACCGCCTCGTCGTACCGCGCGGCCTCCGATCGCATCGACGCCGCGGCCGCGGCTTTTCGTGCTCGCAGTGTGGGCACGTCGAAGACGTTCGGGAAGACGACCTGGACGCCGGCGGCCCAGTTCGCCCGGTCGAGCGCGAGTCCGTCGACGCCGCCGTCGAGGACGCCGCCGGCGCCGGCGCCGCTGCCCCGCGCGAACACACTCGACTGGACATACACGCGCGGGACGTCGCTCTTCGCGACGCCCTCTTCCTGCGCCCGCGCCTGCGCTACGGCTGCCAGCTGTGCCTGCGCCATCGGGTGCGCGGAGGGCGCCGAACCAGGGAGCCGTGCGGCCGGCGGCGATCCGAGAACCGCTTCTGCCGCGATCGTCACCGGGCCGCTCGTCACGCCCAGCACCCGCGCGAGCGTCGCCTGGCCGATCGCGACCGCCTGCCGCGCCTGAATCAGGCGGGTGTGCGCGGCCGCGCGCTCCGCATCGGCGCGCGATGCCTCCGCCCCCGCGCGAAGCTGGCTGTCGACGAGCGCGTGTGCGGACGTTCGCAGCACGTCTCGGCGATCGACGTCGGCTTGCGCCGCGGCGACGGCGCCCTGCGCCGCGGCGAGATCGAGGAACGCGGCGGCGACCTCCGTCGCCACGTCGAGGCGGGTCAACGTCTCCGCGGCGCGCGCCCGCGCGAGCGCCGCTTCGGCGCCGGCGACGCTCGCGCGCCGCCACCCGAAATCGAGCGGCTCCCACGAGAGCAGCGCGCCGGCGGCGCTGCCCCAGACCGCGCGGGACGAGGTCGACGCCAGCACCGGCCCGGACATCGACGGGATCACGGACTGCGGGAGCACCTGGCCGAAGATGTTGTTCGCGGTCGCGCGGTTCGATTGCCAGACCGAATCGAGTCGCGGCAGATAGACCGCGCGGGCGACGTCCACGTCGGCCGCCGACGCGACCACCTGTTCGACCGCCGCTCGAATCGTCGGGTAATGTTCGGTCGCGTACTGGATGGCGGCGTCGAGCGTCAACGGCTGCGGCGGTCCGGGCGCGGCGGGTTCGGTCTGTGCCGCGGCGCCGCGGGACAACGCGAGGACGACGAGCGCGAGGACGCGGGCGCGAGTCACAACGGGGTGTCGCTTACCGTCTACGGTTTTCGTAACCTTACGCGGAGGGCCGCCACGTGTCAAACGCGCAGCGTCAGCGGCGGGAGCGGCCGATCGAGCGGGCGCGACGTTCGCCGACCTCGCGGTACAGCTCGTCGAGCGCGCGGCGCACCCGCGCCAGCACTTCGCGTCCGCGCGGCGTCAGCCGGTACACGCGCGGTCCGGTCGATCGCTTCGGTTCGGACGCGCGGAGCCAGCCGCGCTCGGCCATGCGTGCCAGCATCGGATACAGCGTGCCGGGGCTCAGACGATACCCGTGCCGATGCAGCTCCTCGAGCATCCACTGGCCGTAGATGCCGTCCTCGTCGGCGTGATGGAGGATGTGGATCTTCCAGAATCCCAGAAGGAACTCTCGGACGATCGGATCCCGCATGGGCGGGCATCATAACAGCCGGCGGGCGGCCCGCCTACTGGCAACGGAAATTCTTCGCCTCGTCGGTGCTCCCGCTCCCGGTGTAGTGCGCCGACGCCGGATACGCGCACAGCGGACGCGTGCGATCGACGACGCCGCCCGTCATGTGGGCGGCGGGGATCGAGAGCGGCTTCTGCCCTGTCTCCACCCACCGATCGAGCGCGTCGACTTTGTCGAACACGTCCGTGCCCGGCCCCCCCTGGCAGTGCCCCATGCCCGGCACCATGAACAGCGCGAGCGAGGTTGCGGCGGAGGCGCCGACGGTGTCCCGGATCTGCTGGAACATGATCAGGCTGGTATCGGGCGACACGAGCGGGTCGGCCCAGCCGTGATACATCAGCAGCTTGCCGCCGCGCCGGAAGAACCGCGAGAGATCGGGATCGCCGCCGAACAGGAGCCCCTGGTCGGCTTTCACCGCGCGCTCCACGTCGCCGGGCACCCGGATCGTGTGGTAGTCCCAGTCGGGCGTGAAGACGATCTTCCGCATGCCCTCGTGCGATTCGCCGGATGGCGACGGCCCGCCGACGCCGCCCCACCCGAGCTCCGATCCCGGATAGTAGCGGCCCGGATGCAGCAGCGCGCCGCTCTGCGGATCGCGGATCGGACGCGTCATCGCTCGTGCGCTCTCCACCTGTTCCGGCGTGAGGCAGTCGGGGCGATCCGCGCCGGCGCACGCCAGCGTCGAGAAGTCGAACGCGCACCGCGCCGGGTCCTCGATGACGCCGTCCTCGACGCCGTCCAGGCGGTCGCACTTGGCGAGCACGGCCTTGTGAATCATCGGGTACTTGCCGGGCGGGATCACCGCCGCCGGCGTCCGATTGACGTAGGTGTTCAACCAGACGCGCGCCGCGTAGAGCCGCATCTGGTCCCACGAGGGATCGCCGGCGACGATGCCGTCGAAGTCGTCGGGAAAGCGCTGCGCTTCGATCAGCGCCTGGCGGCCGCCCGTCGAGCAGGAGTTGAAATAGGCGCGCGTCGCCGGCGCGTCGTACCGCGCCGCGACGATCGCCTTGGCGGCGACGGTCATCTCGTGAACCGCACGGTACGCGAAATCGATCAGTTTCTCGGGATGGCCGGGGACGAAGTCGGCGTTGCCGCCGACGTGGCCCGTGTCGGTCGCGACCGCGGCGTACCCCGCCTTCACCGACGCGGCCAGCGCCGGGTAGGCGATCGCCCCTCCGAGTCCGCCGTTGCCGGACGCCTGCAGCTTGCGGTTCCATCCCGACTGCGGCAGCCACACTTCCACCCGGATGTCGGAGTCGCTCGACGGCGTCAGCGCCAGCGTCACGCGGCAGAACGCGGGCAGCGCGGCAAAGGCCGCGTTGGCCGGCGCGCCGGCGCGGTCCGGCGGGACGAACGCGCCGGCGGCCACCGTCTGCGCCGACAGCACCCGTCCGTTCGTCATCCGTGTCTGCGCGAGCGATTCGCACGACAGCGGCGCGGCGGCCGCGGCGGGCGCGTCCAGCATCACGGCGCCGAGGAGGGCAATCAGAGCTGCGATTCTCATGCGACGGAGTGTAGACCAGTCGCGGCGGCAGCCGGGCGCCTCCCCTCGATCGCGGCAGGCACGCGCGCTGTCAGGCCCAGATGCCGACGACCGAGGCGATCTTCCCGTCGGCGTCGAACCTAAACACGTTGACCCCCGTCGCCTGGCTCGTGCCGTCGCGGCCAAGGCCGGTGGCCACCCAGTCGGCCACCGCCGTTCCCTGACACTGGCGGACGGCCCCGGTGCGCTGCATCCGCACGCCCGGCATGAAGCGGATCGCGCCGCCGATCTGCGCGTGCAGCTCGCGTACGCCCTCGGTCGCGCTGTACCGATCGCGGAACGCGACGTCGGTCGACACGAGCGTCTCGAGCGCCGCCTCGCGCGCCCGCTCGTCCGTCGTGCTCCAGAGCGCGAACCACCCATCCACGCGGTCGCCGACGTCGGCCAGGAGCTCGTTCACGACCACGTGGCTGAACAACGACAGCTGATAGCGCCAGCCCTGCACGTGGTGATCGCGCGTGGCGGCGTCCGCGAAATGATGCCGCAGCGTGACCAGCGTGCCGTCGGCGTGCGGCGCGACGTCGATCGTGACGCGCGACCCGCCCGGCGGAATCGGCGTGCCGCTCGCGTAGCCGTAGGTGAACACGATTCGTCGCGGCGGCGAGAGGTCGACGACTTCGCCGAGCGCTTCGGTACCGTCGGGGTAGCGGATGCGCATCGCCCCGCCGGGCCGCGCATCGATCGTCGATCCCTCGCCCCACCACGCCGCCCATCGCGTGGAGTCGGTGAAGTAGCGGAACACGATGTCGGGCTTCGCGCGAATGACGATCGTCCGGTCGAGCGTTTCCGAGAGCACGGTCATGGGCGTCTCCGTCCGGCGCGCGATTTCCTGCGCCGCCGCGGTCCGCGGCGCGACTGCTCGAGCTCGGCCGCCAGCTTCAGCTTCCACAGCGCATCGTCCCACATCGTCTCGAGCAGCTCGCGGACGGGGCCCAGCGCCTCGAGGTTGGCGCGGTAGAACCGGTGTCGATGCTGCGCGCGGACATCGACCAGCCCCGCATCGGCGAGCGTCCCCAGATGGAGCGAGACCGCGCCAAACGTGACGTCGGGCATCGCCTGCGCGATGGCGCCGGCCGACCGCTCCTGCTCCCAGATCAGCCGGAGGATCTCGCGGCGCCGCGGCGAGGCGATGACGTCGAGCACCTGGTCATTTTAGTTATAACTAAAACAGTGTCAAGTCGCGCGGTGCGTCCAGCAGATCGTCGACGCACGCGGCGGTCAGCGCGCCGGGTTCGCGCCCCGCGCCCGCAGCGGACGCGCCACGACGTCCTCGATGATGTTCAGCGCCTCGTCGAGGTCGTCGCGCGTGTGCGCGGCGGAGATCGCAATCCGGAACCGGACGGCGTCCTCGGGGACTGCCGGGTAGTCGACCGGCACGACGTAGAGGCCGCGGTCCCGCAAGCGCAGCCCGGACTCGTAGAGGAACGGCCGGTCCTTGAAGATGATCGGAATGACGTGCGTGGTCGACACGCCGGTGTCGAGGCCAAGGCCTTTCAACGCGTCGCGGAAATAGCGCGCGTTGGCGCCGAGCCGGTCCCGCAGATCCGCGCCCGCGCGCGCAAGCCGCGTCCCGGCGAGCACGCCGGCGGCGTAGGCCGGCGGCAGCGCGGCGGAGAACCCGAACGGGTGCGCATACAGCCGCGCGTACTGCAGCAGGTCCGCACGCCCGGCCGCGAAGCCGCCGAGCATCGCGAGCCCCTTCGAAAACGTGCCGAACAGCAGGCGGACGCGGCCCTCGACGCCGAGCTGTTCGGTGGCGCCGCCGCCCGTGCGCCCGAGCGCGAAGATGCTGTGCGCTTCGTCGACGATCAGGCCGACGCCGTACGCGTCGCACACGTCGAGAATCGCCGGCAGGTCCGCCACGTCGCCGTCCATCGAGTACAGCCCGTCGACGACGACGATGCGGCGGCGGTCGCGGAACTTGTCGAGGAGCGCGGCGAGCGCGTCGACGTCGCCGTGCGGAAACATCTGCAGCTTCGCGCCCGTGCTCCGGATGCCGTCGAGCCAGCACATGTGCGCCTTGGCGTCGGCGATCGCCACGTCGCCGCCGCGCAGCAGCGCCAGCATCAGGCCGACGCCGCCCGAGAACCCGCTGGGGAACAGCATCGCGTCCTCGCGCCCGAGCATCGACGCCACTTCCGCCTCGAGCTCGCGCTGCACGGCGGACATGCCGGTGAGCAGCGGCACACCGCACGCCCCGACGCCCCACCGCGCGAAGCTGTCCGCGATCGCGGCGGCGATCGCCGGATGCCGGTTCAACCCGAGGTAGTCGAGCGACGCCAGGTTGATGAACTCGCGTTCGCGGCCGTCGACGACCAGGCGCGTGCGCGGGCCGGCCGATGCCGCGAGCGGCTGCTGGAAGAGCGCCTGCTCGCGCGCGGTCGCGCGGGCCCAGTCGACGAACTCCGGCGGCGCCGCTAGCGGATCCGTGGCGTGGCCGTCGTAGAAATCGGCGAGGTTCAGCGTGCGCGGATCGACCGTGTGCATCGGCGACTCCTCACTCCAGGTCTTCGATCAGCCGCGCGACCTCCGCGGTGCCGAACGTCGCGTCGTGCATGACGCGTTCGTGCGTGCGGGCGCGCTCGAAGAGCTCTCGCTTGCGCCGCGACAGCGCCGCCTTCAACAGCACGAGCGGGGTCCGCGGCCGCGCCGCGAGCTCCGCCGCGATCGCCTGCGCCTTCGCGGCGACCGCCGATCGCGGCAGCACGTAGGTGAACGCGCCGTGCCGCTCGAACCGCGTGCCGCGATACGTCGCGCCGGTCAGCAACAGCTCGTGCGCCAGCGGCGGGCCCATCGCGTGCTCCAGCAGCGACGTCATCCCCATGCCCGGGGTGAACCCGTAGCGCATGAACGTCGCGCCGTACCGGCTCTCGCGCGCCGCGATCGTGATGTCGGCGCAGATGCCGAGCGCGAGGCCGCCGCCGATGGCATGACCGGCCATCGCCGCAATCACCGGCACGGGGATGTCGAGCAGCCGCCGCGGCAGAAGGAGGTCTCCCGGCGCCACGCGGCCCGCGACGATGGCCTGGAGCACCGCGCGGTTCGCGCCGGTGCAGAAGTAGTCGTCGGTGCCGGTCATCACGAGCACTTTCAGCTCCGCGCGTGCCCGCACCTCGTCGATCCGCGACTCGAGCTCCGCCACGAGCTCCACCGACAGCGCGTTCTTCCCGTTCGCGTCGCGCAGGGTCAACGTGCCGATGCCGCACCCGTCGATCGTCAGATCGGTCAACGACGCGCTCATCGCCGCTCCGTCGACCACGGCGGCTCGCCGCCGTCCGCGAAACGGCGCAGCCGGCCGCTGACCTGCGGATCGCCCAGCGCTGCGATCGTCGCCTGCCGGCCCTCCGCGGATCCGATCGACGGCGCGCGCGCCGTCATGCGCTTCCAGTCGGCGATCGCGCCGGGACGCAGCCGCCGGAGCCGCGCGATCCATGCGGCGACGACGGCGTCGCCGTGCTCCGGCAGCTCGACGCGGTCGACCAGCCCCAGATGCGCGGCGGTCGCCGCATCGATCCGTTCGGAGGTCAGCGCGAGCCACCGCAGCTTCTGGATGCTCATCCGCTCGGCGAGGTACGGCAGCACGATCGCGGGCGCGAGGCCGAACAGCAGCTCCGGCAGCGCAAACGACGCATTCGGCGTCGCGACCACGACGTCGGCCGCCGCCGCCACGCCGACGCCGCCTCCGGCCGCTTCGCCCTCGACGATGCAGATCACCGGCTTCGAACAGTGGCGGATCGCCGCCAGCGTGCGGTCGAACTGCTCGATCGCCGCCGAAACATCTCCCCCGCCGGCAGCCGCGGCGAAATCGACGCCGCGGCAGAACACCGTGCCATCCGCGCCTCGCAGCAGGACGACCGACGAACGCGCATCGGTCGACGCGCACGCGACGGCGTCGCTCAACTCGGCCACACGCGCGGCGTCGAGCGCGGCTGGCACACGGACGAGCGCGGCGCCGCTCAGCTCCATGCGTATTGGCGGTAGAAGTCAGTCATGCCGTCGAACACCAGGAGTCCGCGCCCGCGGTAGCCGCGGTCGTACCAGTCGCCGAGCGCGTCGCGCGGGACGTCGTAGTCGCCGCACTCGGCCCACGCAAGACGCTGCTGCTCGATCGCCTGATATTCGTCGACCGTGACGGCGCGCCTCGCGTCGAGGCGCCACGCGACGCCGGCGCCGCGCGCCGCACGGTGGGCATCCGCGCCGATGCGGCCGCAATAGAACTCGGCGCAGCAGCCGGAGCCGTACGAGAAGATCGACACGCGTTCTCCCGCCGCCGCGTCCGGCGTGCCGTCGATCAAGGAGAGCAGTCCGATGAACGTGCTCGACGAGTAGGTCGCGCCCATGCGCCGCGCGTATCGCAGCGCCGCCAGGCCCTTGCGCTCGAAGTTCGTCCACGCGTCGCGTGGGCTGACGTCACGCGCCGTGCGGAGCATCGTCTTGTGCGCGCGCCACGCCATGCCGCCGAAGGGCATGTGGTAGACGTGCCGGTGGAAGTAGTCGTCGAACTGTCGCGCCTCGGGGACGCGCTGGACGAAATGCTCGTACGCGCCGTCGAGCGCGTCGAGATAGGAGACGAGGCTCGTCTCGCTGTTGCCGGTCTCGACCGTTGCGGTCGGCCGCGTGAGGTCCGCGATTTCGTTCGTCCAGTATCCGCACCGCCCCAGCTCGATCTCGAGCAGCGCCGGCTCGCGCGAGAGGACGACGGCCGCCGCGCCGGCGCCGAGCACGAACTCCCACGGTTTGCCGAAGTGCGCGCGGCTCTGGTCGGTGGTCACGACGAGCGCCTTCGCGCCCTCGGGCGCGCTCGACGCCAGCCACGACGCCGCCATCTGCGTCCCGGCGGTGCCGCCGTAGCACGCGTGCTTCACTTCGAAGTTGCGGCAGTTGGCCGACAGGCCCGCGTAGCGCTGCACCCACGTGCTGATCGGCTTCTCGAAGTCCACGCCGCTTTCGGTCGCGACGACCAGCAGTTCGATCCGGCGGCGATCGTCGTCGGTGAGAATCGCGTTCGCCGCGTTCACCGCCATCGTCACCGGATCTTCCCAGAGCGGGTTCAGCGAGCGCTCCTCGAGCATCATCGGCGCGCAGATGTCGTCCGCGCGCCGGTGGCGCGCCTCGCAGAGCGCGGGCAGCGACAGCGCGAGGCTGCACGGGTACACGCCGATCTTCTCGATGCCGACCGGCGTCACGGCGCCCAGTCCAGTCCGCCGTGGACGGAGATTTCCTGCCCGTTGATGAAAGCGGCGCCGTCGGAGGCGAGGAAGGTCACGACCTTCGACAGCTCGTCGAGCTGCCCGAGACGTCCGAGGGGACAGTACTGCGTCCAGAACTCGCGGTTCGACATCGACAGCCCGCTCCGGGTCATGTCGGTCTCGAACACGCCGGGGACGAGCACGTTCGCGGTGATGCCGCGCCGACCGTACTCCTTCGCGATCGCCCACGCGAGGCCGTGGAGTCCCGCCTTGCTCGCGCAGTAGTTGGCCTGGCCCGTGATGCCGCGGTGCGCGAGCGACGAAATCAGGACGAAGCGGCCGAACCGCTGGCCGACCATCGACGGCAGGAAATAGCGCGCGACGTAGAACGCGCCGGTCAGGTTCGTCGAGATCACCGCGTGCCACTCGTCGTCGCTCATGTGCACGAGCAGGTTCGGCCGGTTGATGCCGGCGTTCGACACGACCACCTCGATGCTGCCGAAGTCGTCGAGGATGCGATCGCCAGCCTCCTCGACCGACGCCGAGTCGCCGACGTCCATCCGGTACGCCTGCACGCGCCCGGCGCCGTGCTCGGCGCGGACGCGCTGCTCCACGGCCGCCGCGTCCTCCGCGCGCGACACGTAGGTGAATGCGACGTGGTGTCCGGCGCGCGCGGCGTCGCGCACGATGGCCGCACCGATCCCGCGCGAGCCGCCGGTGACGAGAAAGTTCATGACGCGGCGTCCATCGGCTCCCACCGCCGCAGCACGCTGACGCAGTTGATCCCGCCGAATCCGAACGAGTTCTTCATGAGGTACCGCACGGGCCACTCCACGGCGCCGTCGCGGCAGACGTCGAGGTCCACGTCCGCGTCGAGGTCGTCGATGTTGATCGAGGGGTGCAGCCGGCCGGCGCGCATCTGGAGGATCGCGGCAATCGTCTCGACGATCGGCGACGCCCAGCACGTGTGGCCGAGCATCGACTTCGCGGCGTTGATCTTCAGGCGCTGCGCATGACCTCCGAACACGCGCTTCACCGATCGGATCTCGGTCAGGTCGCCGAGGTGGGTCGACGTCGCATGCGCGCTGATGAAGTCGATCTCCGACGGGTGCACGCCGGCGCGCTCGAGCGTCTGGCGCATCAGCGCCGTCTGTCCTTCCTCGGAGGGCTGGGGCAGATGGCTGCCGTCGCTGTTCGCCTCAACGCCGACGATCTCCGCGTAGATCCGGGCGCCGCGCGCCAGGGCACGGTCGAGCGGCTCGATGACGAGCGCGCCGCAGCCGTGCGCCGGCACGAAGCCCTCGCGGCGCGTGTCGTAGGGACGGCTCGCCGCCGCGGGCGCGTCGTTGAAACTCTGGATGCTGATCGCCCCCATGAGCGCCATCGCGTGCAGCTCGAGCGGCGAGAAGTCGAGCGCGGCGCCGACGACGAGCGCGCCGGAGGCGCCGTGATGCCGGATCTCGTCGACGCCGCATCTCAGCGCGACGTTGCCGCTCGCGCAGGCGGCGCCGACGGTGTACATCGGGCCGCGCAGCTGGAGCACTTCCGACACGCAGCCCGCGTGATCGGTGTCGAGCCCGTTGAGCGCCAGGAGCGAATCCATGTAGTCCGGCTCCTCGGCGAACTGCAGGTGCTGCGCGTACTGGTGGCGCTGGTTCAGGTTGTGCCCCGCGACGACCGTCGCCACGCCCCCGCACGGCGGCGACGCACGGTCCCACCCCGCGTCCAGCCACGCATCGACCGCCGCCAGCATCGTCAGGCGCGTCGACCACGGCGAGCGCGAGACGAGACGGCGAAGGCGCTTGAAGACCGCCTCCGGCACGCAGGGCTGCAGCCGTTCGACTTTCGCGTCGGTGTCGTACTGCGACAGGTCGCCGCCGACCTTCGAATAGATCGCCTCGGCGTCGATCGTCTTCCACCGCGTGATCGCCGATCGTCCGGCGAGCAGCGCGCCGAGGAAGCCGTCGAGCGTGTCGTCGAGCGGCGTATTGATCGACATGCCGGTGACGACGACGCGGTTAGCCGTCGACAAAGTAGACCTCCATGAATCCGAACGAGCACAGCGTGCCGCCGCGCCAGATCTGGCCCGCGCAGAGCGCGGTGAAGTCGTTCACGTCGACGGCGCGGCAGACCAGCGTCAGGTCGTCGCCCGGCACGACCGGCTCCTGGAACTGCGCGTGCTGGATGCGCACCGCGCGCGTGTCGCGCGGACGCGTGCCGGCGTCCAGCGCGGTCGAGCCGGCGGCGAGGAAGTGCAGCAGGCACAGCCCGAGCTGGCCGATGATCTCGAGCTGCAGCACGCCCGGGTATACCGGCCGGCCCGGAAAATGCCCGCGGAACACCGGATCGCCGGGATCGATCCGGCGCCGGCCGCGAATCGCGCGGGCGTCGAGGTCGACGGCCGTGATTTCGTCGAGCAGCAGGAACGGATCGCGATGCGGCAGCAGACGCTCGATGCCGTGGCGGCCGATCGTCAGCGCGGCGTCGCCGTCGACCGGCATCCAGAGCGGCGCGCGGCGGACCGACCTAGTCAGTGAATGCGGCAGCGCGGCCGGATCCATTCGAAAGCTCCTCGACGAGCGCATCCAGGCGCACGTCGAAATCGTCGACCGCATCGGTCGCGAACCGGGCCGGCGAAAACCACTTGCGGCTGAACAGCCCCGTCAGGATCGTTTTCGGTCCCGTTTCGACGAACGTAACTTGGGGCGCCGACGAGGCAAGGGCCTCGACGCAGTCGCGCCATCGGACGGTGCTGCACACGTGGCGCGAGAGCCGGTCGACGAACAGGTCCGCTGACGGATCGAGCTCGAACCGGCCGCTCACGTTCGAGAGATACGGGCGCGCCGGTCGACGCCACCGCACCGCCTCGAGCGCGCCGCGAAACCGATCCGCAACCGCACGAAACAGCGGCGAATGCATCGGCAGCGCGTGTTCGACCACGCAGCTTTCGGCGGCGAAAGCCTCCTCGGCTCTTGCGGCGCACGCGTCGACGGCTGCCGCATCGCCCGAGAGCACGAGTTGACGCGGCGTATTGATCATCCCGACGCCCACGCGGTCGGGAAGGTCGAGGTCGCGCAGCATTGGATCGATCTCGTCGACCGTCACTGGAAAGACCGCCGCCATTTTCCCGGCAGGCCCGCGTTCGTATTCGGTCCCGCGTGCCTGCAGCAGCCTCACCGCATCGTCGAAGTCGAGCGCGCCGATGTGGACAAGGTGGTTGTACTCGCCGAGGCTGAGCCCGGCCGAACAATCGGCGCGCAGGCCCGCGCGCTCGAGGTTCTGCCAGTGGAGGTGGTTGGCGAGGAAGACCCCGATCTGCACGTCGCGGTTGCGCGCGAACGCCTCGGCGTTGTCGGCGCGGAAGTGCCGCCCCAGATCGCGCCCGACGGCGTCCGAGGCGCGCTCGACCCAATGGCTGTTGTCGCGGTCGTAGGCGATCAGCTTCTCGATCATCGCGGGATAGCGCGAGTTCTGGCCCGGAAAGATCCAGGCGAGCGTGCGTGGCATGGGTCAGGCGAGCTCCAGCCGCTCGCGCTCGTGGTACAGGTGCATGACGTTGTCGAAGAACGTGACCCCGCGGTCCACGGTGATCACCTGCCCGCTCATGCCGTCCAGCAGCCCGCTGGCGAGCGCGAGGATCACGCCGGCCACTTCCGCCGGATCGATCGTGTGCTCCGGGCGGCTGAAACGGCTGGCGAACGCGGAGAAGTCGCGCCCGAAGGTGTCCTCGAGGGCGAGCGTCTTCACGTTGGTCGTCCGCACGACGTTGACGCGCACGCCGTCCGCCTCGAGACGGTACGCGAGGTACCGGCAGAGCGTCTCCATCACCGCCTTGCCCGCGGCCATGAAGTCGTAGCCTTTCGAGTACTTGTCGACGCCGGTCGACGAGAGGCCGATCACGTACCGCGGGTATCGGCCGAACGTGTCGCGAAGGCGGGCCGTGTACTCGTACATGGGCCACGCGCTGTATTCGATCGTCCGAAACAGCGCCCTGGGCGAGTAGTCGGCGAGCTCCGGCGTCACCAGCGCCGCCGACACGTTGCTGACGAACACGCCCACCCCGTCGGTCGTCGCGCGGAGATGCGCCATCAGCGCGGCGGTGTCGGGCGCATGGCCGACGTCGGCGCGGAAGATGTCGGGCGCGCGCGCACCGCGGCTGGCGAAGGCGGCGCGCACGGCGTCCTCGTCGGCGGTCCCCCACTTGTACGTGAGGACGCAGCGGGCGCCGCGCTCCGCGAACGCCAGCGCGGTGGCCAGGCCGATGCCCATCGTGCCGCCGGTGACGAGCACCGTCTCGCGCGCGAGGTCGCGAATCACACGCGTTCGACCGGCGTCGCGGCGGCGGCCTTCTCGAGCGCCGACGCGTACAGCAGATCCACCAGGCCGTCGATGTTCGTCAGCTTCGACAGCTCCGAGCGCGGCACCTTCACCTTCAGCTCGCGCATCGAGGCGGAGACGACCTCCACGATGTCGAGGCTGTTGATGCCCAGGTCCTTCATCGACACCGCCGGATCCACGCGGTCGGGCGTCACCCCTTCGGTGACGTCCAGGATGTGCTTCGTGACGACGGCCAGCACGTCTTCTCGGGTCATCGGTCGTGTACCTCTATTGGAGTCGGGTTGTCGAAGCGCAGGAACTCGCGCTCGTTGTACAGGCGCATCAGATCGTCGCGGAACGTGACGCCCCGGTCGATCATCAGCACCTGCCCGCTGACGCCGTCCATCAGCCCGCTGCAGAGCGCCAGGATGGCGTCGGCGACCTCCTCGGGCTCGATGAGGTCGCGCGTCATGTTCGCGCGGTCGAGGAACGCCTCGAATTCGGGGCCGAACGTCGCGCGCAGCGACTCGGTCCGCACCGCGCGCGCGCGGACGACGTTGATGCGGACGTCCTCGGCGAACAGCCGGTAGTTCAGGTACCGGCACATCACTTCCATCACGGCCTTCGAGGCCGCGACGAAGTCGTAGTTCGCGAAGTACTCGTCGGGACCGCCGCTCGACAGGCCGACGACGTAGCGCGGATAGCGGCCGAACGTCTCGCGGATGCGGCGCGTGTACTCCACGAACGGCCAGGCGCTGTACTCGAGGCTCTTGAAGAGCGATCGCTTGGCGTAGTCGTCGATGCTCCTGACGAGGAGCGCCATCGACACGTTCGACACGAACACCTCGACGGCGTCGTGGCGCGCCCGCAGGTGGGCGAACAGCGCCTCTGTGTCGTCGTCGCTCGTCACGTCGGCCGTGACGACGTCGGGCAGCGGCAGGCGCTCGCGCTCGAACCGGGCGTTCAGCGCTTCCAGATCGGCCGTGCCCCACTTCTGCGTCAGCGTGACGCGGCAGCCCTGGCGCGCGAACGCGAGCCCGGTCGCCAGGCCGATCCCCATCGTCCCGCCGGTGACGAGGACGCAGGTGTTCCGCAGGTCGTTCACGAGACTCGCCTCACTGGCTCGTTCGCCGGGCCACGCGCCGCGGACCGGCAAAAGAGCTCATAAAGAACGGGTTTCCACCGCGCGCCGTTCGGACGCCACCTACATATGCGAAAAATCCAGGTCGATTCCCTCACGATTGACAGCGCCGCGGCCGCACCGCATCATCGGGGGTCGATTCATGGAGCCGCCGTCGCAGCGGACCAATCGTCCCGTCACGGCGCTGCTCGCGCGCTGGCGCCGCGGCGACAGCGACGCCCTCGAGCGGCTGATTCCGCTGGTGTACGAGGAACTCCACGCCCTGGCCCGGCATCACCTCCGACACGAGCGCGCCGACCACACGCTGCAAAGCACCGCGCTCGTTCACGAAGCCTACGTGCGGCTGGTCGGCCACGACCCGCCGGCACTTCAGAACCGATCGCATTTCTTCGGCGTCGCCGCGCGCCTGATGCGCGAAATCCTCGTCGATCACGCGCGCGCCCAGCGCGCCGCCAAACGCGGCGGCGGCGCGTTGACGCTGGCGCTCGACGAAGCGCTGGGCGTTCCCAACCGCACCGACGTCGACCTGCTTCTCCTCGACGACGCGCTCAAGGAGCTGGCGCGCCTCGACGAGCGCCAGAGCCGGATCGTGGAGCTGCGGTACTTCACCGGGCTGTCGATCGACGAAACGGCGGACGTCCTCGGCATTTCGGCCGCCACCGTGTCGCGCGAATGGACGACCGCCCGCGCGTGGCTGCACCGCGAGATCGCGGATCGTCCGCCCGCATGACGCCCGAACGCTGGCAGCAGATCAAAGGCGTCCTCGACCGCGCCGTCGCGCTGCCGGCCGGCCAGCGGGGCGCGTTTCTGGCCGCCGAGTGCGCCGGCGATCGCGACCTGCAGCGCGAAGTCGAGTCGCTGCTCGCGTCGCACGACCGCGCCGGCCACTTTCTGAACGAACCGGCGATCAACAAGGGCGAGCCGATCCCGGCGGCCTCTCCCGGCCCCGGCGGCCGCGTCGGCCGCTACGTCATCGTCGAACGAATCGGCCGCGGCGGCATGGGCGAGGTGTTCGCGGCGGTCCGCGCCGACGGCCAGTACGAGCGGAACGTCGCGATCAAGGTGGTCCGCGCCGGACTGGCGGCGCGCGAGGCCCTGGACCGCTTCCGCGCCGAACGCCAGATCCTCGCCGGCCTCGACCACCCGAACATCGCGCGCCTGTTCGACGGCGGCGCCACCGAATCCGGCGCGCCGTACCTGGTGATGGAGCTCGTCGACGGCGTCGCGATCGACGAGTACTGCCGGAGCCGTTCGCTGTCGATCGCCGAGCGGCTGCGGCTGTTCGTGCAGGTGTGCTCCGCCGTTCAGTACGCGCACCAGCGCCTCGTGATCCACCGCGACCTCAAGCCCGGCAACATCCTCGTGACCGCCGACGGCGTGCCCAAGCTGCTCGACTTCGGCATCGCGAAGGTGCTGGATCCGGTCGGCGGCGCGCAGGAAACGGAGCTGCGCCCGTTCACGCCCGAGTACGCCAGCCCGGAACAGGTACGCGGCGAGCCGGTGTCCACGGCGAGCGACGTGTACGCCCTCGGCGTGGTGCTGTACCAGCTGCTCACGGGAGCGTCGCCGTATCGCCCGCCACAGGCGACGGCGGGCGCGCTCGCCGACGCGATCACGACGCAGCACCCCGAACGTCCCAGCACCGCCGCGCCGGCGCTGCGCCGCGAGCTCGGCGGCGATCTCGACGCCATCGTCCTGAAGGCGCTGCGCAAGGAGCCGGAACACCGCTACGCGTCGGTCGAGCAGTTCGCCGACGACGTCAGACGGCATCTGCGCGGCGCGCCCGTGACCGCGCGAAAGGGCACGTGGACGTACCTCTCGTGGTCGTTCGCGCGGCGGCATCGCGCCGCGGTGTCGGCCGCGGCGCTCGTGCTGGCGACGCTCGTGGCCGGCGTGGTGGTGACGGCCCGCGAAGCACGCATCGCCGAGGCGAACCGCCGCCGCGCGGACGCGCGGTTCAACGACGTTCGCAAGCTCGCCAACTCGCTGCTCTTCGAGGTGCACGACTCGATCCGCGACCTTCCCGGCGCGACCGACGCGCGGAAGCTGATCCTCCAGCGGTCGCTCGAATATCTGGACAGCCTCGCGAAGGAATCGGCGAACGAACCGGGCCTGACGCGGGAGCTCGCGGCCGCCTACGATCGCGTCGCCACGCTGCAGGGCAACGGCTTCCACCTGGGGATCGCCGACACCAAAGGCGCCGCCGCCAGTTTCGAGAAGTCGCTCGCATTGCGCGAATCGCTCGCGCGGGCCAACCCGCGCAGCGACACCGACCAGGTGGAGCTGGCCGGCGCGTACACCACCTACGGCGAGTTCCAGAACAGCGTCGTCGGCAACCTTCGGCTCGGATTCGACTACGAGCATCGCGCCCTCGAGATTCTCGACCGCCAGGCTCGGAAGGCGCCCGACGACGAACGCGTCGCGACGCTGTTGCGCGAATGCCTGATCACCCTCGGCATCATGCAGGTCGGCAACGGCCTGATGCCGACCATCGGGACCCCCGCACAGGGCATCGCCGATCTGACGCGCGCCCTCGGCGTCGTCGAGCGTGCCGTCGCGCGCGACCCGTCGCGTGTCGACCTGCGCGAGCGCCTCGGATCGATCGAGGGCGCGATTGCGCAGGCCTGGATGACGCTGGGCGACCGGCCGCAGGCGATCGTCCACTTCCAACGTGGCGCCGACACGCTCGAGCCGCTGGCGCGCGGCGGCAAGAGCGCACTCGCGGCGTACAACGCGTCGGTCGACTACGAACGCATCGGCGATGCGCTCCTGATCGACGGCCGAATCGGCGAGGCGCTTCCGTACTACGAAGCAAGCCTGCGCTGGTCGTCGTCGCTCGCGGCGGCGGATGCCCACAACGGCAGCGCCCGCCGCAACAACGAGATCTCCCGCGTCGCGGCGGGCCACGCGCTCGTGGAGCTGGGGCGCATCGACGAGGGGATGGACTACATCCGCACATCCCTGCGCGAAATCGAGGCGGACAACCCCGACGTGCCGCTGACGCGCGCGGTCGAGGCGCTGATCCGCGGGTGGTACGGCGAAGGGCTCGAGCGACAGGGAAAGGTGCGCGAGGCGCTGGCCCAGTACACGCAGACGAAGGACAAGCTCGCCGTCGTCCGTGCGAAGGCGGCCGACGACGTCCGCATGGCCGGGTACTACGCGGCCGCGATCGACCGCGTCGCCGCCGCGCTGGCGAAGCTCGGCGAGATGGAACGGGCCGATCGCGAGTACGACGACGCGATCGCCGTGCTCGAGCCGCTGACCGCCGCGAACCCCGCGAACCTCGAACTCACCTATGCGATCGCCGAGGCGTACACGGCAAAGGGCGCGATCGCCGCGGCGCGCGCGGCGGGGGCCCGCACGGTCGACGCGCGGATTGCGGGATGGCGCGATGCGTCCGCGTGGCATCACAAGAGCCTCGATGCGTGGCGGCGCGTCGCGCATCCGTCCCGCATCAGCAACATCGGCCTCGAAGTGACCGAACCGGCCGAGGTCATGGCGCGGCTGGCGCGCGCGGATCGCGAAATCGCGGCGCTCGCGCGCTGACGTCCGCCGCCGCTTCGCCCATCCCGATGCGATCGACAGCCGGCGGCGCCGGTGCGATCGCCTGCTGCTCGCGGATCGACTCGTCATGGATGGTCTCGAACAGCCGACGGACGCACCGCGACGAGAGCTGCCGGTTGGCGCCGCTCGCGATGCGCGCGACCATCAGGCGATGCCATCGGTCGTCCTGCCGGATCGCCATCCGCGTTTCCCGCTTGTAGCGTCCGATGGCGCGCGCCACCTCCATGCGCCGGGCGAGCACGTCGAGCAGGGCCTCGTCGAGGGCGTCGATGTTTTCGCGAAGCGCTTCGAGCGCGCCGGCGGCGGCGTGCGGCCGCGTGTCGCCGCTGTCGGACGCCACCCGATCGAGCAGCAGACGCAGACCGCCTGGCGTAATCTGCTGGCCCGCGTCGCTCAGCGCCGCCGACGGATCGCAGTGCGTTTCGATCATGAGGCCGGCGTATTCCAGATCGAGCGCCGTTCGCGCCACGTGCGCGAGCGTTTCGGTCCGGCCGCAGATGTGGCTCGGATCGCAGATCAGCGGCACGTCGGGCAGCCGCCGCCGGAACTCGAGCGCGATCTCCCACATCGGGCTGTGACGGTAGTCACGGGCGCCGTAGGTGGAAAATCCCCGGTGAATCGCGGCGAGCCGCGTGATCGACGCTCGCGTCAGCCGCTCGACGGCGCCGACCCACACCTGCACATCGGGGTTGACCGGGTTCTTCACCGCGACCGGGGTGTCCGCGCCGCGCAACGCATCGGCGAGCTCCTGGACCGCGAACGGGTTGGCCGTCGTGCGCGCGCCGATCCACACGACGTCGGCGGCGGCGCCGAGCGCCGCCTCCACGTGGCGCGCGTTCCCGACTTCGACGGCGAACGGCAGGCCGGTCTCCGCTCGAGCGCTCTTCAGCCATTCCAGCGCGGGCGCGCCGACGCCCTCGAACTGCCCCGGACGCGTCCGCGGTTTCCAGACGCCGGCGCGGAAGATCCCGACGCGTCCGAGCGCCGCAATCTGGCGCGCGGTGCGGAGCACCTGCTCCTCCGATTCGGCGCTGCACGGGCCGGCGACGATCAGCGGCCCGCGCACGGCGACGCCGAGAATCGCTCGCGGCGACGGCTCGTCGCGCGCCGGCGCGCGGGCGGCGTCTAGGAAGCGATCGCCGGTCCACATCGCATCACCGTCGCGGTCGCATTGGAGACGCTCCCGATCGCGTAGAGCAGGACGACCGACCCGGGCGCCAGCAGACCCCGGCGCCTCGCCAGATCGAGGTTCGCAGGCATCAGCACGGGACCGATGTTGGCGACGTCGGGATGCGCGTTGACGCACTTGTCGGCCGCGATGCCCAGCACGTCGGCGCAGAACGCCGTGTACCACGCGGTCGGCGTGTTGCAGACGAAGGCGTCCACGTCGGCGATCGACATGCCGGCCTTGTGAAGGGCGCCGTCGACGCACCCCCGCAGGAACGGCTCGGCGGTGTCGCGCAGCAGCCGCCCGGCCTCCGGCCCCGTGTGCATGCGCATCGACGACCCCTCGAACGCGGCCCAGATCGCGCCGCACGTCACGTGCGTGCTCTCGGCGTGGCACGCGAGCAGGCCGGCAGGCGCGGCTTCGCGGCACACCACGAACGCGGCGGCGCCGTCGCCGTTGCCCCACGCCAGCGTGTCGTCCTCGGGAGAGAGTCGACTGTAGGTGCACGACGTCACGACGAGGACGCGCGCGTAGACGCCGCCGTGCACGAGCGCGCACGCGGTCTGCAGCGCGACGAGGCTGCCGGAGCACGCGCTCTCCACGTTCCACGCCGGGCAGCGCACGCCGAGCCGCCTGGCGAGGAACGCGGCGTTGCCGACGTCCACCTGGTCGGGAAAGAACGAACAGCAGATCAGCGCGTCGATGTCGGTCGGCGCCAGGCCCGCGCGTTCGATGGCGGCGCGGGCCGCCGGCTCCTCGATGTCGATCGCCTTTTCGTCGGCGGCGAGCCATCGCCGCTCCACGCACCCGCGGAACGGGTCCGCGAGATACGCGGCCGACGCCGCGTCGAAGCGCGCGCTCGCCGAATCGGCATCCGGATTCCAGAGGCGGCCGAGCACGTGCTGTTCGATGTTCGCGACGACCGCCGGGTACTTCGCGCGCAGCTCGTCGTTGGTGACGACGCGCGACGGCAGCTGCACGGCGAGCGACGCGATGCCGGCGTGGAGCGTCATGAGCGGCCCCCGGGCGCGGCGCCCATGGCCGACAGCGCCTGGATGCGGCGCAGGAACGGCGCGCGTTCGGCGACGTCGATGTCGACGTCGAGCACGAACGGCCCGTGCGATCGCATCGCGGCCTCGACACCCGCCGTCAGCTCGAGCTCGCTGGTCACGCGCATCCCGTTCGCGCCGACGGCGCGGGCCAGGGCGGCGAAATCGCATTTCGGAAAGCGCGTTTCGATCGGCGTGAACCCCTGCGCCGACATGCCGGCCTCGGTGATCCCGAACCGGCCGTCGTTCAGCACGATCCAGACGATGCGCGCGCCGTAGCTCGCGGCCGACGACAGCTCGTTGAGCATCAGCATCGAGCCGTCGCCGGTGACGACAACCGTCTGGCGGCCGGTGGCGACCGACGCGCCGACGGCTCCGGTGACCATGTGGCCCATCGACGCCCAGTAGCCGCTCATGCGATAGCGCGGCGACGGAAAGCGGAGGTGATGGTTCGTCCAGGCGAAACTGTTCCCCGGCTCCGCCATGACGATCGCGTCCGTGCCGTCGATGACGACGCGCTGGATGACGTCCATCAGCACCTGCGGCCGCACGGGTCCCGGCCGCGCCACCAGCGACACGGATGCCGCCGCGGCGGGCGACGGCGTCACGCGGACGTCGGGCAGCTGCGCGAGCACTTCGTCGAGAAACGCGCCGATGTCGGCCAGCACGGGCCGCGTCGGCACGTCGGGATACGCCGCCGCAAACGCGCGCTCGTCGACGTCGACGTGGATGAACCCGCGGGCGGGCACGAGCCGCGGGTCCCAGATCGAGGAGTACTCGCCGAGGCGGGATCCGAGCACGAGCACATGCCTCGGACGCTCGCGCTCCATCATCTCCTCGACGGCGGCATGGCCGCCGAAGCCGGTGACGCCGGCAAACAGCGGATGCCGCTCGGGGAACACGCCTTTCGCGCGCGGCGTGCAGAGCACACGCGATCCCGTCCGCTCGGCGAGTGCGCGGACCTGGCGCGCCGCGCCCCGCGCGCCGTAGCCCGCCCAGATGGCGAACGGCTCGGCGAGCGCATCGACGACCCCAGCCACCGCGTCCGCTCCCGCGCGCGGCGCGAGCGTCGCGACGCGCGGGACGACGAGCGGCTCGGTCGCCAGCGCGCGCTGCAGCGACAGCGGCAGCGCGACGAGGGCGACGAATCCCGCCGGCTTCGCGAACCCGTACGCGAGCCGGTTCGCGAGCGCCGGCAGTTCGGCGGCGGATTCGACGGTGACCGCGAGGTCGAACAGCCCGCCGACCGCATCGATCGCCAGCCCGTGGCGGCTCGTCTCCTGGACCGCGCCGCGGCCGCGCTGCGCCGCCGACGTCGCGCCGCACACGACGAGGACGCGCGCGCCCTCGGTCCGCGCGGCGCACACGCCGGTGAGCGCGTTGGTCAGTCCGGGGCCGGTGGTCGTGAACACCAGCGTCGGCCTCGACGCCGCGAGGCTGGCCTCGGCCGCGGCGAACGCGGCGGCCCCTTCGTGCCGCATCGCGAACAGCCGCGGGCAGCCGGCGCGGCCGAGCACGTCGCAGAACGGCGCGATCGCGCCGCCGATGATGCCGAACGCCTCTCGAATGCCGAGCCCGACGAGCATCTCCACGACCGCATCGGAGACCGTTCGGCCCGCCGCCACCGCGTCGCGCGCGTCGTCGGGAGCCGACACCACGGCGCTTGCCCGTTCAGCCACGGGTCCGACCCTTCGGCTGCGGAGCGCCGTGCGCGGTCTGGCCGACGATCCGTCCCTGCCGGACGAAATAGGTATCGACGCCGTCCGGCACGTCGAGGGCGGGCGTCGCGACGCTGAAGAGCACACGGACCATGTGCGTGCACTCGTCGAGCGGAACGATCTCCTGCCGGCGAACGGTCGGCACCGCCGGGCCCAGCGACGCGACGATCGCCTTCAGGTCCGCGACGATGGCGTCGGCGCCCGCCGTGACCCCCATGTCGCTGATTACCACCGCATCGTCCGCGTAGTTGAGGCGCACCGCCGCCCAGTCGCGTGCGGCGAGCGCGCGGCGATGCGATGCGAGGACCTGCTCTGGCGTGCGGGTTTCCAATCCAGACCTCCCCTCCCGGGCGCGCGCTCGATCCGCGCGGCGGGCTCGTTTGAGGTGTACTGGCGGGGAGGGGAAAAACGTTTCAGGTCAGCGCCATTCGCCCTCGAGGACGAACGCGGCCCAGTAGTACGGCGCGGCCCAGCGCCGTTCCTTCCACATCGAGATCTGCGCCGCGCGAAGCGCCGCGGCCGGCGTGTGGCCGTCGGCCATCATGTCGGCGTAGAAGCGCTTCATCAGCGTCGCGGTCGCCTGATCCTCGACGTTCCACAGGCTGGCGACGACGCGGGGCGCGCCGGCGTACATGAAGCCGCGCGCGAGGCCGATCAGGCCCTCGCCGTTGATCGCGGGCCCGAGCGCCGTTTCGCATGCGCTGAGGACCACGAGCGCGGCGTTCAGCTCGAGGTTGTAGATGTCGTGCAGCCGCAGGAACCCGTCCTGCGGACGCCCGCGGTCGTCGTACAGCGACAGCACCAGCCCGGACAGCTCGGGATGCGTGCTGTCGAGGATCCCGTGCGTCGAGAAGTGGACGGTGCCGAACCGCGCGAGGTCGGGGCTGAGCGCCGTGTCGCGGCTCGCGCGAAACCCGGTGGCCTCGAAGCGCTCGGCCGGCGCCGCGAGCGACGCGATGGCGTCGGCCTCGTCGCGGCTGAAGCGGAGCCGACGGAAGCCGCTGATGCCGACATCGCTCGCCGATCGCGCCATGTCGCTGTCGCCCGGCGTCGCCGCCGCGGGGCCATGCGCGCCCAGTCTCGGATCGTCGGGGGAGAACACCGGGTCCGCGATGATCGCCACCGGCTTCAACTCCGTGTGCCGGGCATCGGCGTCTCGGCGCAGCGCGGCGATCGTCGAGGCCGACGGCGCCGCCACGATTTCGTGCGCGACGATCAGCGGTTCGGCCTCGGCGGCGCGGTCGTCGGCGGTCGGCGCCGGAAGGACTCCGAACGGCACGTACTGGAGCGCGCCGTCGGCCACGATCACCAGGCGCTTGCCTTCCACCGCGCGGCCGATTGGCGCCAGCAGCATGCGGCTCAACGCGCGCGCGGCATCGCCGAAGTCGGCGTCGGCGGACGCGATCAGGCGCCGGCGTTCGGCCGGCGTCGCGGCGGCCGGCAGCGTATTCCGGCTGGCGATCGAGCGGTACACCCGGCGAGCCAGCGCCTCGACCTCCCCGCGCGGGGGCAGCACGAAGCTGTCGATCGAGTCCACCGAGACGGCCCACATGTAGCTGCGATCGGCGCCCAGCGCGTATTCGAGGAGCACGGTGCCCGCGTCGAGGGCGTCGCGCTGGATGGCGGCGACGTCGAGGGGGCGCGCGCGCGTCAGGTCGGCGTAGCGCGGGCTGCGCTCGCGAATCTCGGCCTCGAGCGCCTGGAGGCTCGCGAGCAGGTCGCGCATCTCGCGCGCGAGGCGCGCCGCGTCTTCCGGCGCGTGCCTGCCGTTGAGCAGCTGCGTCTGACGTTCCGCCGTTCGATTGATCCGGTCCTGCAGCGAGCGCTCGCGCGCGCGGAGATCGTCGCTGACGCCGCGGCGAATGCGCGCGCGCGCTTCGCTCAGCCCCTCGAGCAGGCTGCGGGCCCGCGCGCGCTCCGACATCTGCAGCGCCGCGGCCGCAAAGCCGCGTCCCGGCCGCGAGCGATCGAGCGTCATCAGCGTGTCGATCGCGAACTCGTAGACCTGCACCGTGGTCGCCAGGTACGACGTGCGCATCTCCTGCCCGAGCGCGGCGGTGCGCATCGTCTCGACGATGTCGACGGCCAGCTGAGAGGCGGCCAGCGACGCGTCCAGGTCGCCGCGCGCGCGATAGACGCGCGCCAGGCCGAAGCGCGACTGCGCTTCGCCGGGCCGATCTTGAACCTCGCGGCGCAGCGACAGCGACTCTTCGAACGCCGCCTGCGCCCGCGGCAGCTCGCCGCGCGCCAGCAGCACCGACCCGATGTTGCCGAGCGTGGCCGCCGTGTCGCGGCGGTTGCCGAGCGCCCGCTGCAGCGCCAGCGCCTCGCCGAACCGGGTCATCGCCGCGTCGTAGTCGCCGGATCGCAGCGCCATCACCCCAACCGCGTCGAGCGCCTCGCTCTCGCCGACGCGGTTGCCGAGCGCGCGATAGAGCGCCAGCGCCTCGTCGTAGGCCGCTTCGGCGTGGGCGCGGTCGCCGAGCTCGCGGTACGCCGTGCCGATGTTGTCGAGGATGCGCCCTTCGACGCGGCGGTTGCCGCTGTCGCGCGCCGTGCGCAGCGCGGCCTCGAAGAGATCCAGGGCCGTCGCGTACTGGCCCGCGCTGCTGTAGATCATCCCCGTGTCGCTCAGCGTGATGCTCTGCCGCAGCCGATCGCCCACCCGTTCCTCGATCGAGAGCGCCTCGCGATAGGCGTCGAGCGCGCGCTGGTTCTCGCCCCACCACGCGAAGACCTCGCCGAGGTTGGACAGCAGCAGCGCTTCCTCCTGCGGGTTGCCCTCGGCCTGCCGCAGGCGCAGCGCGCGCGTGTACTGGTCGTAGGCTTTGTCTCCCTCGCCGAGGAAGTACGCGGTCGCGCCGAGGTTGGTGAGCGCCTGCGCTGCGCCGGGGCCGTCGTCGATCGATTCGCGCAGGCGGAGCGACTCTTCGTACGCGGCCAGCGCATGCGGAAAATCGCTGAGCAGTCGGTACGCGAAGCCGAGGTCGTTCAACACCGCGCCGGCTTCGAGCGTCTCGCCGACCGATTTCCACAGATCGACCGACTGCGCGTAGCGATCGATCGCCTGCCGCAAGGAATCGGCGTTGGCGACGAGCCGCAGGCGGATGCCGTCGAGATACGCGGACTGCGCGTCGATCCGCACGCGATCGGCGTCCGTCGCCGGACGAAGGTCCCGCACCTCGATCTCGTAGCGGCCGGCCGGCACGCCCTTTTCGAGCGACGCCACCTCCACGCGGTACGTGCCGCCGGCGTCCGCGACGAACCGCGCCCGCTCGGTGCCGTACTTGCCGGTGGGCCCGTCCACCTCGAGAGCGCGCGCGCCATCGGGGCGATAGACCCGCAACGCGATGTCGATCGCCTCCTGGCGGACGGTGACGAACAGGTAGTCGCCCGCCGCGAGATCGATCGAGTAGCTGCGGCTCTCGCCCGGCGCCAGCGCCGACTCGATCGGGACGCGCAGTGCGAGCGCCGAGGCCTCGGGGGCGGCGGTCTGCGCCGAGGGACGGGCGTCGGCGATGTCGACGCCCCGGACGAGAACCAGCGTGCCGATCAGCATGCCGACGCAACTGCCGCGTCGACGAGCGTGTGTGCGCTGCGAGGCCATCACCGCCCTCTGTGCAACCCTGCTATCGCCTGGTCACGTCGAAGTAGTAACGCGCCGCGTCCTCGTACGTGCCGTTCCCCGCTCGCCCCTGCAGGACGAGTTCGTGCTCGCCGGCCTGCAGCGCGGCCGCCGGCACGATCACGGACACCGACGCGTCGTCGCGGGAGGGCGCAAGCCCGTCTCGCGTCCAGCGAACGTCGCCGGCCGCGGTCCGCAGTTCGACGCGATACGCGGTGAAGCCGAGCGGATCGTCGATCTCGAGCTGCAGGCGGACACCGTCGCCCGCAGGCGCGATCGCCACCTGCGGCGACCCTTGCGGCCCGCGCAGCAGCCCCGGCCGGAGCACGATGGTCGCGATCACCGCACGCGGCGGCGGGGTGGGCGGCGCCGCCGTCGGCTGCGGGTTCGCGTCGGCGGTGGCAGGCGCGGCACGCTGCCGTTGGAGTTCGGCGATGCGACGCCCGTCTGCGTCGTGCTGCTGCTGCAACTGGGCACCGTCGGCGCGTGCGCGATCGAGCGATCGCCGGAGCTGCACGTTCTGCAGCAGCAGCCACGCGCCGCCCACGGCCAGGACGAGAGCGGCCGCCGCCGCCATCCACGCCGGCGCCGCCAGCCGCCGCGGGCGCGCCGTCGCGGGGCCGCGCCGGTCGCGCGCGGCCCGCCGCATCGCGGCGATGGCCAGCAGGCGGTCGCGGCGCGGCCCGTCGGCGTGCTCGCGATCGAAAGCCGCGCGCTGTTCCGGGCTCATCGTGCCGTCGAGGCGCTGCTCGATCAGCGCGTCCTCGAGCGCGCACAGCCGCTCGAACGTCGCATCGTCGGCGAAATATCGCTCTTCGATGCGCGCCTGCTCGTCCTCCGGGCAGGCGCCCGTGAGGTACCGCGTCAACAGCGCGTCGTCCAGTTCGTCCGGCATGTCAGGGACGGGCCCTACTCAAGTCTGAACGGAGCGGCCGTTTCATTTCACGTCCCCGCGTCGCCGGAGACAGGACCCGACACAGCCTTCCACGCGATCGGTCGTACGGTGAACGCGTATCCTCAACGCGTTCAACCCGATGCCGAGCCTTTCGGCCAGGCGGCGCCGCCCGTCGATCCGATCGCCGGGGTCGCCGCGATGATAGTCGAGGATCAGCTCCCGCTGATCGGGTGCGAGCTGCTCCAGGCAGCGCTGCAGGCACTCGATCCGCCGCTCCCGATCCTCGTCGTCGTCGACCGATGGCGGGGCCGGCCGAAAGCGGCTCAACGCGTCCCGTTCGCGCTCCTGCTGTTTCAGCGTCTCGAGGAGGACGTGGCGCGCCACGCCGTAGCAGTAAGTCGCCGGATCGCGGACGGCGAGGCCTTCGTCGATCTTGCGGATCACGCGCGTGATGGTTTCGTCCGCGCGCTCCTCCGGAAACGTGCAGCCGCGCCACGAGAAGAACTTGACGAGCCTGGAACGGATGCGCTCGTACGCCGCGGCGGCCGCGTCGCGATCGGCATCCAGCGCGACGAGAAATCGATCGAAGGCGGTCCGCGACAGGCGCCAGGCAGGGTCCTCGGCCGGGCGGTCGCCGACGGATCGCGGTCCCGGATCGCTCATGACGATGTGAACGCGAGAATGGACGCGACGCGCACGTCGAGGTCGACGCCGGCAACCGCCGGCCGGCGCCGACCGCTCGATGCTCTACCGGGTCATCGCTTCAGGACCAGCGCCGCCACGAGGCGCCACTCGCCATGCGACGAGCCGTTGCTCTGCAGCCCGCGCACGTCGCCCTCGAGTCGAAGCCCGACGTTGCCGCCGCCGTTGATGTCGATGCCGGCGCCGGGCTGAAACAGGAAATCGTTGCCGGTGAAGACGACGCCGACGTTCGCCCCGGACACGCCGACCGAGCCGTGCGCCACGCCGATCAGCACCTGGATGAACGGCGCAATCGGCGCCCGCTGCGTGACGCCGAACCGCGGCCCGAACGAGAACGTGTGGAGGCTCAGCGAGACGTCGGGCGGTCCGCTCACCGTCTTGTAGCTGCCGCCGACCTCGCCGACGAGCGAGAACCAGCTGGTGACATGGCCGGCCGCCGACACCATCCATCCGGCCGGAAACCCGGTGTCGAGATCGTTGTCGTGCATGTAGACGTATCCGAACGCGAAGTCCGCGCTCGGACCCGATTGCGCGCGCGCCTGGACCGCCGTCAGTACCACCGATGCGAACGCGATGACGAGGACTCGGAGCATTCTGTGCATGGTCATCCATTTTGCCCCAGGTGACGCCCGTTGAGAACCCGGTTCGGCCACGGCCGCGCTGCGGCCGATAGGAGGCGCCGGGTCGGCACCACCAGGAGGAGCGATGACACGACGCATGCACATACCCGCCGACGCGCCGCTCGTCTACAAGGCGGTGCTCGGACTCGAGGAGTCTCTCGACGGCTGCCGCCTCGACAGAACGCTGCTCGGTCTCGTCCGGATGCGCGCGTCGCAGATCAACGGCTGCGCGTACTGCCTGGACATGCACGCGAAGGAGCTGCGAGCGAACGGAGAAACCGAGCAGCGGCGGTACACGCTGGACGCGTGGCAGGAGTGTCCCTACTACACCGATCGCGAGCGGGCGGCGGCCGCGTGGACCGAAGCGGTGACGCTCGTCACCGAAGGGACGTGCCCGACTCGGTGTACGAAGCCGTGCGGCCGCACTTCGCGCCGAAGGCGCACGGCGACACGACCCTCGCCATCGTCGCCATCAACGGATGGAACCGGTTGAACGTCGCGACGCGGCGCGAAGCGGGATCGTATCGCCCTCGGAAGAAGTGATCGCGGCGGCGCGAACCGGGAGGTCCGCGCCGCGAACCGGGCTGAAGGGCGAGCTACTGCACCAGCGCCACGACCGGGAGCGAGTTGCTCGACGCGACCGCCGTGCTGCCGCCGTAGGACGCCGTGACGAGATGCGCCCCGCGCGACAGCGTCGACGTCGTCAGCGCCGCCTTGAAGACGCCGCCGACGTTCGTCACCGGCGCCGTTCCGATCGGCACCGTGTCGACGAAGAAGGTCACGCTGCCGCTGGGCGTGCCGGCCGCCGGCGTCACCGTCGCGGTGAGCGTCACGGGGTCGCCGGCGTTCGACGCGGCCGGCGTCACGGCCAGCGCGGTCGACGACGTCGCCGGCGCCGTGCCGGTGGAAACGGTCTGGACGATCGGCGCCGACGAGCTCGCCGCGAACGCCGTGTTGCCCAGGTACCGCGCCGTGATCTGATGCTGTCCGGCGCTCAGCGTCGGCGAAATCGACGCGAGGCCGTTGGTCAACGTCGCCGTCCCGAGCACCGTGCTGCCTTCGGCGAACTGCACCGATCCGGTCACGGTGCCGGTGCCGGCGAGCGGCCGCACGATCGCCAGGAGCGGCGACGGGTGTCCGGCGGCCGTCGGGTTCGTCACCGGGAACAGCAGCGTGATCGTGGACGCGGTCGCCGGCTGCACCGTGACGTTGGCCGCCGCCGACGTGCTCGTCGCGAAGTTGCCGTTGCCCGAGAACTGCGCGGCAAACGGGTGCACGCCCGGCGTGATGCCCGTCGCGATCAGGAACGCGATCCCGTTGCTGACGGCCGAACTGCCGAGCGGCGTGGCGCCGTCGTTGAACGTCACCGTCCCCTGCGGCGTGAGCCCGCCCGCGTTCGAGACGACGGCGATGAGCGCGATCGGCTGCAGCGTGCCGACGCTGGGCGGCAGGCCGTAGAGCGTCGTCGTCGTCGGCGCGGGCGTGACGTCGATCGACGCGGTCGCCGTGGCGGTCGTGTAGTGCGCCGTGTCGGTCGGCGTGAACAGCACCGACAGCAGCTGGCCGCTTCCGGCGTTCAGCACCGTGCCGGCCGGCGGCGTATACGTGAACGTTCCGGGCACGTCGGCGATCGCGTTCAGCTGCGCCGCGCCCAGCGCGCGGCCGTACGGGATCGACGCCGGGTTGGCCCACGTGATGACCGGTGTCGTCAGGCCCGGCGGCGTGAAGAGGATCGCCGATTCGTTCGAGACGACCTTCGCGTTGTAGCTCCACGGCAGCTGCTGGCCGGTGACGAGCCCGCCCGCGTTCCGGATGCCGATCGTCGCCGCGCCGCCCTCCGACGCAGAATCGGCGTCGCCGAGTGCCGCCACCTGGTACTGGAAGAGGATGCGGTTCGAGGCCTCGGACAGGATGGCCTGAAACGTCACGGGGTTCGACGAGCCCTGCGGGAACGCGTTGCTCCACTGCACGACGAGTCGGCGGCTCCCGGGCACGCCGAGCACCTGGTAGTACACCGAACCGGCGCCGGACACCTGGAACGTCAGGTCCGACCAGAAGGGAAACACGGCCGGTCGATCGCCCTCCGGCGTGCTGCCGGAGAGATCCGAGTTGGCGAAGTCGTTGATGCCGCCGCACTGCGCCAGATCCGCGACGAAGTACAGCCCGCCGTTCGTGCTCACGCACACCTTCGTGTACGGCTGCCCGTAGAAGGTGAACGTGAACGGCAGCGACAGCCCGGCCGAACCGTCGTCGGTGCCGCTCAGGATGCTCGCGCCGCCGCTCGAGCCCGAGATGTCGACGAAGCTGTAGACCGTCGCGTCGGTCGCCGTGTAGCCGCCGGCGTCGGGGCCGCGCGTCGCCGCCCAGGTGATCGCCGGTAGCATCAGCACCGCCGCCGCCACGAGCGCGTGCCGGAGTGCCGCGATGATCGCTCTCGAATCGCGCATAGTGCCTCTTTGATCGCAGTGCTGCATCGCCATCACCACGAGGTCTGCTTGACCGTGAACACCTGGCCGCCCAGCGTGATGAACCCGCGCCGCTGATACGGCGTGAGCGGCGGCGGGAACTGCAGCACTTGATACGGCAGCGAGAAGATGTCGTTGGCCGGACCCGTCAGCAGGCCGAGCGAGATGAAGCTCGGCTCGCTCGTCCCGTAGTCCGGCGTGCAGCCGAGCGCCGACGGCGAACCGAACAGCGTGCCGAAGCCGCCGTTCTTGTCGAAGACCTTGCCGTAGGCGTTCAGGCTGAAGGCGCAATCCGCCGCCGTCTCGGTCACCGTGAACACCTGGTTGCCGACCTGCACCACGCCGCTGCGCGATCCGCCGGCCGGATTCGAGTCGACGATGTAGGCCGCGGTGCCGCTCGTGCCGACGAGCGAGGCGGTGACGTGCACCCAGCTCGCGTAGCTCTTCACGTCGGCGGCGCACCCGGCCGCGCCCGTCGAGAAGGTGAACTGCCCGGTGCCGCCGCTCGCGCCGACCGTGACGCCGCTCGAGTTGAGCGAGTAGGTGCACGGGGCGGCGGCCTGGTTCACCGTGTAGGTCATCCCGGCGATGGTCAGCGTGCCGGCGCGGATCGACGCGGTCGGGTTCGGCTGCGCGATGAACTGCACGCTCGACGATCCGGCCGTACCGCTCGACCCGATCGAGAGCCACGGCGCGTTGGACGCCGCGGTCCACGTGCACGCCGCCGGCGCCACGACGCCGACGGACCCGGCGCCGCCGCCGCCCGGCACCGACGCCGTCGACGACTGCAGGCTGTAGCTGCAGTTGACGCCCGCCTGCGAGACCGGCAGCGTCTGGCCGCCCACGAACAGGTTTCCGTTCCGCGCCGACGGCGAACCGGCGTTCGATCCGACGTTCACGAACACCGTTCCGCTGCCCGTCCCCGACGCCGGCGCGACCGCCGCCCACGGTGCATCGCTCGCGGCGCTCCACGTGCAGTTCGCGCCGTTCGTCGTGATGCCGAGCGTGCCGTTCCCGCCGGTCGATCCGTACGGGCTGCCGAGGCCGGTCGAATCGATGGTGATGCTGCACGCCAGCGCGTCCTGCGTGACGAGGAACGGCTGACCGCCGATGAACAACGTGGCGGAGCGAGCGAAAGTGGCCGGGTTCGGCGCGACCGAGTACACCAGCGTGCCCGATCCGCTGCCCGACTCGCCTGACGTGATCGAGATCCAGTTCGGCCCGACCGTCGAGCCGTAGCCGCAGCCGACCGGCGTCGTCACCGTCACCGCGCCGTTGCCGCCGGAGGCCGGATGGTTCGCGCCAGCGCCGCTCAACGACACGCTGCAGGCGATGCCGGCCTGGGTCACCGAGAGCGTCTGGCCCGCAATCGTCGCCGTGAGCACCCGCGATCCCGCATCGGGATTCGGGGGCACCGTGACGCTGACCGTGGCGTTACCGGTGCCCGACGCGGGCGTCGCGCCGAGCCCGGATGCCGTCCACGAGCAGGAGGACGCCGATGCGGTGACGCCGATGCCGGCGATGCCGCCCGCGGCCGACACCGACAAATCGGCCGGCGAAATCGTGAAGGCGCACGACGATCCGAACTGCGTCAGCGTGAACACCGCGCCGTTCACCGTGATCGTGCCGACGCGCGCCGACGGATCGGGGTTCGGCGCCGCGCTGAACGAAACCGTTTTCGTCCCCGTGTCGCTGATGCTCGCAACGACGGGACCGCTCGGTCCGGCGAGCAGGCTGATCCAGGCGTCGGCCGTCGTGGCCGTCCACGAACAATTGGCGGCGGTGCTGACGCCGAAGCTGCCCTTCCCGCCCGCGGTCTGCATGGTGCCGGCCGACGGATTGACCGCGTAGCTGCATGGCGGCGGGTTCGCCACCGTGAAGTACACGGGCGTCATCGCAAACTGGTTGACGGCGCCGCTCGCGGACGCGCCGACGAAGCCGACGTACGTGCCGACGGCGAGCGAGCCCGGCGTGACGTTGAGCGTCACGCTGCCCGGCGTCGTGCCGCTCGACGTGCCGAGGTTCGCCCACGGCGCGGTATCGAGGCTCGCCGCGAACGGCAGCGCGCCCGACGTCGTGCTGACGCCGACCGCCACCGGCGCCGGATTCGGCGATCCCGTCTCGAAGTAGACCTGGATCGGATTCGGCGCCACGTCGATGGCCGGCACCTCGCCCGCCGCGTTGTCCACGGCGATCCGGTAGAACTTCTCCAGGAACTCGCCGAGCCCATCGCCGACGATCGCGCCGACGATGAAGGTGCCGGCGGCCGATGGCGTGCCCGACAGCCCGGTGCCGGAGAGCGTCAGCCCCGGCGGCAGGTCGAATGTCGGATCGATCGAGACGGTGAGCGGCGGCGCCGCTCCGCGCGGCGACAGCGGCAGCGAGTACGGCTGCCCGACGCGCGCCGGCGGAGCCGAGGGCGTCGAGAAGCCGAGATCCGGCAGATCGCCCTGGGCGGCGAACGTGATCGTCTGCCCCGCCGCATCGGTCGCGGTCAGCGTGAAGTCCACCGGTCCGGCCGCGGCGAGCACGCCCTGAACGCGCGCCGGCAAGCCGTTCTCCGCGGGGACGAGCGAGAGGCCCGCCGGCAGCGACCCGGCGCTCACCGACCACGTGATCGGCGCCTGTCCGCCGCGCCGCAGCAGATCGAGATTGCCGACGAACGGCGCGCCGACCGCCGGCGGATCGATATCGCCGACCTGCACCATCGGCTCCGCCACGCCGGGCGGCGTCACCGGCAGGACGGTGTTGATGGTGATCGCGTCTCCGGTCGAATCGGTGACGACCATCCCGATTGCGTAGTTGCCGATCGAGTTCGGCGTGCCCGACAGCAGTCCGCTCGCGTCGAGTGTGAAGCCGGCCGGCAGCGGCGAGAACGGCGAGACGGCGAACGTGTACGGCGGCACGCCGCCGCCGACCGCGTACTGGAACTGATACGGAGAGCCGACGTGACCGGCCGCGAGCGCGTTCGTCGAGTGGAAGTCGATTGCCGGCGAGACCAGCCGCACGCGGCTGACGTGCAACGAGAACGCGTGGTCCGCGGTGTCGGACGCGTTGGCCTTGTTGGTCGCGCGCAGCGTGAACGTGTAATCGCCGGCCGTCGTCGGCTGACCGCCGAGCAGCGTCGTATCCGGACCGATGCCCGGCAGCTGCCCGCTGGTGATCAGCGCCATCCCGGGCGGCAGCGTGCCGCCCGCCACCGACCACGAGTAGGTCGCCGTCGGCGCGGCGTTCGAGAACGCAGACAGCGTCATCGCTCCCCGGCCGCGCCCCACCGGAGTCGTCGGCGGGTTCAGGTTCTGCACCTGGAGGCCGGACGCCGTCAAGACGTTGAGGAGCACGATGCGATCGAGCGAGTGGCCGGCGTTGTCCTGGACGTGCAGTCTGAAGCGATAGCTGCCCGTGCTGGTCGGCGTCCCCGCGATCGAGCCGCCCGACGTCATCGACAAGCCCGGCGGGAGCATGTCCTGCGTGGCGCTCGACGGCGCCATCGTGAACGTGAACGGCGCCGCGCCGCCGAAGGGCACGAACTGGAACGCGTAGGGCGTGCCGCTGACGGCGTTCGACGGCAGGCTCGCCAGGCCGAGCTCCGACACCTTCAAGTGGAACGTGCGGCGAGCCTGCGCGCCGAGCGAATCGGTCACGATCAGGTCGAACGCGTATGAACCGGCGACGGTCGGCTCGCCCAACAGCAGCGTGACGGCCGGCGACGCGCTGAGGAGCGCCTGCGAGCCGGGCACGAGGCGGAGGCCCGGCGGCAGCGACGAGCCCGACGCGACGCTCCACGTGTACGGCGGCACGCCGCCGTTCGGCGTCAGCGTGCTCTGGAACGTGCTGCCGACCGTCGCGTCGAGCAGCACCGTCGACGCCATCGGCACATCGAGGATCGTCGGGTTCGGCTGCGTGACGAACAGCGCGTACCGCTGCGTCAACGGCGACACGCCCGTTCCGGACACGCCGACTACCAGCGTAAAGGTGCCGGCCGAGGACGGCGTCCCCGACAGCACGCCGCCATTGGTCAGCGTCAGGCCCGGCGGCAGCCCGGTGGCCGTCCAGTTCAGCGTGCCGCCGCCCGTGGCGGTGAACGTGAACAAGTACGGCTGATTGACGACGCCGACGGGCAGTTCGCCCGACGTAATCGCGATGCCGGAGATCGTGAGCGACAGCGTGAACGAACTGGACACGCCGCCGCTCGTGCCGACCGCGACGAACGAGAAGACGCCGTTGGTCGTCGGCGTGCCGCTGATCGTGCCCGACGGCGACAGGCTCAAGCCGGGCGGAAGCGCACTGCCGCTGCCGAGCGCCCACGTCACCGCGCCGCCGAACGTCAGCAGCGACTGCGAATACGGCACCCCCACCGATCCGTTCGGAAGCGCGGTGCCGATCACGCCGAAGTTGCCGACGGTCCACGTGAACGTCCGCACGCCGAGGTTGCCGAGCGAATCGACGATCCGGAGCGTAAAGGTATAGGCGCCGGGCGTCGTCGCCACGCCGACGAGCGACATGGTGCCCGCCGGCTGACCGGTGCCGCCGAACGGCACGAGCGCCATGCCCGACGGGAGCGGCGTGTCCGCCGTGATCGTGTACGGGCCCGTGCCGCCAATCGGCGCCACCGTGAAGTTGAACGCGCTGCCGAGCGTCGTCGGTCCGAGCGTCGAGCCGAGCGAGAAGCCGATCGTCGCCGGCGTGCCGCTGCCGATCGTGAAGCCGATGTTCGCCAGGAACGATGCCGCGCCGTCGGTGATCTGCACCGGCACGCTGAAGGAGCCGGTGTTCAGCGGCGTGCCGCTGACGACGCCGGTCGACGGATTCAGCGTCAGGCCCGGCGGCATCGGCGCCGTCGCCGTCCACGTGTACGAACCGGTGCCGCCCATCGCGAGCAGCGGCTGCGAATACGGCGTGTTGTACACGAGGCCGCCGGCCGCGAGCGGGAGCGAGAAATACTGGTTGGTCAACGGCGACACGCGCCAGGTGAACGCGCGCGTGACCGAGTTGCTCGCGGCGTCGGTCACCCTCAACGTGAAGGTGAAGAGGTTCGTCTCCGTGAACCGGCCGGTCAGATAGGCCAGCCCGGGTGTCTGCGTCGCGCTCACGAGGTCGTTGGCCGCCTGGATGTGCACGCCCGTCGGGAGCGTGCCGCCGGCGAGCGACCAGCTGTAGGGGGGCGTCCCGCCCTGCGCGGCCAGCGAGAACAGCGGCGTGTTGCCGATGGTCGTATCGGAGAAGCTGCCGGTGGTAATCGCGAGCGGCTGCGGCGTCGCGGACACCACGCGGAGGCCGAGCGTCTTCTGGGCCGCCCCGTTCGGACCGGAAGCGCGCACCGTCAGCGCCGCCCCCGTGTTCGTGCCGGTCGGCGTGCCGGACAGCACGCCGGCGCCGCTCAGCGTGAGGCCGCCGATCCCGCCGGACACGACCGTCCACGCGCACGGCGATCCGCACCCGGGCGCGGAGAGCGCCTGCGAGTAGAACGAGTTGACCGTCGCCTGCGGCAGGTCACCCTGCGTGATGTCGAACGGGTCGACGGTGATGTTGAACGTCCAGGTCAGCGCCTCCAGCGAGACCAGATCGGTCAGCGTGATCTGCGTCGTCGTTGCCGTCGCGGCCGTCGGGGTGCCGAAGATCTGCCCGGTGGCCGAATCGATGTCGAGGCCGGCGGGCAGGCCCGACGCCGCGAACGTGTACGACGTACCGCCGGACGGCGTCAGCGTGAACGAGTACGGCGCGCCGACGACGCCGCGCGGCAGCGGCGAGACGTTCAGGAACTGCAGCGGCGTCACGTGGAACGTCACCGCCTTGTCGAACGACGCCCCGAGCGAGTCGGTGACGCGGATCGACGTCGAGTAGTCGCCCGGCGTCGTGAACACGGCGAGAATGCCGGCCGTCTGCAGCGGCAGGAAGAACGTCGGCAGCGGCTGCCCGTCCTGCACGCGCAGGCCGGGAATCACGTTCGCGCCGGGGCTGAGCGCGTAGTGGTACGGGCCCTGTCCGCCGGTCGCCGACAGCACGATCGTGAACTGGCCGACGGTCGGCACGTAGCGCGTGCTGAGCGACGGCATGTCGAGCGGCGGGTTGACGCCGCTCGGATAGACGTTGATCGTGAAGAAGCGGACCATCGTGTGGCCCGCCGAATCGCTGGCGCGCAGCGAGAAGTTGAACTGCCCCGGACCCGTCGGCGTCCCCGAGATCCCGCCGCCCGACAGCAGCGCCAGCCCCGGCGGCAGGTACTGGTTCGGCTCGAGCGTCCACGTGACGGCGCCCGTGCCGCCGGTCGAGAACAGCGAGACGCTGTACGGCGCGTTGACGTTTGCCGTCGGCAGGATCGTCGAGCCGACGATGTTCATCGGCGTGATGACCGCGGTGAACTGACGGACGGCGAAGTTCGACGGGTTCGATCCGTCCTCGACTCGAACGAGGAACTGATACGTGCCGCTCGTGCCGCCCGGCACCGTGCCGCTCAGCAGGCCGCCGCCGGTCAGCGTGAGTCCCGGCGGAAGCGTCCCGCTGACGACCGACCAGGAGTACGAAGGCACGCAGCACCCGACGAGCCGATTGGAGTACGAGAAGCCGGCCGTGATCGTGCCGAGGTCGCCGTTGTTGAAGATCTGGATCGTCGAGGTCGGATCGCCGATGTTCGGGTACTGATTGAGCTTCAGCTGATTGCCGGCGGAATCGGAGAACAGCACGGTGGGCGAGAAGGGGCCATGCTCCTGCGGCGTGCCCGTCACGCTCAGCGCGCTCGAGTTCAGCGTCAGGCCGAGCGGCAGCTGTCCACCGGCCTGCACGACCGAATACGGCAGTTGACCGCCGACCAGATAGAACGTGTGGTTGTACGGCACGCCGTACAGGCCGTTCGCCATCCAGTTCCACAGATGCAGCGGCTTCACGTTCATCGGGAACGTGTTCGTCGCCTGCACGCCGTCCGCGTCGGTGACGGTCAACTGCACCTGGAAGGTGCCCATCTGGATCGGCGTGCCGTGGATCTCCACGTCGCCCGGGTTGATCCAGTACTGCGTGTTGCCGGCGCCCGATCGAATGCCGAGTCCAGGCGGCAGGCCGCTGACCGACCAGGTGAACGGCGCACGGCCGCCGCTGCCAACGCTGACGCCGACGTTGTACGGCACGGCGAAGGACGCATCGATCAAGTAGCCGTCGTACGGCCGCACGTTCGGCAGCCTGGCCGGAGCGCCGACCACGTCGAGCGACACCCACTTGCTGTTCGAGACGTGGTTGGAATCCGTCGCGGTCACGATGAACCGCCACGGCCCGAAACTGGTCGGCGTTCCCGACAACACGCCCGTCGTCGGGTCGAGCGACAGGCCCGACGGCAGGGAGTTCGAGCTGAAGGTGTACCCGCCCGATCCGCCGCTGGCGCTGAAGGTCGCGCTGTACGGGGCGTTCTGCGTCGCGTTCGGCAGCGAGCCGTCGGCCAGCGCGCCGGCGATCGTCACGTGGACCGCGTCGATGTTCAGGTTGAAGCTGCGGAACACCGTGTCGACGCCGTCATTCAGCTGCACGCCGAGGCCGAAGGAGCCGGCGACCGTGGGCGTGCCCGAGATCAATCCGGACGGGCTGATCGACAGCCCGGCGGGCCAGGAGCCGCTCTGACTCCACGTCGCGGGTCCGCCCAGGTTCTGCGCCGCGAGCTGATAGGAGAACGGTTCGTTGACGAAGGCGTCGGGCAGGTTCCACGACGATCGAATCGACAGCGGCGTGATCGTCATCTGATAGCTGGTCGTCGCGCCGTTCTTGATCAAATTGAACTGATAGATGGTGCGCACCGTCGTCGTCGCCACGCCGATGACCCCGGCCGGCACGTTCGGCGGAAAGAACGGCGGCGTGTCCAGCCTGAGCGAGAGCCCCGGCGGCAGCGTCGATGCCGGATCCGGCGCGTACACCGCCGGGCCGGGGAGCTGCGCGTACACCTCGCCCATCGGATAGGTCCCGAGGTTGATCTGCGCGTGCGCGGGCGCGGACCACAACATGGCCAGCGCCATCAGCGCGAGGACCGCGAGGGGCCGCGCCGTCAATCGCCGCGATCGGAGTGCGGATGTCAGCGTCATGCGATCCATCCAGAAGAGGACGCGAGAGAGCTCGATACGCATCGTCAGTTCATCCTCGGGCTGCGGCCGCACGGACCGCAGGCGAACCATTGCGCGCGCGAGAGTCGGAAGGTGTCGGTTGAAGAGCCGGCGCAAACCGTAAAGTTTGTGTAGTGAAACTGTCAAGATGGAATTTGGGGATCAACAAAAAAATTTCGTCGCGCGGCGCGATCGTCTTCCGCGAGGCAGACAAATTGTCGGCAAACAGCAGCCAGGGTCCATGTCCATCGCGATCTGCGCTCGAGGCGCGCACGGATCTAGACGGACGTCCCTCGCGGATTTACGTCGGGCACCGCGCTCCGGGATAAATCGCCGCGGGCGACGACTTCGCGCCCCGATCGCGGCCGCGCCGGCGAGGCGCAGGCGCGCCGGTCCGTCGTGCCGCCGTGTCGCGGCCGGCCCTTCCGGTTGACATCCGACCGGAACGTGGCGCATTCTTTGGTCGAATGCCTACCAAAGACGACGAGCCGCTGGATCTGCTGCAGGGGACGCTCGACCTCCTCATCCTGCGCACGCTGATCTTCGGTCCGCAGCACGGCCACGGCATCTCGCTCGCCATCCAGCAGACCTCCGACGCCGAGCTCCTCGTCGAGCACGGCGCCCTCTACCCCGCCCTGCAGCGGCTCGAGCACCGCGGCTGGATCGCGGGCAAGTGGGGCACGTCCGCCAACAACCGCCGCGCGCGCTTCTACGCGCTGACGCCGGCGGGCCGCAAACAGCTCGTGAGGGAAACCACCAAGTGGCGGCGCCTTGCGCGGGCGATCGGCCGCGTGCTCGACACCGGCCCGACGGAGGGGTGACATGTTGCGCGGCTGGCGCTCGGACGAGGACTTCCGCGACGAGATCGAGTCGCACCTGGCGCTCGAGGCCGAGCGCCTCGAGCGCGACGAAGGACTGTCGGCGTCGGCCGCGCGCCTCGCCGCGCGCCGCCGCTTCGGCAGCGTGTCGCGCGCGCGCGAGCGGTTCTTCGAGTCGACGCGCTGGCTCTGGTGGGAGCAGTGGCGCCAGGACGTCCGCTACGGCGCGCGCATGCTGCGCCGGGCGCCCGGCTTCACGCTCGTCGCCGCGCTGACGATCGCGCTCGGCGTCGGCGCGACGACCGCGATCTTCTCGGTCGTCGACGCCGCGCTGCTGCATCCGCTGCCGTACCCCGACGCCGATCGCCTCGTCAGCGTCGAGGACGACCTGCGCAGCGTCGGCGCCTCGCGCGTCGGCATGTCGCAGCCCGAGTGGCTCGACCTCGAGCGCTCGGGCATCTTCGATCAGATCTCGCCGGCGTGGTACGACGAGAACAACCTGACCGGCGGCCTCGAGCCGCGACGCGTGCGGCTGATGAGCGTCGCGCCGAACTACTTCGCCGTCCTCGGTGTCGCGCCGCACCCGGGACGCGCCTTCGAGCCGACGAACCGCGCGCCCGGCTTCACGCAGGAAGCCGTGATCAGCCACGGACTGTGGCAGCGCGAGTTCGGCGGACGCCGCGACGTCCTCGATCGCAGCATCCGCCTCGACACCGACCTCTATCGCATCGTCGGCGTGATGCCCGCCGATTTCGTGCCGCCGGGCCGGACGCTCGAAGAGCGCAACGTCGATGTCTGGGCGGCGACGAGCTTCTACGGGCCGCCGATGCTCGATCATCCGCCGCGGAGCGGACGCAACCTGCCGGGCGCCATCGGGCGGGTGAAGGCTGGACTGACGCTCGCCGAAGCGCAGCAGCGGGTCGACGCGCTGGTGGCGTCGCTGACGCGCGCCTATCCGGGCGACTACCCGGACGCCGCCGGCTGGGCGATCCGTCTCGAGCCGCTGAAGCGCACCGTCGTCGGCGATGCGCGGCAGCCGCTGATCCTTCTCTTCGCCGCGGTCGCGCTCGTGCTGCTGATCGCCAGCGTCAACGTCGCGAACCTGCTGCTCGCGCGCGCGACGACGCGCGCGCGGGAGCTCGCACTCCGACAGGCGCTCGGCGGCGGGCGGCTGCGGCTCGTTCGCCAGCTGATCACCGAGGGCGTGCTGCTGTCGGCGCTCGGCGGCGCCGTCGCCGCCGCAATCCTCGTCGCGTCCCGCGGGCCGCTCCTCCACCTGATCCCGTCGAGCGTGCCGCGGCTGACGACGGTCGGCGCCGGGTGGCGCGTGTACGCGTTCTCCACCGTCGTGACGCTGGCGATCGGCGTGGTCTTCGGTGTGGTTGCCGCGCTCCACGTCGAGCCGTTGGGCCTGATGCACGTGCTGAAACAGCAGGGGCGCGCGTCAACCGCCTCGCGGCGGCAGGCACGCACGCGACGCGCGCTGGTCGTGGCGCAGTTCGCGCTGTCGGTGACGCTGATGGTCGCAGCCGGCCTGCTGCTCCGCAGCATCGCCGACCTCGTGCGCCGGCCGCTCGGCTTCGCCCCGGGCGGCGTCGTCACCGTGAGGACGCGGATGCCGTACCCGAACGACGTCTCCATCGATCTGTACGGCACGCCCGCGCAGAAGGAACGGTTCTACCGCGAGCTGCTGCGGCGCCTCGACGGATTGCCGGGCGTCGCCCGCGCGGCGCTCGGCGACAGCGCCGCGATCCCGCTGGACCGCCCCGCCCGCGACCTGATGCTGCGGCCCGTCGTGTTCGAACGGCAAGGAGCGACGACGCCGCCGACGCTGGTGGAGCGGGCAAGCGTCACGCCGGAATACTTCGACGTGCTGGGGATGACGCGCCTTCGCGGCCGCCTGTTCACGGACTTCGACGCGGCGAGCGCGCCGGCGGTGGCCGTCGTCAACGAAGCGATGGCGCGGAAGTTCTGGCCGGGCGAGGATCCGATCGGTCGCCGCGTCAAGCTGACGCGCACCGCCACCGCATGGACGACCATCGTGGGCGTCGTCGGCGATGCGCGCACGGCGTCGATCGACGATCCCCACGTGCCGCAGATCTTCTCGAGCCTGTACCAGCTCGGCGAAAAGCACATCGCCGTCCTGGTCCGCAGCGACGTGGAAGCGGAAACCATCGGGGACGGCGTGCGCGCGCAAATCCGCGCCGTCGATCCCACGCTGCCGGTGTTCGGCACCGAACCGCTCGCCGCCATCGTGACGGACGCGCTCGGCCAGCGTCGATTCGCAGCGGAGATGCTTGCGCTGTTCGCGGCGACCGCGCTGCTGCTCGCCGGCATCGGGATCTACGGGGTGATGGCGTACGCGGTCACCGAGCGGACGCCGGAGATCGGCGTGCGCCTGGTCCTCGGCGCGTCGGGCGCGTCGCTGGTCGACGGGATCGTGCGCGACGGGATGCGGCTGGCCGCGGCCGGCGGCGCGGCGGGCATCGCGCTCTCACTCGGCGCGGGGCAGGTCCTGGCGCGCAGCATCGCCGCGGTCCCCGCGCACGATGCGGCCACGCTGTTCGCCGTGCCGGTGCTGCTGTTCGCCGTCGCGCTGGTCGCGTGCCTCGTGCCGGCGCGGCGCGCGCTTCGCGTCGATCTGCTCGCGGTGATCCGTCACGAGTGACGCGGCGCGGCGCCGGAGCGTGTCCGCGGCGCTCTCGACGGAAGTCGCGCCGGTCGTATCGCTGACAACTTCGTCACGGCTGACGCCGATCCTGCGCGGAGCCGGGAAACGCGCCGGCGGATTTGGAGCGCGGCGATGTCAGCGCGGCTGCCGCTCCAGACGCCTGGCGGTGTCAGACACCAGCGTCCACATCTCGTCCGCCCACGACACGTTCTCGGCGGCATCCAGCCCACCGTCCGCGCCGATGCGGCGGTCGACGCCATCGCCGGCTGCGAGCACGATGGCCAACGCGGTGCCGAGATCGATCATCGCGCCGGAGCCGCCGGCCTCTCGCAACGCGTGCGCCACACCGACGGCCGCACCGTCGGTCACGTCCTTCAGCATCGCGAAGATCGGCACCAGGGCTGCCGGGTCGGCGTGGGCCGCCTGACAGGCGGCAGCGTCCGTGGAGTTGTAGCCGCGGCACACGAGCGGGCGAATCGGATACACGGAGCAGCGGTCGTCGACGAGGAGCGGGCACGGCACCGAATCGGCGATCGCCGCGTCGAAGTGGCGTCCACCGAGCCGCTCGACGTACGCACGCGCACCGCGCGCGAGCGCCGCGCGGGCGTCCGCGTCGAACGACGATCGCACGTGTTCCAGGATGCGAACGAACTCGGGGCGAGTGACGAGCACGCCCGGCTTGCGGCAGCAGTACGAGCAGCCCTCGCGGCACGCGAGCCGCGGCTGATACTCGTCGCGAACCACCGCGAGCCCGTCGTCCGCGTACGAGGCCACGGCGGCGGCCGCGCTCGTCAGCGCCGCCGGCGTGACGCCGCGCTGCAGCGGTTCAGCCGTCAGGGCGTGGCCGACGTCGCGGCTCGCGAAGAAGACGTCGAGCCGCTGTCGGTACGCTTCGCGTTCGGCGGCGGTCATCACGCGTCGAAGTGTATTACAGCGACCTCGGTTGGCCGCACGCGGCCGTCGTCCGCATCGGTCGGCGATGTCCTCGATGGCGCGGAGGTCCGACCTCCGCTGCGGCAGCGGCGGCGGCGCGCAGCGTCACGGTGCGCCGTCGCGCGCGTACTTCAGCACTGCCTTGCCGGCGCTCTCGGCCACATAGATGGCCCCGCGGCTGTCGACCGCGATTCCGTGGGGCGACTCGAGGCCCTCGATCGTGTCGAGAACCTTGCCGGCGGTCGACCCAATCGTCACCTTGTTCTCGGGCGCCGGAGCGGCGACGAACATCGTGTCGTCGCGATCGAAGGCGATCGACACGGGAGTGCCGAACTGCGTCAGCTGCGAGAGGAACGTGCCGTCCCGATCGAACACCTGAATGCGCTTGTTGCCGCGGTCGCAGACGTACACGCGCCCGGCCGAATCCATCGCGACGCAGTGCGGCCCGCTGAGCTGCCCGGGCGCGGATCCCTTCGTGCCCCACGCCGTGAGGAATGTTCCATCACCCGCAAGTTTGACGACGCGCGTGTTGCCTCCCTCACCGTCGGATACGAACAGCGTGCCGTCGGGCGCCATCACGACGTCGCTGACGCCGTTGAACGCGTCGCGCGATGCGTTGTCGCCGGCGACGTCCTTTTTTCCGATCGACATCCGGAGCGTGCCGTCCGGCGCAAACTTGAACAGTTGCTGCGATTTGCGATCGGTCAGCCAGACGAAACCGTCCCGCAGCACGCGTAACGAGTGCGGATAGGCAAACTGTCCGTCGCCCCAGGTCCGGAGGAGGCGTCCGTTTCGATCGAACACGAGGACCTTCGACGTCGGCTCCTCGCGCTGAAACGCGTAGACGTTGTCGTGCGCGTCGACCGACACCCACGACATGACGCCCCACGTCGTGCCGGCGGGCAGTTGCGCCCAATGTTCGACGAGGCGGTAGGCGCGGGCCGCGCGCATCGGCGTTCGATGGGCAACGATCGCGAACGCAGTCAGGGCGACGACGGCGGCCGTCCGCGCGGTCATCGCGTCGATGCCGCCGGCGACAACCCCTTGAACACGAATTTCTGCACGCGATGACCGTCCTCGACCTCGGACGTGTACAGGTTGCCCTTCGAGTCGGTCGTCATGTGATGCAGCACGTAGAACTCGCCCGCGCCCACCCCGGGTTTTCCGAACGAATACAGCGGCTGCATCGTCTTGCGGTCGTAGACCCAGATGCGCGCGGGACTCCGGCTCGCCACATAGAGAAAACGCTGCGCCGGATCGGGCGAGAACGCCGTGCTGGCGACCGTTTGACCGTTGCCGCAGCCCTGTCCCACCGCCTCGCACCACCGATCGACGAACGCCTGCGTCAGGTACTTGCCGTCGATCGTGAAGACCTGCACACGCTTGCCGGCGCGATCGGCCACGTAGACGAGGCCGTCATTCGAGACCTTCACGCCGTGGACCGTGTTGAACTGCGGCGGCCCTGGATCGGTCGCCGGCAGTTCCTTCGCGGGAACGCGATTCGAGCGCCCGGCGCCTCGTCCACCGGCGGCGCCGCGTCCAGCCGCGCCGCCCGGGGACTCCGCCGGCGCCGGCGGATCGTCGGCCGGCGTGTTGCCGAACGCGCCCCACATGCGCTTGTACGCGCCGGTGTCGGCATCGAACACGATGATCCGTTTGTTGCCGTATCCGTCCGCGACGAACAGCTCGTTGGTCTTCGGGTACACGAACACGTCGGCCGGCTTCCAGAAGTTCTTCGTGTCCTGGTTCGTCTTCTTCTGGCCGCCTTTGCCGAGCTGCATGACGAACTTGCCGTCCTTGGTGAACTTCAGGATCTGATCCTCGTTGCCGGATCCGCCGATCCACACGAATCCCTTGTAGTCGACGTAGATGCCGTGCTCGGTCTGCGGCCAGTCGTAGCCGTCGCCGGCTCCGCCCCAGCCCTGGACGTAATTGCCCGCAGAGTCGAACTCGATCACGGGCGGCGCGGTCTTCTGATCCGGTCGTACGGTTCGTGGACGATGGAGCACCCAGACGTTGTCGTGTTCGTCGGTGGCGGCGCTGGCGACCTGTCCGAGCACCCAGCCGTTGGGGATCTTCGGCCACGCGGGGTCGGGCTCGAACCGCGGCATGTCGCCGGCGGCGGTCGATCGCGTCTGCGCCATCGATGCCGCGGCCGCCGCCGCGACCGCAAGGAGGAACCATCGAGAGCGGGTCCAGAGTTTCACGGTGCGCTCCTGGGATCCATCTACTGGGCGGGTTTGACGTCGCTGGCCGTGAGGACCATCATGTGGCCGCGCGCTTCGGTCACCTCTCCGGTGATCGTCACGACCTTGCCGAGGAACGGCACCATCCTGGCGTTGTTGTTCGCCACGACGCCGCCGGCGAGCTGGTAGACCTTCTTGTCGGCCGTCAGGAGTCCGACGGGATTCCCCTCGTACTTCACGGTCGCCCACGCGCAGACGGCGCCCGCGGCGCCGACGTTCGCCGGATTCTGGAAGTAGCACGACAGCGAGATCACTTCGCCGGTCACCGTCTCCGCCGCGGCCGCCGTCGACGCCGCGACGCCGACGAGCAACGCCGCGACCGCCAGCCCGGTCATCACATATCGCATGGCATCCTCACAGCGGCATGGGCCGGCCGAACGTCGCGAGCGCGCGCATCGGTTCGGCGATGTCCTTCACCTTGCGCAGGTCCCACCAGTACGACAGCGCCTGATCGCGCTGCTGATCGGCGACATGGCGGAACGCGCAGGCCCGCTTGAACTTGTTCGTGATGTCGTCGTCGGACATCTGCCTGAAGTGGCTTTCGTCGCCGGGATTGCGGCTGCCGTCGTGCGTGTCCCAGTAGCGCTCCTCGCCCGACTTCTTGTGGATCGTGATCCGCGCCGTGCCGTTGCCGCGCCATTCGCGCACGGGCGAGAGCGTGATCCGGTTCATCAGCTCGCGCACGACCGGATCGCGGAACGGCAGCTTGTCGATCGTGAACGCATCCAGGTAGCTCTCGCCGTCGATGAGATTCCGGGCCAGCGTGTACGGAATGCTGTGGTCGGCCGTGTCGCGGTTGTGCGGATCCCACTTCGGCGCATCGCCGCACTCCTCCCAGTCGCCGAACGTCATGTCGTACTGGATCCACTCGATCTCGTCGGGCCTGGTCCACGCGCGCATCTGCGGCACGAGCGCGAGCGTCTGCTGCGTCATCTGATCCGAGGGGTACCGCTTGTTGACGACGCGCTCGATCATCATCTTTTCCTGCGCCGGCAGTGTGAATTCGCGGCCCATGCGGCCCTGGCTGTACCACAGCCCGCCTCGCCCTTCGAACGGCTGCGGCGGTCCGGTCATTCCCTCGCGCGCGAGAATCGCCGCCCACACGCCGCACTTGATCGCCTCGGCGCTGCGACAGCCTTTCCACATCGACATCGCGCCCACGCCCTTGTTCAGGGCGACGTGGGGCGTCAGCGCCAGCGTCACCGCGTTCGCGAGGCGATCCTCGTCCAGGCCCATCAGCTTGCCGGCTGCCATCGCCGGCGCGATCGACTCGCCGCCGCCGACGGTCATCACTTCGTAACCGACGACGACGGCCGCCATCACGTCGGCGCCGCTCGAGTGAAGCGCCTCCCCCATCGCGAGCGCCGCCGGGATCAGATTGCTGTCGTGCGGCGTGTCGTTGAAATCGACCAGACGCACCATGGCGCTGTTCACGAAGCTCGCGTGTTCGGGCGTCGTGGTGATGCCGTACCCGAGCACCGTGCACTTCTCCGAACCCGCCGGGTACAGCCGCGCGGTTTTCGCGCAGACCCGCACCGCCTCCTCCTCGAACCCGGCCACCGCTGCCGCCATCGAATCGACCATCGTCCGGTTGACGGCGCGGACGACGGCCGGGGTCATGTCGGACGCGTTGTATCCGTGGACGAACTTGACGATCTTTGCGGTCGTCTCGTCCATCGGCCCGTTGGCGCCGAGGCGATTGGCCGTGTACGTGTATCCCGGGCCGGTATGCGGGCGCCAGCCGGGTGGCGGCGGTGACCCCGGCGGCGGCGCCGGCCCAGCCGGCAGTTCGCCGCGTCCGCCGCCGCGCTGCGCCGCAGCATGGCCCGCCGTCACCGCGGCGCCGAGGACGCCGGTGCCCAGTTTCATCAGGTCGCGCCGGCCAAGCAGCCGCGACCGAGAGCGATCGTTCGTCATGCCTTCCGCTCCACTCTCGCGCCTTACCAGTTCACGTTGAGGCCGAACTTCACCAGCCGGCCATCGAGGATCGTGATCGCGTTTCCATAGGACGGACCGAGCTGCGCGATGTACGACTGGATGCCAGACGCGTTCAACAGGTTGAACACATCCATGCGCGGCGATACCTTGAGGCGGCCGCCGATCGTGAACGGACGAATGACGTTCATGTCGACGATGGTGGCGCCGGGCTGGCGAATCGTGCCCGACGGCTGCACGACGATCGACTGCGATACCTGCGTCAGCTTCGTCGTCTGGCTCGTGACGAAGGCGGTGGTCAGCTCGGGATATCCCGAGTAGAACTGCACGTTCGACGCAACCGTGAACTGATAGGGGAACTCGTACGCGCCGGACAGCTTGAAGAACACGCGGCGATCGTTCGTCAAGAGACCGTTCCGGAACGTGAAGTTCGGGTTGTTCAAGTCTTCGGTGCCGCCGTAGACGTCGCCGGTGTTCCTGCCGACGCTCAGGCTGCCGAGCAGCATCCAGTGATTCCGCATGCGCCGGGTGACGCTCAGATCGACGCCCTTGTACACGCCGTCCAGCTCGGTGCGGTTGGAATAGAGGTTGTCGATCTTGCCGAGCGTCGACGGATCCTGGTTGTAGACGACGACCTGCCGGCCACTGGTCACTTCGGTCACGGTGAGCGGGATATAGCTCGAGGTCGGGACCGCGAGGTTGGCGAAGCCGATGCCGTCGCGGTGCGAACGGTAGAAGTACCCCGCTTCGACGACGATCTCACCCTGCAGCTGCTGCTGAAAGGTCGCGGCGATTTCGTTGGCGTACGGCTGCGCGACGTTGTCGGCGTACCGGTTGGTGGTGCCGAGCGCGTAACCCGTCGAGGGGCCGAGCTCGTTGAGCTGCGGGACGAGATCGCCGTTCAGGTCGCAGCCGGACGTCTGTCCGGCCTTGCACACGGTCCACGATCGCGTGTCGTTGACCACCTTCAGCGGGTTCACGCGAGCGGCCGCGGTGTTGCCCTGCGGGATCTCGTAGCGGTTCGCGGTGAATTTCAGGACGCTCCGGCCCTTGCCGCTGACGTCGTAGATCGCGGAGAACCGCGGCGCGAAGTTCGCCCATGACGGGATGCCGGCGGGCGACGTGAAGCACTTCGCGGCGATGAACGCCGTCGCAACCTGGCAGAGCGGCGCCGAGGCGCCGTAGCCGGGCGCGTCGGGATCGACGTCGACCCAGCTGTAGCCGGTCTGGAAGCGCAAACCGAGGTTGAGCGTGAGTCGCTGCGTCGGCGTCCATCGGTCCTGCGCGTAGAGCGCGTGGTCGCGGCTGCGGAGAACGGGCCAGAACGCGGTGTCGAGCAGATCCGTGTTGTACGTGTTCACCGAGGTGGGAACGCCGCTCGCGAAGTTCGCGAGCATGTTCGACGTCGAGACCGACCCGACGTGGTAGCGATCCCGAAACAGCTGGTAGCCGATCTTGATGTCGTGGCCCGGCCGGTTGTAGCTGAGATTCGCGGCCACTTCGCTCACCCACCCGTTGTGCGGGTTCGAATACGTGCCTTGCGCGACGGTGAACGTCCGCGAGACCGTGTCGTAGTGCGCGATGGCGTTCGCCGGCACTTCGGGCTCGGGCCAGCTGTCGTCCTGGCCGTTCATCGAGTTCGCCGAGACGTCCAGGACCATCCGCGACGACAGCACGGTCGTGAACTTGCCGACGTTGATCATGTTGAAGCTGGGGTTGTAGTTCGCCGACTGGGTCTCGAAGAACTGCGTCACCGTGGGGCCGCCGGCGACGTGGTAGCGCCCCTTCAGCTGCCGCGTGATGTAGTAGTGCACCTGCGTGTTCTTGCCGAGCGCCCACGACAGCTTGCCGAGATAGCCGCGCAGCGTGTTGTCGCTGAGCAGCTGCGTCCCGTCCGAGTTGTAGCTTCCGATCTGATAGATGTTCGACTTGCCGTACTTCAGTTCCCCGAAGTACCACAGGCGATCGCGCATCACGGGCCCCGACATCGTGAACGCGCTGTCGAAGAGCGTGTCGATCCGCGGCGCCGGCGTGATGTTGGGATTCGCCTTGAGCGCTGCCGCCGGAACGCCCGCCAGCAGCTGCGTGCGCAGCGCGGACGACACGTTGTCCGACTGCAGACCCTGCGTCGTCCAGTTGTACATGCCGTCGCCGTGCATCGTATTCGAACCGGTCTTGGTGACCACGTTGACGATGACGCCGCCCACAGGCTGCTCGGCGGGCGTCTGTCCCGTCTGGTAGTTCATCTGTTCGGCCTGGAAGCTGTCGAGGTAATAGCTGACCGAGCCGCCGTTGCCGCTGTCGTAGTGGCTGATCGACATGCCGTCGTACGCGATGCCGTTTTCGTCCTGCGTGCTGCCGTGCACGTATTGCGTCGACTGGGCGACCATCTGCTTGCCGCCGACATCGAGCTTGCTCTCGGTCACGGCCGGCGTGAGCCGTCCGATCGAGTAGATGTCGGACGCGGTCGGCAGCGTCTCGAGAATCTCTCGCGACATCACCGTCTGGTGCAGCGCCGATGCGGTGTCGAGCAAGGGCACCTCGGCGGCGACGGTCACCGTTTCCGCGAGGTTGCCGACCGACAGCGACAGATCGACGCGAGACGTCTGATCGGCATTGACGGTGATATTGCGCTGCAGCGTGCTGTTGAAGCCTTCGAGGTCCGCCTTCACGCTGTAGGTGCCCGGCACGAGCTGCGTGAACGCATACGCGCCGCGCGCGTCGGTGGTGGTCGTCCGGTCGCCGCCAATGAGACCGGGGCTCGACAGCGTCACGCTGACGCCGGGCAGCACCGCCCCGGTGTTGTCGATGATCGTGCCGCCGATCGAGCCGACTGCCTGCGCCAACAGCGACGAAGCACCGACCAGCACGGAGCACACGAACGCGAGCTGAGCGAGGCGCCGCGGTATGAGCACGTTTGCCCTCCCTCCTGAAGCAAACGAAAACGGCGCGGAGTCTAGCACCGGACATTGCCGGGAAATGTCGCACAATGTCGCACCTCGACGGCGATGTTGCCCGGCGCGGCGACTGTGGGAGAATCAGCGCGCATGTCGCACGCCGCCCTGTACCGATTCGGCATCGTCGGCTTGCTCACGCTCGGTCTCGCCGCGGCGCGCACCACCGTGCGGACCGATCGGCGCGAGGCGGCGCCGCCGGTGACGCTCCGGATCGTGCTCGACTCGAACTTCGGCGACGCCGTGGCGCGGCAGTTCGAGCGCTCGATCCCGAACGCGCGCGTCTCCCGCCTGCAACTCGTCGGATCCGGCGCGACCGTGTCGGCGATCGAAGACGGCACCGCCGACATCGGGTTCGTGCTCGCCGATGTCGCGTACCTGGCGTACGAGCACGCCGCCGCCGCGCGCGCCCACCGCGAGAGTCGAATCCGCGCCATTGCGGCGCTCGAGCCCGTCGCGATGCACGTTCTCGTGCGGGACGGTGTGCGCGCCACCGGCGTGCAGGACCTCGTCGGGTTGCGCGTCGGCGCCGGCACCGCGCTGTCGAGTCAGCCGCTCCTCGCGAACCTGCTGTTCCGCGCATACGGCCTCGGCCTCGGCGTCATTCAGCCCGATCGCCGAAGCGATCTGCTCCGCGGCGTCGACGCGACGATCGCCGTCGGCTACTACCCCCTCGCCACGGTGGACGAGACCATCCGGCACGGCGCCTATCTCATTCCGATCGATGGACCCGCCGCAGTGCGACTGCGACACGAGTATCCGTTCGTGCGTCCCGTCACCATTCCGGCGCAGACCTACCCGCTGCAGCACGACGATGTCGCCACGCTCGGCGTGCAGCGGCTGCTGGTCACGAGCAGTGCGGTGGACGAAGCGGTCGCGCACGATCTGACGCGCGTGTTCATCGAGTCGCTCGCGCAGCTCTCGATGTCGCTGTCGACCTCCATCCGGCTCACGAACCTCGAGCTCGCATCGGCGTCCCCGATCCCGCTCCATGACGGCGCCGCGCGGTACTACCGCGAACGCGAGCTGATGCAATGACGCGGGGACGGGCCTTCGTCCTGCGCGGGTGGATGACGTGGGCGTCGGTCGGCGCCGTCCTGTCGGTCGCGACGCTCACCTGGCTCGGCTACCGCGCCGTCGTCGAATGGCAGCACAGCGCGGACGTGATCGATCAGCGGACGGCCGACGCATCGGCAGATCTGCTGCTGACGGCGGTCACCCGCGACATGCGCGCGGTGCAGCGGACGGTGTTGTCGACGCTGCAGGTCGGCGACGCCTCAGGCCCGGCCGCGCTCGACCTCAACGCGGTCGCGAGCGCATTCGCGCGGTACCCGTATCCCGACGCGTTCTTCGTCGCCCGCATCACGCCGCAGCAGCCGATCATCAGCTTCTATGCCCGAACCACCCGGCAGCCCGCCTGGCTTCCGGCCGCGAGCGTCGATACGCCGTTTCCGGTGGTCACGGTGGCCGACTCCCGGATCGCGAACCAGCTCCTCGAGCGCATCGCAAGGGATCGGCACCGGCGAAAACCGTTCTCGGTGTTCGAGGCGCGTCTCGGTCGCGCCCGCTGCCAGATCGTCGCGCTGCTGACGTACGTCGACGAGCGCGGGTCCGTCTCGATCGACGTTCGCGGATTCATCGTCGATCTGGAGTGGGTGCGCCGCAACTACTTTCAGGATCTCACGTCGCAGATCGCTCGGATGCGGGTCGCCAACCCCGATCTGCGCCTCGCCATCGTCGACGCGAGCGGCGCCGTCAGGGCCGGCGCCGCGACGGCGGCGCGGACGGTGTCCGCCCGTCGATCGTTCCCGCTGCTCTTCTTCGATCCCGCGATCGTCGAGCTCGATCGTCCGGAAGATCTGGCCACCGAGTGGTGGAACGCGGACGCGACCCTGACCGGACGACGCAGCGATGCGGTGCGCCGCGGCGCCTGGGCGTCGCTCGTGATCGTGTCGGTGAGCGCGCTCGCCCTCGCGGCGAGCCTCGGCCTGAGCGCGACGGCGCTGCAGGCGCGCTTCAGATTGACCGAGGCGCGAAGCGATTTCGTGTCGGCCGTCACCCACGAATTGAAGACGCCGACCGCCACCATTCAGACGATCAGCGAGAGCTTCGTGCGGCGGCCGCACATCGACGAAGCGACGCGGCGCGACTACGGGAGGATTCTGCTCGACGAGACCCGAAGGCTGGCGCGGCTCATCGACAACCTGCTGGCGCACTCGCGGATCTCCGACATCGCCGAGACATATGCGTTCGAGGCGATCGCACCCCATCACCTCATCGAACGCAGCTTGCGCGATTTCCGGCTTCGACTCGAGATGGACGGGTTCGATCTCCGGACGGATGTGCCGCCCGGCCTGCCGTGCATCCGCGCGGACCCGACGGCCGCGGCGCTGGCGCTGAGCAACATCATCGACAACGCGATCCGATACTCGGACGAGCGCCGCTGGCTCGCGATCCGTGCGCGACAGGTGGATCGTGACGAAGTCAGCATCGAGATCGCCGACGGCGGCATCGGCATCCCGAGCGATGAAGTCGGAAAGGTGCTGGAGAAGTTCTTTCGCGGCCGAGGGGCCGTCTCAGGCGGCACCGGGCTCGGACTCACCATCGCCGACCGGATCGTCAAGGACCACGACGGCCGCCTCACGATGGTCAGCGCAGTCGGCGTCGGGACGACGGTGACGGTGGTATTCGGCATCGCGCGGGTGCAACGGCGTGACGCGGATTCTGATCGTTGAAGACGACCGGGCGCTCGCACGCGTCCTCGACGACAGCCTGACGGCCGAGGGCTTCGCCTGCACGATCGCGGGAAACGGCAATGCGGCGATCCACGCGGCCACGTCGTCCGTGCCCGATCTGGTGTTGCTCGACGTGGGCCTTCCCGGACGGGACGGCCTGGCGTTGTGCCGGCTGTGGCGCGAGACGGCGCAGATCCCGATCATCCTGCTGACCGCGCGAACGCAGAAGAAGGACAAGCTTGCGGGGTTGCAGGCGGGCGCCGACGACTACGTCACGAAGCCGTTCGACCTCGAGGAGCTCGTCGCGCGCATCCGCGCCGTGCTGCGCCGCGCGAGGCCGATCGTCACGCGGCTGTGTCTCGGCCCCGTCTCGATTGACTTCGAGAACCTGAGGGCCTGGAACGGCACGGAGGTGATCGACCTCTCGCATCGAGAGTTTGCGATTCTCCGTTACCTGGCCGAGCGCCCGAACCGCATCGTTCAGCGCGACGAGCTGCTCCACGGCGTGTGGGGATATCCCGATTCCCCCGAGCACACGCGGTCGGTCGATCACGCGGTGTCGCGGCTGCGTAGAAAAATCGAGGCCGACCCGCATCATCCGGAATTCATTCACACGGTGTACGGCGGCGGATATCTGCTGACGCAGCGCAAGCAATCGTGAGGATGCCGGCTCGAGTCCGCGACACGGCAACCGGGACGACCGGTTGGACACTCGGAGCGCGGCAGTCCGCAGCGGCTCGATCGGAACGCGTCGACAGCGGCGGGCTTTGCCGTCAGCCGTGCTCCGGCAGCGGCACCGACGCCATCCGGCGGTAGATGGCCAGGTCGTACACGATCTTGATCGCCCCGGCCGCGAAGAACGGCACGTCGATCCACGCCGGATGCGCAAACAGGACCCCGACGATCGCCGGGCTGATCGCGGCGCCCAGCGTCCGCGCGACGCCCGTGACGCCGGCAGCGGCCGAGCGCTCCTGCGGCGTGACCACCGCCATCAGATACGATTGGCGCGTCGGCACGTCCATCTGACTGATGCTGAACCGCACCAGCAGAACCAGCACCGCCAACCGCAGCGTCGGCATCAGCGGCACCAGGATCAGGAGAACGTTCGAGGGCAGGTGCGTCACCACCATCGTGCGCAGCAGCCCGATGCGCGAGGCCAGGCGTGCAGCCACGAGCGCCGAGAGGCCGGCGAACACGTTCGCCCAGAAGAAAATCATCCCGAGCGTCTCGGGCCGGACGCCGAATCGAAGATAGAACCAGTAGGCGGCAAAGCTCTGTACCACGAAGCCGCCGCCGAACGCGTCCATCGCAAACAGCGCGGAGAGCGTCGCCACGATCCGCCGCGATCGGCCGAGCCCGGAGAGCCGCTCGACAAGGCCCATCGACGCGGCGCGATCCTCGACGCCGGTGACCTCGGTGGCGCCCGACAGCCTTGAGAACAGCACCGCCAGCACCACGCCGGACAACGCATAGATGACGACGATCGACCGGTACCCGTCGATCGGCGCCGCCGACGCGCGCGCCATCGCCGTCGTCACCGCGCCGCCGGCAAGCGCGCCGAGGGCGGTCGCGAATGCACCGACGAGCGTGTACCAGGCGAAGACCTCCGTCCTCGCCCGCGGCGAAACGACGTGCGACAGCGCCGCCTGCTCGATCGACCAGAACGGCCCGACCTCGCTGCCGCTCGGGCTGATCACGCCGACGGTGCCGGCGAGGAGCAGCAGCCAGAAGAGATGCGTCGAGGCGAACACGACGCCCGCGATCACGATCAGCGCCGAGCCCGCGACGAGGACCCGGCGGCGCCCCAGCCGATCGGCGTGCGTCGTCAGGAACAGGGACACCGCGACGTCGCCGACGAGCGTCATCGTGAGGAGCGTGCCGATGCGCTGCTCCGACAGGCCGATCCCCACGAGATAGAACACCAGCACGAGCGAGAGCGAGCCGTACGCGAAGAGCCGGACGAGGCGCGTGGCGAACAGCCGCCACGCGTCGGCCGTGAGGATGGCCGGTGCACCGATCGAGCGGGCGCGTCGGCGCATTCACGCCTGTCGAGGCATGTCGCGGTATCGCTTCGCGGCCGCCAGATCGCGCCGCAACTCCTCGGCCGTGCGGCGCGGGCCGTACCCCGGCGTGTCGCGCTGGATGCGCCACCCTTCGGCGAGCGGACCGGCGTCGACCACGTCGAATCCAAAGCGATCGATCACATCGGCCACCGTCTGCTTGGCCGCCGCGTCGTCGCCCGCGATGACCAGCGCGCGCCGGTTCGGCGTGCCCTTCGGCTGTCCGTGCGTCGTCAACTCCGCTGCGTAGATGTGATTGAAGGCCTTGACGACTTTCGATTCGGGCAGGTGCCGCTGGAGCAACTCGGCAGTCGTGGTCGACTCGTTGTCGAGTTCCGCGATCCGGCCGTCCCGCTGCGGGTAGTAGTTGTTGGTGTCGATCACGATCTTGCCCCGCAGCGGCGCGACTGGAACCGTGCCGATCGCCTTCAGCGGGATCGTGACGACGACGATGTCGCCGGCGGCGGCAGCTTCGGCGGCCGTGGCGGCACGGGCATGCGGACCGAGCTCTGCGACCAGCGGTGCCAGCGTGTCGGGCCCGCGGGAGTTGCTGACGACGACATCGTAGCCGTGCGCGACCGCGAGGCGCGCGAGCTGGCTGCCGATGTGTCCTGCACCGATGAATCCGATCGTGGCCATGACGTCATTCTCCTTCAGTCGGCACGCCGCCGCCTCGCGCGCGGCCGGCTCTTGCACGCGGACCGCACGCCGCCGCGGGCGTCGTCGAGCCGGCGCCAGAGGTGTGAAGGCCACCGGGACACTGCGATTCGCGGCGGCACGATCCGGATCAACATCGTAGACGACCGGCAGCCCGCTGCGCCGGCGAAAGCGCGATCCAACGTGGCGTCGCGTCGAAGGTGGCCACATCCCGCCCGGTCGAAGTGGTCATCCACACGGCGAAGACGCTGCGGAACGATCGCGGCGAGGAGGAGCAGCCGATGCGGATCGCCAGCGCCGGGCACGGGCTGTTTGCGGCGCTCATGATCGGCCTCGGCGTCCAGGGCGCGATCACCGGTCGCTTCACGACGGTGTGGCAGCCGGTGCCGGCGGGCGTGCCGGGCCGCGAGGCGCTCGTCTACTGCTGCGCGGCGCTTTCGTTCGTCACGGGCATCGGCCTGCTGTTCCCGCGCAGCGCGGCGCCGGCGGCCCGCATGCTGCTCGCCGCTCTCGTGCTGTGGCTGCTCACCCTGAGAATCGCCGGTGCAGTTCAGTTGCCGCTTCTCGACGGCTCGTGGAGCCTCGCCGACACGATGGCGATGACGGCGGCCGTGTGGGTGCTGTTCGTGTGGTTCGCCACGCAGTGGGACCAACGACACCTTCGATTCGCCACCGCCGACTCGGGCCTGCGCATCGCGCGGCTGCTGTACGGCCTCGCGCTGATGCCGTTCGGGTATGCTCACTTCGCGAATCTCAGTGGAACCGCGACGCTGGTGCCCGGCTGGCTGCCGTGGCGCGTCGCGTGGGCAGCGTCGACCGGCGTCGCCTTCGTCGCGGCCGGCATCGCGATCGTCGCCGACGTGTGCGCGCCGATCGGCGCTGCGCTGTCGGCGCTGCAGATGGGTCTGTTCGGAGCCCTGGTGTGGATCCCCGTTCTGCTGTCGGGCCGCGCCACCGCGTTCCACCGTCTCGAATTCGCGACCACGGTCGCGCTGGCGATCGCCGGTGCGGTCGTCGCGGAGGGGCTCGCCGCGCGGCGCCCGCGCGCGCGGGACGCACACGTCAGCAGCGATGATTGGAGAGCGACCGTGACCGCAGATCGTTCCGACCTCAAAGTCGTCCTGTTCGCGTGGCTCGTTGCCGGCACGCTGGACGTCACCGCGGCCGTCACGTACTACCCGCTCGTCGCGGGCGCGCGCGCCGTGCGCATCCTGCAGGGCATCGCCAGCGGCGTGCTCGGCCCGACGGCCTACGACGGCGGCGCGGCGACCGCGGCGCTCGGGCTTGGCCTCCACTACCTGATCGCGCTGATCTGGACCGTGGTGTTCCTCCTGGCCGCGCGACGATTCAAGGCGTTGACGCGGTACCCGGTTCTCGTCGGGTTGTCGTACGGCGTTGTCGTGTGGGCGGTGATGAACTTGATCGTCGTGCCGCTCAGCAACGCGCGCCGAGCGCCGTTCGATCCGGCGCAGGCGGCAATCGCCGCGCTGATCCTGATGCTCTGCATCGGACTTCCGATTGCGGTGATCGTCGCGAGATCCTCGCGGCCGATCGCGCAAAGGCCGCCGGCGACTATGACGCGGGCGTGATGGCGATCACGCGCAGCGGGCTGCCGCTGCCGTCGACGATCTTCAGCGGGGCGGCGATCACCACGGCGCCGGTGGGCGGCAGCTGATCGAGGTTGCACAGGCTTGCCAGCCCGAACTTCCCCGCCCCGTGCATCGTCGCGTGGTTGGGGAACGGCGGCGTGAAGGCGCCGGCCTGTCCGGCGTCGGTCCCAATCGTTTCGACTCCCACCCCGAGGACGTCGCGGTCGGCGGCGAGCAGCTTCGACGTGTCCGCGTGGAAGCCGGGGCTGTGCGGACCATCCTCGAGAGCGTTGACGAACGAGGCTGCGTCGGTCCGGCGGCTCCAGCCGGTGCGGAGCAGCAGCCACGCGCCGCGCGGCACGCGGCCGTGGTCGGCTTCCCAGGCTTCCAGGCGATCGACCGTCAGCAGGAAATCGGGGTTGCGCTCGACGTCCGCCGTGACGTCGACGACGCAGGCCGGCCCGATGAACCGCGCGGCCGGAATCGTGTCGCACGTGTTGTCCGGCAGATCCTTCCCGGTGATCCAATGCACGGGCGCGTCGAAATGCGTGCCGGTGTGCTCGCCCATCCGAATCGTGTTCCAGTACCAGGCCGGACCGCGCTGGTCGTACTTCGCGATCACGTCGAGGGTCACGCCCGGCGATGCCGCGAACATGGGCGGCAGGCCGATCACCGGCGTCGACGGCCCGAGCGGCTGCGTCAGATCCACCACCTTCAGCAGCCCGCGATTCAACTCGTCGACCAGCTGCGCCAGCACGCGCGTCATATCGCCTCCGCCGCTTTCCTGGCGGCAATCCATCGCTTGAATCGAAATGCGTTTTCGGCGAGCTGCAGATCCATGCCGTAGTGATTCGGCCCGACGGCCGCCACCCTGGCGACGATCACGCTGAGATCGCGCCGCGCGAACGCCTCGATCGCCGCCTCGCCGAATGCGAGCACCGAGTCGACCGCGGCAACGTGCTCGATGCCCGCGGCGCGCGCGATCGCGGCGAGATCCGTGACGCCGCCGGCCGTATGCGACTCGAACCCGCCGGTCGACAGCAGGCTGCCGTTGTCGAAGATGAAGAGCACCAGGTTACGCGGCCGCTGGCGCGCGAGCGTCGCGAGCGTGCCGAGGTTCATCAGCACCGACCCGTCGCCGTCGAGCACGACGATCGTCTCGCGCGGCAGGTGCACCGCGAGGCCGAGCCCGATCGACGAGGCGAGCCCCATCGCATGCTGCAGATAGAAGAAGTTCTCGCGATGCCCGAGATCGTACAGCTCCTGCGCGCACGCGCCCATGATCGTGACGACGGGCTTGTCCTCGAGATCCGGGTAGAGCATGCCGATGCACTCGGCGCGCTTCACAGCGGCTCCTCCATCAGATCGCGCGTCAGCAGCAGCGCCACCGGCGACAGCGAGCTCTGCGAGAACGTGTACGCCTCGCGGATCTGGCGCCTGACCTGGGTCGGATCGCGCGCGTACTCGAACGGGATGTTCAGCGCCCGCAGCACGCCCTCGGTGACGATGCCGCCGCGCGTATGCCACGGGTACGGCTCGCCCCAGTGGCCGCGGAGGGCCACCAGCATGCAGAGCGGAATGCCGTAGAGCATCGCGAGCGACACGATGCCGTTGATCGCCGCGAGCAGTCCATGGTTCTGCATCAGGAGGATGTGCCGCTCGCCCGCGAAGTACGCGCCGGCGGCGACGCCGATCGCCTCCTCTTCCTTCGCGACCTGAATCAGCCTGACGTCGGGATCGCGCTCCGCCTGCTGCAGCAGCAGCCCCAGCCATGTCTCCGGCAGCGCCGACAGCGACGTCACGCCGGTGTCCTTGATGCCCTGAAACACGATTTTGGAATTTTCGTAGGAGACCGACATCGATCAGCTCGCCGGCGGCAGCCCGCTGACGATCTCCGCCGCCGCCGCGACGGCGGTGTCGAGCTCGTCGTCGAGCGTGTAGAAATGCGGGGACATCCGGACGCCGGCGTTCGGCCGGTAGTCGACGAGGATGTCGCGTTTCAGCAGCTCGCGGCACACGCGTTCGGCGTGCGGCATGTCGATCGACACCGTGCCGCCGCGCTGCGCCGCGTCGCGCGGGCTGTTGACCCTCCACCCGTGCCGATCGGCCAGGTCGATCAGCCTCGACGTCTGGCGCATCGACTGCTCGCGGATCCGATCGACGCCCGCCTCCGCAACGATCGCGAGGCCGGGCCGCGCTGCCTCGAGCGCCGGGATGGGCGTCGTTCCGTTCATGAAGCGGTACGCGGACGCGGTGTACCGAATCGGCCCGGTGTCGAACGCAAACGGTTCCGCGTGCGCGAACCAGCCGGTGAACGCCGGTTCGAGCGTGCGGCCGAGATCCGGCCGCACGTACAGGTACGCGGTGCCCGGCCCGCCGCACAGCCACTTGAGAACGCCGCCGCAGGCGAAGTCGACCTTCAGCCGCTCGACGTCCACCGGCACCGTGCCAAGCGACTGAAACGTGTCGAGGACCACGCGGGCGCCGACGCGGTGCGCCTTCTCGATGACCGCCGCGGCGTCGTTGATGAACGCGCTGCGGAAGACGACGTGCGAGATCGGAACGAGGAGCGTCTGCTCGTCGATCGCATCCAGCAGCCGCCCGGTCGGCACCGTGACGCCATCGTCGGTCTTCACCATGTGCACGCGTGCGCCGCGGGACCGCTGCGCTTCCCAGAAATACATCACGGACGGGAAGTTCATGTCCGTGTAGACGATCTTGTTCCGCGTGCCGGAGAAATCGAAACAGGACGCGACGACCGCCTGGCACGTCGTCACGTTGGGGTGCGTCGCGACCGAGCCGGGCGGCGCGTGCAGCAGCCCGGCGATCCGGTCGCCGACCTCCGACGCGAGCATCCACCAGCGCTCTTCCCAGGCGCGAACGCCGCGGGTGGCCCACGTGTCGGCATATCCCTGCAGCGCGTCGGCGACGCCGCGCGGCATCGCGCCGAGCGAATTGCTGATCAAATACGTGGTGCGCGCGAGGATCGGAAACTCGCTGCGGTACCGCGCCAGCCCGTCGGTCATCGCGTCATTGTACGTGCACGGTGCGTGCTCCGCAGAAGCAGATACGCGGCGTTCAGGACGAGCAGGTACACGACGCCGCTCGCGAGCACGAGGCGCGAATCCCACCACGTCTTGAGGATCGCCGCGACGATGAGGACGAATCCGGCGACCGACGCGGCGGCGCCGAGCGACCGGCGGCCGCGGAACCGCACGTGCGCGGCCAGCGTCACGAGCCACGACAGCAGGAGGCCGAACAACGCGGCGTTCAGAATCGACACGAACGCCTGCTGCGGCGCCCAGCGTTCGAGCACGAGCGCGATCACGATCGCGAACGAGGAGGTGACCACCGCGAGCGTCGGCGACCCGGCGTGGTTCAGCCGGCCGAGCGCGGCGGGCGCCCAGCCGTTGCGCGCGAGCGCGAAGAGCGTCCGCGACGAGGAGTAGAGCGCGGCGTTCGCCGCGGAGAGCGCCGCGGTGAGCACCGCGAAATTCATCAGGTGCCCGGCGCCCGGAATGCGAACGGTGCGGAACACGGTCACGAACGGCGATTCGTGGACGCCGGCGCGGTCCCACGGCATCACCCCCGTCAGCACGACGATCGCGCCGAGGTACACCATCGCCAGGATCGCGAACGTCAGCCAGGTGGCGCGTGCGATCTCCCCCGTCGATCGCGCCTCGCCACTCGTCACCGCCACGAACTCGACGCCCGCGAAGGTGTAGAGCGCGAACGGCATCGCGAGCAGCGTCGCGAGCGCTCCGTTCGGAAACCAGCCGCCGTGCGCGGCGTACTGCGGGCTCGTGCGTCCGCTCAGCATCAGCGCGGCGCCGAGGACGATGAACGCGAAGACGACGACCACCTTGATCATCGCGAACCAGTACTCGAAGCGGCCGTACCGGCCGACGCTGAGGAGGTTGACGCCGAGCAGCAGCAGCGACGCCGCCGCGATCCACACGATGGGCGGAATCGACGGAAACCAGAACGCCATGTAGGTGGCGGAGGCGACCATCTCCGCCCCGATGGAGATCGCAATCGCCGCCCAGTACCCCGCGCCCGACAGGAACCCGGCCCATTCGTTCAGGTACAGCGTGCCGTAGAGCTCGAACGATCCCGCCGCCGGATGATGGCTGGCGAGCTCGCTGAGCGCGAGCGTCACGGTCCACGTCACGAAGCCGGCGAACAGGAACGTCAGGATGACCGACGGTCCGGCGGCTTCGATCGCCGCCGCCGAGCCGAGCAGCAGGCCCGTGCCGATCGATCCGCCGACCGCAACCATCGCCATCTGACCCGCGGTCAGCTGACGCCGGAGCCCGTGCTCGCGGTCGACGGCTTCGATGTCCTGCACCTTCCCCACGAGGTTCGCCGGCAGACAATGCCACGTGGACGGCATCGGCGTCCACACGACGCGCGCGGCGCCGACGTCTGCGGAGGACCGTGTCGAATTTCAGTACGCTCGACGGGTCGCGCCGCATCGTTCGCGACGCGGATCGCCGCGCGGCGCGCCGGCAGGCGTGCGGAACCGCGCGATTGTTCGAGCAAAATCGCCCTCGTTCGCCGCCGAGGCGAAAGTTGGCGGGCACGGCGGGCGCTGAGCACGGCTCATGCAACCGTCAGCCGCACCCGCAATGTGGCGCGTCAGGTACGAATACCTCCGCCGGGAGTACGACCCGCTGAGCGCTGCGACGCTCGCGACACCCTACGACATGCTCGTCGTGGCGACGGCGTCGCTCCTCATCGCCGGCGCGTTGTTCGCGCTCGGCGGGGGCGCGTCCTATGTCGGTCGCATCATCCACTGCGTGCTGTACCCGACGCCGAGCGCGGCGTTCCGATGACGCACGCGACGGCGTCGTCGCGAGCAGCGACGCCGGCCGTCGCCGCCTAGTTCGGATTCGGCACGAAGCGATACCCGATTCCGCGCACCGTCTGCAGGTGACGCGGTTTGGTCGCATCGTCCTCGATGTAGCGGCGCAGGCGGACGACGAAGTTGTCGATCGCGCGGGTGTCGGTGTCGTCGCGAAGACCCCACACCGCCTCCAGGATCGACTCGCGCGACACCGGCCTGTCCTCGTGCTGAACGAAATAGCGCAGCAGGGCGGCTTCGAGCGGGGTCAGCAGCACGCGGCTGCCGCTGACGCGCAGTTCGAGGCGCTCGAAGTCGATGGTCCGGTTGCAGAACGTATAGACGGCGGACTCGCCCGGCTTGGCGGCCGCTGATTCGCGCATCCACTCGGTGCGCCGCAGCAGCCCGCGGACGCGCGACAGGAGAATCGGCAGCTCGAACGGTTTCGCGAGGTAGTCGTCGGCGCCCTCGTCGAACCCGCGGAGCACATCCTCCGACCGGCCGCGCGCCGTCAACATCAATACCGGAACGAACCGCCGATCGCGACGCAGCTTGGCGACCACGCCGAAGCCGTCGACGCCCGGGAGCATGACGTCGAGCAGCACCAGGTCGTATGCCGTCGGCTGCGCCTCGATCCTCGCGAGCGCATCTTCCCCGCTCTCGACCACGTCCACGTCGTAGTCCTCCGCCTCGAGGTTGAAGCGCAGGCCGTCGGCGAGGTGCCGCTCGTCCTCGACCACGAGGATGCGGCTCATGACGCCATCAGCGGCAGCTGCACGACGAACGTGGTGCCCAGGCCCGGTCCGTCGCTCTCGGCGTACACCTTCCCGCCGTGGCGTGCGACGACCGAGCGGACGATGAACAGCCCGAGCCCGGTGCCGTTGACCCGCGTGCCGATGGTGCCGGGAATGCGGTAGAAGCGCCTGAAGATGCGCTTCTGCTCGGATCGCAGGATGCCGATACCGTGATCGCGGACGCGCAGCGTCACGGTGCGTCCGTCCGTCTGCTCGAGCTCCACGTCGATCCGCACCTGCGGCCCGGAGTACTTGATGGCGTTGTCGACGAGGTTCGACACGACGGCTTTGAGCTCGTCCTCCTCGCCGAGCACCAGACGGCGCTCGTCGGACGCCGGCGTTCGGAACGTCAACATCTCGGGCGCCAGCCGATGCCTCGTGCGCGCGAGCGCGACGTAGTCGGCCACGAGCGTCGTCAGGTCCACGCCGGTCCGGCCGGCGCGGCGACGCTTCGCGCCGTACTGGCCGGCGCGCAGCACCTGCTCGATCGTCGACAGCAGCCGGTTGCTGTCCTCGAGCATGATGCCGTAGAACTCCTGCCGCCTCGCGTCGTCGACCTGGCGGTTCTGCAGCGTTTGGAGATAGAGGCGGATGGAGGCGAGCGGCGTCTTCAGCTCGTGCGTCATCGCGTTGATGAACGCCTCGTGCTGCTCGTTGCGTCGAATCTCGCGGACGAGGAACACGCTGTTGATGACGACGCCGGTAATCACGAGCGGGAACACGACGAGCCCGACGACCAGGAGGCCGACGTTCTCCCAGCTGACGATGATCCAGCCGACGTTGAGCGCGACGGCCCCGATCGCGAGGCCGACGCCGAGGACGATGAAAACCGCAATCGATTTGCGGCGCCCGCCCGGCGTCATGCGACCCTGCTCACGCCCTCAACGATACCGCTAGGCGACCGCCTCTGTCTCCGGGATCTGGCTGAGGCGCGCAACCTTCACGTCCCACACGAGCCCGACGCGCCGCAGCAGCTTCAGGAGGAGCCACGTCGGATCGACCTCGTACCACGCGAGGCCGTGCCGCGACGACACCGGATGCGCATGGTGGTTGTTGTGCCAGCCTTCGCCGAACGTGATGAGCGCGACCCACCACAGGTTGCGCGATTCGTCGGTCGTGGCGAAGCGCCGCTTGCCCCACATGTGGGTCGCGGAGTTCACGAGATACGTGGCGTGCAGCCCCAGGACCACCCGCAGGAAGATCGCCCAGTTGACCAGGCCCCATCCGCCGATCGCGAGCAGCACGAACCCGAGCACGGTCAGCGGCACCCAGTGATACGTGGTCAACCAGCGATAGAAGGGATCCTTGCCGAGATCCGGCGCGTAGCGGGACATGCGTACCGTGTCGTTGTGATGCGCCTCGCCGAAGAGGATCCAGCCGATATGCGCCCAGAACGCGCTGACGCGCGGCGTATGCGGGTCGTCGGGCTGGTCGGAGTGCTGATGGTGGACGCGGTGGGTGGCGACCCAGAACATCGGTCCGCCCTCCAGCGTCAGCGTGCCGCAGATCGCAAGAAAGCGCTCGAACCACTTGTAGGTCTTGTAGCCCCGATGCGTGTGGAGCCGGTGGTATCCGAGGCTGATCCCGAGGCCGCCCCCGACCCAGTACAGGACGGCGGCCACGAGGACGTTGCGCCAGCTGAAGGACCAGAACGCCGCAATCGCCTGCACGTGAAACCAGGCCAGAACGAGACAGGTGATGACACTCAGTTTGTCGTAGCGGCTCCTCGCGGAGACCAGTCGGACGGTGTGCATTCCACGAACGTACCGCGAAGGGGCACACGTCGACTGTCAGAGTTCTGTAATGTTTGCGACGCCAGCGGGGCGGAACCCGGTGGGCGGCCCGCGGCCGCGCACCGGGCGTATCTGGGTACCGGACTACACAACCGGGCGGCTGCGTCCCGACACCAGGTGAACGATCAGCAGCACGATTCCGATCACGAACAGCACCCAGGCAATCTGCGACGCCACCGACGCCACTCCGTACACGCCGAGGGCGCCGGCGATCAATCCGACGATCAGAAAGACGAGCGCGTAATACAGCATTTCGAGCCTCCGGTTGAGTATCGAGCAAGAACTTTACCGTTCCGGCTGGATGAGTTCTTGCACCGTCGAGTCGTGATGTCGCGAGCTCGACTATTGGTCGTCACGACGACGACGCTGACGTTCTCGGCGTGCGCCACGTTCGGGACGCTGCAGTCCCGATCGCACAAGGAATTCCTGACGCCGGCCGAGCGCGCCGCGGCGATTGCGCGCGCGCGGGTGTGGTCGCCCACGCGTGTCGCGGCGATGAACCTTCGGGCGGGGCCGCAGGGCCGGGACTCGTTCGCGCCGGAACAAACGGTCTCGTGCGACTACGTGGACAAGAAGCTGTCCGGCAACACGCCGAAGTTCGCCTGCAAGGCGAACGGCGAGGAACTGAAGGTCCGGTACGGCCGCACCAACGGCGAGGTGTACGCGGGCGTGGCGGCGTCGCGCCTGCTGTGGGCGCTCGGTTTCGGCGCCGACGCGCTCTACCCCGTTCACGTGCTGTGTCGGGGCTGTCCGGCGTCGCTGCACGGCGACGGGATCCAGGGGCACGATGCCGTTCGCTTCGATGTCGCCGCCATCGAGCGCAAGATGCCGGGCCACGACATGGAGACGCGCGAGGTCGCCGGGTGGGCCTGGCCCGAGCTCGATCGCGTCGACACACAGCGCGGCGGCGCGCCGGCCGCGCAGCGTGACGCCCTGAAGCTGCTCGCGGTCCTCATCCAGCACACCGACAGCAAGGCCGAGCAGCAGCGGCTCCTGTGCCCCGACGACGAAGGGCACAAGAAGGATCTCGCCGCGTGCCCGCGGCCGCTGATGATGATCCACGACGTCGGGCAGACGTTCGGCACGGGCAACCAGTTCAACCGTCAGGCCGTCGGCAGCGTCAACCTGCGCGAGTGGAAGAACACGCCGGTCTGGAAGGACGCTTCACGCTGCGTCGGCAACCTCACGCAGTCGCAGACCGGCACGCTGGTCGATCCGCGCATCTCCGAAGATGGCCGCGCGTTTCTCGCGCGTCTGCTGGCGCAGCTCACCGACGGTCAGCTGCGCGATCTGTTCGGCGTGGCGCGCTTCGAGATGCGCCCGCAACCCGACGGGCACCCGACGACGATCGACGAGTGGGTCGACGCGTTCAAAGAGAAGCGCCGGGAGATCGTCAGCGCGCGCTGCTCCGAGCCGTGAGCGCCCGGCCCTAACGCGACTTCTCCTCGAGCGCATCCCACCTGGCGTAGGCCTCGAGGATTTCGTCCCCGAGCTGGCTGAGGCGCGCGAGCGCCGCCGCGATGGTCTCGGCGGACTCCTTGTAGAAGTCGGGGGCGTTGATCCTGTCCGAGAGCTGACGCTGCTCCGCTTCGAGCGCCTCGATGCGGCCGGGCAGCGCCTTCAGCTCCAGCTGCTCGCGATAGGTCGGTTTGCGCGACGGCGAGGCACTGTGTGCCGCTGCCGGCCGCGGCCGCGCGATCGGCGCGCGCGGAGCGGGCGCCGCCCGCTGACGCAGCCAGTCCTCGTACCCCCCGACATATTCCTGCACGCGACCATCCCCTTCGAACACGAGCGTGCTGGTGACGACGTTGTCGACGAACGTGCGGTCGTGCGACACGAGCAGCAGCGTGCCGGGAAAGTCGGTGAGGCGCGCCTCGAGGAGCTCCAGCGTTTCGATGTCGAGGTCGTTGGTCGGTTCGTCGAGCACGAGCACGTTGGCCGGACGCGTGAACAGCCGCGCGAGCAGCAGCCGGTTGCGTTCCCCTCCCGAGAGCGACTTCACGCGCGAGTGCGCCCGTTCCTTCGGAAACAGGAACTCGCGCAGGTAGCCGAGGACGTGCTGCGGCTGGCCGTTGACCGTGATGCGGTCGCTGCCGTTCGCGATCGTGTCGAACACCGTGCGCTCGGGATCGAGCTGCTCGCGCTGCTGGTCGTAGTACGCGATCTGCACGTTGGCGCCTTGACGCACGCGGCCAGCGTCCGGCGGCTGCTCGCCAATCAGCATCCGCAGCAGCGTCGTCTTGCCGGCGCCATTCGGTCCGAGGAGGCCGACACGATCGCCGCGCATCACCCGCACCGACAGATCGCGCACGACCGGCCGGGCGCCGAACGACTTCGAGATGCGCTCGGCCTCGAACACCATCTGCCCCGAGCGCTCGGCGAGCTGCACGTGGAGCGCCGCCGATCCGGACTGTTCGCGGCGCGCGGCGCGCTCCTGCCGCATGGCGAGCAGCGCCTTGACGCGTCCTTCGTTGCGCGTCCGCCGCGCCTTGACGCCCTGGCGGAGCCACGCTTCTTCTTCCGCGAGCTTCTTGTCGAACTTCTCGCGCGCGGTCGCCTCGCTGGCGAGCCACTCCTCTTTTCTCCGCAGAAACGTCGCGTAGTCCCCCGGCCACGACGTCAGCCGTCCGCGGTCGAGCTCCACGATGCGCGTCGCGAGATTCCGGAGAAACGTGCGGTCGTGGGTGACGAAGAGCACCGCGCCCGGATAATCGGCGAGAAACGTCTCCAGCCAGGTCATCGACTCGATGTCGAGATGGTTCGTCGGCTCGTCGAGCAGGAGCAGATCCGGCTGACCGACGAGCGCCCGCGCCAGCAGCACGCGGCGGCGCCAGCCGCCCGAGAGCGTGTCGACGCGCTCCGCGGCCGGAAGGTCGAGCCGGGCGAGCGCCACCTTGACGCGCTGGTCGCGCCGCCACTCCTCGTCGCCGACGTGCCCCACTCCCTCGGCGACGACGTCGAAGACCGAGCGGGCGTCGGCCAGCGGCGCGTCCTGCGCCAGCCGTCCCCAGCGCAGCCCGGGCTGACGCCAGACGGTGCCGCCATCCGGCGCCTGGTCGCCGCTGACGATCTGCAACAGCGTCGACTTGCCGGTGCCGTTGCGGCCGATGACGCAAACCCGTTCGCCCGCGTCTATCTGCAGGCTCGCGTCGTCGAGGAGAGGAATGTGCCCGAAGGCGATCGAGACGTGATCGAGGGTGACGAGCGGCAACTACGTCGTGGCCAGCTGTGACGCGAACTCTTCGTACGATCCCTTGAAGTCGAGGATGCGGCCGTTGTCGAAGTGCCAGACGCGCGTGCCGACCTCCTCGAGCAGATCCTGATCGTGCGTCACCAGCAGCACGGTTCCGGCGTACTTCTGCAGCGCCACGTTCAGCGCGTTGATCGATTCGAGGTCGAGATGGTTCGTCGGCTCGTCGAGCAGCAGCACGTTGGGCTTCTCGAGCATGATGCGGCACAACAGCAGGCGCGCGGTCTCGCCGCCCGAGAGCGCGTCGGTCGGCTTCAGGCCTTCTTCGCCGCTGAAGAGCATCTGGCCGAGCAGGCCATGGATTTCCTGGCGCGACGCCTGCGGATCGAACTGATGCAGCCACTCCACGGCCGTCAGCCCCTTCTCGATGACGCCGGTCGCATCCTGCGGGAAGTAGCCGATCGAGACTTCGTGCCCCCACTTCAGGCGGCCCGCGTCGCGATCGCCGGGCGAGGCCGCGCGGTCGGGCGCGTCCGCCAGCAGCGCCTTCAGCATCGTCGTCTTGCCGACGCCGTTTCTGCCGACGAGGACGATGCGGTCGCCGCGGTTGACCATCGCGCTGAACGTCGAGAACACCGTCTGCGCGCCGAATGCCTTCGACAGCCCCTCGAACTCGAGCGGCACCTTGCCGGACGGCCGCTTCGTGTCGAACTTGATGTACGGGCGCTGGATGTTCGAACGCGCCAGCTCCGTCGTCTGCAGCCGCTCCACTTCCTTGCGGCGCGACTGCACCTGGCTGGAGCGCGTGCCCGCGGAGAAGCGCGCGATGAAGTCGTTGAGCTGCGCGATCTTCTTCTCGCGCTGCTCGTTCTGCGCCTCGATCGTCGTGCGCGCCTGGGTCTTCGCCACCACCATGTCGTCGTAGCCGCCCGTGTAGGTGATGATCGTCTGGTAGTCGATGTCGGCGATGTGCGTGCAGACGTTGTTCAGGAAATGGCGATCGTGCGAGATGACGATCAGCGTGCCGTCGTAGCGGTTGAGGAAGTCTTCGAGCCAGTGAATCGAGTCGAGATCGAGGTGGTTCGTCGGCTCGTCGAGCAGGAGCGCCGCCGGATGGCCGAACAGCGCCTGCGCCAGCAGCACGCGCACCTTCTGGCCGCCCTGCAGCTCGGCCATCGTCCTGCCGTGGAGCGCGTCCGGGATGTCGAGCCCCTGGAGCAGAATCGCCGCGTCGCTCTCCGCCGTGTAGCCGTCTTCCTCGCCGACGATCCCTTCGAGCTCGGCGAGACGCATGCCGTCCTCGTTGGACATGTCCGTGCGGGTGTAGAGCGCGTCGCGCTCCTCGAGCGCGGTCCAGAGACGTTCGTTGCCCATGATCACGGTGTCGATCACGCGGAACCGGTCGAACGCGTACTGGTCCTGCCGCAGGATGCCGAGCTTCGGCGGACGCGTGACAGATCCGCGCTGCGGCGGCTGCTCGCCCGTGAGCAGCTTCATGAACGTCGATTTGCCCGCGCCGTTGGGCCCGGTGAGCCCGTAGCGCCGACCCGAGGAAAACGTCGTGGTCACGTCCTCGAAGAGCACCTTCGAGCCGAACCGCATGGACACACCGCTGACCGAAATCATGACAAGACGCCTTTTGCCGGGAAACCGTGCAGGTGAGGAACTCCCAATTATAGCAGGAGTTAGGATGCTGGAGATGGTGATCAGGCCGGCGGGCCCGTCCGAGAAAGCCGCGCTCGAGGAGCTGCAGCGCCGCGCGTCGCTGAGCAATCCCGGCGATCGGCAGGCGCTGCTCGACCATCCGGAGGCGATCGCGATCCCCGCCGCCCAGCTGGAAACCGGCTGCGTGTTCGTCGCCGAGCGCAACGGCGCGCGCGTCGGATTCGCCGCCGTCGTGCGGCGCGACGACGGCGACGCGGAGCTGGACGCGCTGTTCGTCGAGCCCGACGAGTGGAAGAGCGGCATCGGTCGGGCGCTCGTCGACCACTGTGCAGAGGTGGCGCGCGCCGGCGGCGCGTCGATTCTGCACGTGGTCGGCAACCCTCACGCGAACGGCTTTTACCTCGCGTGCGGGTTTGCGCCGACGGGCACGGTGGAGACGCGGTTCGGTGTCGGCCACTCGATGGAGCGGCGGCTGTAGCGTGTCTCGCGCGGTCCGGCGACGCGTCGGCTCACCGACTACCCGTCACGCCGGCTCGCGCAACGCGGCAAGCGGATCGATCCGCGCGGCGCGCCTGGCAGGAATCCACGCCGCCAGCACGGTGACCGCGAGAAGCGCGCCGGCCGCAACGAGCAGCCTCATCGGATCGATGTCGACGAAGGGACTCACCTGCCTGCTGGCCATGCGCTCCGCGATGGCGCCGGCTGCGGCACCCGCCGCGATTCCTGCCATCGCAAGCCGGACGCCGGACGCCACGATCATCCGGACGACCGACGCCGCTGTCGCGCCCACCGCCAGCCGAATCCCGATTTCGTGGGCACGCTGCTGCACGCCGAAGCTGATGACGCCGTACAGGCCGACCGCGGCCAGCGAAATGCTGACGACCGCGAAAACGATCAGCAGCACGAGCGTCAGGCGGCGCGCGCCGAACGCGCGCATGACGACATCGGACATGCGATCGAACGCGAAAATCGGCTGTTCCGCGTCGGCGCGTGCCACCGCGCCCCGTATCGCGCGCGCGGCCGCGGCGTCGTCGAGCGACGTCCGGACGACGAGCGCCATGTTGCGCGCCTCGAGCGGATGCTGCGCGATCGGCAGGAACAGCTCCGGGCGGACGTCGGCGTCGATCACGCGCGTCTGGCGCGAGTCCGCCACCACCCCGACAATCGTCAGCGTCGTCGGCTGCGTGCCGATGCCCGCCACGTTGCGCGAGCCGAACCGGGTGCCCAACACCACGGATTGACCGACGGCCGCGGCGCCGTGGAGAACGTGTCTGACGAATGCTTCGTTGACGACGGCGACGAGCGCTGCCGATTCGCCGTCGGCGTCGGACAGCTCGCGACCGTCGAGAATCCGGTTCTGCATCAATCGGAAGTAACCGGGCGACACCAAGCGGAACACCGCCGTCGGCGGCGCGACACCGTCACGGGTGGCGTGCCCGGGAACGCGCACGGCGAACGCGCTCATGTCCACGGCACGGTAGCCGAGGGGTCGATCGCTGATCGCCGCCGCGCCGGAAATGCCGGGCTGTTCGGCGATCGCCGCCAGCGCCGTCCGGTAGAAGGACGCGATCCGATCGGCGGCGGCATATGTCGACGGCGGCAGCGCGACGTAGCAGCTGACGACGCCGTCGGGGTTGAATCCCAGTGCGACGCGCTCGGCCGCACGGTAGCCATCGATTGTCAGCATCGCCGCGACGGCCACGAGCAGCGTCAACGCGATCTGCACGCTCGACAGGACATACTGCGCCGTTCGCGTGTGCCGGTCGCCCGCGCTGCTGCGATCGCGCAGCACGCCGACGTTCTTCGACGTTCGCAGCGCCGGTGCGAGTCCGAACAGCACGCCGGTGGCGATTGAGACGGCGGCCGCGAGCAGTCCGATCGGCATGTTGACGCGCACGAGCTCGGCGTCGGCCGTCAGGTACTCGGCCGGCAGCAGCGCGACGATGAGCGGCAGGCTCGCCATCGCGATCACGATGCCCGCCGCGCCGGCCGTCGTCGACAGCAGCAGGCTTTCGACGAGCATCTGTCGGACGATCCGCCCGCGCCCGGCGCCGAGTGCGGCGCGCACGACCATCTCGCGCCGGCGCGCAGCGGCGCGGGCCAGCAGCAGGTTCGCGACGTTCGCGCACGCGGTGACCAGCAGCAGCGCGACGGCCGCGAGCAGCACGATCATCGCCGGGCGGACGCCGGCGACGACCGCCTCGCGCACGTTCCACACGCGGAGCACCATGCCGGCATACTCGGGCTGCGTCAGCGCAAACGCCGCCGCCTGCTCGCGCGCGATCAGCGCGAGGCGTGCGTCGGCCTGCGCCTCGGTGACGCCCCGGCGCATCAGCGCGGTGATCCAGAACCGCCGCGCCCGGCGATCGGTCGCATTCGGATCGAGCTGAAACGGCACCCACAGCCGGCCACCCCACAGGTCGTAATGCGGCGGCATCACCCCGATGATCGTGTGGTCGACGGCATTGAGGCGCAGCCGCCGCCCGAGGACATGCGGATCGCCCGCGAGATGCTGCTGCCAGAAGGAATAGCTGATCACGGTGACGGCCGGCGCGCCCGGCCGATCTTCGTCGGAGCGGAACGTGCGACCCAGCAGCGGCGCGACCGCCAGCATCGGCATCACGTCGGCGGTGACGTACGTGCCGAGGACGCGTTCCGGAAAGTCGCCGTCGGTCAGCGTGAAGTCGGTGCCGGACACCGCGCCGACCGCGTCGAACACGTCGGTGGCACGCCGCGCATCGGCGAGTTCGGGCTCGGAGAAAAACGTCAGCGTCGTGCTGCCGTCCGCCAGGTGCGCGCGCAGCGCGACCCAGCGGTCGTACGTCGGCATGTCGCTCCGAAGGAGGCACGCATCGACGAGGCTGTAGATTGCGGTCGCGGCGCCAATGCCGGCCGCGAGAATCGCGACAATCACGAGCGAGAGCGCGCGGTCGCGCCACAGCATGCGCGCGCCGTAGCGGGCGTCGCGGGCCAGATCGTCGAGCCACGGCAGGCCGCGCTGGTCTCGTAACGCGTCCATCGCGTGCGCGGCGCCGCGATCGGCGCGACCTGCGTCGGCAGCGAACGACGCGTGACTGCGGAGTTCTTCTTCGAGATCGGCGTCCGGGCGTGCCGGCCGCACGAACGCCGAGGCCCGCACGAGCCACTCGCGAAGCGTACGCACGCTCACGCCTCGCCACGCAGCAGCGCGTCCATGATGCCGGCGAGCCGCCGCCAGTCCTGGCGCTCGGCCTCGAGCGTGCGACGGCCGGCCGCGGTCAGGCTGTAGAAGCGCGCGCGGCGGTTGTTGTCGGAGACGCCCCACGCGCCCCGCACGAGCGCACGCTGCTCCAGGCGCATCAGCGCGGGATAGAGCGTCCCCATGTTCAACTGGATCGCCCCGCCCGAGACGGTGTCGAGTCGCGCCGCGATGGCATACCCGTGCAACGGGCCCATCGTCGCGAGCGTCTGCAGCACCATCAGGTCGAGCGTGCCCTGCAGGATGTCCGCCTTCGCGGCGTCTTTATTAGGCACGCCAATGAAGTAGCACGGCGTCCATTGGCCTGTCAAATGAACGGCCGCTCGTGTGTGGCGTCGAGTGCCGGCCGGGCCCGATGCTGACGCCGGTACCCCGCACATACCCGCCAACGATCCCGGTGTGCTGAAAGAGATCATGTCGAACGGCAGGACCGCGCACCGTAGCGGCGGGCGGCGACCGACTTCCCGCCCACCGTTCAGCGCGCGGACTCGACACGCGCCCCAGGAGCCAGCATGACAACCATCCGTGTAACAGCCGTCGGCATCGGTCTTGTCGCCATGTGCACCGCCGGACTTTCGGCACAGACGCAGGACACGCAAACGAACGGCGATGACCGCGAGACGACGAGCAGGACCGAAGGCACCACCGGCGCGTTCGACCAGGCGTACCTCGGCGTTCACTCGATCAAGCAACTCTCATCGTCCTGCCGGTGACCGGGTCTCGCCCGTTGCTGGCGGCTGTTCACAACGGTACAGCCGACACCACCGGGCTTGCGGCATCCTCGATGGCACGGGTTCAGGACGAAGACGATTGACGCGACCGGCCGTAATGCGCGCGTCACGCAGACGCTGAACCGTCGACGACGCGCGCTGGAGGACGACGTCGAGAACCGGCTTCGCCACGGTCGCGCCGACCGATCCGACCTCGAGCCCATGGAAAGGACATCACGTCAATGGACATCAATACCGATTCACCCGCCTTCATCATCCTGCCGGTCGCCGACATCGCGGAGCGGGCCTACCAGCTCTACATCCAGCGCGGCCGCGTCCACGGCTTCGATCGGGAAGATTGGCTTCGCGCGGAGCACGAGCTCAAGCAGCTCGGCAACACGGGCGCGACAACGCGGTCATCGCCGCAGACCGAGCGGTCCCGTTCGATTCCGGCGTGAACGGGAGCTGTATGACGCGAAACGACGGACGGCCGCAGTCGCGCCGTTCTCTAATGAACAGGTGATGTCGCCCGGCACGTTTATGCTGGCGACATGAACCGCTACCCGTCGCCGCACCACAACGAAGCACTCGCGCCCGCGCAGCCGACGCTGCTGATCGATCCCACAAGGGTCGATGCCGCGCCGATCAGGATCGCGCTGCCCCGCGTCCACTTGGCGGGCTCCAATGCGCACTACGACGCCCACCTGGAGGTGGGACGTCATGGGCTGTCGCTCTTCCTCGCGCCGACGGCTCAGTTTCCGGCGCTCGACATCGACGGAACGCCGGAACAACTCGCGCAGCTGGCGCACGCACTGACCAGCGCGCTCACTGCGTAGCCGCGACCGTCGACGAAGGCCATCGGCCCGCTCGACGCGTGTTCGTCTTCCTCGGGTACTGGTCCACACGTCCTCGTGCTGGTCCCCCGCCGGACGCCATCGGCCAGACACTCGGCTTCGCGCGGAACGAGTACTCGGCGCCGGGCCGGTGCGCGCGGCATCGCAACGGCGGACTTCGATCGCAACGGGTGGACGGACGTGGCGCAGGCGGTGATTCCATTTCCGCCCGTCTGTCGTGGCGCTCACCTTCGTGCGCGATCCGTCGCAGGTGTACAAGCTTGCGGGTCCGGCTGAAGACCGACGACGATTGGTGGTCCAACGATTCCACCTGGATGCAGTTTTTCAGGCTCGACGTCAGGACTCGCAATCAAACCCTGGAGGAATGCTCGAACTGTGGCGTATCGGCCCGGGCCCGGGAAGACGACGGGGCGCAGTGAACACGAATGGCGTGCTGCTGCGCTTTGTCGGCGGCGGCGAGCAGACGGTCTGGATTCAAACGCGCGAAGACGGCGTCCCCGTCGATCAAATCGTGGTGTCGCCCCAGAAGTATCGCAGCATGCGGCCCGCCACGGCGAAGAACGACAGGACGATCCTGGCGGCGACGATGTCCGAAGCCCAACGCGGTGAGTGACGTGCGCGCGCCGCGGCGTGGCCCCGCCGCGCGAAAGACGCTACTGCCGCTCGGTCGATGCCTGGGACAAGCGATGCTCGGCCACCCAGCTGTGACTCACGAAGCCGAGATCTGCGCCCGGCCGCGACCGCCGCGACAGGATTGCCACCACGATCGTCATCAGCACACCGACCGCGACGATGATTGTCACAACATTCATGAGTCCCTCGTTTCCTGTCGTTTCCTGTCTTCCGCCGGACCGAGTATATCGACTCCCGATCGGCGCGGTGTGCGAAAGCGGACGGCCGGCCGGGCGCGGACAACATCCGCCGCGCCGCAGCGACCCGGAAGCTGAGTCACCAACTGTCACGATTCGCCGCGGCAGATCGGCGTCCGTCAACCGCGCAGGTGCGAGCGACCCGTGGTCGATGACGTGCTTTGCGAGCCGGCAGACGAGAAGGTCGCCCCGCGGCACCGTTCGCCACGGATGGCACAGCGCGAACGTGAGATGTTCAAAACAGCACAGCGAAAACCGTTGGGGTTCACTAGTCTGACGGCGGAAGGAGAGCTCTACCGTGCCGCACGAGAGCGTCCGACGGTCCGAACGGGTCGCCTGTCCGATCTGCGGGCGGCAACTCAAGTGGATCCCCGATCGCTGGCTCGCTGCGTTTGAATGCGAGACGTGCGGTCAGTTCTCGGATTTCGGCGGGCTCGCGCGGCCGTCCGAGCCGCGGCACCACTCGCCGCAGTCGCCTGACCGCACGCCGCGCCAGGCGCGCAGTGACGGGACGCCGGAGCAGGACGACGAGAAGGATTGACCACGGCTTGCGGACGCGTTGAGGTGCGACCGTGCCGCCACAGGCGAACGCGACGACGAACACGGCGAATTTGATGCGGGTAACGATTGCGAGGCTCGACGTCATGAACAATGCGGAACTCGAACGGTTGTTCGAACCGGCTGCAGGCAAGATCGCGTCGGCGGAGATTACGGCGGGGCCCGGCCCCTTGCCGCACGGGGTGTTCGAGCAGGCGCCGCGCGTCATCGCCACGCTCGACGATGGCACACGCGTGGAGCTGTTTTCCTTCTACGCGCACGAGCGTTCGTTCGACCCGGCGGAGTTCGTCGGGCTGACGGTCCTGGAAGGTCGACGGCTGAAGTTCGCGCGCCCGAATCGATCGCAGCCGATTTGAACTCGGATCGATGCGCTCGTACTTGGCAGGGCGGACATGCGCGTCGCACCACACGGCAATCTCGAGGTCGCGACGCGCATGCGTGCCCGCGAACGCGAGCACGGGCCGGCTGCGTGTCGCGGCCATCCGCGTGCCAGACGCAGCGGCGGTTCGTCATCCGCACGGCGACACGAGCGGCCGGTTGATTACTGCTTGCGGCCCATCAGCATGTTCGGCGTCACCAGGCCGGCGGGTGCGCCGCCCGACTGCGGTCCGGTCAGCACGATCCCGATCCCCTTCTCGAGAACTCCTGCTTCGACGAAGACGTTCCCCGCTCGACCGATCACGAATCGAGCGTTGCCGGCCGTCGTCGCCTCCAGCCAGCTCACCGCTTCGCCTTTGACGTTGTACACGCGGAGTTCTCCGCCCGCGGGCGTGGCTGCCAGCTGCGCTTGCGCGCTGCCACCTTGTGGCGGAAACACCTGCACCACTCCCCCGGTGGGCCCGACCGACAGCTCCGCGGCATCGGTTCCTGGCCCGCCGACCTGGATCCTCCCGCCGTTCTCGGTCGCCGCCATCGCCGCGACCGGCAAGGCGCCGTTTCTCGCCGCGTAGATCCGTCCACCACCATCCGGCATCGCGCCCACGTGGCTCGCGACCTGGGCGCGGCCGTCGAATACATACAGACCGCGGCTCAACGGAAGACCGTTGCTCGCGGGCTCCCCGCCCTCGGTGATCCGGGCAAGCTCTTTTCCGGCATGGTCCACGACGATGAACGGCGCGAAGACCTTGGAGGAGGCGGACCGGCCTCCGGTCACTGCCTCGTGACTCTGAAGGCTGCGCACCTGGCTTTCGAGCTGCGCGATTCGACCGGCAAGCGTCGCGGCGTCCGGCTTGTCTCCATCGGGAACGCTGATAGCCGTTTTCTCGAGATCCTTGACGCGACGGTCGAGCGCCGTGACCTGCTGCTTCAGGGCACTGAGTTGCTGGTCGGTTGCGGACGTCCCCTGCGTGCTCGCACGGCTCGAGGACAACAGGGCCAGCGTCAGAAGGGCGCCGACGACGATCGTGGAGCGCGCGGCAGCGGTCGAAAGCCTTGCAGTCATCATGTCCCGTCTCCGTTCGGCTGGTGATTTCGCATCCACTGCCGGACCCTTCAACGCTCCCGGCCGACGGACGGCGCCGACGCGATCTTCTTCGTCATGTCCGCGAGGGCCATCTGCAGCGCCTTGCCGAGCGGCGAATCGAGAAAGTTCCGGTAGCTGTCGCTGCCCCAGGACCCGAACGTCGTATATGTCGTTCCCCCGACGGCGGTATTGGAATCGTGGCCCGACACGCGCACGCTGAATAGCCGCCGCCCGCTGACGACGTCGTATAACTCGCCTTGCAACGTCACGGTCGCCTTCACGCGGCGGAGGGTGACGTTGCCCGACTGCCCCTTCATCGACGGGATCCACCCGCCCTTGTTCGACTCTTCCGATTTGGCTTCGAGCACCGTTCCGATGAAGACGCGATCCACGTGCTGTGCACGGCCGAGCGAGATTGCCGTCTCGCCGTCGAGGGCGTCGGCTGTGACGGCTCCTTCGAGCGCGAGCATGCGCGGCTGCACCTCCGTCGAATGTACGACTTCGGCCATCAGCGTCCTCGCGACCTCGGCGCCGGCGGCCCGGTTGCCCGAGGCGGTGGCGTCGGCGAACGGCAGAATCCCGAGCTTGATCGAGGCGGATTCGGCGCCGTTTTGCGGCGGCTGCGCACCCGATCCGCCGAGGCTGACGAGTCCGATCAGAACGAGCGCGACGGCGGTCCCGCACACCGTCAATGCGCCGTGATGCGAAGTGACAGCGACTCTTTCGGATGGCCGCGTGCGCCTCACTTGGCGGCCCTGCGCTTGATCGTCTCCTTCAGCAGGGCGATCGCCGACGCGTCAGTGGCTCCGCCGCCGCTGATCTCGGCGACGATGGAATTGGTGCCGACGATCGCGCCCGCCCTCCAGCCGCCGTCGTTCTCGACGAAGCCGCGCGTCCCGACATCGGGAAGCTTCCTGAAGCCCGGCGCCCCGCTGTGCGGCTCGTGGTATCGAGCCGGCACCACATTGATCATGGTGTAGCCGTGTCCCGATTGCGCCATCCACTGGCACGCCGTGCCCATCCCGGCATCCTGGCCTGGACCGACAGCGATCCCCCCGAGCTTGGTCAATTCGGCGGGCGTGAAGAGCTGGCACTGCGGATTCTTGTCGGCGGCGATCTTGTCGGCTCCGCTCAACGTCGCGGCCAATTTCTTGGCGTCGGTCTGGGCCGACGCGCCGTCCGAGCACGCCGCCATCGCCGCGCTCAACGCGGCGCACAGAAGAACCGCCGTGGGAAACTTCATTCAGCCACTCCTTGTCTTACGGGTTTCCGCGCCGGTCTCAGCCCCGCCGCGGTTGCGTGCGAGCGGGACGTCAATCACAAGACGCAAGTGCGTCATGCGGCGTGTTGCGGTCTCGTGTCTCCGCGACTCGGATCGTCACGCGATTCCGATCAAGCGAGGCCGATGCCCAGGCCTGACGGATCGTTGCCGCCGCATCGAGCGTTAGTTTCCTGCGTCCCCTGATCGCGCGCAGTCCCATTGAGCACACGTCAGCGAGTCTCAACCGTCTGCAGTTCGAACACGCACATCGAGGATGGCCCGAAACAGCTTGGCGCCGCTCCCGTGTCTCGCTTGAATCCGGTGACGAACTCGGCCAGCGCATGAATATCCCGCCGCCGGCGGACTGGCACAGTACCTTCGGCTTCGTGCGTGTTCAATACCGCACAGATGTGGAGGCGCGAGTGTGTCAGCGTTGATCCCCGACTGATAGAACAGGAGCCCACATGCGTGTACGAATCACTGCAATTCCTCCCTCTCGCGCCATGGATGGCCTCGATCTGTCAACCCTCCACGTCGGGAGTACCTACAGATTGGCGACGCGGCTTGCCGCGTATCTCGTCGCGGGCGGGTTCGCAGTGGCGGTTCAGCCTGGTGACAGTGCCGTTGACGCAGTATGGCGATACCCGGATGCGTAATCGCCGCTTCATCGGGCTTTCTCGCGCGCCAGGGTGTCGGCCGAACCCGACGCTTCCCCGCGCGTCGTCACCCCTCTCGTCGCGTGCGGGATCGGCGGCGCGACGTGGTCCAACCAACCGATGGAGGCAGGATGGCAGTACGGACACCGGCGCAGAGACGGGAAAGCCGAGGGCCAGTCGACGCCCCCGGGAAGCGTCATCGCAAACCGCCGCGGCAGGAGGCGGTCGACAAACGTCTGGGCGAAACGCGAGGCAAAGAGATGGGTCAGAAGAGCGTGAAGGCCGGCTGGCGCAGCGGACGCCGTTAGCACACGCGCACGAGGCGGCGCGGCGACTGGCTAGTGCGAGTCCAGCTTGTTCAGGTCCCGGATGTCGCGAAGGGTCTTCCGCATCTCCTCGACCGTCTTCATGTTCTCGAGGGTCGCGTGCATCGTCTCGGCGGTGGCGTGCAGCGCACTCATCGCGGCGTCACGAGCGGCCTCGCCTGCGACTCGTGCCGCCTCACCCGCCTGTCGCGCCGTTTCTTCGACAGCCCGCAAGCGTTCCTGCTCCTGTCTGATCGCTTCGAGCGCCTCGCGATGCCGATCGCGGACCTCTCGCGCCTCCTCGGCGAGCTGCCGGAACCGTTCCGCTTCGTCGCGCGCCTGCTCCGCGGCCACGCGGAGCGTTTCGTTCGATCCGGGCGGCCCTTCTGGATTGTGATGGCCCGCCATAGGCCCCTCCGGGCGGTTTGCCATTACGCCGTGGCCGGCGCGAGCATCGCGCCGCCGGCGCGTCGAACCTGCCAGGGGTCGTGTGAACTGGACGGCACGCGCGTCGAATCTCTGAGGACGAGCACGGGCGTGACGAGCGCCACGCCGACCATCAGCGCGAGCGGAGCGCCGCCGACGACGGCGAAACCGGCGAGGGCGAACAATGCGAACGCGACGAGCCAGAGAATCGCGAGAGACCAAGGTTTGAAAGACATGGTGGAACTCCAGCAATCAGTCTACCGAAGCCTGCCGGCTGTCGATGTCCGGTATTGAACGGCGCGAGACGGTCTGGTGGTCCACGCTGAAGAGGTGTCGCGGTTGCGCGTTCGCGATCCAGGTCCGTCTTCGGACGCGCCCGGATGGCGATGTTCGTTCCCTTTCCGCCCGACGATCGTCGGGCTCTTCTCGCCGCGAGAGCACGAGCAGAACAGCGCGTCCAGGCCTCGCTCGCGCATGCGCGGGGATGTCGATGTTCCCGTTGGGCTCCGTTTCTCGTTCTAACTTTCGCGCCGCAAGGCGACGATCGGGTTCACCCTGGCCGCGCGCCACGCGGGAATGTAGCTCGCCAACAGTACAACGGCCATGAGGATGACCGGCACAGCGATAAACACTTCGGGATCGAGCGGTCTCACGCCGTAGAGCACACTTGAAATCAGCGGAGCCGCGATGCCCGACACGATGAGGCCGATCCCGACGCCGATGCCGGCCAGCCCCGCACCGTGGCCCACAATCATTTTCCCAATGGTCGACGGCATCGCTCCGAGCGCCATCCGCACGCCGATCTCGTGCGACCGTTGACCGACCATGTAGGCCAACAGACCGTATATCCCCACCGACGCCAACAGAAGCGCCACTGCGGCAAACACTCCCACCAACTCCGCGGACAAGCGGCGCGAAGCCAGAGAACCGTCGATGACCTCGTTCATCGTGCGTACGCTGAATACCGGAAGGTTGGGATCGACTGCCTGTAGCTCACGACGTAGCTGGGGTTCCAGGGCGGTGGCGGACAAAGAGGTGCGGACGGTCACGCTCTTGGGCAAAGACCTGAATCCTGGATACTGGTAAATCGGTCGGTAGATGTGGGGAACGACGGATTGGTCGAGACCATCGCTCCTGATGTCCTTGATCACGCCGACCACTGTGCACCACGGCGGGTTGTCTGCGCCCCGAGGGCTCCTCATGCTCAAACGGCGGCCAACCGGATCGCGGTCCGGCCAGTAGGTCCGTGCCGCGCTTTCATCGACGATTGCCACCGGCTGTTTCCCGGCATCATCCGCGTCCGTGAAATAACGTCCGCGTACGAGCGAGGCCTCCAGCACCTTGAAGTAATCGGGGGTCGCGCTGGTGACCTCAACGAACAGACCCTTGCCCGATTCGTCCGGGCGGTCCTCGATGTTGACGACGCGCGGCCGCGACGAATGGGTGACCGGCAAATCGGTCGTAATGGCCGCGAACTCGACTCCAGGGATCGCGCGCATGCGGCGCGCGACTTCGCGCACGAAAGCGTTCAACACTTCGGGATTCGAGTAGCGATCCACGTCAGGATTGTTGGGCACCGGCAGGTAGAAATTGGCAGCGACAATTCTGGATGGATTGAACCCCGGATTTTCCTGCAGCAGTCCCCGGAACGTGCGCAAGAGCAGCCCCGCTCCCACCATGAGCATCACCGCAAGGGCGGTTTCCGACGCAATCAGCAGACTGCGTAACCTCCTGGTCTTTCCACTGGTCCCCGAGCCTCGGGCTCCCTCGCGCATGGCGACGGCAATTTCGGCTTTCGAGGACTGCAGGGCCGGAACCAGTCCAAACCCGAGCCCCGCAAGCAGAGAAACCAGCAAGGCGAACGAAAGGACTGTCCAGTCCACCTGCACTTCGGCCAGCCGGGGAACCTGAACGGATAGAAACTGGACAAGATACAGAGCCGCCATCGCAGTCAGAACGCCCACCAGGCCGGAGACGAGAGAGAGAATCACCGACTCGGTGAGCATTTGACGAATCATGCGCGCGCGGCTTGCTCCCATCGCCAGCCGCACCGCCATCTCCCGCTGTCTTCCCGAAGCGCGAGCCAGGAGAAGATTGGCGACGTTGACCGAAGCGAGAACGATGATGAGCACCACCGCGCCCATCAGCACCAACAACATCGGGCGGACATTGCCCACCAGCGACTCCTGCAACGGCTCCACCTCAATCGACCAGTCGGATCCCGCGGGATAGTTCGTGGAATACTCCGCACGCAGCTGCGCCGCGAGCGCATCCAATCTGGATTGCGCCAGCTCCGCGGCGATTCCCGGCTTCAGCAGCCCGATCGCTTCGGGAAACACGCGCAGGCCGCGATCGGGTTTCGGGAAGGGATCGGCTCTGAATCCCACGGCTGTCCACACTTCAATGTCCGTCGCAACTCGGCCTGGATGGCGGAATCCAGGGGGAAGCACACCGACAATCGTGTAGGGATCGTTGTCGAGTTGTATCTTGCGCCCCAGAACTGCCGGATCTCTGCCAAACCCGCGGTTCCACAGGCTGTCGCTGATGACGATCGCGTCCGCGAAACCCGGCACGTCGTCGCCCGGACCAAACACCCGTCCGATGTGCGCGGAAGTGCCGAGCATGGAAAAATAGTTCGCACTCACCTCCAGCAGTTCGAGATGTTGCGGGCGCTCTCCGCCGGTCAAGTTTGTCGGGCCGCCTTGGATGGCAGTCACCTGGTCGAAGACGCCCGCTCGTGTTCTGAGATCGTCCAGTTCAGGAACGGAGAACCCGATGTCGCGCGCGCCGACGCCGCGATTGCTGGCGATGATCTTCACCAGACGCTCCGGATGTGAAAACGGAAGCGAACGCAACAACACCGCGTTCACGATGCTGAACATCGCCGTGTTCGCGCCCACGCCCAAGGCCAGCGACAGCACCGCCACGATCGCAAAACCCGGATTCTTGCGAAGCATGCGCAGTCCGTACCGCACATCCTGGAATAGCGTCGTCATCCAACACTCCCTCGAGCGGCTAGACGTCTCTTCTTACTTCGACCATGGCGGTACGACACCGTTTGAGCGCGCGTAGGCGATCGACTGGCCAAGGTGCTCATGCTGGTCGGCGAAAAGGAACCGGACCGCATCTTCCTTCGTCATATCCCTGCCGAACAGTTTCACTGGCGCCTTCAGATCGGCGTCAGAGAGTCCTTCGATCGCCTTTTGCACCTTCGCGTACGAGGCCTTCAGCGCTTCCTGGAGTTTTTCGGCGTCCGTGACCTGTGCCCCGCGTCCGCCGCCCTGTCCACCGCCCGCGCCGGTGAGCGTTCCCACGAGCAGGCCGTTCTCCGTCACGATCAGGTTGAACACGTCGCCGACGGAACGCACACCCTCACCCGGTTTCCAGTTGTATTTCCCCGCCATGACCCGCGCGAGGCCGGCGAACTTGTCGGACAGCGTTCCAGCTTCCTTGGACAACGCCGTCTGCGTTGTCTCCGCACGCAGCGGAGCAAGGCTGAGCGCCGCCGCCATCGCGACCGCACAGGTCATCGTTCTCGTTCGAATCGTTCTCATAGCCGTCTCCTGTTCTCGCCCGTCACCCGATACGTCTTCGCAGGGTCGTTCTTCAGCAGGATCAACCTGTTCGTGTTGCCTCACGCTTTGACCACGAGGTCGATTTCCACGCAGGCGCCAAGCGGCAGCGCGGCCGCGCCAATCGCCGTGCGGGCCGGAAAGGGCTGACTGAAGTACTTCGCGTAGATGCCGTTCATCGCGGCGTAGTCGCTCATGCTCGTGAGAAACACGCCGACGCGCACGACATCGTCGAAACCCTTGCCGGCCGCTTCGAGAACCGCCGAGAGATTCTGGAAGATGCGGTCCGTCTCGGCGGCAATACCTCCCGCCACCAGCTTGCCCGTCGTCGGATCCTGGCCGACCTGACCGCTGAAATAGATGAAACCGCCGGCGTCAATGGCCTGGGAAAACGGGCCCACCGGCGGCGTGAGTGCCGGCGAGGTAATTGCGGTCTTGCTCATGGAGAACTCCTGTGGACAGTCGGTTCATTTCCTGTGCGCGCCCGAACGGTCGCCCGATCGATCATCGATTTTGGGCCGCTGCGTGCCTCGATGCCTTGAGCACGGGCCATGTCTGCGTCACTGCAACCGAGCGCGTTTAGAACTTCGACGAACTGATTGACGTCGTGGCCGTGGCCTCTCCCATCTACCGAGTCCGATGACGCCGACCGGATCCGTTGCGCGCCTCATCGAGGCCTGTCTCCCTCTCTTACGGCAGATACTTCTTGGGCAGCGGCGCTGCGGCCGACTCGGCGTGCACCATGATGCCCGTCACGCGCCAGCCGCCGGCTTCTTTGATCGCTGCAATGCTGTTGATGCCGCGCGCGGCTTGCTTGCCGTCGCTGTACAGCGCGTAGCTGCTCCACACGTGCGCGATGTTGCCGTAGCGCTCAATTTGAAATTTCAGCTGCTTTTCTTGCAGCATAACGTGGCCACGGGCTTTGACGCGGGCGATCCAATCGTCCAGGGTCTGGATCGTATAGGTCGGCGCGCCATCCGCGCCGAGCGTCACGAACATCATCCGCGCTTCGGGTATCAACAAGGCTTTCATGCAGGCGCGATCCTTGTCCGCGGGCCCGGTGATGGCCGCATCGATCGCCGCGGGAATGCCCTTCGGGTCCGAAGGCAACGGACAGCCGGCATCCGGCGTCTGTGCCAATGCAGTCCCGGTGAGCGCACCGGCCAGAATCGTCGCGGAAAGTAGCGTCTGCAGCATTTCTTCTTCCTCGTGAATACGCGCAACACGCGGCCGCTTACTCGCGGCCCATTGCCGAGTCACCACGCCGTGCCTTGCGACGACGCAGATGTCCATGCGCTCGTCGCGAGATCACTCTAGGAAAAGGGCCGTCTTCGCGTCTTGAACGGTTGTGATCGACGGGCGTGCAATCGACTCGTGATCTTGGTAGGCTCGCGAGATGCGGAAGACGGGGGCGACGCGACCGCGAACCAGTCAGTCGTCCGAAGGGGTCCTGCGCGACGCGGCCGGTGACGGCACCCGAGAGTACATGCGCCTCGGACCCGGCGCACACGGTCTCGAACGCGTGGAGTGGCGCTTCGTCGGCGAGGCCTTCTCGCCCCACAGGCACGACTCGTACGCAATCGGCCTCACGCTCGAAGGCGTGCAGACGTTCTGGTATCGGGGCGCGCGGCGCATATGCCTGCCCGGCGAGTGCCACGTGCTCCATCCCGACGAACTGCACGACGGCGGCTCCGGGTCCGAAGCGCCGTTTGCCTACCGCATCGCGTATGTCGATCCCACGCTCGTGCAGGCCCAACTCGGCGGGTCGCCGCTGCCGTTCGTCACCAATCCCGTGATGCGGCTGACCGCCGCGCAGCGACGCCACCTGTCACCGATGTGGGATCTCGACGACGTCCTCGACGAGATGGCGCTCGCGGAGGTCGGCGCGGCGGTGGTCGATTTCCTGCTCGAGAGTTCGGGATCCCGCACGCCGAGAACGGCGCTGCCGATTGCGGCCCTGGAGCGCGCGCGGGCGCTGCTGTACGCGGAGCCCACGACGCCCCACTCGGCCGCAGAGCTCGAGCGCGCCACTGGCCTCGACCGCTGGACGCTGGCACGGCAATTCAGGGCGGCCTTCGGCACCAGCCCGACGCGCTATCGCACGATGCGACAGCTCGATCGGGTGCGGCGCGCGATCCGTCGGCACTGCTCACTTGCCGAGGCATCGCAGGCTGCCGGATTCTGCGACCAGAGCCACATGACGCGCATGTTCACGCGCGTCTACGGGGTGCCCCCAGCACGATGGGGTGCGCGGGTGACGGCGCAATGACCGGCCCGCATCCAACCGCGCCTGGCACAAGCCTCCTCGTTGGTCGTACTTGTGGGCATGCGTGACGAGGCAGGTGGCCAGGAACGACTTGCCCGACCCGGTCGCGCCTGGGACGAGCGTGCGCCTGACATCATCGACGTGCAGGTTCCCGTGATACGCGGCATCGTGCACCGTCTCGCACGCTGCCAGGCGGCGAGTGTCCGCCTGGCGTGTCGGAGCACGAGTCGATGCACACGACGCCGACAACACCCGCTCTGTTATTCGTCGCGGAGCGCTTCGGTCGGCTCCAGGCGTGATGCGCGGAGCGCCGGAACGTAACTCGCGAGCATCGCGACGCCCGCGAGGCCGGCGACGGCGAGCGCGAGCGTGGTCGGGTCGCCGGGTTTGAGGCCGAACAGCAGCGTCTTCGCCGTTTGCGCCGCGGCGACCGCCAGCACGCCGCCGACGAGCACGCCAGCCAGCAACAGCATCGCCGCTTCGCGCATCACCATCCGGACGACGTCGCCGCGTTCGGCGCCGAGCGCCATCCGGATCCCGATTTCGTTGCGCCGGCGCGCGACCGTGTACGACATGACGCCGTACAGGCCGATTGTCGCGAGCAGCGCCGCCAATCCGCCGAAGAATCCGGACAGCACGGCCATCAGGCGCTCGCGCATCAGCCTCTTGTCGACTTGATCCGGCAGCGTCTGAAAGTCGACGAGCAGGGCGGCGTTGACCGACACGATCGCGCGCTTCACCTCGGGCACGAGCGTCAACAACGGCGCGCGCGATCGAATCATCAGCGTCGTGCCCTCGTAGAACGGATCCGGCCGCGTGCTCTGCGCCGCCGGCACGTACACGAGCGGCTTGAACTCCTCTCGCAAGTCGGTGTACTTCGTGTCTCGCGCGACGCCGACGATGTGGTAGGTCGGCGCGTGCTCGCCGGGACCGGTCTCGACGGTGAAGGTCCGGCCGATCGGATCGCGTCCGCCGAGGTACTTCGCGACGAACGCCTGGCTGACGATCGCCACCGGCGCGGCATTCGGGGTGTCGTGATCGCTGAAGTCGCGTCCGCGCAGCAACGCGATACCGAGCGTGTTCAGCAATCCCGGACTCACTTCGTTGAAATTCGAGGCGTCGGCCTGCGGCACGCCGTCGACGACGATGCGATCGTTCCAACCCTGGCCGCTGACCGGCACGATGTAGGTCGTCGCGACGGCGTCGACGCCCGGCACCGCGCCGACGCGCGCCCGCAGATCGCGCTCGACCGCCGCGCCCTGCATGGTCGGCAGCCGCAGCGGCCGCGCGTCAAGGCCGGCGATCAGAATGCCCGTTCGCTGAAATCCCGCGTCGAGCGTCGCGAGATTGCGGAGCGTGCGCACGAACAGGCCGGCTCCGACCACCAGGACGAGCGACAGCGCGACCTGCGCGACGACCAGCGCGCGCCGCAAGCCGAAGCGCTCGCGCCCCTCGGAATTCCCGCGCGATGCGCTCTTCATCGCCGCGCCCGGATCGATGCCGGTTGCGCGCAGCGCCGGCATCGCGCCGAAGATCAGGCAGGTCGCCACCGCGACGCCGATCGTGAACCCCAGCACGCGCCAGTCGGGCCGGAGATCGAGAAACAGCCAGGTGTTCTGGAAGAACGACAGCAGCACGCGTTCCAGTTGTGACGCGACGAGTACGCCGAACCCCGCGCCGATGGCGGCTATGAGGGCGCTCTCCGCGAGCAGTTGACGGACGAGCCTCGCGCGCGACGCACCGATCGCAAGGCGCACTGCGATTTCGCGCGCCCGCGTCGACGCGCGCGCCAGCATCAGGTTCGCGAGGTTGCCGCACGCAATCAGCAGCACGAGGCCGGCAATCGCCAGCAGCAGCCACAGCGGCGATTCATACTGCTGCCGCAGGTACGACACGCCGGTGCCCGCCGGCAACGCACCGAGCACGAACTGCTTGTAGTCGTTCGCCGTCTCCGCCGTGTACGTCGGCGGCAGGGTGTCCGCAAAGACGGCCGGTGACAGCGACGCCAGGTGCGCCGACGCGCGCGTCGGTGTCCAGCCCGGCTTCAGCCGTCCCATCGCGCCGAGCCACCACCGGTTGCGCGTCGCGATCGCCTCGCGTTCGGGCTCGAGCAACGGATTCGCGCAGATCGGCACGGCCACATCGAAGACGCGGCCGACTTCGACGCCGAAGAAGCCGGCCGGCGCAACCCCGACGATCTCGAGCGGACGAGCGTTCAGCGAGATCGCGCGGCCGACGATGTTTGGATCGCCGCCGTACTGGCGCTGCCAGAACGTGTGACTCAACACGGCACCGGGTGCCCCGCAGCCGTTGGTATCGTCGGCGGTCGTCAACAGGCGGCCCAGCACGGGCGTGACGCCGAGCGCCGAGAAGAACTCGCCGCTGACCCACATCCCCGCCGCCGGCTTCGACTCGCCGGTCGTCGACTGCTCGAACGTCGTCGTGCCCCACGCGAACAGCGTCGAGAACGCCTGCTGCCGTGCGCGCAGCGCGTCCCACTGTGCGAACGTGAGATTCGAGAAACGGCCGGCGAAGTCGCCGGTTCGCCCGGCGCGCGTCTTCACGATCTTGACTTCGACGAGCTCCTGCGGGTTGGCGACCGGCAGCGTGCGAAGGCGCACCGCATCGAGCAGTTGGAAGATGGCGGTATTCGCGCCTATGCCCAGCGCGAGGGAGAGGATCGCGACCGCTGCGAATCCCGGGTTGAGCCGGAGCAGCCGGGCGCCGAACTTGAGATCGCGCCAGGCGCTGTCGAGGAGCCCGATGGTGTTCATGTGATAGATGTCCTCGCGAACGAGCGTCTGGTTGCCCAGTTTGCGGCGCGCGGCATCGCGCGCGTCGCCCGGCGACATCCCTCTGGCGAGGTTGTCGTCGATCTCGATCTCGATATACGACTGGAGCTCGCGCGCGCGTTCCGCATCCCACCGATTGCGCGCGAAGAACCTGCGCAGGCTCACGGCGGCCTCAACATCCCGACTGGTGCTCGATCACGTGCGCGATCGTATGGCAGCCGTGCGCCGGTCCGACAGCGAGCGTGCGCAAGGTCCACAGGTCGAGTGTCCGTTGGAGCAGCTCCCCTTGAATTGGCGGTCTTCCGGACTTCGGCATCACCGGAAGCGATCCTACCACTAGATCATCTACCTGAGATATGGGACTCGCCCGACCCTTTTGGACGGCCCGAACGAGCTGATCGCGTGGTGTATCCGCGGCGGCGTCAGGATGACTGGTCTCGAAGACCGCGCGCCGTCGCCGCCGGAAAGCACGCCGAGCTGGACGTTGGCATGATCCCGAACAACGCGAATGAGGTCCGCCGGCAGGTGCCGCTCTGAGCGGCGACGCTCTCTCTTGGTGGAAGGCTGTGGTAGTTATCGGGCGGCGTCAGCTGGCCTGGCGAGTCCACGGCGAACACGATCGGCAACGTCGCGAGCGTCGGCTGTTTCGATGGTGCCCAGACAGTGTCGTCCACAGAGAACCAATTTCGCCGGTAATACTGCTGGAGCGTGGCGGCGCTGATCGCCCAGGCGCCAGGGCGATTTCGACGGCATGCTGCGGTTCGTGCGCAAGCACGGGGAGGCCCGCAGCCAATACTCAAGGGCAGGACAAGGACCGTTCACGACCGTCGTTTCAGGCCTGCTTTAGTGTGAACCGGCAATCAAGTTGGTAACAGGGCTCCGGAGAGAATGAGGGGGTCCGGGCGCCATTCAGAGTCGAAAACAGTTTCTGCTGCTGCGCACGAGCAGTGCGCTGCTGACTCATGACCGCGTACTGATCCTGGAGCTCACGACCGATCGCGACCTCTTGGCAACGACCTCCGCCGTCTCACCCATCACCATGTACAAACCCGGGTAGATCTGTTTGACGACGCCGTTCGGACAACTATCGCGTCGCACAAGGCTGATTGACTCGACGCCGCCGCCGATTGCCACCGCGACGCCTTCTTGCGCGATCATGTGCGCTGCTTGAACGATCGCCTGCGGACCGGAGTTGCAGAATCGGTTGACCGTAAGAGCCGACGTCGTCACCGGCAAGCCAGCGCGAAGCGCCGCGACCCGCGCGACGTGGTGGCCCTGCGACTAATGGGCGCTGACCGCATCCGAGAATCACGTCTTCGACCTCCGACGACGAGACCGCTGGTGTTTTTCGGAGCACGTCTTGTATGCAGTGCGCTGCAAGATCATCCGGGCGCGTCATGGTGAACGAGCCCCGGCGCGACTTTGCGTTCGACTACTAGCGACGACGACGGCTTCTCTCACTGGAGGTTGCTCCGATACGCGTTACACGACATCTGCGGCCCGCAACTGCTGGATCGCATCCGGGGTGTACCCGAGCTCGCCAAGGATGGCTTCGGTATGTTCTCCCGGAAGCGGAGCGCGGTGACGGATCGAGCCCGGCGTTACGGACAAGCGAACGGGTGTGTTGGCAATTGGAACCGATTCGACGCCGGGAAAATCGATGGCGTGCAACAGACGGCGCGCCTTCACTTGCGGATCGTCGAGCACATCATCGAGTCCCAGAACAGGGCCGGCCGGAATGCGCGCGCGCTCGAGTTCGGCCAGCGCGTCGGCGCACGTCCGCCCCTGCATCCACGCGTTCATGATGTCGGTGATCGTCTCACGCTGACATTGACGCGCGGCGTCGTCCGCGAAACGCGGATCCGCGATCAAATCCTCGCGTCCCATCAACTGCGCCCACTTCGCGAACATCGAATCGCCGATCGTCTGGACGACGATCCATCCGTCAGTCGCCTGATAGGCATCCGCCGGCGCCGAGTAGAACCCAGCGTTGCCAATCTGCGGGCGCTCGCGTCTCAGCACACTTCGTTCAGCCAACAAGGGCTGCATGAACGTGATCGCCGTCGCCAGGAGTGATCCGTCCACAATCTGCCCTCGTCCGGTCGTCGACCGGTGATACAAAGCCACCATCACACCGAATGCGGCGTGCAGTGCCGTACCGTAGTCCTCGAACGGCACGGTTTCGCGAATCGGCGCTCCGGGAAAACCAGTGACGTTCATCGCGCCAGACATTGCCTGCGCCACCACGTCAAAGCCCGTACGTGACGCGTACGGCCCGTCCGGTCCGAACGTCGAGATCTGGGCGAGGATGATGTCGGGCTTGACGGCGATCAACGAGTCGTAGTCGAGGTGCATCTTCCGGAGAACGGGCGCCGGAAGGTTCGCGATCACCACGTCCGCGGTTGAAACAAGCCGAGTGATGACGTCAGCCGCCCCTGGCTTTGACGGATCGAGCGTCAGGCTCCGCTTGTTGCGGTTGATGGAGAGGAAATGGGCGCCGTGACCGTCCGCCGTCAGCGGCGCGATGTACCGATCTTCGCTGCCATCGCGGCGGTCGACACGAATGACGTCGGCTCCCATGTCCGCGAGCAGCATGCCGCAGTAGGGCCCCGCAATGAAGCGGCCGAAGTCGAGAACGCGGATACCGCTGAGTGGTCCGTCACCAGCCATCCGCGTTCACTGGAGATTGGCCTTTCGGAGGTATGGCGTCAGGAAATCGAGCGTGTCCTTGTGCGGCAACGCGCCTGGCTGCAGTTGATTTCCGACGAGAAGCACTGAATCAGTCTGCGGACTGTAGGCGGGCCAGCGCACGAGCCCTTTACCGTTCGGATCCCCCGTCGCCGCAAAATTCATCCAGTACGCCGACATCGTCGCGGCCAGTTCGCGATCCTCCGCGCGCCAGGCGGTATTCGTGTCGGTGCGGCTGGTCACCCAGTCGTACGCGAACGCGAGTTCCGCGCCGTGCGGTGCGGGAAGGCCTGCGTCGGCGTACGGCCCGGGGGCAACGTAGTTGAAGAAATAGAAAAAGACTTTGGACTTGCCGGTCTTGGCTTGTGCGCGAGCCCACTCGCGCGTCGGCCAGCCAAAGGTCTCGTCGCGGTGCAAGTCCTGCTGCGCTGTTCGAGCGGTGTCGTCAGAGCTGAACGGATACAACTTGCTGAATGTCGACGCATCGGGCCCAAAGTTCTTTGTAGCCTCTTCGCGGAGCGCGTCCGCCGTGACGGCCGGGAGTCGCGGCGAGGTTTCCTCCCCTGCAGTCGAGCCGATCAGAATCGGCACGTCGTTCTGCTTTCCCTGTTCGAAGATCGCGGCGACCGTGTCGGGCAAGAACCAGCCATCCACGTTGGCATCCCACACACGTCCCGCCACACCGGGAACACGCCTAACCTTCAAGAGATCTGCGGCGGGCATCCGTCGCAGCGCCGCCAGCGCATCGGCACCCGCCGCTTTCGCGAACTGAATCCCGGCGTCCTCGGCCGCGGCGTGCGTCCGCGTCGGAGCGAACTGGCCGCCACTCTCCCCGATGATGCGCTGAAACAATCCGTGCGCGAGCGGTGACGCCATCAAGTAGTTCACGCTCCACGCGCCGGCCGATTGGCCCGCCAACGTCACGCGTCTTGGGTCCCCTCCGAATGCGGCGATGTTCCGTTGGACCCATTGGAGCGCCGCAATCTGATCGAGCAATCCGTAGTTACCCGATGCATGGTGGCTGGATTCGGTGGTGAGTTCCGGATGCGCCAGGAAGCCGAAGACACCGAGCCGGTAGTTGAGCGTGACCACAACGGCGCCCTTCCGTACCAGGCCTTCTCCGTCGTAGTGCGATCCGGCACCGAATGTGAGGCCTCCGCCGTGAACGAACACGATCACCGGACGACCTTCGGTCGTTCCGGCGGCGGTGAAGACGTTCAAGTACAGGCAGTCTTCGCTCAGGTCGGCTGCGGGCTTCGTGCCGTTGTTCGGCGCGTACCACCCGGCCTCGTTCTGGATGCAAATCGGCGAGTAGTGATCGCCGGCCCGCACGCCATCCCACTTTGACGCCGGTTCTGGCGGGCGCCACCGTCGATCGCCCACCGGCGGCGCTGCATACGGAATGCCTCGAAACACGACGACACCAGCATTCCTGCCCGGCGTTCCGGCGACGAGTCCTGTCTCCGTTTTGATCGGTGCGTCGCCAATTGCGGCGGACGCCGATGCCGCGAAGGCCGCGAGTATCGCACCCACTAAGAACGGAACACGTCGTGGCATGACCATCCTCCCGGACGAAGGCCTGCGTCCGATTCCTGACCTGCGGCGGAGTATACACACGCGCCGTGCGGCTTTCCTGGTCGATAACGGTTCTTTATCACAAAGATAATTTCGGATGTTTGAAGTCTCTCCAGCAGCAGGTTACGGTAGCCGCACGATCCCGCGAGCACCGATCCCGCGCCGAACCGGATCTCAAGGAGCGAGCCCGTTGAACCGCGTCGCACAGAGTCACGCTCGGTCTTCCGCGACGCTCCGCTGGATCGCGATCACGATCTTTGTGTTCTCCGGCGTCCTCAATTATCTCGACCGCCAGATCCTCGCGACGATGGTCGACATCTGGCGCACGCGACCGGACTTTCCATTCACCTACGAAGACTACGGTCTGCTGCTGTCGGTGTTCTCCCTCGCCTACGCGATCAGCTCGCCGGTGATGGGCTGGTTCCTCGATCGCGTCGGACTGAATCGAGGCATCTCGATCTCGGTGTTCGTCTGGGCCTTGGCGAGCATCGGCACCGGGATGGTGCACGGGCTCGGCTCGTTGCTGGTATGTCGCGCCATCCTCGGCGTCGCCGAGGCGAGCGGCGTTGCGGCGGCCGGTAAAGCGATCGGCAAATACCTGCTGCCCCGCGAGCGCGGTGTCGGCACGGCGATGAGCCAGCTGGGACTGAGCCTTGGTGCCGGACTCGCACCACACTTCGCCGTGTATTTTGCCTACCAGCACAGTTGGCGGTGGGCGTTCTACACGGCGGGGACCCTGAGCCTGCTGTGGATTCCGATCTGGCTGTTCACGTCGAAGGCCATTCCGGCTGTGACCGGCAATGCCGAAGGTCACACCGTGTCGTTTCGGTTCATGCGCGACCGACGGTTGCCGGCGATGGTTCTCGCCAACTTTCTCGCAATGACGATCTTCAGCCTGTGGACGAATTGGACACCCACGTACTTGGTAAAGGTGCTCCACCTGACGCCCGAAGTGGCGCGCGATTACTCCTGGATCGTTCCGATCTGTGGGTACTTCGGCGCGATGCTCGGCGGTGGCGTGTCGTGGGCCTTGATCAACCGCGGGCTCGAACCTGTTGACGCGCGCAAGCGCGTATGCCTCGTCGCGGCGGTGCTGTTGCTGGGCACGATGGCCGTGCCGCTCCTGTCGACGCCCGTCCTGGCAACGGTTGGCATGTCGTTCAGCTTCTTCTGCATCAACGCCTGGAGCGCAAACATGTACACCATCCCGGTGGACCTGTTCGGCGCCGAAGGTGCTGCGTTCGGCGTGGGCGCCCTTCTGTTCGGCTACGGCGCGATGCAGACGGTGATCTCCCGGCCCCTCGGACAGATCATCACGGAGTACGGGTTCACGCCCGTCTGCCTGACGTTTGCCGTCCTTCCGCTGATGGCCCAGGTCCCGATGCGATGGCTGACCCCCGTTCCCCCAATCGATGAACCCGATGTGCAGCCCGACCCCCTGCGGGCCGCCACTTCAGCAGAGGCGTCCTAAATGTCCACACAAGATCCCACGGGTTTCTCGAACGAGGTTCAGAAGTACGTTCCGCCGCTAAGGGGTATCCGGGTCCTCGATCTCACCACGGTGGTCGCCGGCCCTTTCTCTTCGATGATCCTCTCGGACTTTGGCGCCGACGTGATCAAACTCGAGCGGCTCGATGGCGGGGACGATTCGCGCGGCATGGGACCCCATCGTGACGGCTGGGGCGCGATGTTCGTGCCGCTCAATCGCGGCAAACGATCGATTGCGATCAACGTGACCAAGCCGGCCGGCCGTGAAGTCGTGCTTCGACTCGCCTCCACCTGCGACGTTTTCCTCGAAAACTTTCGCGGCGGCAAAGCCACGCAACTGGGACTCGATGAAGACGCCGTCCGGGCGCGCGCACCGAAGATCATCTACGCGTCGATGTCGGCGTTCGGCACGAAGGGCCCGGACTTCATGAAACCCGGATACGACGGACTGATTCAAGGTCGCACCGGGATCATGAGCATCACCGGGGCAGACGCAGAAACGACCGTCCGCGCTGGCGTGTCGATCATCGACATGAGCGCCGGCATGTGGCTCGCAATGGGCGTGATGGCGGCTCTTTACGAGCGTGAGCGGTCGGGCCGCGGCCAGCGTGTCGACGCATCGCTGCTGCAATCCGGCGTGATGCTGATGGCCTATCACCTCATGTACCGTCAGTTCGCTGGAGAAAATCCGGAACCTCAAGGCACCGGGCACTTCTCGTTCGCGCCGTACGGCGCCTTCCGCGCTGCCGACGGCAAGATCATGCTCGGCGTCTCGAACGATCGCGTCTTCAAGCGATTTTGCACCGCGATGGGCCGCGGCGACTGGGCGGAGAATCCGCGCTTCTCGACGAACGTCCTTCGCGTCCAGAATCGCCAGGAACTCGACGCCCAGATTGAGGCGGGACTGCTCACCAAGACGGTGTGCGAGTGGACCGCGCAATTCGACAAGCACGACGTGCCGGTCAGCGCCATTCAAACCGCCGAGCAGGTCTTGAAAGACCCGCAAGTCGCCGCCGTCGAGCAGCTCGAGGCCGTCGATCTCCCGGGCGGCGACCACGCATCCGCGTTGATCCCGCGGTTGCCGGTCTCGCTGTCGGTCACGCGTCCACGCATCGCTGGCCGGCCGCCTCGTCTCGGCGAACACGGCCGCGACATCCTGCTCAGGGCTGGCTACAGCGATCCCGAGATCGATGAGCTGCTTTCAACGAATCTGTGCGCTCTGGCATGACTCCGAGCGTTCGACAACCGACGAGGCCGATTAGGGAGAGATGAGTCGATGGACCTGCATCACTTGCGAACGTTCGTCGTAGTCGCCGAGGAGCGCAGCTTCACAAAGGCCGCCGCGCGCCTCCACATCTCGCAACCGCCGCTGAGTCGTCACATTCGACAACTGGAAGACATGCTCGGCGTCCAGTTGCTCGCTCGGAATCGACAGCGCGTCGATTTGACGACCGAAGGAAAAGTGCTGCTCGCGAAAGCCAAAGCCGTGGTCGACGGAGCCGATCACATCCTGAACGAGGCGAATCAACTCCGCGTGGGTGCGGCTGGCACGGTGACCATGGGCCTCGCCTCGGGATTGTGGAACGTCGCGCTGGCGATTCGATCGCGATACGCAGGAAGCCATCCACGCGTCACGCTTGATGTCGCCGATATTGGCCCCGCACATCGTGCCGATCCGCTGGTCACGCAGGCGGTCGATGTGAGCATTACCCGCGGAGAGTCGCATAGCCGTTCGTTGATGCGACATCACTTGTTTGACGAGCACATCGTCGTAATGCTCCCGGACACGCACCCCCTGGCGGACCGGAGCACCGTGAGCGCATCGGCGCTTGCCGGCGAGATCGTCGCCACGACGGCATCGGTCGTATCTGACCGCGTACTGGAACTTTATGCTCGCGCCGGCACCGCGCCCGCTGGCGTGGTCGACTCTCCCGCCGACGTTGGCGTGGACGCCTTGAGGATGCTGGTCGCGTCGGGGCGCGCGATCGGCTTCGCCGTCGAGAGCCGGTGGACCGACAGTGCGCGTGTCGCCGGGATCGCGACCGTCCCGCTCGAAGGCGCGAATGCGTCGATTCCGGTGTACCTGTCGTGGCGCAGGGACGAGCAATCACAGTCCGTCCTCGGTTTGGTCGATTGCGGACGCCGAGCGTTCGTCGATGGGATGCTGCAACCGACGCCGAATCGATCTGTGGCGGCGCCGGTCACCAGAGCCGCGTCCACCGTCGCCGTCCCCGTGCGGGTGGCGGCGGCACCGGCAGCGGGCCGCCTGGCGGCGCACAAATTGGCCGTGTGCTGATCACGAGATCGTGTTCCGCTTTTGAACGTACAGGCGCACCGCGTCCGTCGATGACCGCGCCGGTGTGCCTGAGCGCCGCGGCGAGCAGGTCGGACTGTCGCTGAAGCGCCAGCAAGCCTCGCATAAGAACGGCGACGTTCGTGTGGAGCGCGTCCACGCGTGCATATAAGCGGGCAAGGAGCCGTCGCAGCTCCACGTTCGGACACCCGCTCTGGTGCACGTGGTCCAGCGAACCGCGCAACCTGCTGCCGCGCCATCAGCGACTACCCTTCCGTTGGGCCGCTATTTCGGCTGGCCGACGCACGTCGGCTGAAGATAGACGATCTGCTGAACGGTGATCACCGGCAGCTGCGCGTCACGCCCGGCTGCTGCGCCTCCGGCCTCTCCGCTGGCGATCCGGCCATGGACTTCGAGCGTGTGGCCGACGTGCCACGCCAGATCTTCCTGACTCCCCTGCACAATGAACCTACGCGGCGGATTGGATCGCGTGTCGGTGATCTCGAGACGCGAGAGCTTGGGATCACCGGCGGCGTTCTCCCTTCCAGTCGGTTGCGTGACGCATCCGATGACGACAATAGTCTCGGGCGTGCGCGCGGGAGATGTTTGGGCGGTGCCTATCGTCGACGCGGCGCCACACACAGCCGCCCCGATACCGAACGCGACGAGCCGATGTACAGTCGCCACGGTCTTCATTTTCCACTCTGCTGAGTTGCTTTCGGCTCACCGAATTTCGCCGGATCGATTTTCGCGTTCACATCGATCGACGTGAGCTGAAACGTGTCGCGACCGTCGAGCCACGAGAACGTCAGGCGGAATGGCAGCCTCAAGCCGTTCACGTCCCGATAATCGGCGTAATCGATCTGTGTCGGCAACCGTCCAATCGGCGAACGACCGTACCGTACCGTGCGCGTCAACAGACCGGATGTCTTGTCGAAGTAGAGCGTCACGATCATGCCCCGAGGCCCCGTACCTTGGAGGATCTGCACGTCTTGGTCCTTGATGGTCGCGACGGGCCCAACGTGCAAGTTCGTGAGCGCGGTCTTGATCTGATAGGGGAACGACAACTCCGCATCGACCTTCGCCCCGTCGAGTTCGCTTCCGGTGAGTTCGTACTTGTGAACCACGGCCAGCGGTGTCGTGAGCCAGCCGGTATGACCGTCGAAGGTCCGCGTGCTGTCTCCGCGCTTGGGATCATCCGGATACGTGATGTAGGTCGCACGTTTGTCGGGAAATTGCGCCATCAGTTCAACGCGCGTGTTCCCGCCGAATCCGCCGAACCCGGATCCGGATCCCTGCGCAACGAACGACGTGAGCGCGCGGGCTTTCTGTTCGCCGCCGAGCGCCTGCATGTACTTGCCGAGAATCTGGTCGACCGTCGGTCCGCCCGTGGCCGGTGCCACGACATCGTCGAGTGTCTGCACGGTTTCGCCGTACCAGTCGTCAAGGTTCGGCGTCACCAACGGGATGTCGCGGTTGCGGTGACACGTGAAGCAGGTGACCATTTGCCGGCCGCGGAAGTTGTCCTTGTTGATCGCCTGCACCATCAGGACCATCTTCCGCGCCATGACCTTGTTGGGCGTGTCCTTCTCCCACGCGACGTTGTCGGTGCCGGCGCGTTCGTGGCAACTGTCGCAGTCAAATCCCAGGGCCGCGGACATCAACCCCATCGTTGCCATGAAATCATCCGCCGGGATGCCCTTCAGCGCCTGAACGTTCTTGAACACGTCTTCGGCCATCAGTACCTTGGCCGGCGCCGGCGACTGCGCGCTCGCGATCGCCACGATCAATGCCGAACCGAATAGCGTCGACGCGATCCCAACCGAGATTCTTGTAGTGCCCATCGACATGTCACATCTCCCAGGTCGTCGCGGCCCTACGTGCAGCCGATTCTCCGGGAATATTGTCGCGCGTCTCGAGATGCGTGCGTTATGCAAACTCCGTCGCGATCGCATACGCATTCGGTATTGGACACGCGCGCTGGACCGAGGATATGGTTGCCGAGGCCGTCAGCACTTATGGACACCCCGCGAGGCACACCGCTCACGCCGAACGGCGTACACGCCGGAGTGCACTCCCTGCTCGTCGCGATCGTCGCGCTGACGATGACGGCGTCGGCAGGTTGCTCGGCGCCAAAGGCGTCCACCCCGGGTCCGGCGCTGTGGGGCGACCTCAAGCCAGTCGTGTCCGTCAAGGAACTGATGCGGGACATGATCGACCCGGTTGCCGACAACATCTTCGACGCGGTCAGCATCAAGCAGACCGCCGCGGGCACTATCGAGAAGGTGCCGACGACCGACGAGGATTGGGAGCGCATTCGGATCGGCGCCGTGAGCTTGGCTGAAGGAGTGTACCTCCTGAAAGTTCCGCGACCGTTCGCACCCGCCGGAGATCTCAACAACAGCACGGGCGCGAACGCCGTCGAGCTGTCGCCGATGGCGATTCGCGCGAAGGTCGAACGCGATCCCGTCGAGTGGAATGCTCGCATCGAAGCGCTCCGGAACGTCGGCCTCGAAGTCCTCGATATCGTCAAGCGCAAGGACGTTCAGGAGATGTGGGACGCTAGCGACAACCTCGACGCGGCGTGCGAGGCGTGCCATCGCAGTTATTGGTACCCCGGCGAGGACGACCAGTTTTACAGGAAACTCGATGCTCAACTGAAGAGCATCCCGGTGCCGTCGCACGCTCGTCCGTAGTCGAGCGGCTTCGACGCATCTATCGGATCAGGACGGCTGGCTCGCGCTTCCACGACGCCGCTCCGCTGGCGACGGTCAGATCGAAACCACGCCGCACTCCCAAGCGTCGCCAGCGATCCGCCACGGAAAACAGCACGTCGACGGTCATGTGCGCTCCTCGGACGTCGGCCGAGGAAAACGGGGGCTTCAGCTCGCGCGGCGCCGGACACTCGAATCGAAACGATCCTCCTTCGTCGAGAACACGGACGTCGACGCGGGCCGCGACATCGGCATCGAGGAAGTCGACTGTACTGGTGGAAAACCGCTCCACCATGCACCGAAGTTGTACGTGGGTCATCCGCTGGAAGTCGTTCTGCACCACCACTGCTATTGGAAAGAGAGAATCGCCGGGCGCAAGAGCGGTCACCGCTACGCTGTCTTCACCGAACGGCAGTTCATGTGCGTGCCGCCAACTGACGTACCAGTTGCCACCGACGACGCACAGCAGGCCGACACATGCGAGAACGGCACGTGTCGGCAGCGTGAGACGGGAGATGACGGGAAGGGTGACCGACCTGTGCAGCAGTCGGTGCATCGCCCAGTCCGCGCAGGACAGGCCAATCAGAATCGCACCGACCATCCAACCCAGGACCCGTGCGGGATCCATCCTCTTGTGACTCCTTCAACGTGCCGTGACGCGTCCGACCGCTCCGCATTGTGTACTCAGCGCTGGACGGTAACGCATAACGAATCGTTATCGATAGAATAACCCGCAATGATTGACCCGCCATTCCCGCTCGCCTAGCATCCGACCTCGGACGCATACGAGATCTTCCACTGAACGCTCCCGACCGCGCGGCCACCGAATGCGAGACTGGGATATCGAGATGCGCGTAAGTCGCTTCTTCATCATCGGGCTGGTCGTGGCGCTGGGCGCTGCACTGGCGACTGCTCAAAGCGCCCCAAAAGCGCGAGGCTACACAGGGCCGCGTACCGCCGACGGAAAGCCAGACCTGAACGGCATCTGGCAGGCGATGAATACGGCCAACTGGGACATTCAGGCGCACTCGGCAGCGATGGGCCGCGTCGTGGCGCTCGGCGCGGAGGACGCCGAGCCCGCAGGCGCCGGCGTCGTCGAAGGCGGCGCGCTTCCCTACTTGCCCGCAGCGTTGGCCAAACGCCAGGACAATTTCAAGAACCGGCTGACCGCCGATCCTGAAATCAAGTGTTTCATGCCAGGCGTCCCGCGCGCGACCTACATGCCGTACCCGTTCCAGATCATCCAGTCGACGAAAAGCATCATGATCGCCTACCAGTTTGCTGGCGCGGTCCGGCAGGTGAACATGGCCAAACCGACTGAAGCTCCGGCAGACATGTGGATGGGCTGGTCCAACGGCCATTGGGACGGTGACACGCTCGTCCTCGACGTATCGAGTCAGAACGACAAGACGTGGTTCGATCGCGTCGGCGACTACCACAGCGATCAGCTGCACGTCGTCGAGCGGTATACGCCGATCAGCAAGGGCGTGTTGCAGTACGAAGCCACCATTACCGATCCGAAGGTGTTTTCGCGACCCTGGACAATGAGCATGCCGCTGTATCGTCACGTCGAGAAAAACGCGCAACTCCTCGAGTTCAAATGTGGCGAGTTCGTCGAAGAACTGATGTATGGCCACCTGAAACGGCAGCCGAATCAGTGAGGAGGATCGTGCAATGACCGCACGTTTGTACACGCGAAGCCTCACCGCCGCCATTGCACTCGGCGCATTGATGATCGGACTGTCACCGTTGGGCGCGGTGCAGGCGCCCACCTCACCGGCTACAACGCCTGCGGCCCGACCGAGCACGGCGCCGCAAACGGCGACGAAGCCCGCAGTGAAGGCTGGATGGAGGGTGCCGAGAACGCCTGACGGCAAGCCGGACTTCCAGGGGCTCTGGACGAACGCCACCGTAATCCCTCTTGAACGGCCGAAAGGCGCGAAGGAGTTCCTCACGGTGGAGGAAATGGCTGCCGCTGAAAAGCGGGGTAACCGCGACGAGGAGGCCGACACGGATGCCGAACGTGGCACGGCGGATGATGCGGCCGCGCAGGCGAGCCGCGCAGCCCGCGAAGAGCGACGTCAGGAACGTGTCGCAGCCGGTAACGCCGGCGACGCGGCGACCGGCAACTACAACGCCATCTGGTGGCAGTTGGGAAAGCGGGCGCTCGCCAACCACCGCTCATCGATTATTGTCGGTGCCGACGGGCGGCTGCCGCACACGGCCGAGGCCGAGCGGCAACTCGCTGAGACTCGCGAGTGGGTCAAAGAGCACCCGGCCGACAGCGCCGACGGTCGCGACAACATCGAGCGCTGCCTCGCCTGGATCAGCAGCGGCCCGCCGATGCTGCCGACCTTCTACAACAACACGTATCAGATTATTCAGACGCCGCACTACGTCGGTATCCTCGTCGAGATGATTCACGACCTGCGCATCATTCCGCTCGATCGCCAGCCGCACGTGGACGCGGCCGTACAACAATGGATGGGCGACTCGCGGGCCCACTGGGACGGCGACACGCTGGTCGTCGAAACGACGAACTTGAATTCCAAGCGGAACTTCATCGGTGGCGGCGGCGGTCGTTCCGGGCTGGCGCCGAACAACGACCGCATGCGCGTCGTGGAACAATTCACCCGCACAGCGCCCGACATCCTGCTCTATCAGTTCACGGTCGAAAACCCGGCGATCTACTCACATCCGTGGTCCGGCGAGATTCCGATGCGGGCGACGAAAGAACCGCTCTACGAATACGCGTGCCACGAAGGAAACTACGCCCTCGTCGACATCCTCGCCGGCGCCCGCGCCGAGGAAAAGGCCGCCGCAGCGAAGCAACCGTACAAATGATCGCACTCACTTGGTCTTCGCGTCGCGGGGTCGGAGAGAGCGCGCGACGCTTTCGCAGCATTGAAGAAACTGCCTCGCATTGACGGAGAGATATCGCCCAGCTCGCCACGCCGCCACGACAGTCCGCCGCGGCGTGGGCGGTTCGATCCTGACCATCGCGATGTTCTGCCCCTTCCGCTGCTGGAACACCATGTGCGGCAGCAGTGTTACGCCAAGATTTGATGCGACGAGATTCTGGATCGTCTCGGCCTGCTCGCTCTCAAACGCAACGTCGGGCTCAAATCCAGCGGTCCTGCAGCACTGCAGAATAATCTCCCGGTTGTGATGACCTGGCGTCTTGTACAGAATGAACGGCTCGCGCCGCAAACGGGACATTGAGACGCTCGTCAGCGAGCTGAGCGGATGCTGCGTCGACACGGCGACGCAAAATTCCTCCGCAAGGAGTTTCGTGAACTTCAGGCCAGCCGGCGGCCGCGGCTCGAGGCCAAGGCTCAGGTCGATTTCATGATTCTCGAGGAGGGCGACGAGCAGCGGCGTCCGCCCCTCCTCGCGCAGCAGCACCGTCACGTTCGGAAATCGTGCTCTGAACTCTCTCAGGACCGCTGGCAAGAAGTGAGCGGCGACCGTCGGAATCGTTCCGATGCGAACGAGGCCGAGCGTGCCGCCATGCACCTCGGCCATCTTGGTCCCAGCTTCCTCCACGCCCGCGAGGACGCGGTCCGCATACGGCAGCAGAATCTCGCCGGCCGCCGTCAACTGGACGTGTTTCCCCGTCCGCTCGAATAGCGTCACGCCTATCGCCGCTTCGAGGCGTTGAATTTGGACGCTCAAGGCGGGTTGGGTCCGGCCAAGCATCACAGCGGCCTTCGCAAAGTGGCGGCGCCGCGCCACCGCACGAAAGCATTCGAGCTGATTCAACGTCATCTTCATAAGAGAACATTATCAGAACCTCTCGGGCTGATGTTGTCACGGGCAGGTGCGGTGTAGCTGCCTGTCGACTTCGAGGGCGTTCGGCGGTCGGCCGGAGGTTATCGCGACTCGGTCGACAGTTCCACGAACGCGTGGAACATCTCGTTCCAGCTTTGGGGTCCCCAGAGCACGTCTTGGTTGGGAGCAGGGTTGAGGCGGTTGCCGGGAGAATTGTCGTAGTGCGCCACCGCTCTGATGGTACTACCCGCTCGAATCTTCAGCGGGTTCGTCAGCTCGTACGTCGTCTGCCACAGCGGGCTGTACTTCGAGACGCTCAGAATCGTCGTCTCGTGTCCGTCGGGATCGACAACCGAGAACTTCATGTCCTTCCCACGGTAGTGCATGTGCGGCCACAGCGAGTACAGGGTCGCATTCGATTTAACCGCCAACGTGCCGGAGATCTCCCAATTTGAAGCACCCGCCGGAATCGACGGGATGAGCAGGCGCCCGTGCGCGTCGACAGGCACCGGCTCGCCGCCGACAAACACCTTCTCGTTCACCGTCATCGTGAGCGCTTCGTGCTCGACAGGATTCTGCGCGAACCACAGCCCCATCGTGAGGTGAGTGTGTTCCGGCTGGCCAGTGGTCGTGAAGTGCATTCCCCACGCGAGGTACTTGCGTGCCGGCAGCCGCTTGGCCACGCCTTGCGGAAATCGAAGGAAACCGCCATCGGGCACGTAGAAAATCAGCGGATACCCGAACTCTTCACCGATCATGGCTCGGAACGGGCGCCCGTCCTTGAACACGGCGACGCCTTCGCTGAGCGGGCCCTCATCCCATAACGGGCCAAGACCGATCTCCGTTCCTGGCGGGAGGTCGCCCACACTGATGCCCGCGTGGTGCACGATTCGCCGGTTGCTCGGACGAACCTCGATGGCTTCGACGAATCGGTCTTCACCGAATGGCAGCTGACTCCAAACCGTAAACGTCGGGATCTCCCCCGACGCTGGCAGCGCAAATTCGATCGGGAGTTCGAGGACACGATCTGGCGGACGGTTCATCGAGCCGTTCCACCCTTCCGGAAAGTTGGGTGGCGGAGGCGGCGTACCGGGCCCTTCGGGAGATCCGGCATCAACCCACCGCACGAGCGTCTCGACTTCCGTTTGGCTCAGGACGCGTGCGCTCCGAAACGAGCCGATACCTGGATCAGCCCCCCACGGCGGCATCTCCCGCGCGAGGACTCTTGCCTTGATCGCTCGCGCCCACGGTCGGACGTCCGCAAACGTGCGCAATGACATCGGCCCGGCTTCGCCAGGCCGGTGACACGAAACGCACTGACGGTACAGAATCGGCGCAATGTCTGCATTGAACGTCGGAAGGGACGGCGGGGGCACGGCGGTCTTCGAATTGACACCTGTCGCAGGCATCGCGTTTCCAACGATGCCGCCGCCACGGACCCCGAACGTGAGGAGCGCGCAAACTAAACTCAGCCGGACGATGAGAGTGTCGTGTCGGGTGGAGGGCATCCTCATCCACTCTCACCGTCCGGTGAGGTTAGATCTCAAAAATCAAACTGCACGCCGATCTTCGCGAAGCGTCCCGGCAACAACTGCGTCGGCCGGCCGATCGTCCCAAACGTCGTGCTCTGCTGGATCGCGACGTCGGTGTTCAAGACGTTGTAGACATCGAAGTTTACCGTGGCCTTCACCGGGCGGCCAGCAGCTTCCGCCATTGTCACCCGCTTGCCGAAACGCATATCCAGCTGATTCAACCGGCTGCCATAGGTTGTGCCGGCCGGGATGATGTTGATCGAGGAGTTCGCCGCGTTGCCTGACAAGTTCCGCCCGAGGGCCGGCGCAACCAATGCGTTCGGAGCCGCATAAACGGAGGACAGCATCGGACCCGGGAGGCTCTGGAACGTGCCGCTGACGATCAGGGCGACTTTCGGAATCGTGTAGCTGCCGAGCACTTTCGTTTGCGTGTACGCCGCCCACGGCGTGGTATACGAACAGCTCGTCTGCCACGTTCCGGGCGACACGATCGTTCCCGGCGCAGCTCCCGCCTGGTTGCCGGTGACCTCGGCTCCCGTCGCAACGTAGGACAGCATTTCCGGGTCTTTGGAAATCAGGTCGCAGTTGTTGACCGAGCGCCGTCCGATGCTCTCGCCTCCCTGCAGCAGCAGCCCGTGGAAGCGCGCGTTGATACCGAAGTCGAAGCCGTTCCAGTGGTCGGTCCATTCGCCAATTGAATCGGACAGCGTGCTGTACAGCTTCGACGGCAGACCGAAATACGCCGGGTTCAGATCGTACGCCGTGACCGGATATCCCCCTCCGTTGGGAAGCAGCGGATTCTGCGGCGCGGTGATCGTGAACTGGTTGTACGCCGATGCCGGCGTCGATAGATTCTCGACCGCCCAGAAGTTTCCGAACCACCGACGGTAGTAGCCGATGTCGATGGACACGGTCGGCGCGATCTGACGCTGAATCCCCGCGCTGAACTCCCAGTTGTACTGGCGGTGTCCCCACCCCGTCAGGATGTCTGGATCGTAGGTCGCGCCCGGCACGAGCGAGCCGAAGTTCGAATCCGACAGTCCGCCGCATTCGCCATTGGCGGCCACCGTCAGATAGCTGCAGTCCGGGATCCCGTTGTGGTTCGCATCGGTCCACGACCGCGTGGCCGCGGAGGACAGCGTGTTCACGGGATTCGGGTTCGACGCGAGCCCGTTCAGGCCTTGTCCGAGCAAGTACTTCGCGACGCCCACGCGGATCGCCGTCTTCGCGTCACCAAACGGATCGTACACGGCGCCGAACCGCGGGGTGACGTCCTTCCAGCTCAGGTCATCCTGTGCCGGAATCAGCAGATTTCGATTCGGAAACAGGAGGCCAGGTCCGAGGTATTGCTGCGGGAAATACGAGCCGAAGTAATCGTAGCGAACGCCGCCGATCAACGTGAGTTGGTGACCGGTCCACTTGTCCTGCGCGAAGATGCCGAGGTTGTTCTCGTGCGACTGGCCCGAGTAGTTGACCGCGCGCTCGGTGATTTGGTTCGGCACGCCGTTGTTCAGCCGAATGCCGATCGGATTGAATTGGTATGCGATCCCGCTCACATACCCCAGCATGTCGCTCATCCCCGCCTTGAACGAATGAGCGCCGGTGATGTAGGAGAGCGAGAAACGGTAGAACGGCTGGCTGTCCCAGTCGTTCTGATACGTCGCGCGCGAGCCGTAGGTGATGCCCGTCGCTTGATCCGTCATCGAAGGGGTGCCGTAGCGCTGAACGCTCTGCGGCATCTCCTCGTTCCCGAATCGCTGCGTGTGAAGACTCAGCGTGCCCTCAACCAGCATTCGTGAGGAAATCGGAGAGCTCCAATCGAGAAACAAGAAATCGGAGATCGGGAACGGATAGGTATTCGCGGCTTCTGGTGAGACCGTGCTGGTGATGCCCGCCGGACAGCCGCAGCGGTCCTGGACGACCGCGTGCGCAGCCAGCTTCAGTCTCTCCTTCGCCTGCCAGGTGATGCGCAGTTCTCGGTCGTGAATGTAATCGTGATTGATGACACGCTCGGTCTTCAGCGGGTTGAACACCTCATACACCAGCGGATCTGGATTCATGGCGTTCAAGTTCGTCCACATGCCGCCGACGTACCGGTCCGAGGTCGTGTACCGCCCCGAGCCGTAGAACCAGATCTTGTCCTTGACGATGGGACCGCCGACACCCGGTGACACCTCCCAGAGCGTCTTGAGCGAGTCGACGGTCGGCAGGCCGGCGGCGATCACGGCCGGCGTCAGGTTGCTGGACTGCAATGAGCTCGTCGAGAAGTTCGCGTAGCCGGTGAACGTGAACCGATTGCCTCCGTCGCGGGGAATGTAGTTGATGCGGGGACCACCTTCCTCGAGTTCGGCGCTGAGAAACGCCGTGTCGACTGTGATCTCCTGAGCGGCCTGGCTGTTGAGCACCGAACCACTCAAGCCGCCGCTCGAGATCAGCGTGCCGACGGGCACGCCGTTCTGCATCGGTCGAAAATCGGTCGTGCTGCTGCCGTGAGCGCTGAGCGAAGTCATCGCATCGCCCAAGTACCCGCCGACGTCCTGCGCCGTCGTGGTTACGCCAGGCTGCAGCACGCTGACGCTGTAATAGTTCTTCGCGCCGACGGGAACCGAGTCGATAACGTCGTGGTTCATGACGCGCTGTTCGACGGCATTTTGAACGTCGACGATAGGTGTGTTCGCGGTGACGGTGATCGTCTCCTCGACGGCGCCGACTTTGAGCTCCGCATTGACCGTCGCTGTGAACGACCCCGACAACTCGATGCCGTCCCGTTTCACCGTGCCGAACCCTTCGAGCGTGAAGGTGACCGTGTAGGTTCCAGGCCGTAACCCTTCAATGCGGTACTGGCCCGTGGTGTCGGTGACCGCTGTGCGCATCTTCTCGATCAGCGCGGGGCTAGCGGCCTCCACCGTCACGCCAGGCATCACCGCGCCGGTGTTGTCTTTCACCACGCCGGCGATCGATGAGGCTTGGCCCTGTGCCGCAGCCATGCCGACTGCTGGGCCCAAGAGCGAGGCCAGCACTACGAAGACCAACCGCACTCTACGTCTCATTACAGTCCCTCCCGCCAGTCACGACCGTGTGGTTCTCGACCACGGGCCACCAGATCCGAGTTGACATTCACCCGAACTGTCAGGCCCGTCCTCCGAAAATGTCGGGCCATTGACAACGAACCGTCGGGCGCTCCGCATCGCGGTACGCCTGAGGGTGCTATTTCTCGCGTGAATGATTAGACCGGTCTGCAAATGTGTCTAATACTTTTTGGTCGATTTAGTTAGATCGCCCTGCTATCAGATCACACCGGCAAGATGCTCGCAATCCACAGCGAACAAAACACTTATCGCCTGACAAAGCCGTGACACCGCGACCAAGACGCACTCGGTAGGATCCGGCGTGATGGATCGCTCTACCGAGACCGCCGCGACGCCGTCTCGCGCTGCGTCAATTCGCCGGCTCGAGCCCGTCGCGCCGTCGCGAGATTGTGCTGCGCCTGAACGAAACCGGGCTGGAGCGCGAGTGCACGCTCGAATTGCTCGATCGCGTCGCCGAAACGCCCCTGCGATCCGAGGGCGACACCGCGGTCATTGAGCGCTCGGGCAAAGTCGGCGCGCGTCTCAGAATCGTTGGGGCTGAGTTCGGCAGCTCTCTGCAACGCGGCCAGCGACTCGGTCGTTTTTCCCTGAGCCCGCAGCACGTCACCGAAATTGCGGTACATCTTGGCGGACGTCGGAGCAAGGTCGACCGCGCGCTGGAACTCGCGCAGAGCGTCGTCGGCGCGCCCGGCGGACGCCAAGGCAAGCGCGAGGCCGTCATGCACGTCCGCGGATGCGCTGCCGCCGACGAGCGCGCGTTGAAAATGCTCGACCGCGTCCGTGGGCCGACCTTCCTGAAGCAGCAAGCGCGCGAGATTGTAGTGCGCGCCTGACATATCCGGCTGCTGCTTCACCGCTTGCTGAAATTCTCTTGACGCTTCATCGCCGCGGCCGATCGAGGCCAACGCAATCCCCAGGTTGTTGTGGACGTCAGCGTCGGCCGACGTCGGCTCATCCGCGATGCCGCGTCGAAATTGATCGATCGCCAACGCGGCCTCCCCTTTGTCGAGATACAGATTCGCGAGGGTGTAGCGCGCCGCAACCATCCGCGGCTGCCGCGTCAAGGCCCGTTCGCACGCAACGATCGCCTCGTCTATCCGTCTCTGTTCCCGGAGCGCAGTCGCGAGATTGTCGTACGTCGCCGCATAATCCGGATCGATCGCAATCGCGCGTCGGAAGTGCTCGATTGCCTCGTCGACCCGATGATCTGCGTCGAGCGCCAACCCCACATTCGATTCGGTGACGGCTTGCATCGCGGCCGTCGACCCGATCGGCCAATTGACGGCGACCGCGGCGACAATCACAGCGGTCACCTGCAGCACGGTCGCGGCTCGCCGGCCGGGGACGAAGGCCGACCGGTACGCCTCTCGGGGAAGGCGAACGATGGCCCCGAGCCCGGCGGCCGCGAACAGACCCAGGATCGGCACGAGTGGATAGCGATACCGGGCGAACACGTAAAACAACGTCACGCTCGCTGCATACGCGGCCAGAAGCGCATACACGACCGCGAGGCGCGAGCGCTGCGGCCACGTGACGATCATCCCGCTCAAAGCCAGAGGGACCAGGAAGCCGAAGCGTGACAACGGACCGAGCACCCGCAAGACCGTCGACCAGCTGGCGTAGGTCGCCTGATCCTCGGAGTCGGCCATCTCGGTTGTGTTGAACAACAGAGCGATCTTGCGTCCCATGAGTTTCGTCCACGCCCCCGGCTCAGCGGCGATGAACGCAAGCGCGCGATCGGTCCAGTAGCGCGAGACCTCCGCTGGCGTCAGCGACCGTCCTTGCGCGAGTTCCGCCAGCTCCGTTGCGTCCTGCCGCTCGTACTCCGGCGCGCCGCGCCCGTAACGCAGAGGCTGGTACGTGCCATCGGCGCCCGCGTGATTGCCGATGAAGAAATTCGGTCCGAATTGCGATGTGGTGAGATAGAAGCCGCCGCCGACGATGTGATTGCGCACGGCCACTGGGAGCAGAGTCATCGCGAGACCGAGCGACACGATCACTGCCGCGCGTGATCCGAACCGCCACGCCGCCCATGCCAGGATGGCGACGATGAACACCAGCGCGTTCTCTCGGGTGAGACCGAGGCAACCGAGGGCAAGACCGAGCGCGAGCCACGGCCACACTCTGAGCGCGGCGCCGCGCGGTGTTGCTGCCCTCGAGGTAATCTCGCCAATCAAGTACAGCACGGCGCAAACGAACAACACGTCCAATACCGATTTCTGCAGCAGCCCGTCGAAGAAGATCGCGGGCGCGTACACCGCGAGACCGAGGCCCGCGAGGACGCCGGCGTCAGCCGAGAAGAGCCGGCGCGCTGCGAGTCCGAGGAGTACACACGAGCACGACCCGACGATCGCCTGAACGACACGAACCAGCATCACGCTGTGTCCCGCCGCGCGGTACACGACGGCCAGAAAGTACGGGTAGAGCGGTGCCTGGTAGAACACGTCGTGGCCGATCCACTCGCCGCCAGCGATCCTGAGCGCCCACGCGTCGTAGCCGCGGGCATCTCCAATCAACACGGTAGAAAACGGCGCGTGTCGGACTGACCAGAGGTGTGCGAGTCGAACGGCGATGGCAACGGCGAAGATGCCGAGACTGGTCCAGCCAATCGAGCGCGGCGACGGCCGAGCGTCGCGGTCGTCGCGGACCTCCTGCGACGCGGCGCCGCCGGGTGCCGCGACAGCCGATTTCCTGGCCCGTCGGTGCCCGCCCAACGACCTATCGGCTCAGCGGAGCATCGAGGCGGACGGCGGATCGTCGGGCGTCATGAGATGCGCGTTGATCGTGCCCGCGTCCATGATCCAGGCGCCGCCCCTGCTGCTGTTGTCGGGAAAGCCCGTGGTGCGTGCGGTCGCATCCGGCATCGCGATGGTGAGGTGCAGCCGCGCATCCCACCGGTGCGGGCCCGTCAGGTCGTACGTGATCGACCCGAACTCCGGCTTCACGCTGTGTTCCGGATTCGCCGTCGCGTCGAGCTTCAGGTTCTCGGCCACGCGCGGCAAGTTCCCGACGGTCGTGCACTCCGCGGCGAACGCGGCGTGCCCGGGCCGCTCGGCGAGGTCGTAGCATACGAGACCGTTCTTCCCCTTGCGAAGCGTCGCGTACGTGAAGTCGGGCTTCCAGCGGATGACGGTCGCTTCCGCGGCGAGATCTGCCGGCGCGGCGAGCACGATTCGATTGACCTCGGCCTGCACGGCGCCCGGTTCGAGCGGCAGCGGATTGTTCCCCGGACCACCGCCCCCTGACAGCGGCGATGGCACTTCGTTCGGGATCATGAGATGAGCGGTCGTCGTGCCCGCGTTCATGATCCAGACTCCACCGCTTTTGCCGTTGTCAGGTAAGCCGAGCGTCTGCGTCGTGGCGCCTGGCACAGCGATCGTCATATGCGCGTGCGATTGCCAGCGGGCCGGTCCCATGAGGTGATACCAGACCGATCCAAACTCGGGCTTCACCCGCGTGCCCTCGTTCTCTGCCGTGTCGAGGAGTGCCTGCCGCTGATCAGAGGCCTCGAACTTCAGACTCTGCGCGACACGCGGCAGGTTGCCGATGCTGGTGCACTCTGCTTCGAACGCAGGATGCGCCGGGCGCCCGGAGAGGTCGTAACAGACCAGGCGATTCAGCCCTTTCCGCAAGACGTCGTACGTGAAATCCTGTTTCCACTTGATCACGGTCGCGTCGGCGGCGAGATTCGCAGGCGCTGCGGCAAGCGCTCTCGTCACGTCGGCCTGCGTCGCGCCGGCCTCGAGGGCCAATGGCGGCAGAGGATGCCAATCCGGGCCGCGCCCGCCTCGCTGCCCGCGTCCTTGGGCCTGGTCGCCGGCTCCGCGGGCTGGAGCCTGTCCGTGCGCCAACAGAACACCCGAGAGCGAGAGCGCGAGCACCCCGACACACGACCAGACGCTGGATCGCATACGAAACCTCATCGCACGGACTTACTTGATCGTCGGAAAGAGAAAGTCCATTCCCTGCGGCATGCCGGGTTTGAACGTCGGATTTCGATAGTACAGGCGCTTCTTGAACTTCCACCCTTCGTTCGTCTTGACGAGCCAATCGTCGTACACACCGCCGTCTTCCGGAAACGGCGGCACGGCGGTGATGTTGAAGACGAGCAGGTAGGCAGACCCGCGCGCGCCTTCCGGACTCGGCACGACCACGATGTTCGTCGTCGTATGTCGCACCGATCGACCGTCGCGCACCCAGCCGCCCTGCTGATTGTGGATGGCGGTCTTGTTCGCCTCGCGTCCGACGCGATTGCCGGTTCCGAACGATCCATCCGGCGTGAACATCGACGCGTAGTTCGTGCCGTCGTCGCCGTACCCCATGTCGGTGTAGCGGGTGTAGATCGAATACAGGTTGTAGATATCGATGTAGTCCTGCGGCGTCAGCATCGGTTTCGATCCTGCCGCCGTCACGTATTTCCAGTGCGCACCTGTTGCCACGAGCGCAAACCCGAGAATCACCGCAGCAGCCTTCTTGGACATCGACGTCTCCGTTTGGCTTCGCCCCTAATACTTCTTGATGGTCGGAAACAGAAAATCCATGCCCTGCGGCATCCCGGGCTTGAATGTGTTGAACGTGTAGTAAATGCGCTTCTTGAACTTCCAACCCTCGGGCGTTTTCACGAGCCAGTCGTCGTAGAGACCGCCGCTCTCGACAAACGGCGGCGTCGCCGTGATGTTGAAGATCAGCAGGTAGGCCGAGCCCCGGGCGCCTTCGGGACTCGGTTCGATCACGATGTTGGTCGTCGTGTGCCGGACCGAACGGCCGTCCTTGACCCAACCAGCTTGCTGGTTGTGGATAGTGGTCTTCTGCACTTCGCGCCCGACCCGTGGATTGTTCGCGCGATTGTTGTTATTGAACTCGCCATCTGGCGTGAACATCGAGGCGTAGTTGCTGCCATCGTCGCCGTAGCCCATGTCCGTGTAGCGCGTGTAGATCCCGTACAGGTTGTAGATCTCGATCCAGTCCTGCACGGTGAACTTCGACCTGGTTTCCGATGCTGATACGCCCTCCCACGCGGTGCCGCCGACCAGCAGCACGCTTGCAATCATCGCAAACATCTTCTTCGACATTACGTCCGCCCTCCGCGTCTCTACTTCGGGACCTTCGGAAACAAAAAGTCCATTCCCTGCGGCATGCCCGGTTTGAATGTCGGGAACGTGTAGTAGGCCCTCTTCTTGAACTTCCAGCCGTCGCTCGTCTTGGCGAGCCAGTCGTCGTACAGGCCGCCGCCCTCAACGAACGGCGGCACCGCCGTGATGTTGTAAATCAACAGATACGCTGATCCTCGCGCGCCCTCAGGGCTGGGCGAGACGACGATGTTTGTTGTCGTGTGCCGCCGCGAGCGACCGTCGCGCTTCAGCATGTTGTCGGAACTCATGAACGCGGCCTTCTGGGCTTCGCGGCCGACTCGAGTACCGCTTTGCCCGAATTCGCCGTCGGGCGTGAACGTCGAGGCGTATCGCGTGCCGTCGTCGGCGCCCATATCGAAGTACCGGGTATAGATCCCGTAAAGATTGTAGATGTCGATGTAGTCCTGGACCGTGAGCGTGGGCTTCGATGCGGCGGCTGTCGAGACATTCCGGAGCTGACTCGCCAGCACAACACCAACACCGAGCACCGCGATTACGAGCGTCTTCGCCACTGCGCCTCCGGGTGGTGCGTCACACCGACGTGCCCTTGGCTGTTTCGTGCGGAGTACCGTACGTTCGGACGGCAAACCTGCGGCCGCATGCTGCGCTTGTCGAGCGGTCGCTGTCTAATACTCATTCGGCACGGTCGTTAGATCGGACCGCTATCGATCGTCGTTTTGCGGAAATCTCGACCCAATTGAGCCATCCCGAACACAAATCGGCACCAAGACGCCCGCGAATTCGGGTGCACAGCAATTGCGCGACCCTTGCTCAGTTGTACGGCTACATCACGAGCACTGCCTTGCCGAGCACTTTGCGAGCGGCGAGCTCCCGCAACCCGCTTGGCGCGTCCTCAAAACTCCACTGTGCACCAATCGACGGTCGGATTTTGCGCTGATCGTACAACTCGGAGAGCGCGGCATGCACCGCGGCTGAATACTCCGGATGCGCCTGGAGATAGCCGCCCCATAAGACGCCAACGACGGCCATGTTCTTCAGCAGGATCCGATTGGCCGCGATCGTCGGAATCCGGCCGCTCGTGAAGCCGACCACCAGGAGCCGCCCTTCCGAAGCGATGCACTTCGTGGACTGGTCGAACACGTCTCCGCCAACGGGATCGTAGATCACGTGAGCGCCCACGCCATCCGTTGCGTCCTTCACGCGATCGACCCACGCGTCGGTCGCGTAATCGAGCGCCAGTTCCGCGCCTTGCGCGCGCGCGAACTCGCGCTTCGCTTCGGTACTTGCCGTCGCGATGACGCGAGCTCCGAGCGCGCGGCCGATTTGAATCGCCGCCATGCCGACGCCGCTCGCGCCAGCGTGTACCAAGAGCGTTTCGCCGGTGCGCAGCTGCCCGCGCAGATGCAGTGCGAAATACGAGGTGTGATACGCGATCGGGATCGCCGCACCTTCGGGAAACGTCATCTCGTTGGGCAATCGAAACACGTTCGACGCCTTGACGACGCTGAAATCAGCGAAGCCGTTTCCGCGCGAGATGGCCATCACGCGCTCACCGGGTACCAAGCCCTCGACGTCCACGCCAACGTCGTCGATCACACCGGCAACCTCGGCGCCTGGAACAAAGGGAAACGGTGGTTTCAGCTGGTACTTCCCCTGAACCTGGAGGATGTCGAAAAAATTGAGCGCAGCGGCGTGGTTGCGAATGCGCACCTCTCCGGGACCCACCGGAGGCGGTTCTACTTCCTCGAGCCGCATCGATTCCGGCTCGCCCCACGCGTGCACGCGCCACGCTCGCATCTCGTCCCCTGTGTCGCTCGTTAGATTCCCGCCTGTGACACGAACTTGCTGATCAGATACGACTCGATCGCTTCAGGGCCGCCTTCCGAGCCGTATCCGGAGTCCTTGACGCCGCCGAATGGCACTTCGGGCAGCGCGAAACCATGGTGATTGATCGTCACCATTCCGCTCTCGATAGCCGACGCAATGAGCGTCGCGGTGCGCGTCGATTTCGTGTATGCGAAGGCCGCCAATCCATACGGCAACCGGTTCGCCTCCTGCACGGCTTCATCGAACGCGTTGAACGGCGTGATCGCTGCGACGGGCCCGAACGGCTCCTCGTTCATCACACGAGCGCGAGCAGGCGCGCACGTCAACACCGTGGGCGCGAAGAAGAACCCACTCGATCCGACGCGATCGCCGCCTATCTGCAGTTCCGCCCCGTTTTCGATGGCGTCGGCGACGAGGCATCCGACCGCTTCGAGCCGTCGCTCGTGAGCGAGCGGGCCCATCGTCGTGTCGGCCTCGAGACCGCTGCCGACCCTGATCGCGGCGGCCGTCTCCGTGAAGGTTGCAACAAAACGATCGAACACCCCACGCTGGACGAGAAACCGCGTCGGCGCGATGCAGACCTGACCCGCATTGCGATATTTCAGGGCGACAAGGCTTTTGGCGGCCGCGTCAACGTCGGCGTCGTCGAACACGACCACAGGAGCGTGGCCACCCAGCTCGAGACTGATCCGTTTGATGTACCGTCCGGCAAGCGCCGCCAGCTGGCGCCCAACCGTCGTGGATCCGGTAAACGAAACCTTCCGAATGATCGGGTGCGGGATGAGGAACTCGGAGATTTGCGCCGGCGTACCAAACACAAGGTTCAACACACCGGGCGGCAGACCCGCCTCCTGGAATGCGCGAACCAGCTCGCCGCACGCGGCCGGTGTCTCCTCGGCGCCTTTGAGAATCACCGGGCAGCCCGCCGCGAGTGCAGCGGCGACTTTCCGCACCGAGAGACTTACCGGGAAATTCCAGGGAGAGAACGCAGCAACCGGCCCGACGGGTTCCTTGAGGATCAACTGGTAGACGCCTTCGGCGCGCGCCGGAATGACGCGCCCGTAGGTGCGGCGCGCTTCCTCTGCAAACCAGTCGATCATGTCTGCGGACCCGAGAATCTCGGCCCGCGACTCGGCAAGGGGCTTCCCTTCTTCGATGGTCAGCGTTCGCGCGATCG
>DASRGT010000055.1:0-19335 GCA_035650895.1 Vicinamibacterales bacterium
CGATCCTCAAGGCGAAAACGGAAGGACCGGCGGCGTACGTGCTCCCGGCCGACGATCCGCATCCGGGCGCGCAGGCGAGCCTCCTGAAGGTGCTGCAGCGGCAGGGCGTCGAGATTTCGCGTGCAACGGCGCCGTTCACGGTCACGCTGCCGGTGAAAAAGACCGAGGCGCGGCCGACGACGGACAACGGGCAGGACGATGGACGGAACGGGCGGGACGGCCGTGGCCAGCAGGGGAAAGAGCAACAGGACAAAGGGCGGCCGACGACGCGGACGTTCCCGGCGGGGTCGTATATCGTCCGGATGGATCAGCCGTACAGCCGCATCGCCGACTCGCTGCTCGACTACCAGTACTGGAGCCCGAACGATCCGCAGCGGACGCCGTACGACGACACCGGCTGGACGTTTCCCGAGCTGTTCAACACGCAGGCGGTCCGCATCACCGACGTGAAGGTGCTCGACGCGCCGGCGGAAAAGGTGTCGGACGTGCGCGCCAAGGGATCGGTGTCAGACACCGGCAGCGTCTTCCTGGTCGACCACAACACCGACCCCGCGCTCGTCACCCTGCGCTACCGCTTCAAGGACGCGTCGTTCGACGCGGCCGAGGAGCCCTTCGAGCTCGCCGGCCGGAAATTCAACCGCGGATCGTTCGTGATCAGGAACGTACCGGCGGCGGACATGCAAAAGGCCGCCGCCGATCTCGGCCTGCAGGTGACGGCCGTCGCGTCGGCGCCGTCGGTCAGGACGCATCCGCTGCGCGCGCCGCGCATCGCCGTGCTGCACACCTGGCTGTCCACGCAGACCGAAGGCTGGTGGCGCCACGCGTTCGACGACGCGAAGGTGCCGTTCACGTACATCAACACCCAGCAGGTGGCGAAGGACGACAACCTCAATGCGCGGTTCGACGTCATCGTGTTCGCGCCGGTCGGCCGCGGCACCGAGGCCATCGTCAACGGCATGCCGATGTGGGGCAACCCGCTGCCGTGGAAGAAGACGTCCGACACGCCGAACCTCGGATCGGAGGATCAAACCGACGACATGCGCCCGGGGCTCGGCTGGAGCGGCGTCGAGCATCTGCAGCAGTTCGTGCGCAACGGCGGGCTCCTGATCACGTCGATGGACACGGCGGAGCTGGCGGCATCGACCGGCCTGACGCCGGGCCTCACGGTCGCCGCGCGTCAGCGCATGCGCATCGTCGGCAGCGTCGTCCGCTCGAAGATGGTGGACGCCACGAGCCCGCTGGCGTACGGCTACGCCGACAACCTCGCGATCTGGTGCGACAACGGCCCGATCTTCAACGTCTCGAGCATCTACGGCGCGCGCGGCGGCCGCCGCCTCGGTCCCGACGATGGCGGCAACCGTCCGACGGGCCGCGGTCAGCAGGACGACGTCGACGTGCCGCAGGGACGGACGCCCGCCGACGTGCCACAGGAGCCGCGCGTCGACGCGTGGCAGGCGGCGCCGGTCACGACGGAGCAGCTGCGCAACGGCATCAACGTGATTCCGCCCGCGATGCGGCCGCGCGTCGTCCTGCGGTACGCCGACACGCGCGACCTGCTCGTGTCGGGCCTGGTCGAGAACGGCAACGAGATCGCGCAGCACGCGGCCGTCGTCGACGTGCCGCTGGAGAAGGGCCACGTGGTCCTGTTCTCCAACAACCCGATCTGGCGGGGCGAGACCGAGGGCAGCTACTTCCTCGTGTTCAACGCGCTGATGAATTTCGATCAGCTGAACGCGGGACGGAAGCTGGATTCGAAATAGCGGAGCACGACATGGCGCGGGCGTTTCTGTGTCTCCTGGCCCTGGGCATTTCGTCGGTCGGCTGGACGCAACCGCCCGCGCGCGATACGTCCTCCGACACCGGCACCGGCAGCATCAGCGGCCGCATCACCGACGCGACCGGCCACCCGTTGTCGCGCGTCGAGGTGCGCGCCGGCCCGAACGCGAACCAGGTGGAGGGCCGCAGCGCGCTGACCGGCGCTGACGGCCGATACGAGATCGCGCGCCTGCCCGCGGGCACCTACACGATCGTCGCGCTGAAGGCCAACTACGTCCGCACCTCCTGGGGCGAGCCGCGGCCGGAAGGACCCGGCAAGCGGATCCCGCTCGCCGACGGACAGCGGCTCACCGGCATCGACGTCCGCATGCAGCGCACCGGCGCGATCAGCGGCAGGATCGTCGACGAGTTCGGCGAGCCGGTGACCGACGTCAGCGTTCAGGCGAACCGCTACCAGTACATCCAGGGAACGCGGCGGCTGTTGCCGAGCGGCCGCGGATCGGGCACCAACGATCTCGGCGAGTTCCGCATCTACGGTCTGACGCCGGGGCAGTACTACGTGTCCGCGACGCTCCGCAACTTCGGTCCGACCGCCGACGACAATGCGGATCGCTCCGGCTACGCGCCGACGTTCTATCCCGGCACGGCGAACGTCGCCGAGGCGCAGCGCATGACGATTGCGCCCGGTCAGACGATCGCCGGCCTCACCCTGAATCTCCTGCCGGTGCAGACGGCGAAGATCACCGGCACCGTCGTCGACGTGGAGGGGCGTCCGGCCGCCACGGGATTCGTCAACATGATGCCGAAGACGATGGCCACCTTCATGAACTTCGGCGGCCCGATCCGCCCCGACGGCCAGTTCACGATCACCGGCGTGCCGCCCGGCGAGTACACGGTGCGCGCGATGGGCGCGCCGAACGCTGGCGTACAGGACGGCGCCGTCGCCGACGTCACGGTCGCCGGCGGCGACGTCTCGGGCCTGCAGCTGATGATGCTGCGGCCGTCGACGATTCGCGGGCGCATTGCGTTCACGTCGAGCAGCAACGGCTCGGCGCCGCCGAAACCGTCCTCGCTCGACCTCGGCGCGATCCGCGAATGGGCGCTCGGCCAGCCGGTCCGCAACGCCGCGAAGATCAACGACGACGGGACGTTCGAAATTCAGCTGATGGCGGGACATGTGCAGTTGCGCGTCGCGCCGACCGGCGGCGGCAACGGTCCCAACGCGCCGGCGAACTGGCGCCTGAACCGCGTCATCTACGGCAACGCGGACGTCGGCGACAGCGGCATCGACGTGCCGCCCAACGGCGGCGTCGAGGACGTCGTCGTCGAGATGACGAACCACGGCAGCGAAGCGGTCGGCACGGTGACCGACGCGGCCGGGGCCGTCGTCCGCGACGCCTTCGTGATCGTCTTCGCGCAGGACCAGGTCCGCTGGACGGTCCAGGGGCGGTGGCTCGCGGTCAGCCGGCCGGGGCTCGACGACAAGTTCCACGCGCGGCTGCTGCCGGGCGACTACTTCGCGGTCGCGATGACCGACGTCGAGCCGAATGCCTGGACCGACACCGACTTCCTCGCGCTCGCGCGCGAGCATGCCACCAGGTTCTCGATTGCGGACGGCGAGACCAAGACCGTCGATCTGCCGGTGACGCCGGCGCCGGTATTCTGATTTCTCGCGAGGCTCCATGCTGTCGACGCTCGCGCTCGCGGCCGCCCTGCTCCTCGGACCGCAACAGATCCGTCCTCCCCAGCAACAGCAGCAGACGGCGCCTCCCGAGGGGACCGCGACGATCCGCGGCCACGTGTTCGCCGGCGACACCGGCCAGCCGCTGCGCAAGGCGCAGGTGCGGATCTTCGCCGGGGAGATTCGGGAGAATCGCCTCGCGACGACCGACGCGAACGGCGCGTACGAGTTCACCGGGGTGCGGCCCGGGCGGTACACCATCTCCGCGAGCAAGGGCAGCTACGTGACGACGTCGTACGGGCAGCAGCGGCCGACCGATGCGCCGAAGCCGCTCGAGATTCTCGACCGGCAGACCGTGGAGCGGCTCGACCTCTCGCTGCCGCGCGGCGGCGTCATCGCCGGGCGCGTCGTCGACGAGTTCGGCGAGCCGATGTCCGAGATCTCCGTCGCGGCGCAGCGCTATCAGTACGTGCAGGGCCGCCGCACGCTCGTCCCGACCGGCCGCATGTCGTCCACCAACGACCTCGGCGAGTTCCGCGTGTTCGGCGTTCCTCCCGGGCAGTACTACCTCACCGCGACGTGGCGGCAGACCGGCATCAACGTCAACGGCCAGGGCAACCCGCAGGATCGCACGGCGTACCCGTTGACGTATTTCCCGGGAACGACCAACGCCGGCGAGGCGCAGCGGATCACGATTGCCGCCGGCCAGGACGTGAACGACGTGCAGATGATGCTGCGGCCGATCAAGGCGGCGCGCATCACCGGGACCGCGATCGGGAGCGACGGCAAGCCGATGACGCCGGCGATGGTGCTCGTGTCGCAGACGAGCGGGTTCGGTTTCACGATGATGCCCGGCGGCCAGGTGAAGCCGGACGGCACGTTCACGGTGACGAACGTCGCGCCGGGCGAGTACACGCTGCGCGTGCAGCGGATGGGCCCGGCGGCCGGCGAGCCCGAGTTCGCGTCGGCCAGGCTCGTTGTCGCCGGCGACGACATTTCCGACGTCCACCTGATCGCGGCGCCTCCGAGCGTCGGCACCGGCCGGATCATCGTCGACCCCGCGGCGGCGCAGCAGCTGCCCACGCCGATCGTGCTGACGGCATTCCCGACCGTCTTCGACGGCGTGCCGCCGCCCCCGCCGGTCCGCGTCGCCGACGATCTCACCTTCGAGATCAAGTCGTCGCCCGGCCGGATGCGTCTGAGCTTCGGAGGGTTCGGCCAATCGCCGCGCGGCTGGACGATCAAGTCGGTGCGCGTCAACGCGACCGACGTCACCGACAGCGGCATCGAGTTCAAGGCGAACGAGAACATCTCCGGCATCGAGGTCGAGCTGACCAACCGCCTCACGAGTGTCTCCGGCCTCGTCACCAACGGCCGCGGCGATCAGGCGACGGACTACGCGGCGGTGGTCTTCGCGCAGGACAAGGAGCGGTGGACGCCGAATTCGCGATACCTCGCCACCGGACGGCCGGACCAGGACGGCCGCTTCAAGATCAGCGGCCTTCCGCCGGGCGACTACTACATCGTTGCGGTCGATCGCCTCGAGCCGGGACAGAACGGCGATCCGGAATTCCTCGACAGCGTCCGCAGCCGCGCGGCATCGTTTTCGCTGATGGATGGCGAGACGAAGACGGTGGATCTGAAGCTGACGTCGGCGCAGCCCTAGAACAGATCCGCGCGCCAGTAGAAGACGTCGCCGCGGGTGAGGGGCGGGACCGGCGTTCCCGCCGGCGTCAGCGGCTTGATCATCATCGCGTCGCGCGCCGGCTGATCGGCGAGGATGTCGACCTGCGGCGGACGCAGGTTGCCGGGGAGCCAGGCCACGATCTGCGGCCGACGCTCCGCCGGATCGCGCGCGATCAGCGCCTGGAGGATCGCGCCGACGCGTGCGCCGGCCGGATCGCGATCGCCCGCCTCTTCGACCGTCCACGTCGATCCGCGCGTCGAGACGACGACATACGCCGCTGCGGACCCGCCTTCCTCGGCGACGAAGAACTGCACCGCCCGTTCGCCGGGCGCGCTGAGGCCGGCGAGCAGGCGCCTCTTCGTCAGCGCGTACTGCACGAGCTCGCGCGTCCGCCGCAGCCGGAATCGAAACGGCGCGCCTCGCGTCTCGCCCATCGACGCGACATCCGCCAGGTCGCGATCGTCGCCGAACCGGACGAGGGTGGCCGGCGCGCCGCGCCGGGCGTCCTCGCGGACGCGCAGCGTGACGTCGAACGTCGGGATGGCGGCGAACCCCAGGCGCTCGTAGTACGGCGCGCCGATTTCCGAGAACAACAGCGCGGCGTCGCAGCCGTCGGCGGCCGCGCGCTGCAGCATCTCGTCGAGCAGCGTGCGCGCGTATCCTGCGCCCCGGTGCGCCGGCTGCGTGAAGACGGCGCCGTAGCCGATCGCGCGGATGTCGCGTCCGTCGAGCACCGCGTCGAACGCGTACGTCTTGACGCTGGCGAGCACCTCGCCGCGATCGACGAGCGCCCACCGGCGGAGGTTCGCGCGTCCCCATGCGGTGGCGAGCTGGCCGGTGTAGTAGCGCGGGTAGGCGGCGCGGGCGAGCCCTTCGTGCCAGATCTCGAAGGTCGCCGACAGGATCCGGTCGAGGATCGCGCCTTCGGCCGGAACGATCGTCACGATGCGCGCTTCAGGCCGCGGCCGGGACGCGCGCTCGTGATCGTGCCGCGGTCGAGCACGACCTCGCCGTTGACGATCACGTACGAGATGCCCGTCGGCGCGGCGGACGCATCCGCCGGCGTGCCATGATCCTGGATCGCCGCCGCGTCGAAGATCACGAGGTCGGCCTTCCTGCCCGGCGAGACGATGCCGCGGTCGGCGAAGCCGAGCTGCGCGGCCGACCGCCCGGTCATCTTCGCGATCGCGTCGGGCAGCGTGATCAGCTGCAGGTCGCGGACGTAGCGCGCGAGCACGCGCGGGAAGGTGTTGTAGCCGCGCGGATGCCGGCCCGTCAGGCTGCCGTCGGAGCAGATCAGCACGTCCGGGCTCTTGACGAAGGTCTTCAGGTCGTCCTCCGACATCGACGTCGCGATGACGCCGGTGTTCGGCCCCGCCGTCTTCATCATGTCGATCGCGGTCGTGACGGCGTCGGCGCCGCGCGCCGCGGCGATGTCGGCGAGCGTCTTCCCGTTCAGCGACGGATCGGGACGGTAGTTCGTGATCAGCACGTTGGCGGCCCCGCCGATGTCCTTCAACCCCTTCTCCCACGCCGCGCGGTTCGCGAAGTCGCGCGTCTCGATCAGCACGTACATGGACGACTGCCAGTAGGTGTACGGGTACCAGTCGGCCATGACGCGGACGCCGTCGCGCTTCGCGGCGTCGATGATGCCGATGCCCTCGGCGGCGCGGCCCCACACCGGCTTGACGCCGAGCTTGATGTGCGAGATCTCGACGGGGATGCCGTTGCGGCGGCCGATCTCGATCGCCTCGCGCCACGAGTCGAACGCGCCTTCGTTTTCGTTGCGGACGTGGCTCGAGTAGATCCCGTGATGGCGGGCGACGACCGAGCCGAGCGCCACGAGCTCGTCGGTCTTCGAGTAGAACCCGGGATCGTATTCGAGGCCGCTCGAGAGGCCGATCGCGCCGTCGCGCATCCCCTGGTCCACGAGCGCCTTCATCCGGTCGATCTCGTCCGCGGTCGCCGACCGCTTGAAGTCGTCGCCCATCACGCGGCTGCGTACCGTTCCGTGGCCGACCGAGGTCGCGTAGTTGATCGCGGGGTGCAGCTGCGCGACGTGCGCGTAGAAGTCGGCGACGGGAAGCTCGCTGCTGCCGTCCTGGCCGACGACGGCCGTCGTGATGCCCTGGCGCACCTGGGTCGCCGCGTCCGGCATGTCGTCGAGCCCGCGGTCCGCGTGGCTGTGCATGTCGATGAAGCCGGGCGCGAGGACGAGGCCGGTCGCGTCGACGACGCGCTCGCCGGGCCGCGGATCGAGGCGCGCCGCGACCGCCGAAATCGTGTCGCCGGCGACACGGACGTCGGCCCGTCGCGCCGGCGCGCCGGTCCCGTCGATGAGCTGCGCGTGCTGGACGAGGATGCCGCGGGTCGCCGGGGTCGTTTGGACGAAAAGGAGCAGGATGGCGAGCAAACGGCCGAAAAGTGTCATGGTCGGCAAATTTTATGGCAGTTTGTTAAACCCCGACGCGGCTGCACGGTCTAACTATCTACATGCGGTGTCTGACACCTGTCGTTTTTGCGCTCGCGGTCGCGACCCTGCCGGCCGCGCCGAAGCCGGCGCCTGACCAGGCTACCGTCGCCCACGTGCTGAACCGGATCGCGTTCGGTCCGCGTCCGGGCGACATCGAGCGCGTGCAGGCGATGGGCCTCGACCGCTATATCGACCAGCAGCTGCATCCCGAGCGCCTGCCCGACCGCGACGTCGAGCCCCGGCTCGCGCCGCTCACGACGCTCCGCATGAGCTCGCGTGCAATCGCGGAAACCATCGAGCAGCCGCAGATCGATGCGCGCAAGGCGAAAAAAGCGGGCGAGGAGCCGACCCCTGCCGACCGCAAGGCGAACAGCGTCGTCCTCGAACTCTCCGAGCAGAAGGTGCTGCGCGCGATCTACAGCGAGCGCCAGCTGCAGGAAGTGCTGACCGACTTCTGGTTCAACCACTTCAACGTGGACGCGCGCAAGGGACCCGTGCGCTTCATGCTGCCGGAGTACGAGCGCGACGTCATCCGCCCGCGCGTGCTCGGCAAATTCCGCGATCTCCTCGAAGCGGACGCGAAGAGCCCCGCGATGCTCTTCTACCTCGACAACTGGATGTCGGCGGATCCGAACGGCCCGCACGCGCCGGCGCCGCGGCCGCGCGTGGTGCGCGGCCCGTTCGGGCCGATGCTCGTGCAGCCGCCGCCGCGCGTGCCGCCGAAGAACCCGAACGCGCCCAAAGGCCTGAACGAGAACTACGCGCGCGAACTGATGGAGCTGCACACGCTCGGCGTCGACGGCGGCTATACGCAGAAAGACGTCACCGAAGTGGCGCGCTGCTTCACCGGCTGGACCATCGACAGGCCGCGCGCGGGCGGCGGCTTCGTCTTCCGCCCGGCGCTCCACGACGCGGGACAGAAGATCGTGCTCGGCCATGTGATCAAGGCGGGCGGCGGCGAATCGGACGGCGAGCAGGTGCTCGACATCCTGGCGAAGCACCCCTCGACCGCGCGGTTCATCGCGACGGCGCTGGCGCGGCGGTTCGTCGGCGACGTGCCGCCGCCGGCGCTCGTCGACCGCGCCGCGAAGCGCTTCCGCGACACCGACGGCGATCTGCGCGAGGTGGTGCGGACGATCCTCGCGTCGCCCGAATTTCTCGCGGCCGACGCGGTCGGCGCGAAGATGAAAACGCCCTTCGAGTTCGTCGTCTCCGCGCTGCGCGCGACCGGCGCCGACGTGCAGGATGCGACGCCGATCGTGCGCACGCTGCAGCAGCTCGGCATGCCGCTCTATCAATGCCAGCCGCCGACCGGCTACAAGGAGACGGCGGACGCGTGGGTCAACACCGGCGCGCTGGTGGATCGCATGAACTTCGCCGTCCGCCTCGCGAACCAGCGGCTGAACGGCGTTGCCGTCGCGGTCGACGAACCGCCCGACGACCTCGCGCTGCGCATCGGCGGACCTGATTTTCAGAAACGGTAGGACCGATAACGAGGGCGACGACCCTCAGGATCGCACCATGGTTTCACGTCGAGTCTTTCTCAGGAACGGCGCCTTCGCGATGGTCAGCCTCGGCTTCGCGCCCGGCTTCCTGTCGCGGACCGCGCTCGCCGCCGGCGCGCGGGCCAAGCGCCTCATCGCGATCTTCCAGCGCGGCGCCGTCGACGGCCTCAGCGTCGTCGTGCCGCACGGCGACGCCGACTACTACCGTTCGCGTCCGAGCATCGCCATCGCGCGGCCCAACGCCGTCGAGGACGGCGCCATCGATCTCGACGGGTTCTTCGGGTTCAATCCGCGGCTGCGCGCGCTGAAGCCGTTCTGGGACGCGCGCGAGCTGGCGATCGTGCACGCGTGCGGCTCGCCCGACAGCACGCGGTCGCACTTCGACGCGCAGGACTACATGGAGACCGCCACGCCCGGCGTCAAGAGCACGGGAGACGGCTGGCTGAACCGCTATCTGCAGGCGAAGCGCGACCAGGACGCGACGCCGTTTCGCGCCGTCGCCGTCGCCTCGCAGCTGCCGCGCATGCTGCAGGGCTCCGCCGCCGCGCTCGCGCTCCACCAGGTGGACCAGTTCGGCATTCGCGCCGGCCAGGCCAGCGACAAGGTGAGCGCGCTCTTCGAGCGCGCGTACGGCGTGTCGCCGAACACGCAGTTGAACGTCACCGGCAGGGAAGCGTTCGAGGCGATCAAGATGCTGCAGGCGGCAAATCCGTCGCAGTACCAGCCCGAGCACGGCGCCGACTACCCGCGCAGCCCGTTCGGCCAGTCCCTGAAGCAGATCGCGCAGCTCGCGAAGGCCGACGTCGGCCTCGAGGTCGCGTTCGCCGACCTCGGCGGCTGGGACACCCACGTCAACCAGGGCGCGGGCCAGGGCCAGCTCGCATCGCGCCTCGACGACTTCGGCAACGCCATCTCCGCGCTCGTCGTCGATCTCGGCGATCGCATGGCGGATACCGTCGTGCTGACGATGTCGGAGTTCGGGCGTGCGGTCAACGAGAACGGCAACCGCGGCACCGATCACGGACACGGCAACGCGATGATGGTGATCGGCGGCGGCGTTCGCGGCGGCCGCGTGTACGGGCGATGGCCGGGCCTCGCGGTGGATCGCCGCTACGACGGACGCGATCTCGCGGTCACCACGGATTTCCGGGACGTGTTCGCGGAAGTCGTCGTGCGCCACCTCGGCATCCCCGACGCGCGCCCCGTGTTTCCCGGCTACGCCGTCAGCGCCGCGCGATTCCCGGGGCTCTTCGCCTAGCGCGGCGCGCGCTGCCGTGTTCCCGGTGGTGATACTGTTGGTCGATGCTGCTCGCTGAGCTGCCGACGCCCCAGGTCCTCGTCGATCACGCGCGACTCTCCAGGAACATCGATCGCGTCCAGCAGATGGCGGCGTCGGCCGGCATGCGGCTGCGGCCGCACGCGAAGACGCACAAGTCGCCGGCGATCGCGAAGATGCAGATCGCGCGCGGCGCCGTCGGCATCTGCTGCGCGAAGATCGGCGAGGCCGAGGTGTTTGCCGGCGCAGGCGTCGCCGACATCCGCCTGCCGTATCCCGTCAACCCCGTCAACGCGTCACGGCTGCTCGCCGTGATGGACCGCGCCTCCATGTCGATCATCGTGGACAACCTCGGCGTCGCCCGCGGCTGGTCCGAGGCCATGGAGCGGGCCGGGCGGACGCTCGACGTGCTGATCAAGGTGGACGTCGGGTTCCATCGCTGCGGCATCGATCCCGACCGCGAGCCGCTCGCGTTCGTCCAGTCGATCGCGTCGATGCGCGGCCTGCGGCTGCGCGGGCTCCTCAGCCACGCCGGCCACGGCTACAACGCGGCGTCCGAAGAGGAACTGCGCGCCGTCGCCGAGCGCGAGGCCGGCACGCTGACGGCGCTGCGCGATCGTGCCGCGGCATCCGGCATCCCGCTCGAAGAGATCTCGGTCGGCGCGACGCCGACGCTGCGCCACAGCGTGCGGCAGCGCGGCATCACGGAGCTGCGGCCGGGCAACTACGTGTACTTCGACCGCACGCAGCTGTCGCTCGGCTCCGCGACGCTCGATGACTGCGCGCTGACGGTGCTCGCCACCGTCGTCGCCAAGCATCCGGGCCGCATCATCCTCGACGCCGGCAGCAAGACGCTGACGAACGACGGCGCACGCGGGATCGCGAAGGCGCCGGGACACGGCGCCGTGCTGACCGCAGCGGGAACGATCGACGAGACGCTCCTGGTCGAACGGCTCTCCGAGGAGCACGCGACGGTGCGCGTCGACGGCGAAACGCCGCTCGAACCGGGCGACCGGGTGCGGATCCTCCCGAACCACTCGTGCACCGTCTCGAACCTCGTCGACGTCGTTCGCCTCGTCGAAGGCGAAACCGTCGTCGACACGCTGCCGGTGGCGGCTCGGGGTAGAATCCAGTGACGCATGGCTGACAAGGACAGACGCGACATCGGCGACGCGCTCGGCATGGTGGAAACCCGGGGCCTGATCGGGATGATCGAGGCGGCCGACGCCATGGTCAAAACGGCGAACGTCGTCTTCGTCGGCTGGCAGAAGGTCGACGCCGGGCTCGTGACGGCGATCGTGCGCGGCGACGTCGGGTCGGTCAAAGCGGCCACGGACGCGGGCGCCGCCGCCGCGCGCCGCGTCGGCGAGCTGGTCGGCGTCCACGTCATCCCGCGGCCGGCCGACGATCTCGAGAAGATCTTTCCGATCCGATAGCCGCTACACGAACGGCTGCACCGCCGCGCGAATCTTCGCCGCGAGCTGAAACGGATCCATCTGGTGGAACTGCGGATCGGTCAGCTCCACCGACAGCGGGCCGGCGTACTTCTTCCGGCGCGCGGCCTCGACGATCCTCTTCAGCGGCGCAATCCCGTCGCCCGGCAATACGCGATGCCGCTGCTCGATCAGCTCGCGCGGCGGATCGTCGGGCGTGTCCTCGAAGTGCAGGTGCGCGAGCTCGCCGTCGTGCAGCCGCTCGAAGTCCTCGAGCTTGCTCGGGCCGTTCCAGAAATGAAAGGTGTCCAACATGAGCCTGGCGTTCGGGTGGCCGGCCGCGCGCACCATCATCAGCGACGTCGCCAGGCAGTTGATGAACGTCGAGAACTTGAAGAACTCGAGCATCAGCGACACGTTGAACGGCCGCGCGATGTCGGCCGCCTCGCGCAGGTTGTCGACGCCGCGATTGTAGTCGTCCGCCACGATCTTCGCCGTCGTCACCGGCACGACCACGAGCCGATCGGCGCCGAGGCGCTGCGCGAGCTCGCACTTCCACTTCAGATCGTCGAGCGCCTTCGCGCGGTTCGGATTCGGCTCGACGACGCCGAGCTGGTTGCTGCTCGACACGGCTTTCAGCCCGAGATCGTCGAGCAGCCGGCGCGCCGCCGCCGGCGACTCCTTGTCGGCGAATTCCTTCGCCTTCGCGAGGACCACCTCCACCGCGCGAATGCCCGCCTTCGCGTACCCTTCGAGCGACGTCCTGTAGTCGAAGCTGTTCGACGACACCTGATGCACGCAGACGACGAGGCGGCCGCCTGACGACGCGGGCTGCGGGAGCAGCGGCGCGCTGGCGGTGGCGGCGAGAAATTCGCGTCGGTTCATGAACGCTGCGGTTTTCCGCTCCGCTTCGCACGCGGCCTCGCGCGCGCGCGTCCGGTCAGCTCGCGTAGCTTATCATCGCCGCCGACGACCAGCAGCGGCTGCACCGGCGACTTCAGCAGGTTGAAGAACGCGCCCGACTCGGTCCGCGCGTAGATGTCGCGGCCGTCCGTCAGCAGCTGCAGCGTCCCGCCGCCGCCGGTTGCCTCGAACAGGCGGTGGCCGAACTGCTCCTTCAGGATCCGCAGCGTCTGGTGCAGCTGGTGGACCGTGAACCCGCGCCGCCGCAGGTCGGCGAGCACCAGCAGCTCGAACAGCTCGATCGGCGTGTAGCGGCGTTCGGTGTAGCCGCCGGCTTCGGTGCGGTGCGGCCGGACGGTCGGCGACAGCAGGCCGCCCGCATCCCAGAGCTGCAGCTGGCGCGCGGACAACCCGGTCAGCGCGGCGACCTCGCGCGAGCTGTAGGTTTTCTTCAGACGCATCGTCACGCAGCCCTGGAGGGCTGCACCGCAGACATGGGATCAGGTCCGCGAGAGTCTATCCGCGGCCGCCGCGCCGGCGAAGTCCTTCTCGGTGAGCCCGCCCGAGTCGTGGGTCGTGTAGGTGAGCGTGACGCGCTTGTAGTTGATCAGGATGTCGGGGTGATGATCGGCGCGCTCGGCCTCGGGCGCCAGCCGATTGACGAACGCGACGGCATCGAGAAAATCCTTGAAGGTGAATTGCTTGCGGATCGCGTCGCCGTCCAGCGTCCACCCGGCAATCGTGTTCATCCGCGCGGCGATGTCGGGCTGCGAAAGCTTCGGCATGGTCACTCCGGTTTCCGCGCGCGCACCTCGTCGAGCCTGAGGCGCGCCGCTTCGAGCGCGTCGAGCGATTCCTTCTGCATCTCCATCGCCGACGGCCCTTCGGTCGGGCTCGCGAAAGCACTCCCCGCGATCGTTCGATGATACGCGCGCTCGGCGAGCTGCAGCGCCTCGAGCGCGGCGGCGTGCTCGGCCTGCCAGGTCAGCCAGCGGTTCAGCCGTGCCGTCGCCTCTTCGCGGGTGGCGCCCGCACATTCGATGCCGAACGGATCGCCGGTGTCCGTTCGTTCCGCGCGTGCCATCCATTGCCCGTCGCGCTCGACGCACACGATGCGGACGTTCATAGCCCCGGAAACCTCAACGGCGACACCGCGTCGAGCATCGGATCGGCGCGCCCGTCGAGCAGCAGGTCGGCGACGAGCTGCCCGGTGAGCGGCGCGAGCAGGATGCCGTTGCGATAGTGGCCCGTCGCGTACGTCAGGGTCGGCATCGAAGGCGAACGGCCGATCACCGGCAACGCGTCGCTGGTCGCCGGGCGCAGGCCGACGCGCGCCCCGCGAAACGTGACGCTCCACGCGTGCGGCACCACGTCGGCGACCGCCTGCAGCAGATCGTGCACGCCCGAGACGGTCAGCCGTTCGTCGAATCCGGCGTCCTCGCTCGTCGCCCCGACGAGCACCGTCCCGTCGTCCCACGGGACGATGTAGCAGCTGCGGCTCCACGTCACGCGCCGCGGCTGCGTGCCGCTCCATCCGAGATAGAGCAGCTGTCCGCGCACCGGCCGCACGGGGACCGGCGCCGCCACGCCGTCGATCGCGATGGTGCTCGACCAGCTCCCCGCCGCCAGGACGACCGCGCTGCTCGACAGAGTGCCGCGATCGGTTTCGACCACGGCGTCGCCGTCGCGCGAACAAATGCGGCGGACGCGGCTCTGCTCGAGGAGCTGCGCGCCGTGGACGCGCGCCGCGGCCGCGAGCGCGCGCGTCAACTCTGGGGCGGACACGAACCCGTGCTCCTCGATCAGCAGCGCGCCGGTCACGTCGTCGGCGACGAGCGGCTCTTCCGATCGCGTCGCGGCCGCGTCGAGGAGCAGCGCCGGAACGCTGCGGGTCGCGAGGACATCCGCCGTCGCGCGGAGCGCCTGCAGCCCTCGCTCGTCGGTCGCGACGTCGAGCGTCCCGGTCCGGCGGTAGAGCACCGGCTGCCCGCTCGCCTCCGTGACGCGCCCGACGAAGTCGTCGTAGAGCGCCAGACTGCGAACGGTCAGGTCGAGCAGCGCGCTGCCCTCGCGCGCTTCGATGTAAGGCGCCAGCACGCCGGCCGATGCCTGCGTCGCGCCCATGCCGACGGGGCGCTCGTCGACGATCTCCACGGACGCGCCGCGGCGCGCGAGCTCGTAGGCGACGCTGCAGCCGACGATGCCGGCGCCGACGACGATGAAGTCGGAGGGGCGGGACATCCGCCCTTCAGCTTATCGCGTCATCAGATGGAATGCGTGGTTCGTCCAGCTGTTGTTGCGGAAGCCCGGGATGCACCAGAGCTGGCAGAGCGGCTCGATCGCGCGCGCCGCTTTGGCGGTGCCCATATCGGCGCCGCCCCATCCGAATCGATCGACGATCGCGGCGACCGTCGCCTTCGCCGCGGCGTCGTTGCCGCAGTAGAACATCGTCGGCTTCGCGCCGCCGGGGAAGGCGGGATTCACCATCAGCGCGCTGCCGACGCTGTTGAACGCCTTCACGAACCTGGCGTCGGGAAACGTCGCCTGCAGCCGCTCCATCAACGACTCGTTCGGGGTGGTGAAGAACTTCAGCACGCCGTCCTCCGGCGGCTCGTCGGCGATCGGATTGGTCGTGTCGATCACGAGCTTGCCGCCGAGGTTCGCGATGCCCGCGTCGGTCAGCGCGTCGGCGGCGACGGTGCCCTTGACGGCGAGCACGAGCGCTTCCGACCACGCCGCCACGTCGGCGAAGGTGCCGGCGGTGATGCCGGATTTCCGCGAGAAGTCCGCCAGCTTCGCCGGCGTCCGGCTGCCGATGCGGACGTCGTAGCCATGTTGCTTCAACCCTGACGCGAGCGTTTGTCCCACCGTCGCCGATCCGATCACACCGATTCGCATCTGTATGCTCCTGAGCCTGAATTGTGTCTTGTGACGCATTCCGAAGCGAAGGGGATCCCCCAAAGGAGTGGGTCATGCGGACACTCGTCGTTGTCGCCGCGATCGTGCTCGGCGCGTCGATCGTGCACGCGCAGGAAGACTTCGGTCCGATCGCGCTCAAGCCGGGACAGCAGGTGCGGGTTCAGGAAGACGGGCTCACCCTGCGCGGCCAGGTGGTATCGGTCGCGCCCGAGGCGCTCGTGGTCGGCTCACGTCGGCTGCAACCCGGACCCGGCCTGAAGATCGAACGCGATCGCGGTCGCACCGGATGGAAGGGCATCGGCATCGGCGCCGGCCTCGGCGCAATCAGCGGCGGCGTCATGCTGCTGCCGGCCGCGTTGTGGGGAGGGTTCATCGGCGCTTCGATGGACCAGTTCGTCGTCGTGTACGACAGCCGGGCGTGGACCCTGTCCGCGCCTCAGTTGTCGATGCCGCTCTTCCCTCCGGCGGGCGGCGACGACTTCAGCGGCGTTGCCCGTGAGGGCGATCGCGTGGTCGTCACCGAAGACGGCGTGTCGATCGCGGGCCGCGTGAAATCGCTCAGCGCATCGCGCCTCGCGGTCGGCTCGTACGTGTTCGCGCCGAGCCCGCAGTTGACCATCGAAAAGGACGGCGATCCGATCTCGGACGGCGCCGCGCTCGGGTTTCTGTTCGGAGTCGTCGCCCCGCATCTCGTCGAAGAGGGCTGCTGGAATACGTCGGACCTGCGCTGTTCGCTGACGAGCGGTTTGGAATTCGCGCTCGTCGGCGCCGTAATCGACGCGCTCCACAAGGGGCACACGACCGTCTACGCCGACGGTCACCGCCGGGCGGTGTTCTTCCGGTTCAGGCGCTGACGGCGGTGCGGTATTCCACGTCGATGTCGGCGGGACCGGCCACGGTGAACTTCAGGTCGCGCAGCAGGCCGTCCTTGAGCGCGTAAATCCACGCGTGCACCGACAGCGTCTGGCCGCGCGCCCACGCGTCCTGCACGATCGTCGTTTCGCAGACGTGCTTCGCCTGCTGGATCACGTTCAGCTCGCACAAGCGATCGACGCGCTTCGACGCGTCGACCGCATCGACCGTCGCCTGATGCTGGCGGTAGACGTCCTGGATGTGCCGCAGCCAGTTGTCGATCAGCCCGAGCTTCCGGTTGTCGAGCGCCGCCTGCACGCCGCCGCATCCGTAGTGGCCCGTGACGATCACGTGTCCGACCTTCAGCACGTCGACGGCGTACTGCAGCACCGACAGGCAGTTCAAATCGGTGTGGACGACGACGTTGCCGACGTTTCGGTGCACGAAGAGCTCGCCGGGGTCGAGGCCGACGATCTCGTTCGCGGGGACGCGGCTGTCGGCGCAGCCGATCCAGAGGTAGCCGGGCGTCTGCTGCGCGGCGAGACGCTCGAAGAACCGCGGCCGTGCGCTGGTGACCTCCGCCGCCCAGCGCCGGTTGCTGTCGAAGAGATGCGCGAGTGTTTTCATTTCTGGAGCCAGCCGATCGCCGCGTCGCGGGTTTCGAAGACCTGGAAATCGTCGCAGAGGATCTCACGAAAGCGGCTGCTGAACGTCACTTCGCCCGGCGGGCACACGACGGCGATCCGCACACGGAATCGGCGAACCTTGTCGAGGATCGCGCCCGCCTCGCCGGAACCGAGATCGAAGAACCTGGGCGTCAGGTTTTCCGGATACAGCAGCGCCGCGCGGCACTGCTTCGCCCAGCACGCCTCGACGATACGAGCCGCATCGTCCGGCTTGCGAACGAGCGGCTCGCCGCGTGCGGCTTCGAACATGATCGTCGGCCGCCCGGGCGCCGGGCTAGCGCCGCTCCTGCTGCGACGTCGCGCGCGCGGGCGGCGCCTGGCCCGCGTCGAGATCGTTCCAGTTCAGGATTGCGTTGAATCCGAGGGAGTACGTGCCCTGCGTCTGCCAGCGCCAGAACGGCCGCAGCGCGAACATCACCACGTGCCCTTTGCCGAGCGGCTGATCGACGACGAGCGCGCGATTGGCCAGCGCGTCGCCGCCGGCCAGCGTCCCAGACAGCAGCATCTCGCTCGCGTTCTGCGGGAAGCGCATCACGACGCGCGCGCGGCTTTCGGGGATGGCGATACCGAACTGCTGCGCGAGTTGGCGCAGCTGCGCGTTTTCGTCGGCCTGCGGGCGATCGCCCCGGCCCCCGGCCGCGCCGTCGGCGGTTTGTCCGGAACTCGTCAGGGGATCGAACGGTTGAATACGCAGCGGCACGGCGTTTGGGGTCACGTTCTGGCCGATGCCGGCGTTCGGGTTCTCGCCGGGCGCGCCGCCCCGCCCGCCGCCGAACGCGCCGAATGCGGCCGCGGCCCCGCCGGCGACGTTCAGCACCGGCCCCTGGCTGAAGTAGATCGGAAGGTCGGTCTGGTCGTATCCATAGACGATGGGACTCCTGCGATCGGTGATCCGTCCGCGCATCACCGACCCGCGGACGAAGAGGCGGGCCGGGTTCTCCACCGTCACCCCGCTCGTGATCGCGTACTCCGGAAAGATCGTCGTCGTCGACCCTTCGGTGATCAGGGTGCCGCCCTCCTCGACGAACCTGGCGAGCTGCAGCAGCCCTTCGAGGCCCATGCCGCCGCGGATGTCGTCGCTCCAGTCGACGAAGGCGAGGTTCGGCGTGTCCGCCGTTTTCTTGTACGGCAGCGGCGCACGCCCGGTCATCGCCATTCCGTTGACCTGCGACTGCGCGCTGCCGCCGACGTGCGGGAAGATGATCACGTCGTACTTCGCGCGCAGGTTTCCGTCCTTCAGCTTCTGGTCGGCGAAGTAGGTGTACGGGATGCCGTAGGTGTCGAGCGCCGCGCGCACCCACCCTTCGTCCTGCGTGCGCGTCCAGCTGTGGACGTAGCCGATGCGCGGGAGGTCGAGGTCGTGCGTCGGCACGCTCGGAGCCGAGGCCGCGGCCCACGCCGACAGCCCGAGCGCGCTGAGCGACGGCTCCAGCGCGGCACGGTCCGCGTTGGGAATCACGAGCGCGCCGGCGCGGAACTTGTGTCCCGCGAGCTCGAAGTCCTCTTCCGCCGCCTTCATCGCGACGTCCTTGTGCTTGTACCGAAACGCGACGATGTTGTTGTCGGCGGTATCGTCGACGACGAGCACCGGGCCGGCGCCCTGGATGCCGCCGGGCGCCTTGGCGTCGGCGGTGAGGAGGTCCATCTTTCGATCGAGAATCGCCCTGTCGGTCACCGGCACGATCTTGACGTCGCGCATGTACTGGAACGTCCAGCCGGTGTCGTCGTACGGCGAGGGATTCTGCGGCGCGTAGTTCTGAATCGAGAAGTACATGTCGGCGAGCGTGCGGTACGGCTGATCGCCGCGGACGATGTAGTCCCCGGGTTGCACGTCGACGCCGCCGGCGGTGAACGCGGTGGACGCGCGCGAAATTTCGAGGCCTTGCGCGCGCAGCTCGTTGACGGCATCGGCCGCGTCGGCCTTGCGCCGCTGGGCGGCCGGGATCACCCACGCGTAGGTCGGGCCGTTCTTCCCTTTTTCGATCGCGCGCTTGTTCTTCAGCCAGTAGTTCTCGAGATACAGCTCTTTGTTCTTCGCGACGTGGTTCATCGCGAACAGGAGCGCCGACTCCTGGATGTTGGTGTTGTTGCGCGGCCCCCACTTGATCTGCGCGAGCGGCGGATTCGGCCGGAACCACTCCTTG